>CAYJKJ010000016.1:0-64895 GCA_964370715.1 uncultured Faecalibacterium sp.
CCTGCGGCATCCTGCTCCCAAAGCAGGCGCGCTACCAAACTGCGCTACGTCCCGATGAATATTTTTGCTTTTCTATTTCGTTGCCTATATATTTTATCATTTTAAGATAAATATTGCAAGTATTATTTTTTATGTGAAAAAACAACCTCATTATTCTTGACAAAAACTAAAAATACCTGTACTATTCAATCTGTATAATATATAGTATATAATAGGCGTATATATGAACAACAAAAAGTTTAATGTAGTTGCTGTTTGGGATGAATACGGAAAATGCAAAATAATGAGAAAATTAAAATGAGGTAGGAGTTAAGTTTATGAATCTTCCCGAAATATTCGGAAATATGGTGTTTAACGACAAGGCTATGAGGAAATGGCTGCCAAAAGATACATACAGCTCGCTTAAAGAGACGATTGCAAGCGGAAAAGAACTCGATATAGCTATTGCAAAGATTGTTGCTAATGCTATGAAAGAATGGGCTATCGAAAAGGGAGCGACACATTACACACATTGGTTTCAACCACTAAACGGAGCGACAGCGGAGAAACACGATAGCTTTATTCGCCAGGGTGAAGCAGACGGAATAATTATGGATTTTTCGGGGAAAGAGCTAATTAAAGGCGAACCCGATGCTTCGAGCTTTCCGTCGGGAGGTCTTAGAGTAACGTTTGAAGCGAGGGGCTACACCGCTTGGGATCCAACTTCATACGCTTTTATTAAAGATAAAACGCTTTATATACCGACGGCGTTTTGCTCATATTCTGGATATGCTCTCGATCTTAAAACGCCGCTTTTGCGTTCGATAGAAGCTTTTGAAACGCAAGCTGAAAGGATTTTGAAATTCTTTTCGGATGATAACGTGAGGGCTACTTCAACGGTTGGTGCGGAACAAGAATATTTCTTGATCGATAAAGAGGTGTTTTTAAAACGCCCGGATTTGATACATTGCGGTAGAACGCTTTTTGGAGCAAAACCGCCCAAAGGCCAAGAACTTGATGACCATTATTTCGGTTCAATCAAACCGAGAGTTTTGGATTTTATGAATCAACTTGATGAAGAGCTTTGGAAACTTGGCGTTCTCGCAAAGACGGAACACAACGAAGCCGCTCCGGCGCAACATGAACTAGCGCCCATCTTCACTACTTGTAATGTTGCTTGCGACCATAACTTTTTAACTATGGATATGATGAAGCTTATAGCCGATAAGCATGGTCTTGCGTGTTTGCTTCATGAAAAACCATTTGCCGGAGTTAACGGAAGCGGAAAGCATAACAACTGGTCGATTACTACCGACAAGGGCGAAAACATTCTTTCCCCGGGGGCTACTCCTTCGCAAAACACAAGGTTTATGCTGTTTTTAGTTGCAGTTATAAAAGCGGTCGACGACTATCAAGATCTTTTGCGTTTTTCGATTGCAAGCGCAGGAAACGATCATAGGCTAGGGGCGGCGGAAGCTCCCCCGGCAATAGTTTCGGTGTTTTTAGGGGATGAACTTACCTCGATTTTTGAACACATCGCAAACGATGAGATACATGAAGATTGGACAAAATCAAAAATTCAAACGGGCGCTAGGGTTTTACCTAATCTATCGAAAGACACGACCGACCGAAACAGAACATCGCCGTTTGCTTTCACCGGCAATAAATTTGAATTTAGAATGCTGGGCTCTGCAACATCGGTTGCCGGTTCAAACATCGTTATCAACACGATTGTTGCCGAAAGCCTAAGACAGTTTGCAGATTATATCGAAAAAGCAGATGATACCGAGATTGCGATAAACGAGATTATCTCGACAGCGATAAAGATGCACAAACGAATTATCTTTAACGGAAACAACTACAGCAACGAATGGGTTGAACAAGCGAAAGAAAGAGGGCTTTTAAACCTCGAAACAACCGTTGACGCTGTGCTTTCGTTCCCGACAAAAAGGAATATAGATCTTTTCAAAACTCATGGGGTCTATTCCGAGATGGAAATTCGTTCGCAGTTTGAGATTAAGCTCGAAAGCTATTCAAAAACCATCATGATCGAAGCGTTGACGATGGTTGATATGGTTAAAAAGGGAGTTATCCCCGGGATTTTGGAATATCAACAGACTATAGCAAACTCGGCAGCTCTTAAAAAAGTTGTTGATCAAAACTGCTCATCACTACTTGAAAAAAGTCTGCTTAACAAAATCTCAAAGCTTGCCGATGAAATATCGGTTAAACTTGAACAACTTGAACAATCGGTTTCAGATCAACCGAAGTTTATAAACGCTCTTGAACAAGCGGAATATCATAAAAACGTTATTTTGCAGGGAATGAATAATCTTAGAATTTCGGTGGATGGTGCCGAAAGCGAAATAGGTAAAAGATATTGGGAATATCCAACCTATTCCGAAATGTTATATAGCGTTTAAAAAGTTTTTATTGGAGGTATTTTTATGTGTGGAATAGTTGGTTATATCGGAAACAATCAAGCGGTTCCGGTTTTATTTGAAGGATTAAACAAGCTTGAATACAGGGGATACGACAGCTCGGGCATTGCGGTGCTTGACGCTAAAAACAAGATCAGCATTAACAAACGCAAAGGTCGCCTAAAAAATCTTGAAAAAGAACTTTTGGGAAAACATCCCGTTGGGGTTGTTGGAATTGGTCACACTCGTTGGGCAACCCACGGCGCACCTTCCGACGTTAACGCCCACCCTCATTCAAACACAAAGGGCGACATAGTAGTAGCGCACAACGGAATTATTGAAAACTATCTAAAGATTAAAGAATGGCTAAGTTCAAAGGGATATTTCTTCAAATCCCAAACCGACACAGAATTAATAGCGCATCTTATCGATTATTACTACAAAGGGGAAAACACCCTTTTGGATGCGGTTCAAAGCACGATAAGACACCTTGTTGGTTCTTATGGCTTGGTTATTATGGCGGAGAGCAATCCGGAACAACTTATCGCTGTTAAAAAAGACAGCCCGCTTGTTATTGGAATTGGCGAAAACGAAAACTATATAGCTTCCGATGCCGCCGCTCTTTTAAAATACACAAGAGATGTTTATTTCCTTGAAGATGGCGAGATAGCTGTTGTTTCAAAAGAAAATATAGATATAATGGATAGCTATGGAATACCGGTTTTCCGAGATGTTTTCCATATAACTTGGGATATTGAAGCGGTAGAAAAAGGCGGATATCCCCACTATATGCTCAAAGAGATAAACGAGCAACCAAAGGCGCTAAAAGACACACTTAACGCAAGGCTTTCGGAAGATGGTTTCGATTTTTCCGACCTTAATCTTTCGGAAGAATACTTGAACAGCTTTTCAAGAATAGTTTTTATCGCTTGCGGAACGGCGTATCATGCAGGGCTTGTGGCGAAATATATGTATGAAAAGATGATTAGAGTTCCGGTTGAAATTGATGTTGCCTCTGAATACAGATATCGAAGCCCCGTTGTAACCAAAAACGATTTGGTTATAGTTTTAAGCCAATCGGGAGAAACGCTTGACAGCATAGCGGCCATGAGAATGGCAAAATCTATGGGAGCTACTATAATTGCGATTACAAACGTTGTTGGTAGCGTTATAAGCAGGGAAGCGGATGCTGCAATATACACGATAGCGGGTCCTGAAATAGCGGTTGCTTCGACAAAAGCATACACAACACAGCTTATGTGCCTTTCGATGTTGGGGCTTTGGCTTTCGGAAAAGCGAAACACCCTAACAAAAGAACAGGTTAACGGATATATTAAAGATCTTAAAAAAATCCCCGAAATTGCAACCGAGGCTTTAAAATCAGAAGAAAAACTTATGAGAATAGCAAGCCTTTTCAGTTCGAGAGAGGATGTCTATTTCCTTGGCAGAAACATCGACAGCGCCATTGCTATGGAAAGCAGCTTGAAGCTCAAAGAGATTTCATATATACATTCGGAAGCTTTTCCGGCAGGGGAGCTTAAACACGGACCCATTGCGCTAATCGAAGAGGGAACTCTTGTTATCGTAATCGGAACTCAAAGCAAACTGTATGAAAAAACCGCATCTAACATAAAAGAAGTTAAAGCAAGAGGCGCTTATGTTTTGGGGGTTTGTTCCGAAGGGGAAAAGATTATATCGGATGTTTGCGACGAAACTATCTTTATACCAAAAGTTTCGGATGAATTTATGGCGATGCCGGGAGTTATCCCGATGCAGATATTCTCTTATTATTGCGCAGTTGAAAGAGGTTTTGATGTTGATAAGCCCAGAAACCTTGCAAAGAGCGTTACAGTAGAGTAGAATATAGTTAAAAGATTATAAAAAAATGATAATAAAAAGAGGAGCATAGAAAAGTGTACGAAAAGGTCACGACCGATCTTAATTTTGTCGAAAGAGAAAAACAGATCGAAAATTTTTGGAAACAAAACAAGATATTTGAAAAAAGCATTCAAAACCGAGAAGGCAGCGAAAACTTCAGCTTTTATGACGGCCCGCCAACAGCTAACGGAAAGCCTCATATCGGCCACGTTCTAACGAGGGTTATCAAAGATATGATCCCTCGCTACCACGTTATGAAAGGCAAAAAGAGCATTCGTAAGGCCGGTTGGGACACCCATGGTCTTCCGGTTGAACTTGAGGTTGAAAAAGAACTTGGAATAGACGGAAAAGACCAGATCGAAAAATATGGTCTTGAGCCTTTTATTGCGAAATGCAAAGAAAGCGTTTGGCGCTACAAAGGAATGTGGGAGGATTTCTCCGGAACTGTTGGATTTTGGGCAAACATGGACGATCCATATGTAACGTATGAAAACACATTTATCGAATCGTCTTGGTGGTCGCTTAAAAAGATATGGGAAAAAGACCTTTTATACAAAGGCTATAAAACCGTTCCATATTGCCCTCGTTGCGGAACTCCGCTTTCTTCCCATGAAGTAGCTCAGGGCTACAAAGATGTTAAAGATACGTCGGCTATAGCAAAGTTTAAAATAAAAGATGATGAGGGCTATTTCCTTGCTTGGACAACAACCCCCTGGACGCTTCCCTCAAACGTTGCTCTTTGCGTTAATGCAAAAGAAACGTATTCAAAGATAAAAACCGAAAGCGGCGAAATATATATTCTTGCAAAAGAGCTTATCGATAGTGTTATAGAGGAACAATATGAAACTTTGCAAGAATATAAAGGATCTGAACTCGAAAACAAAGAATATATACCGCTTTGGGATTTCGCAAAGGTAGAGAAAAAAGCGTTTTATGTTTTGTGTGACAGCTATGTAACGCTTTCAGACGGTACAGGAATCGTCCATATAGCTCCGGCGTTCGGCGAGGACGACTCAAGACTTGGAAGACAATACGATCTTCCGCTAGTTCAGTTTGTCGACGGCAAAGGTGAGATGACGAGCGAGACGAAATGGGGCGGAGTCTACGTTAAAGACGCAGATCTTATGATATTGAAAGATCTCCATGAACTCGGGCTTTTGTTTAAAAAGATGTCGTATAAACATAACTATCCGCATTGTTGGAGATGCGACACACCGCTATTATACTATGCGAGAGAATCTTGGTTTATCAAGATGACGGCGGTTAAGGATGATCTTATCAAAAACAACAATACAATCAACTGGATTCCCGAAAGCATCGGAAAAGGGCGTTTTGGAGATTGGCTAGAAAACGTTCAAGATTGGGGAATAAGCCGAAACAGATATTGGGGAACACCGCTTAATATTTGGGAATGTTCCTGCGGACATATGCATTCGATAGGCTCTATCGAAGAGCTTAAATCGATGTCGGACAACTGCCCCGACGATATCGAGCTGCACCGCCCGTTCATCGACAGGGTAACGATTAAATGCGACAAATGCACAAAGCAGATGACAAGGGTTGAAGAGGTAATCGATTGTTGGTATGACAGCGGAGCTATGCCGTTTGCGCAGTTCCACTATCCGTTTGAAAACAAAGAACTGTTCGAAGAAAATTTCCCGGCAGACTTTATCTCGGAAGCCGTTGACCAAACAAGGGGTTGGTTCTATTCTTTGCTCGCTATATCAACGCTAGTGTTCGACAAAGCTCCGTTTAAAAACGTTATAGTCATGGGACACGTTCAAGATGAAAACGGGCAAAAGATGAGCAAATCCAAAGGAAACGCAGTCGACCCGTTTGATGCGCTTAACACCCATGGTGCGGATGCTATTCGTTGGTATTTCTATGAAAACTCAGCGCCATGGCTACCCAACAGGTTCCATTCGGGAGCGGTCACAGAAGGTCAAAGAAAATTCCTCGGAACGCTTTGGAACACCTATGCTTTCTTTGTTTTGTATGCGAATATCGATGGTTTCGATGCGACAAAGCATAAGCTTGAATACGACAAACTTTCGGTTATGGATAAATGGCTGCTTTCAAGGCTTAATTCTGTTGCAAAACAAGCAAATAAACATTTAGCCAACTACGAAATCCCCGAAACGGCAAGGGTTCTCCAAAACTTTGTTGATGAACTTAGCAACTGGTATGTCAGAAGAAGCCGTGAACGGTTCTGGGGCAAAGAGATGACACAGGACAAGATTAACGCATACATGACGTTATACACAACGTTGGTGACGTTTTCTAAGCTTTCGGCACCTATGATTCCGTTTATGTCGGAACAAATCTATCGCAACCTCGTTTGCACAATCGATAAAAACGCCGTTGAAAGCGTTCATCTTTGCGATTACCCCGAATTTGATTCAAAGCTTATCGACAAAGAACTAGAAAAGAATATGGAGATGGTTCTTAAGATAGTGGGTCTTGGAAGAGCGGCGAGAAACGAAGCTAACATCAAAAACCGCCAACCGATAGGGAAGCTATATTTTAAATCTCCATCTGAAATTTCGAAGTTCTACTCCGAAATCGTTCAAGAAGAACTCAACGTTAAACAGGTTGAATTTAAAGATGACCTCGGAGAGTTTGCCGACTTTAGCTTTAAACCACAACTTAAAACGCTAGGGCCTAAATTCGGAAAGATGATAAACGGAATTAGAACAGCTCTTTCGGAACTCGATGGCGCAAAAGCTATGGCAGAGCTTAACCAAACCGGAAACGTTGTAATAACAGTAGGTGAAGAAAAATTGACGCTTTCGAAAGAGGATCTTTTGATTGAACAAAAAAAGGTAGAAGGTTTTGCTTCGATGGTTGAAGGTGCCTACACAGTTGTTCTCGATACTACGCTAACACAAGAGCTGGTTCAAGAAGGGCAAAAGCGAGAGATAATAAGCAAGATTCAAACTATGCGCAAAGATGCAGGGTTTGATGTAACCGATCACATAAATGTATCCATTAAATCGACCGACATTCTAGAAGAGGTTGTTAAGCTGTTTGAGCAGGATATCAAGACCGATGTTCTAGCAGACAGCATAACGATTTCGAAACAAATTGAACAAAGCAAAGAATGGAACATTAACGGCGATATGGCTTTCATCGCTGTTGAAAAGGTGTAGATTTAAAAAAGAAAAGTTGGTTTTCAACTAAAAATAAAACAACGGGTTCTGACATTATAAGACGTCAGAACCCATTGTTTTGTTTATAATAAGTTTTTTTATCTAACTACAAGATTTATTATGGCTGTGTTGCTTCGGGTATCGCTTGTTAGGCCGTTTTCGTTGTTTGTTACTACACAATAGAAACTGTGTGTTCCCGGGTTATTCAAATCTATAGTTGGCGCATAGTGGTCACCGACAGCGCCGTTTATTTTGTTGCCGTTTCCGTCATACCATTGGTAACTTAAACTGCCGCTTGAAGGGGTGGCGGCAACGATGTAAAGACCGTTTATTAATGTTGTTGAACCAGCGGTATAGTCGGCGCTTATTGGGTGGCTGCTAATCGTAGGGATGGGTGGGGCAGAAGGCGTTGGGGTGGGGCTTGCCGTCGGGCCGGGTGTTGGCGAAGGCGTGGGAGTGGGGGTAGCTGAGCTTGGTTTGTCTAGTATCGCTACATGAACAAGGTTGCTCGTGGCTGAATATCCCGTCGAATTGTTTGTTACAACGCAGTAGTAGTATTGGCTGTAGGGTGCGCCGGTTTGAATTGCTAGCGTGTTTGCTCGTTGACCTTCAAGTTTAACACCATATGTTGTTTCGTTATATATTGTTGTGTACCATTGATACGAGACGTTGCCGCTAGCACTTATCGACAGTGTCATCGGTTCTCCCGCAACAACGCTTCCTCCAACCGGTTGTTTTGTTATTAATCCGCTTGAATATGAGGATGTTGAACCGGAGGTCGAAGGAGTTTGTGCAGCGGCTTGTTGTTCCGCTTCTTGCTGTTCTGCCTCTTCCAACACAGTGATCGTTGCAACCTCTGTCTTAAGTGATTGGGTGACGTTGTCGGGGGTTGTTAGCGTTACAATACAAAAATAATAGCTTTCGCCCAGCTCTTCGGTTGGGGGGGTGAAGCTTTTTGAACCGGCACCCTGTATTTCGGAGCCAATGCTGTTGGAGTTTTGCGGGGTTTCAAGCCATTGATATTCAAGGCTTCCCAATCCGGAAGCATCAACTGTTAACGGCTCCGCAACATCACCGATAGCATAGCTAGTGCTTATTGGGTTTGCCGTTATGATAAATTCCATCGAATCGGTTTGTTCAGGTTGTGGGTTTTCAGCCTGAGTATCTTCGCTGTCGTCGCCGCTTTCGCAACCAACAAACATTAACGAAATAATAATAGCAAAAAAAACTATTTTGCTAAACTTTTTGAAAAATGGATTTTTTTTGTTATTTTTCATAACAACCTCACTTATTGCGAATATTTATGTTAATTATCTACATTATACTACTGTTTGTAGAGTTTATCAACATTTTTTGATGTTTTTTGAGGATTAAAGCAACAAAAAACCCGAACAGTTAAACTGAACGGGTTTAGTTTGGTGAGACATCGGGGACTCGAACCCCGGACCCTCGGCTTAAAAGGCAGATGCTCTACCGGCTGAGCTAATGTCTCGCATAGCTTTAATATAATATCAAATATATTAAAGCTTGTCAATGCGTTTTGCGAATTTTTTTCAAAATTCCTTAAATTTCTTTTTAATGTCTAAAATTATTCAATTTTAGAAACTTTTTTGTTCAATTTCCTCAGAAGTTAGTTTAATAAACTCTTCTAAGCTCTTTGTTCCCATATCTCCATTTTTGCGTGAACGAATGGCAACCGCTCCGGCTTCCATCTCTTTGTCCCCGACCACTAACATATAGGGGATCTTTTGGAGCTGAGCTTCTCGGATTTTATATCCCATCTTTTCGCTGCGCTTGTCGCATTCGACCCTCATGCCAAGGCTTTCAAGTTTGTCGGCTATTTGTTGGCCGTATTCATGATGGCTCTCGGATATTGGGACAACCATAACTTGAACGGGAGCTATCCAAAGAGGAAACGCTCCGGCGAAATGCTCGGTCAAAATTCCGATAAAACGTTCGATGCTTCCAAGGATAGTTCTATGAAGCATAACGGGGCGATGTTTTTCGCCATCGGCGCCGATATATGTCATGTCGAAACGTTCGGGTAGTTGATAGTCTAGCTGGATAGTTCCGCATTGCCATGTTCTGCCTACGCTGTCACGAAGGTGGAAATCGATCTTAGGTCCATAGAAAGCGCCGTCGCCCGGGTTGATTTTATATGGCTTGCCAAACCTGTCGAGAGCTTCTTTAAGCGATTGTTCCGCCCTGTCCCATGTTTCTTTTTCCCCCATAAAGTTTTCGGGTCTTGTTGAAAGCTCGATGTTGTATTCGAAACCGAACATACGGTATAACTTGTCGTCGAGTGTTGCTATTCCGATAATCTCGTCAACAATTTGGTCTTCCGTTATATAAAGATGTGCATCGTCTTGCGTGAAACAACGAACACGCATTAGCCCGTGCAACGCTCCCGAGAGCTCATGGCGGTGAACTATGCCGAGTTCTCCGACCCTCATCGGTAGATCACGATAGCTAACTAGTTTGTTGTTATACACCAATATTCCGCCGGGACAGTTCATCGGTTTAATTGCAAAATCCGTTTCATCGATAGCGGTTGTATACATATTGTCACGATAGTGTCCCCAATGTCCCGAACGTTCCCAAAGCGAACGATTGAGTATGAGAGGTGTTTTAACCTCGACATAGCCGGCTTTTTTGTGTTCTTCTCGCCACATCTCTTCGAGCTTGTTGCGAATAACCATTCCTTTTGGGAAGAAAAACGGAAAACCGGGGCCATCTTCAAATATATCGAACAGTTCAAGCTCTCTGCCTAGTTTTCGATGGTCACGTTTTTTTGCTTCTTCAAGCATTTCAAGATATTCTTTTAATTGCGAAGATTTGGGGAAAGATATACCATATAAGCGTTGGAGCATCTTGTTTTTTGCATCGCCTCTCCAGTAGGCGCCCGTTATTCCGGTTAGTTTGAAAGCCGAAAGCGAACCGGTCGACATAACGTGGGGGCCTGCGCAAAGATCGCAGAAATCTTCTTGTTTGTAAAAGCTTATAATTTCGCCTTCCGGAAGCGCCGAGATAAGCTCCACTTTGTAGGGTTCGGTTTTCATAAACTCTAAAGCTTCGCTGCGGGGAAGATCAAATCGATCTAGCGGAATGTCTTGTTTAACTATCTTCGCCATTTCGGCTTCGATAGCAGAAAAATCATCCGGAGTTAGCGTTGTTTCGCTGTCGAGGTCATAGTAGAAGCCGTTTTCGATAGCGGGTCCTATTGCGAACTTAACGTCGGGAAAAAGCCTATGAACAGCTTGCGCCATAAGATGGGAAGAACTGTGCCAAAATGCTTTTTTTCCGAAATCGTCGTCAAACGTTAGTATCTCAACGTCGCAATCCTTTTCAATAACGGTTCTAAGATCAACATTTTCTCCATCAACTCTTCCGGCACAACTCGCTTTATATAGCCCCATGCCGATAGATTTTGCGATTTCGGCAATCGTTATACCGCTTTCAAACTCTCTTTTCTCACCTTTTAATGTAACTGTGATTTTTGACATAATTTAAACTCCTTAATAAAAAAATAAAAGCCCATCCCTTAAAAAAGGGATGAAGCTATAAACTCCATGGTTCCACCCAAATTGCGAAAAAAATTCGCCACTCGAACAGGCTTTAACGAGCCCAACCGTTGCCGCATTTAACGGCAAAGCTAATGTGATGGTGTCGCATAGCGTTTGTTTATGCCTTCCCAACCTCGGCGGCACTCTCTTGAAAACAAATTAACCTGCGCGCGTTCACATATTAAAGCGTTATTTTATTCCTATAATATTCTACACTATATTTCTGTATAATTCAATATAAAAAATTATTTTTCAAGAAAAATTAACAAACCATTGACATATAACAATAATAAGGATAAAATAATACTTGATGTTATATTTAATTAAGTAAGTTTGACTTAATTATGTATATTTTATACAATAATTTCATTACTTTACCATATATAACTAAAATACAAAAAAACAAAAATGAAACAGTTAGGAGACAAATGAAACAATGGTATCTATAATTGTGCCGATTGTTTCAGCGATTGTAGCGGCAATTGTTGCCGGAATAGCGTGTTTTTATTTCGGCGTTGCATATCGCCGTAAAATAGCGGAAGCTAAGATTGGTTCTGCGGAAGATGAATCAAGAAGAATAATCAACGATGCTATTAAATCAGCTGAACAAAAAAGAAAAGAGGCCGTTCTCGAGGCTAAAGATGAAATCTTTAAAATGAGAAGCGAATCGGAAAACGAACTTCGTGAGAGAAGAAACGAAACAACTCGCCAAGAAAGACGTTTGGTTCAAAAAGAAGAAAACTTTGATAAAAAAGTTGATCAGTTCGAAAAAGAAGAGCAAAAGCAGAAAACTAGAGTGGCGGAACTTGAAGGTAAGATTGAAGAGGTTGAAAAACTAAAGCTTACCCAACTTGGGATGCTAGAACAGATTTCTTCATTATCAACAGAGCAAGCGAAAGATATGCTTTTGAAACAGCTTGACGGTCAATTGGCTCATGAAAAGGCTTTGCGCATAAAGTATTATGAACATAACCTTCAAGACGAGCAAGAAACGATGGCGAGAAACGTTATTAGCATGGCTATTGCAAGGTGTGCGGCGGATCATTCATCTGAAGCTACCGTTTCGGTTGTTCCGCTACCAAACGACGAGATGAAGGGTAGAATCATCGGCCGTGAGGGAAGAAACATCAGAACTATCGAAACCGTCACAGGGGTTGACCTAATAATAGACGACACCCCCGAGGCGATAACTATTTCAAGCTTTGACCCCGTTCGCAGAGAGATAGCGAGATTGTCTCTTGAAAAGCTCATCTTCGACGGAAGAATACATCCGGCTAGGATAGAAGAAGCGGTTGAAAAATCAAGACGTGAGGTAGACAACATCATCAAAAAGCAAGGCGAAAAGCTTGTGCTTGATGTTGGAATCCATGGGGTTCATCCCGATCTTGTTAAACTGCTCGGAAGACTACACTATAGAACAAGCTACGGACAGAATGTTCTTAACCATTCGTTTGAAGTAGCGATGCTTTCGGGAATGATAGCGGCAGAGTTGGGGCTTGATGCAACGATGGCAAAAAGAGCAGGGCTTCTCCACGATATCGGAAAATCTATCGACCACGAAACCGACGGAAGCCATATCCAAATCGGTGTTGAGCTTGCGAAAAAATACAAAGAAAATACCCAAGTTGTACACGCAATCGAAGCACATCATGGCGATGTTGAAGCAAAAACACCGCTAGCATATATCGTTATGGCGGCGGATGCTATATCGGCAGCTCGCCCGGGAGCGAGAAGCGAAAACCTTGAAAACTATATTAAACGTCTTGAAAAACTTGAAGAGATAGCCGATTCGTTTATCGGAGTTGATCGCTCGTTTGCTATCCAAGCAGGGCGAGAGATCAGAATTCTTGTTAAACCCGAAGCTGTTTCAGACGACGACTTAACCGTTGTTGCGCATGATATAGTCGGACGTATCGAGGAAGAACTCGACTATCCGGGGCAGATTAAAGTTCATGTTATCCGTGAAAGCAGAGCTATTGATTACGCAAAATAAAACGATACAGTTTATGGCTTAACCATAGTTTGATATCTTGTTTGTTAAAAAACATAATCATCCCATGCGGAGAGGGTTTTTAAAAGCCCTCCCGCTTTTTTATAAAAGAGGGCTGATTCTTTGAAAGGTGGATATTATTTGCGGTGGTCTTTATGTATTAGAAAGAGGCTGACATGAATATACTTTGTATTGGAGATGTTGTCGGAAGAAGCGGCGTTTCGGCGCTCGAAACGGTTTTGCCTTCTTTAAAGTCGAAATATAATGTCGATGTTGTTATTGTCAACGGAGAAAATGCCGCCGATTCGGGGGTTGGGATTAACCGAAAAACAACCGATAGAATGTTTGGCATAGGAATAGATGCTATAACAACCGGTAACCATTCTTTTAGATCTGCGGACTACCTAGAGCTGTTTGAATCGCATGAGTTTTTGCTTCGCCCGTTGAACCTTCCGAAAGGTGTTTGCGGAAAAGGGGTCTGCGTTATCGATAAAGGCTCGATTCAGATAGTTGTTATAAACTTAATCGGCCAAAGCTTTATGGGTATTTCAAGCGATAACCCATATAATATAATGGATAGCGTTTTGAAAGAATATAACAATGCCATTAAGATAGTTGATTTTCATGCTGAATCGACCAGCGAGAAACTGGCGTTTGCAAACTGTTATGATGGTGAAATCTCGGCTTTGTTCGGAACACACACCCATATCGAAACTGCGGATGCAAGAATCTTGAAAAACGGCACAGGTTATATAACCGACGTTGGAATGGTTGGGGCTCTTGATTCGGTTATCGGGGTAAAGATTGAACAATCTATAAAAAAACAACGATTTGGCGTTCCCGTGAGATTCTCTGTCGAGGGTGGAGAGATTAAATTATGCGGTGTTCTTTTTGATATAGACGTTAAAACAAAGAAATGTGTTGAGGTAAAAAGAATAACAGAAATGGTTATATCTTGACATATAGGCGGTTTAATTGTAAAATATTAATGCCAACTCACTGAAAGGAAATGAGCAACAGTGGTTAAATACACAAATTCAATTGGTTCAGTTACATTCACATCTGATTTTTTTGCAAGCCTTGTAGGTAAAATTTCAACAACCTGTTATGGTGTAAGCGGTATGGCAACAAGTGGTGCTATTGATGGTTTTCGCTCGATCTTTTTCGGAAATGATTTTCCGGATAAAGGTGTAAGAGTTTCGGCCAGCAATGGAAAGCTTGATATCGAACTACACATAAGGGTTATTTACGGCGTAAATCTTTCTGCAATAGTTGATTCTATTTCACACAAAGTTAAATATGCTGTTGAAAATGCTACCGGTTTTAACGTAAACAAAGTAGATGTATATATCGATGAAATGGTGTCGATATAAGTTTTCAAGATTAGTTTTTATGGAAGGACTTTTTTAGATGATAACCGGTAGACAGTTGCGAGACAGCATTATTTCTGGTTCAAACAATATTAAAAACAACAAAAGTGCTGTTGATGAACTTAACGTATTCCCGGTTCCGGATGGAGACACCGGAACAAATATGTCGATGACTATTGGCTTTGCGGTTCGCGAACTCCAATTGCTCGATGATAATTGCACAGTAGAAAAAGTGTCGCAGGTTGCGGCATCCTCACTTTTAAGAGGAGCTCGCGGAAATTCCGGCGTTATACTTTCGCTTTTGTTCAGAGGTTTCGCAAAAGGTCTTCAAGGGCTTGAACAAGCGGATTCGATGGCGATAGCAAAATCCCTCGAAAAAGGCGTTGAATCGGCGTATAAAGCCGTTATGAAACCAACCGAGGGGACAATTCTAACGGTAGCCCGTGTGGCTTCGGAACAAGCGGTCGAGAAAGCTTCCGACCTTTCAGCGGTTGAGGTTTTCGAACTCATAGTTGACCAAGCGGAAAAAACTCTTCAACAAACCCCCGAAATGCTTCCTGTTTTGAAAAAAGCAGGGGTTGTTGATGCCGGCGGACGTGGGTTCGTTTGCATATTCGAGGGTATGCTTTCAGTTATTAAAAACAACAAGATAATTGCGCTTTTAGATAACGAAAAATCAGAGAGCGAAACGCCTGTAGCTCCCAAAGGAGTTTATTCAGACGATGTTATCAACGAAGACACCGACAGCTATTGCACAGAGTTTCTCGTTATCAAGACGGAAGAACAACAAGCTAATGCTGTTAAACTTCGAGCAAACCTCGAAGCTATCGGAAACAGCGTTGTTGTAGTTGAAGATGAAGAGCTTATCAAATGCCATGTTCATACAAAAACTCCCGATAAAGCGTTGAACTTTGCGCTTAATCATGGCTATCTTTCCAAGATAAAGATAGAGAATATGTTGGAACAGTTTATGGCATTAAACCCCGGCGCAAAACCGAAAGAGAAAAAAGTTGCGGTTGAAGATGCCTCGGAATTTGAATACACACCAAAGGACAGCGCAGTTAAATACGGTATCGTTGCGGTGTCTTGCGGAGAAGGTTTAAAACAACTTTTCTTTGATCTTGGGGCTTTTAAAGTCGTGAGCGGTGGGCAAACGATGAATCCATCTACCGATGATATTTTGGCGGCAATACATTCGGTTGCGGCTGAAAATGTTATAGTTTTAGCTAACAACAAAAATATAATTATGGCGGCGGAGCAAGCTTGCTTGCTTGCAGACCGAAACGCCGTAACTCTTCCGACACGTTCAATCCCGGCAGGTATAAGCGCAATGCTTATGTTTAATCCGGATGATGAAGTTGAGCAAAACCTTGTCACCATGAAAGAAGCGGCAGAAAACGCAACGGTAGGGCAGATTACGTTTGCGGCAAGGGATAGCGATTTTGACGGACACACAATCAAAGAGGGTGAAATTTTGGCTCTTGAAAGCGGAAAACTTGTGTTCACCGAAAAGTCGATTATAAACGCTGCTGTTAAACTTGCTAAAAAGATAGTTACAAAAGAAAAAAGTTTCTTGACAGTTATACACGGAAGCGATATTTCGGAACAAGATGCTGAAAAAGCTGTTCAGCTAATTCGGCAAAAAATCCCATCGTCGATTGAACTAAACGTTATAAACGGCGGTCAACCGGTATATTATTTCTACTTATCAGCGGAATAGAAAATTGAGCAATGAAAATGCTTTAAAACTTAATATATCAAAACTCAAGGGGGTTGGCAGTTATCGTCTTTCGCTTTTCAAAAAGCTGGGAGTAGAAACTGTTGACGCTCTTTTGAGCTATTATCCAAGACGGTATGATAACCTTTATCCGGTACCGTCTATTTCTGTTGTTCCGTTTGGGGAAAACGCCGTGTTTGAAGCTACTATTGAAAAAAAGCTTCCCAAAAGCATAATAAGCGGCGGCAGAACAATGTTTAAAGTTAATGCTTTTGATGAAAGTTGTTCGCTTGGTATGACGTGGTTTAACAATCGTTTTGTCTACGATATGCTAAAAGAAGGGGAAACGTTTTATTTTTTCGGGAAGGTTTCGACCGGTTTCACCAAAAGAGAAACTACCAATCCTGTTATTATATCAAAAGAAAATATCGGAAGCTTTTTTCCGGTCTATCCCTCAACCGAGGGTTTAAGTTCAAAGATAATCTCGAATACCATTAAAAATGCTCTCGACTTAGCGGGGGATTTTATAAAAGAAACGTTGACAGACGAGATACTAATTCAACATCAACTTATACCGCTTAAACAAGCGATAAAAACTATTCATTTCCCAAAAAACGAACAAGAGATAAATGAAGCGAGAAAACGACTTATAACGGAAGAACTGCTTGTTTTATCGCTAGGAATGAAGCTTATAAAAAACAGAACCAAACAACTTTCGGGAAGTTCGATGAAAGCGGTTGATTTTTCGCCGTTTTATGAAAAATTACCATACACGTTAACCGGTGCACAGCAAAGAGCGGTTGGGGATATCTCGGCCGATCTTTCAAAACAAACGCCGATGAGCCGTCTGCTACAAGGGGACGTTGGGAGCGGAAAAACCGTTGTCTCTGCGGCGGCGGTCTACCAAGCTTTTCAAAATGGTTTTCAATCGGTGGTTATGGCGCCGACCGAAATTTTGGCAACTCAGCATCTCGAAACCTATAAATCGATGTTGGAGGATGCCGGAATTCGAATAGGTTTTTTAACCGGCTCGGTTAAAGGCAAAAAGAGAACAGAACTTTTGGAACAACTACAAACCGGAGAGATTAATCTTTTGGTAGGGACCCATGCGGTTATCTCGGAAAATGTAATGTTTAAAAATCTGGGGCTTGTCATAACCGATGAGCAACACAGGTTTGGCGTTAACCAAAGGCTAATCCTTTCGGGAAAAGGGAACAACCCCCACGTTTTGGTTATCTCTGCTACCCCAATACCTAGAACTCTCGCTTTGTTTATATATGGTGACCTTGATGTTTCGGTTATTGATGAACTTCCAAAAGGTCGAAAACCAATTAAAACATATGTAGTCGATAAAAGCTATAAAAAAAGGTATCTCGATTTTGTTCGAAAGTCGATCGATGGCGGCGGAGCGGTGTTTATCGTTTGCCCTCTCGTTGAGGAAAGCGAGATGCTAGACGAGGTCAAATCAGCCAACGTCTACAAAGAGGAACTTGAACTTTATTTTAAAGATATCAAGGTTGGGCTTTTGCATGGAAGAATGAAACAAACCGAAAAAAATTTAGTTATGCAACAGATGTTGGATAAAGAGATTTCGGTGTTGGTTTCGACAACCGTTATCGAGGTTGGTATTGACATTAAGCGAGCGAACGTTATAATAATAGAAAATGCCGAAAGGTTTGGGCTTTCAACTCTTCATCAGTTAAGGGGAAGGGTTGGGCGAGGAGATAGCCAAAGCTATTGCGTGTTGGTGTCGGACAGTTCGGGTGAAACGGCAAAGGCGAGGCTTGAAACGCTGCGTCAGACCAACGATGGATTTAAGATAGCGTTTGACGACCTTAAAGCTCGAGGTCCGGGGGATTTTCTAGGAAGTCGCCAACATGGTTTGCCCGAGCTTAGAATTGCGGATCTTGCGAGTGACCAGGATGAAATTGTTATTGCTCAAAAGATTATCGGAGAAATAATCGAGAATAAACAATATAAAAATACGGAACATTTTGAAGCGTTGAAACAAAAAATTGATAGAATGTTTGAAAAATATTCCGGTGGAAGGTTAAATTAATTTGATGACTAAAAAAATAATATCATTTTTGTCGTTGTTGTTTGTCACAATAACAATACCGATTTCAGCGATCATGGCGGAAGCTTTGCCGCCGTTTGACATGACAGCAGAGGCGATTTATCTTGTCAACAGCGACACCGGTGAGGCTGTTTTTGAGAAAAACAAAGATGAAAAGCTGCATCCGGCTTCTACGACAAAAATAATGTCGACCGCTTTGGCGCTTGAAATGGCTGAGGACCTTAATATATTGATAACCGCCCCCGATGACCTTTGGGATGAATTCAGCCAAATTTCCGGTATATCGAATGCCGGTATACAAGCAGGCGAGACGATGTCGCTCTACGATCTATTGCATTGCATGATGATTGTGTCGGCAAACGAGGCGGCTTCTATTGTTTCGGAGCATTTCGGTGGAGATGAGTTTTTGGCTTTGATGAATCAAAAGGCGATAGAACTCGGCTGCACAGCGACTAACTTTTCTAATCCTCACGGGCTTTTTGTCGACAACCATTACACAACGGTCGAGGATCTTTATAAGATAACCGAATGGGCGCTTTCGGTTCCTGGATTTATCGAGATAGCCGAAAAAGCGAGATACACCGTTCCGGCTACTAATATGTCGGACGAAAGACTTCTTGCTACAACGGTGCTTTTGCAGGACAGCTCAACGATGTACTACACTTCATATGTAAACGGCGTTAAAACCGGAACGTTGCCGGCCGCCGGAAGGTGCCTTGTCACAACCGCTTCGTATGACGGAGAAAACTATATACTAGCGCTGTTGGGCGCTTCGATGGATAGCTCTTATGAATTTTGGACCGAGGGCGGAATGTCGTCGTTCACCGAAACGAGGATGCTATACGATTGGGCGTATGACACATTTGAAACGATTAGCGTTATTGGGGAAGAAACTGCGGTAGGAAGCGCAAATCTTAGACATTCTTCTCAAAAAGATGAACTTGTTTTATATGGCAAAGGCGAGCTTTCAACCGTTGTTGAAATAGAAAGAGAACAGGATCCCGCTATAACATATGAGATGAATATCCCCGATTATGTTTATGCTCCGGTTGAAAATGGACAAGAGATTGGAACGGCAAAAGTTTTTGCTGATGGTTCTTATATAGGGGACATAACGCTTATTTCAAGGGAAAATATCGATAAAAGCGCTTGGGCGGTTTTCCTTGACACACTAAGCGAGATAATGAATTCAGCATATATGCAAATAGCGGTCATAGTTGTGTTGTCGATTGTTGGGATATATATTCTTTATATAATAATCGTTGTATTAGCCGAGAAAAAGCGAAAGAAAAGGCGAATTGAAGCTTTAAGAAGAAGGCAACAACTCGAAAATATGAGAAGAAGACAAGGGCTCGACCCAACAAAAAATTATAATTTCAACAACAACAATCCCTATCAAAGACCACCAAACAACAATTCGAAAGATAATAGAAGAAAATAACAAAACTGTGATGAACGTTTTTTGTTCATCACAGTTTTTTGGCTTTGTCTATTCAACTAAAAGTTCGATTTTAATTTGTTTTGAAATAGCTAGAGCTTAGCTTGTTTGCACCCTCGGTTAAAAATTCAGCCATTAACTTAGAGGCTTTTTCAGATTGTTGTTGGATGATAGCCTCTAGAAGGGATTCTAATTTTGAATAAAAATAATTAAGTTCAACTTCCGAAATAGAGAAAGAATAAGCAGTTTCCGCAAGTTGAATACCGATTTCTAAAAAAGCATTGTTAAGCAAAGGGAACAGGGCGTTTCCGGTTGAACAATGAATTGCATGAAAGAAGGCTAGAATTGCGATCGCAGAACTTTCGGCGGTGTTGCTTTTTTTTAAGTTGGAGATCGAAAGCTTGATTTCTTGAATATCACTTTCATTGCGATTTTTTGCCGCAAGTGAGGCTGCAAAAGACTCGGTGTGTAGTTTGTATTCAAATATTGAATTAAACGTTTTTTGATCGATAAATCCATTGTTATATTCAATTATCGACAAAAGCGTGTCGATTGTTCCGTTTTTGGTGTAATCGCAAACAAAAGTTCCTTTTCTTGGGACAACTTCAACAAACCCTTTCGATTTAAGCTCGTTTATTCCAAGGTTGACGATAGATTTACTAATCTTCATGCGCTCAGCAAGATCTCGCTCAGCAGGGAGTCGATCGCCAACTTTTAAAGACCCCGACAAAATCATAGCTTCGATTTCAGAAACAAACATTTCTTTTATCGAAGGAGTTACTAATGTTTTGAACTTCATAAAAAACCTCTGCAATTTTTTTGAGAATAATATCAAGTTTTTTGTAAAAAAACAGTTTAAAGTTATGTTTATCAGAAAATTTTTAGCAACTAAACAATTAAGTAGAAACGCTTTTTTTAGTTATAAAATTTTTTTTCAGTTACTATTTTGTAGTATAGTTTACCTTTCATTATATATTAACGGAGGGTTAAAATCAACAAAACAATTATTTTTGTATGCTTTAACAACATAATTGGACAATTGTTATAAATAATGCATAGATTGTTATTTGTTTAACGATTGCAAAAATTTGTTATGCTTTATAATCTTTTGAAAAAGCGTCGCTTTTCATTAACAATTCTGCTAACAAGAGGTTAGTTTTATATATTTTCCTTGAAATTGTGTTAATAATTCGTTAAAATAAGTGTATTGTGTATTATAAGAAAAAGATATAAATAAGGAAGGGATAGTATATTTATGGAGAAGTTTGAACTGCTTAAATTACAAAACGGAAGTGATGTTAGGGGATATGCAGTAACTACCGACGAGAAACAAGCAAACCTTACACAACCGGTTGCGGATGTTATAGCAAAGGGTTTTGCTATTTGGCTTGAAAAAACATTAAATAAACCAATTAACAGCTTAAAAATCGGGGTGGGTAACGATTCGAGAATAACTGCCGAAAGCCTTAAAAATGGAATATTTAAAGGGCTATGTTCGCTTTCGGTTCAAGTGTTTGATTGTTCGCTAGCCTCGACGCCATCTATGTTTATGTCGACAATTTTCGAACAAACGAATTTTGACGGCGGAATAATGGTTACCGCAAGCCACCTACCCTATAACCGCAACGGCATGAAATTTTTCACAAAAAACGGCGGTCTTGATAAAAAAGACATAACCGAAATTCTTAATATTGCAGCAGAGCAGACCGTCTCGCAGGATGACGAAGTGTTGGTGAAAAACTGTGGGCTCATCGATATCTACAGCGACCACCTAAGAAACAAAATCTGCGAAGGATTGTCGGTAAGCCAAAGCGACAAACCGCTTTCGGGGCTTAAGATAGTTGTTGATGCCGGAAACGGAGCGGGCGGTTTTTTTGCGACAAAAGTTTTAAGTCCTCTGGGCGCTAATATCGAGGGGAGCTGTTTCCTTGAACCCGACGGAATGTTCCCAAACCACGTTCCAAACCCTGAAAACAACGAGGCTATCGAGGCTATTCGCAACGCTACGCTTAATTCAAAAGCTGATCTAGGGCTTATATTCGATACCGATGTAGACAGAATGTCGGCAGTTCTTCCTGATGGAAAAGAGATCAACCGCAACGATCTTATCGCTATGATTGCGGCTATTATTAGACCGCAAAATATTGGAGCTACCGTTGTTACCGACAGCGTTACATCCGACCGGTTGACCGACTTTATCGAAAACTCACTTAACATGAAACACCTTTGTTTTAAAAGAGGCTACAAAAACGTTATAAATGAAGCAAAAAGGCTGGAGCAACAAGGGATATCGGCTCCGCTTGCTATCGAAACTTCGGGGCATGGAGCGCTTAAAGAAAACTATTATCTTGATGATGGCGCATATCTTGCGGTTAAGCTTTTGATTGCATTGTCGCTTGCAAACAAACAAAACAAACAACTGTCTCAATATATAGAAAGCATGAAACCGGCGGGGGATGAAGTTGAGATAAGGATTAACATAACAGAACAAAATTTTTCAGAATATGGGAAAAAGGTTCTCGAACGATTTGAAGAGTTGGCAAGAGAAAAAGGTTTTGATGTTTCAGATAATTCGTTTGAAGGAATAAGGATCTCGTTTAAACAAAGCCCTAAGGGTTGGTTGTTGCTTCGTATGTCGCTACATGATCCGTTGTTGCCGCTCAACATCGAAGGCGAGACAGAACAAGACACTAAAAAGATAATCGAGATCGTTAAAGAGCTAATTTCAGAGTTTGAAATGCTTGATAAATCTGTATTGAGCTAGTCGAAATATAACAAAAAATATACAAGTTATAAATAAATTGGCTATACTTTTGTAATAGTATATAATAAATAGCTATGCGACTTGATTAAAATTTATATAAAAATAAAAATATTTATATTTTCGACATAATAACTATTGTAATTGGTTTGATTTTTAGTATAATGTAAAAGTTGATTAAAGTTTTGAAAATCAACTTTTTGTGCAAAACTTTGATGGTAAAAAAGCAACCATCAAAGCGAAATAAACGCACAAAATTGACAGTAACAACGCTATGTGATAAAAACACAGAAAATAAAATTAAGTAAACAAAGGTCAAAAGATTAGAAAAAGTATTGGAGTTATATATGGTAAAAGACAAGGCTATGATAGAAAAGCTAAAAAAAGTTTTTGATGAACAGTTGGTTAAGCTCGGAGTTAAAGACCCAAAGATGGCAGCACCCGAACAGGTCTATGTTGCTTTAAGCGTCGCCGTTCGTGAAATACTTTCCGAGAAACAAAGAAGACACACCGCAAAAACATACGGAGAGGGAAAGAAACAAGTTTTTTATCTTTCGATTGAATTTTTGGTTGGTCGTTCTTTTTGGAACAACGTTGTTAACCTTGGAATTGAAGACGGGGTTAACGATATCTTGAAAAAATGTGGAGTGTCGAGAGAGCTTATATCCGACATTGAACCCGATGCGGGGCTTGGCAACGGGGGTCTAGGAAGGCTTGCCGCTTGCTATCTCGACGCATTAGCCACCGAAAATTACAGCGCTTCGGGATATTCCATTCTTTATGAATTCGGCATATTCCGCCAAAAAATAATCGATGGTTGGCAACAAGAATTTCCTGATAACTGGATGACAAACGGAATGATCTGGCTTGAAGAACGCCGAGACGAAGCTGTCGAGGTTATGTTTGGCGGCGAGGTAGAAGAAAGCTGGGATAAAAACCACCATTATGTAAGATATCATAAGAGCGAAACGGTTAAAGCCGTTCCGTATGATCTGTTTATAACGGGATACGATTCAAAAGCTGTTAGCAAGCTTAGGCTTTGGAGGGCGAAATCCCCCGAAATCGACATGGAGAGCTTCAACAGGGGAGACTATTCAGCGGCACTGCAAAGCATGGGCAATGCGGAGCTTATCTCGAAAGTTCTATATCCTAATGATAACTTTGTCGAGGGCAAAATTCTTCGCCTTCGCCAACAATATTTCCTTTGCAGCGCAACGATAAGTGACATAGTTTCAAAACACCTAGCGCAGTATGGCACGCTTGACAATTTTGCTGACAAGGTTGCAATTCATATAAACGACACACACCCAACGCTTGCAATTCCTGAACTCATTCGTGTTTTGCTTGATGAATGTGGCTTGTCTTGGGAAAAAGCTTTTATGGTTGCGAAAAAAGTTTTCTCATACACAAACCATACGGTGTTAAGCGAAGCGCTTGAACTTTGGGATATCGAGATATTTAAAAGCCAACTACCTAGAATTTATCAGATAGTTTGCGAGATAAACAAAGAACTACACATCGAACTGAACGAAAAATATCCCGGCGATATCGGCAAGATTTCATACATGACTATATTAGACAACGATAACGTTAAGATGGCAAATCTTTGCGTGTATGTTTGCCATACCGTCAACGGCGTTTCAAAGCTTCATAGCGATATAATAAAATCCGATCTATTTAACGATTACGACAAACTATATCCTAAGAAATTTACTAATGTTACAAACGGTATCGCTTATAGAAGATGGCTTCTTGCGAGCAACCCGGGGCTAACAAAGCTTTTGGGCGAACTTATTGGAGATAAGTTTAAAAACGACGCTTCGCAACTTAAAAAGCTTGAAAAATATAAAGACGATAAAAATGTTTATAAACAGCTAATGGCTATCAAAGCCGAAAACAAAACTCGTCTTTTGAACTTTATCGGAGAGCAAAAATACCCGATTAACCCCGATTCAATATTCGACGTTCAAGCAAAAAGAATGCATGAATACAAACGCCAACATCTAAATGCAATTAACATTATTGCGGAATACCTATATTTGAAAAACAACCCAACCGCTGATTTTGTTCCAAGAACATATATATTTGGCGCAAAAGCGGCTCCGGGATATTATTTCGCTAAACAGATGATACGTTTTATCTGCGGAATAGGGGAGATGCTCGAAAAGGACAAAGCAATCCGAGACAAACTTCGTGTGCTTTATCTTGAGGACTACAGGGTCACTATGTCGGAGGTATTAATGCCGGCAACAGAGATTAGCGAACAGATTTCGCTTGCCGGAAAGGAAGCTTCGGGAACCGGTAACATGAAGTTTATGCTAAACGGCGCTGTTACGCTTGGAACGCTCGACGGAGCAAACGTTGAGATAAGAGAATCGGCAGGGGAAGACAACTTCTTCCTATTCGGAATGACCAAAAATGAGGTTATGGAACTTCAAGGAAAAGGATATGACCCCAACGACTTTATAAGCAAAAGTGATGTTCTTAAAGATGTTGTTAAGTTTATCGAAAACGGATTTGGCGGAAACGATTATGATGAAATATATAACAACCTAACAGGGCTTGATCCATATCTTGTCATGGCAGATTTCGATTCATTCCACATGATGCAGAAAAATGTTGCAAAAACATACACCCAAAAAGATGTGTTTAGCAAAATGTCGCTCATGAATATAGCAAATTCCGGAATTTTCTCGGCAGACAGAGCCGTTACGGAATATGCAGATAACATCTGGAACTTGAAAGCGGTTAAATAAAAATGCAACAAAAAAATTGTTTTAACAGCAGGAAACAAGAGTTTAAAACTCCTTTTGGTGCTGTTACAGAAAAACAAACCGTTAAACTAAACATAAAAATTCAATGTGAAAAAGCCGTCCTTGCTATAATCAAGGACGGCTGTTCCGACGTGGTGGAAGTTTCGATGAACAAAACCGACAACGGATTTTCTGTTGAACATATTTTTTCTGAAATAGGCCTTTATTTCTATTATTTCATCCTGGATGACAACAAGTTTATCTGCAAGGGAAATGGTGGCAAAGGCAGCGTTGTTAGCAAACTTTCTAACCTGTTTCAACAAACGGTTTATTCGAGCGAATACAAAGCGCCAAAAGGCTATATCGGAACGGTTATGTATCAAATTTTCCCCGATAGGTTTAACATCGGGAAAGGCGGGGTTTTGTCGACACCGTTTAAGGATCGAATTATTCATAAAGACCTTAAAGATATCCCAAATTTCAGACCCAACGAACAGGGCGACGTTTTAAACAACGATTATTTTGGGGGAAATCTCGAGGGTGTTATAGAAAAACTCGATTATATAAAATCGCTCGGTGTGTCGGTAATATATTTTAATCCATTGTTTGAAGCTCATTCGAACCACCGATACAACACCGCAAACTACATGAACATCGACCCGCTTTTAGGAACGGTTGGGACGTTTAAAAAGCTTTGCAAAAAAGCGGCAAAACAAGGCATCAAGGTTGTTATCGATGGGGTGTTTAGCCATACGGGTGACGACAGCATTTATTTTGATAAATACGGAAGATACAAAACAAAAGGGGCTTTTAGCCATCCGAACAGCCGATACAGAAGCTGGTATAAATTCGGCGAAGACGGCGGATATCATAGCTGGTGGGGGTTTAAAACGTTGCCGGAAGTCAACGAAACAGACCCATCGTTCATCGAGTTTATCTGCGGCAAAAAAGGGGTGTTGGCGTTTTGGCTTAAAGCCGGAGCTTCGGGATTTCGCCTTGATGTTGCAGACGAGTTGCCGGATGAATTTATCGTTAAGATAAACGACAGGATAAAAACCTTTGGCGACGACAAACTTTTGATAGGGGAAGTTTGGGAAGATGCAACGACCAAGCAAGCGTATGGAGTTCGCAGAAAATACCTTCTTGGAAATGAACTTGATTCAGTTATGAACTATCCGTTTAAAGACGCTGTTTTGCAGTTTGTCAAAACAAAGAATGCAAAAAAATTCTTTGAAACGGTTATGCCAATTGTAGAAAACTATCCGAAACCAATGCTGGATGTTATGATGAACTTTATCTCGACCCACGACACAATGCGGGCAATTTCCGCGATTATGTTGACGGAAGAAGGGGATAAAGAATGGCAAAGCTCCCAATACCTTTCCCGTGATGAATACCTAAAAGGTGTGGAGCTTTTAAAGCTAGCTAAAGTTTTGCAGTTCACCTTGCCCGGTATACCATCTATTTACTACGGCGACGAAATAGGTATGCAGGGTTGCAAAGATCCATTTAATCGTGGATTTTTCAGATGGGATGAAATAGATGAAAATGTTTTGTCGTTTACAAAAAAACTTTCACAACAAAGGCTTAAATATAAAGCGTTTGAACAAGGGGAGTTTGTCCCGGTGAAAGCTGATAAAAACACCGTTGCCTTTATAAGAAAAAGCGACAGCAAAGATGTTGGGGTTGCCGTTAACCTTGGACAAAGCGATGTAACGATTAAATTTTCTGATAAAAAATCTATAGTGTGTCCACCTTGGAGATATATTTTGGAAGAGGTTTAACCCTATCCAAAAAACCGTTAAAATAGCCCCTTGAATTTTGAAATTCAAGGGGCTTTGAGTTTTATATCTTATCGTTTTCGACTAACTGTTGTTTTGCAAACTGGATAAACTTTTTAGCAGCAGGGGAGAGAAACTCTCCTTTTGGATACATCAACACAATGTCGATAACGTGTGGTGGATCTAGCGGTAAAATCTTCATGTTGTGTTTCCATTTGCGTGAAATGATGTTGTTGTTTAAGCCTATTCCAAGGCCTAGCTCAACAAGCGCATAACAAGAACCTACATCGCTGCATTTATACTGCGTATTCGGAACGATGTTATGTTGTGCAAAAAAACGATCACAATCGGTGTTTTCGCCGATAAATGTTTCGATATAAGGCTCTGTTTCAAAGTTTTGTATGCTGAACGATTCGTCGTTTGCTAGTTGGTGGTTTATAGGCACCCATGCCATGAGAGGGTCTTTAAGCAACACAGTGCGGTTAAAATCCCCTTCACGGTCGCTAACGATACAAAGGTCTATCTTGTGGTATTCCATAGCTCGGCAAAGCTCAGAGCTTTCGCCGTTTAGTATGCAGATCTCAACTTTTGGGTGCTGCTCTTTAAACAAAGCAACAGTTTTTGCTATACTGTCAACATAAGCGCTATAGCATACCCCAATAGTGACAGAACCCGATTCGACCCTGTTGATCTCTTTTGAAAGTTGCTCGCTTCGGTTCGCCCAATATGTAATCTCTTGAAAAACAGGGATCATGCGTGTGCATTCTTCAGTTGCCGCTATTCCGCTGCGGTTTCTGATAAGCAGTTGAAAGCCAACTTCTTGTTCAAGGCTGTCCATCATTCGGCTTATTCCCGATGTTGTGTACCCAAGATCGCTAGCAGTTGCCATTAAGCTGCCTTTCTCGAGCGCACTTAGTAATACTTTGATTTTTTCTGTATCCATAATTCCCCTTCTTATGTTGATTTTTATGCAATGAACTTGCAATAGTATCTATTGACTAAAATATAACAATGTGATATCGTAATATTAATGAATAAATTAACCATGTTTTGCAATGTTTTTACTGCGATATTTTGTAAAAAAACTGCGTTGTTTCGATTTTGCATCTAAACATTATTTTTTGATTTAAGCATATGTTGGTATTAAAAGATCAAGTTGTAGTTTTTATGCAAAAGTTTCGTTTTGTTGGATAGAAAGGAATAAGGTTTTTAGATATGACAAATAATGATGATAATAAATATACAAGATCGTTATTAATTTTATCAATAATAACGCTTATTACGACAGTTTTTATCATTCTTTTAGCGTTTCGCTTTGCAACAAACGACGATATTTTTCATATCATGCTACTTGTTGCGTTTGCATTAGGGGTGGTTTTTGTCATTCTTTTAGCAAGGGTCTTTCGTTTCTAGACATTATAACAATCAAAATTTAAACAAACATTAAAAACAACCCTTTAAACCTCATAGGTTAAAGGTTGTTTTTTTGTGCATGAAAATTGATTTAAAAATTGTAAAGGTTCTTTATTCTTTTGGCTGTTCCTCTGTGTCTTCTTCGGGAGGTTGCTCGTCTTGTTCTTCGGGTGTTGCCTCATCTTGGTCGTCAGACTGTTCAACAAATGAATCGATAGTTATTGAATTAATAACAACATCTCTTTCGGGGCGATCATACTCGTCGGTTTTAACGGCGGCTATCTCTTTAACAACATCCAAACCTTGATAGACCTGGCCTACAATGGTGTATTCTCCGTCGATAGTTGGGCGCCCGCCAAGTAGCTTATAAGCCTCGATAGCAGCGGTTGGATATTTGCCTTGTTCCATCTGGGTTATCATGTCGGAGCTAATTAAACCATCTGATATGATATAGAATTGGCTAAGATTTTGGTCGGCTTTTGCGTTAGCAATACCTACTGCGCCGGTGAAATGAAACAGATCTTTGCTGGGTTCATTTTCATAAGGCTCGGAAAAGATTGATTTTCCGCTATCGCCAACTCCGGTATGGTCACCGGCTTGAATTAATGCGCCGTTTAAAACTCTGTGGAACGTTAGCTCATTATAGTAGCCGTCTTTTGCAAGCGCTGTTAAATTTTGATATGCCTTTGGGGCAATGTCATCAAAAAGAACTATTCGTATTTCGCCCTTGCTTGTGTCTACTATCGCAATTGGGTCTCCTTGTTTTGGCTGTTCAAGCTGTTTAACTTCAAAAGCTACTTGCTCCTCTTCGATAGTTTGTTCTGAACAGCTTATGAGCAATAAGCATATCGACAACGCTAAAACAATTAATATTAATCTTTTCATTCTATTTAAAACTACCATTATCATTCCTTTATTATTTGGGGTTGACGATGTTTCGCCAATCGAGGTCACCCCTTGAAAGGCTATGGATCAACGCTTCTGCTGTTGCGATGTTTGTTGCAACAGGGATGTTGTGGACATCGCAAAGACGAAGCATATTAATTTCGTTTGGTTCGCTTTCCTTTGCCGATATAGGGTCACGGAAAAACAATAAAAGGTCGATTTCGTTGCAAGCAATGCGAGCGGAAATTTGTTGGTCTCCGCCTTGATATCCGCTTAAAAATCTTTGAATTGACATCCCGGTAGCTTCGCCCACCAATTTTCCGGTGGTTCCTGTTGCACTGATGTTGTGGCGAGAGAGAACTCCGCAGTATGCAATGCAGAATTGGACCATTAGTTCTTTTTTGCTGTCATGTGCTATTAATGCGATATTCATTTGTATTCACCTTCCTATATAAATTATAAATCTATCTAACTATTAGCGGAACTTCTCTTCCGAGTATTCTTTCGGCTATGTTTGAAAAAACCGCCGCTCCAAGACCTTGCGGATTAAGCTGGGAGATTCCGGCTGCCGCTATGGCGATTTCATCGAGTTCCGGAACAACCCCTAGGATTCTAAGACCGACAACGTCGATAACATAATCGAGGTTTGGAATAATTCCTTTAATAATCCTCTCGGGGATTAGATGGTTGATAACCATTCTAACATCCGAGACTCTAAGATCGAACAGCTTGTCCGCAACATTATGGGCATCTCGAATGCTTGAGGGGTCTGGGCGAACAACAACTATAGCGCTCGTTGCAAGCTCTGCCGCCGCAATTATCGCTTGATTGTTTGGTGCTGTGTCTATTATAACAAATTCAAACTGTTGTGCAAGGTTTTTTAGGATATTAGAGAATCTTCCTATCGGCATAATAGCCGGAATAAAAGGCGCCGACATTACAAAAAGCCCTCTTGTTATAGAACTTTCGACGATAGCTTGGTTAACGTCGCATTTTTCCGATAACACATCGTGGACATTAAACACGGTGCTTGTCGTTGCGGCGGCTATTATATCAATAGAGCGATAACCGCTGTCTAGCTCTATTACAAGCGTTGAATGCCCCTTGCTAGCAAGCGCCGCACCAATAAAAACCGAAACGGTTGATTTCCCGATACCGTCTTTGCCGGAGGCCACCATTATTATAGAACCCATATTTATGACCATGCACCTTTCTCACACAAAATTCCATGAAATACGGCATGGTTCCGTTTATAGCCACTTTGTTTGTGGTTGTAGTTAGCTTTTTTCAAACTATAAAAATTCCTTCAGGTGTGTAAGTTTATTTAACCACACCGATACCCTTTAATGTTTTGTATATTTCGCTAATGGGAAAGCCCATTACATTATAATAGTCGCCATTAATTTTCGAAATGAATTTTGCCGCAGCTCCTTGTATACCATACCCTCCGGCTTTGTCGAACGGTTCTTTTGTTTCGATGTATCGCTCTATCTCGTCGGTTGACATAGCTTCGAAATAGACCTTCGTTTTTGAAACAAAGCTTTTGGTGTCGGTTGGTGTTGATATGCAAACCCCTGTGTATACGTTGTGGGGTTTTCCGCTCAACATCGAAAGCATTGAAAAAGCATCTTGTTGGTCTTTTGGTTTTCCAAGAATGTTGCCAAAAGCTTCGACGACGGTGTCGCAACCTATTATACAGTCTTCTCTATAGCTTTGTTTGATATCGAAACATTTATCATTAGCGAGCGCCAAGGCGAGTTTTTCTGCCGACAAACTTCCGTCGTTAAGTTCCGGCTTAAGGGAGGGAACAACCAAAAAGTCTTCGGTTATTGTTTTTAGCAGTTCCTGTCTTCTCGGAGAACCCGAGGCTAGTATTATCTTCATTTAAAAAATCCTTAATTCTTTCCTGTTGATCCAAAACCGCCCTGCCCACGTTCGCTTTCGGTTAACGTTTCGCAAACTTCGGTTTCTACTGAAAGGCAGTTAATAACCATGAGTTGAGCAATTCTTTCGCCACAATCTACCGTGTAATCAATATCCGATATGTTGTGTAGGCCTACCGAAATTTCGCCACGATAGTCGCTGTCGATAACTCCCACGGCATTCGATAGGGTTATACCTTGCTTGATGGCAAGACCGCTTCTTGCAAAAACAAGCGCTACCGTGTCGGGGGAGGGGAGTTCTATTGCGATTCCGGTTGGAACCAAAACTCTTTCGCCGGGCTTTATCGTTATCGGCGATTCGTTTGCGCTGTGCAGGTCGACTGCGGCCGAGCCGTCGGTTGCTCTTTTTGGGACAACTGCATTTTGTCTTAGCTTTTGAACTTTAAGTTTCATATTGAATTAAACACCCTCGGTCCAACTTAAATCGGGCATCTGACCCGTTTGTTGCATCTGCTGGTCTTCGGGTTGCTGTTGATGTTTGTTAACAGATTGAGTGTTAAAAAGCTCTTTAGTCGGCGAACCGCTGTGGTTCACGATTTTGCTGAAAGCGTCGGTGTCTTGGAAACCCATATCCTGTTCAGTTAGAGGGCCTTTTTTTATCGATTGTGTTTCAAAGAAATCATCGAACTCGGCCGGATTGATGTTGCCGATGTTCGCAAAGATTTCGGTTATATCGGGATCTTTTGGCTTTTGAACCTTTTTAATCTCTTTTGTGCTACCTCTTCGTTGCTTTCTAACCTGGGGTTCCCCTTGAGGCAACTCCATTCCGCTAGGTGGGTTTTGCTGCATAGCAACCTGTTGTTGCATAGCCGCCTGTTGTTGCGTAGCCGCCTGCTGTTGCATAGCCGCTTGTTGTTGCATTGCCATCTGCTGTTGCATAGCCGCTTGTTGTTGCATTGCCATCTGATGCTGCTGCATTGCTTGAGGGTGCATTTGTTGCATCTGTCCGTTATGGGGGGCGGCTTGCATACCCTGTTGAGAGATAAGGGGAGGCTGCATATTGTTATTGGGGACGTGGGTCAAAAATTCAGTCGGGATGTTGTTTTCCGATTGGTTTTGCCTCGGTTGATTTTGGTTAAGCTCGGCACTAACAAAATCGTGTGGTGTGGGGGTTTCCCCAAATGTTGTTTGCTCGAATTTTTGAACGGCTTTTTTTTCGTTGTTATTTTGTTGTTCGGCTTCGAGAATCTTCTTTTTGTCTAGGGTTCTTGTGCTTATATCTTCGACTATGTTGTCGAGATATGCAGTTATCTCGAACTCATCCGTTGCGTTACTGTGTGGGCTTTTGGGTTTTTTATTATCCGCTTTCTCCACAATCGGAACGAAATCTGCCTCTTCCGGATCGTTGAAATTAACTTTTATATCGAAATCAAACTCAGACTTTATATTTAAGTTTGGGGGAGGTTGGTTCTCTTCGTCCTCGATATCCAGTTCGACAATGTCTTTATGGTCGGCTTCCTTTGATTTTGTTTGATTGTTTTTTTGGATATCACTTTTATTAAATAGTTTGGTTTCTTGATTAGAAACTTCATCTTTTTGTTCGGGGCTAGATTGTTGTTTAACGGGTTCTTCTTTAAGTTCATCGAAAACATTTACAGAAGTTTTTTTGTTTTCGATATCCTGTTCAAGCTTTTGTTGCTCTTGTTTTTCTTTTTCAGCTTTTTCTTGTTCGGATTTTTTCTTTTCCTCTGCTTCTTTTTGTTCGGCTTTTCGTTGTTCTTCCGCTTTCTTCTCTTCCGCTTTCTTCTCTTCCGCCTTTTGTTCATCAATTTTCTTTTCTAGCTTTTTGCTTAACGAAGCAACGAGAGCTTCCGCAACAAGAGCTCTTTTTTCCATCTCGTCTAATTTCTTTTGAGCCTCAACAAGCTTTTTTTCAGCTTCGATTGTTTTGCCGGAAGATTCCGCCTCTATCATCTCTTCGAGAACTCTAATGCTTTCGGAAAACTTCATTATCTCTTGACCACGATTTTCGAGGGAAGTTTCCAAAAATTTAATCTGTTCAACCTGGCTTTCGCCCAGCATTTTAAGATTGTCGAGTTCACTGTCTCGGGAAACAATATAGTCGTTAAGCGCCGTTATTCTTTCGTTTAAAGAAACGTTTTCGCTTTCAAGCTGTTGTTTTTCCGTTTCAAGAAGTTGTTTAGAAGTTTCAAGTTCGGCATTTTTGGCTCTCAACACATCGTCGGCATTGCCCGACCTTGAAAGGCTGTCGAGTTGATTTTTTGTTTTGCCCAGTTGCGATTCGAGAATAGAACATCTTTTGCGCTCTTCATCATACATAAGTTTTGCATTAGCCGCTTCCGAAAGATATTCTTTAATTTGGTTGCGCATATTAGCGGTAGATTTATCCGCTTTCCTATATTTATCGAGATAACTTATTGCGCATAGAATTGCGGTGTTTGTCAAAGACACACCGCTAGTTTCTGAAAACAACGCTTTTATATCACGTTCCAAAGTTTCCGCAAGTTTTATGACATAGCTGTCCTGTTCTTCCGTTTGAATACTGAACGAAACGCCACACACAGAAACCTTAACTTTATTACTGCTCAATCTGCACACCTCACATAAATATTACGTTATTCTTACTTACCCTTTTTATTATAACTTCTATTATAATAAAAATAAAGAAAAAAATAAATAGTTTTTTTGGAATATTTGCTAAAAAAGTTGTTTCTAAAGTGTAAAATTATTGTGGGTTATGTTTTTTCCCGAAAAAATGCTATGATTTCTCTTGCTTTTGGCTTGAAAAAAATATAAAATAGCGTTAGAACATTATTTGAAAAGAGGATATTTTATGCCATTAGTAAACACAAAAGAAATGTTTAAGAAAGCGTATGAAGGAAACTACGCAATAGGCGCATTCAACGTTAACAACATGGAGATAATCCAAGGGATTACCGAAGCAGGAAAAGATCTTAATGCTCCGCTTATTCTTCAAGTGTCTTCGGGCGCTAGAAAATATGCGCAACACAACTATCTTGTTAAACTTGTTGAAGCGGCTCTTCTTGAAACAGACCTACCAATAGCACTACACCTTGACCACGGCGACACTTTTGAACTTTGCAAAAGCTGTATCGACGGCGGGTTCACCTCGGTTATGATTGATGGTTCGCACCATAGCTTTGAAGACAACATCAAATTGACAAAACAAGTTGTTGAATATGCCCACGACAAAGGGGTAACGGTTGAAGGCGAACTCGGAAGACTAGCAGGAGTTGAAGACGACGTTAATGTATCTGCTGAAGATGCTTCCTACACACGTCCGGAAGAAGTTGAAGAATTTGTTAGCAAAACAGGCGTTGACAGCCTTGCTATCGCTATCGGCACAAGCCACGGCGCATTTAAATTCAAACCGGGCCAAAAACCGCAACTTCGTTTTGACATTCTAGAAGAAATTTCGCAACGCCTACCGGGCTTCCCGATAGTTCTCCACGGTGCTTCATCGGTTATTCCTGAATATGTTGAGATGATCAACAAATTTGGCGGAAATATGCCGGATGCTATTGGAATTCCGGAAGAAATGCTAAGAAAAGCTGCTGAGATGGCTGTTTGCAAAATCAACATCGACAGCGATTTGCGCCTTGCATTAACAGGAACTCTTAGAAAATATTTCGCAGAAAACCCAAGCCACTTTGATCCTAGACAATATCTTTCGCCGGCAAGAACCGCAATCAAAGGGATGGTTGCTCATAAAATCAAAAACGTTCTCGGTTGCGACGGTAAAGCATAAGAAACAATATAACATGATTTCAAAAACAAGCCTTAAGCGGTTATCGCTTAAGGCTTGTTTTGCTTTGCACCAAGTAAATATGGCCAAAAAAAACAACCCCCAAGTAGGGGGCTGCCAGTGATAAAACGTATTATAAAATCGCCTAACTACAGATAAGATGAGGAAATTATATCAACATATTAATGAATTGGCCTTCGGTTGCAGAGGGCGGGGGAGTTTGCGGCGTCATCTCAGCAACTAGTTTTAAGGCGCTACTTTCAGCGAAATCCATCGTTTCTTTTAGTAGAGACAAACTGACTTGTTGTTGAACATCGACCATAGCAAGGTTCATGCTCATTGCTGCTATATCCATATTTTTACACCCATATTCCTTTCTTTGGGTTTGAATTTAGAAAAAACAGTTTTCCTAAATCTCAAATTTTCAAAACAAATTTATAGTTCGATTTTCACCTTGAACGATAAATTCAATAAAATTATAACATAAAGCGTTCTATGTTTGCAATAGAAATAAATTTTTTAAAGATTACAAAAGGCCAAAAAGCTAAAGTTGGCTGTTGTTTTGATTAATCAACCGGTGTAGAAACTATACGGAACACGGATCATAGCTGCATCGCTATCGATTATAAGTTCCTCTGTGTTTGCCATTAAATCAGCGCCTGTTTGAACGTTTCTGGCGAAGATTGCGATGGATTCGGCCATAGCTATAGAATCCTGTTTTATTGTACCTGTCATCTTTCCGTTGGCGATAAGTTGTTGAGCGGTTTCGGTAGCATCAACTCCAAACACCGGAATAATGTTAGAATCTTGTTCGCCGGTGTTGTAACCAACCGTGTTAAGAGCGGAGATAGCGCCCTCCGCCATATCATCGTTGTTAGCGATAACAAGCTCAATCATATTCCCAAAATCTTCTGAATACTGTGATAGAAATGTGTTCATGTAGTCGTTTGCGGCTTGAGCAGACCAGTCGCCGTTTTGGTCAACATAGTAGCTATCTTCATTTTCTTGTTCAAAGAACATAAGAGAGGGATAGCCGGAAGCTTCGAGTTTAGCGTTTGCGTTTTCAACACTAAACTGTGTTCGAAGATCTGCCTCGGGATTTCCTTCTTGACCTTTGAACAATACATAAGAAATTACGCCGTCGCCGTTAAGGTCGACTTCACTATAGTTTTCAAGCAAGAAATCGCCAATCATATCACCTTGCATCTGCCCGGCTTCAGGGGAGTTTGTTCCAACGAAGATGCATTTATCATAGCTGTTTACTATTTCGGAAGAAATTTCACGATTGAAGAAAATGATGGGTACGTCGGCTGCTTTTGCAATATCAACAACGCTTTGAGCAACTTGGTCGGATGCATTGTCAACCAGATTAACTATAAGGAGATTGGTTCCGGCGGCAATGGCTTGGTTTATCTGCTCTGTTTGTGTTGCTTGAGTGCTAGCTGCATCAAAGTTTTCGTATTCAATGCCATCTGCTTCAAGTTTATCATTTAAACTAGAGCGAACTGATGAAATATAAATATCCAAGAAGTTGTAGTAGAACACGCCTGCTTTAATTGTTGATGTGTTTTGGGAGACATCTTGTTCGTCAGAAACGGGCGGGACAGTCTCGGTTGTTGAACAACCAACGGCTAACCCAAACGATAGAACAAGGATCAACAAGATTGATAATATATTTTTCACTATTTTTCTCCTATTTCAATTAAACTATATTTACACTATCTATAATAAATGCTAAATCTTTGTCTCAAATATATCACAATTATCATGTTAGGGTCAAGAGAAATCAGCTGTAAAAACTGTAAATAAATTATGTTTATATTGACAATTAATCAAGAAAAGAACGTTTTGTTGATTAATGTACAGTATAACAAAATAAAACCGGTTGTTTTTAAATAAAGCGAACAAATTACACCGAACCTACAACCTTTTAAATGCGACACTACCAAAAAGGCAATACAAAAAAAGCGATGAAAAAAACGCTTGTTTCAAGCCTTTTTCATCGCCTATATTTTATATTTGAAAAAACAAAGATGTTTTGAAGTTATTTACGATTGATTTTGCTTTTTTATTCCGACAACAGACAGAGTAATACAAAAAATCAAAGCCAACACACAATAGCAAAGCTCTTGTATCAACAGCTTTGTTGCGGTATCACTGGATATAATCCTAGTGATAACCATTGTATATCTGCTTGCCGAGATGAAATTAAAGATAAAAAAACTAAGCGAAAACGCATATACCAACGATTTTCGAAATGACAGGACGACTGCAACAACAGCAAACGTTATGTTAATCCCCATCGAAAACCATGCGATATACATCGCAATTGGGCCTATGTTTATAAGAGGGAGCAACATATATATACTTAACACTAAAAGTGCGAATAGATGAAGCATTGCAACCGATAAAATCGAAATAACGATTAACGCAAGCGATGTTAATATAGTTTTCTTGAAAGGTTGTTTTTGTGCAAATATATTTTTAATGTCTGAAAAAGATATAACAACTCTAACAAGGTTCTCGACACGGCTAAACGAAAACTTTTTGTCGCTTTCTATTTTTACGCCTTCCAAAAGCTCGGTTGCGGAAACCCCAAGAACTTCGCCTAGCGGAAGTATTAGAGATATATCGGGGAAGCTTTGCCCACGTTCCCATTTGCTTATTACTTTGTCCGATATATTAAGTTTTTGTGCAAGTTGTTTTTGTGTAAGATTTTTTTGTTTCCTAAGCTGAGTTATAAATTCCCCAAACCGAACGTTATTTGGTTGCATATTGTACCTCCCGAAAGAAAAGATATAATGTTAAACGTTGTAACGCAGATGTTTTATTCTAACTCCCACAAAAAAAGATACAATGTTTTGTATATTCAAAGAATAGCAACAAAAGAAAAAACATTCAACCGCTTGTCGGTAGAATTGCTGTTTTTTGTCATGTTGTAGAGTTTGTCTGTTATAGTTACTGACGTTTTGCTTTTTGAATTTGCAAAACGGCTGTTAGCTATTAACAAATAATTAACAAATAACTTAAACTAAATATTGCAATGGTTTTTTTTGTAATGGTATAATATAATAAAAATAGCCTAATAACGGCAAATGAACTTTTAAAGTATAAATTTTAGAAAGAATGGTTTGAATGATGAATTGCGTTTGCAAAGACATTAGAGAAAAACAAATACTTTCAGCTCGTTCGTTAGATGATACGATTGAGATGTTTAATCAAGGATGCAAAGATGGTTTTTTAATACCCTGTCCTGTTGATGAGCCATATCACATAGGCTATGTAGATGACGATGACAAAAAGATAATATCTTATGCCACAAAGTGGTATAGATGCAAAAGTTGTGGATGCCTGTTCGAGGTGTTGTATCCGGATTTTCCTATGCCGGGATTTGTACGAAGATTTGATGATGGTATCTATCATAAGCAGGAATTTGACTTTGACGAAATTGAGCGAATAGAAAGAATGATATTATCTTATCTAACCGAAAAAGATTGCTTTACCGATGATGAGTTAAAGGCTTTGGCAATAGAAGTTTTAAAGAAAAACAAGCTACTGTATATTGATAATTTTAACGGCCCCACAATTCAGCAAGTTGTTAAAGACACCTTAAAAGAAAAACGGGGATTAAGCTAATAAGGTCAAGGGGAGATTGGAATAAAAATACTCCTACATCGCAGGAACAGGAGGACAACAAAATGATTAAAGTAATAAGTATAAGTAAAAATGAAGTCGAAGTTTCGCAAGAAAATTGCTATATAACTGATGATGATACAGCAATGTCTATCGCTAATGTTTTTGTAGATGCTGACGATGAAGAAGCTGATCCGTTTCGGGGTTATCACTATAACGAAATGGGTATGGTTTTTATCAAACACAATATCTTGAAGAAAGAGATTTTTCCTTGTCATATAGCGGCGATTACTATAAACTTATTAAACCGATAGGGCATAGCGTATTTAGCCAAATACATAGCGAACATTATTTAGCAAGCTCTAACGGAAAATTTTTGTTGCAGATAAATAACGGGCATTATTCATCGTTGTTTCTTGAAACGGTTGAATGTGAGATGTTTACTGTTTTGGAGTAGTAGGGGAAAGGATAGAACAAGAAAAAACAACAACAACTAAAAAAACCGCCATAGAAACAGGGGAAACAGAAGTAAATAACAGTGGTAAGAAAGAGGAAAAATATGGGAATTAATAAGGATAAAAATCAATCCGCAACGAGTTATGTTGTAAATCTGTTTGAAAATTATGTAAAGCCAAGGCTTTCGCAATCTGATTTAAATAACTATTATGAATTGATAGCAGAAATTAATGCAAATGGATATTATGTTCAATATTGGACACAGCTTAAATTTGCTGATAAGGATGATATTGAAATCATGCCAATCATAAAAAAATACATCAACAAGATGGAAGATCGCGATTTAAAGAATTTACTGTATGATGTTTTGGGAAAGAGCAAAAGCCCCCTATATACGGATTTTTTGCTTGATGAATTTCGCAAACCCAATATCCCTAACGCACATTATGAATCAGATGATTTATCCTGGAATTTTACAAGGCGTTGGGCAGTATCAAACGCTTTATGGGATATCAATGATAAAAGCAAACAAGAGGATTATATTGAACTGTTGACCAATAAAGAAACCCGTAACGATTGCGTTTTCATTATATGGATGCTTGGAAAAATGAAATCTGAAAAAGCATTACCTTATCTTATAGAAACTCTATCAGATAAAAGAACAGACTTGCAATCTTTTGCAATTAAAGCGTTGGGATATTATAAAAAACATCCGGAATTGATAGAGATTATTAAGCCATTTTTGAAAAGCGAATACCCTGCTTGTAGAGAACACGCAAGAGGGTCTTTGAAAAAGCTTGAGAAAGACAAGGAAAAAAACGACGCAAAAACAAAACCGAAACAAAGCGAGGAAGAAGCTAAAAGCGGAGGATAGGCGGAATTGGGTTTAATAAAATCGGAACTTCAAGAAGAGCTAATGCGCAGGTTAATGCATTAAATAAAGACACAACAAAAAATTATTTTGCTGTAGTAGAGGAAGTAAATGTAGCCGACAGAGCAACTGTTTTAGAGCATGAACAAGAATGGATAAATTATTTTTGCGGCATAAAAGAAACAATTAAAGATGGAGAAATTGATTCTTTTGAACCAGATTTAAACTTACAAAAATTGCTAGGTCTAAATAGGAGAAGTATATGCTATTTGTTTAGAATTAGAAAAGGCTAAAGTTTCTGACTTACAAAAAAATAAAATGACTTTAAAGTTTGAGGTGTTAAAATGAGATTTAATATGATAACACTAACTTATGATAGCTTGTATAAAATGAAGATATATGATAATACGAAAAAATTTACTTTGTCAAAATATTTAGAATGGACATTTAACGGTAGGTTTAACTATGGCTATACATTTTCTGCACAAACAAGCTGTATCTGTGCGCATATTATGCGGGTATGGAAACCAAAAATAACAAAATGTCCATTTTGGAAAATAAATATTAATTGTTATAGCGCAACCGAGAATATAGAGAAACAAGAGCATAAAGAGGGCGATATTTATATAGTAAATGCGATTTTTGATTACAAAGATTATTTTAAATTAAACAATATAGGGAAAAAGAAATTTATTTTAGATATTATTGAGGATAAAGTTACAAAAGTCTTAGAAAAGTATGAGTTAGATACCGAGGGTTTTAAGAAAGCCTGCGGGCAGGTTAGAGCCGATAACTATAACAATGAATATGTCGTTGCAAAAAAAAGAAACGTAAACGGCTTGACTGCCGAAGTTGTTGTCGTCCATGATGTTTTAAGTTGCACTCTTTATTTCTGCCTTAAAGACAAAAAGAAAAACATATTAACAAAACAAGAATTTTTTAAAATAGAACCGACAGAAATTTTTATAGGATATCACCTTTCAAAAACTATAGAATGGATAGAGGACGATACCGTTGCCCGATACATCACCGGAAAAGGAAAGCAATTTTCTTTGTCGATAGAGAATTTGAAAATAGAGTATGAACAACTTATCGCTTTGCTTTGGAAAGGCAATTCAAGAAGATGGCTTAGAGAAAATAAAAAATACGATAGGTGGATGCAATGTGCATTAGCGATGGTTGACAAAACACCGGATTTGAATGAATAGACAAAAACAAAATGACCCTGTTGCTAAATGCTATGCAACAGAGCCATTCTGATATAACCTTAGATGACGTTGATATTGATAATATCGGCGGTTCGTCTAAGGGACGTTTGGTGGAGATGATCGGGATCGAACCGACTACCTCTTGAATGCCATTCAAGCGCTCTCCCAGGTGAGCTACACCCCCATAATGTAAAACACATCTAAAAGATATATAATCTTTCAATGCAAAGTTATTTTATCAAAAATTTAACGGCTTGTCAATTTATATGTAGCAATTTTTTAAAGAAACTTAAAAAACAACGTTAATGTTAATCTGTGTTGCTTGTAGCAACAGGTTGTTCCTTGTACAATTGGGCTATACCGAAAAGGAGGTTATGGCGATGTTAAATGAAAACATTAAAGCTATTAGAAAGTCAAAAGGTCTTTCACAACAAGAATTTGCTGTTAAACTAAATGTGGTTCGGCAAACAATCTCTAAATGGGAGAAGGGTTTGTCAGTTCCTGATTCAGAGATGTTGGTCTTGATAGCCGAGCAACTTGAAACGTCGGTAAGCGTTTTGCTTGGAGAATGCATAGTTGAGTCAAGAGAAAATGAGTTGAAAGTTATTTCCGACAAACTTGAGATAATTAACCTTCAGTTTTCACAAACTGCCGCAAGAAGGCGAAAAATATTTCATTGGCTGTTAATAACATTATGTATAGTGTTGATAATGATTTTTTTAGTATTAACTATGATGCAAAGCCCTTATTTGGGATGGGACTATAGCGATCCGGAAACTGCGGTTGTTGGAGTGATTTGGCATGCATTTGAATGGTTCTTTATTAGATTAGCGCCTATTATTCTTGTAGGCGCAGTTGTTGGAATAATTTTGACACGCAATAAATTTTGATTCTAATTAAATTTGAGGATATAATTTCAACCTGCACAAAGACGCTTTACTCAAATCGTTTGGTCTGTGTATCTTTTGAGTTAATATTGCGATGCTTGACATAAGCCTAAAACATACGTATTATAAATACAACGGATAGTTTATAAAATGAAGTTTATTACTGTTTTTTAAGTGGAGGTTTTTTATGAAAAAAGCATTAAATTTTATCCTTGTTTTACTTTTTATATCATTGTTTGTTGGATGTCAAAAGCCAAGCGAACCGCCTGTCTTGAGCGGAGAAATTGAAACTGAAACACCGACACAACCACAACAAACAGACACCATAGAGGTGGAGGAAGATTTTTCTCAAATAGGGTATAGCGCATTTTTGGAGATATTAAAAGAGGAAAATTTTGAGTATACAGAGAAATATCAAGAAGACTCGCAATTTTTTTCTGTTCCAACCAACATAATATTTGTGGGTGAAGAGATGATTAATGTCTATGAACACGAAAACAAACAAGCTGTGGAAAAAGAGGCGGCAGGAGTGTCGAAGGATGGAAACAGCATTAGCGTTGAAGGTAAGGGCGGCGCAGAAATATCATGGGTATCGCTACCGCATTTTTTTAAAAATGATAGATTGATTGTGCAGTATATTGGGGAAGATGAAGCGATATTAAAGCTTTTGACCGAAACATTTGGCGAGCAGTTTGCTGGATATATGGGGTGAAACTTCGATTATTATGATATCGATTTGAAACTATTGATTGAATTTTCAAAGACAACAATAAACACAAAAACAAATAGTGTAGCGGATTTGTTCGCTACACTATTTGTTTTAATATTACTTTATATATTATACACAGCCGTTTTATTTAAACGAAGCCTCAAGAATCGAAACGACATCTTGTTTTGTCAACGATTGTCTGTCTAAGGTGAAAAGGCCGCCCATGTCGGCGAAAGCGTGGTCGGCATAATCTGAAAACAGCTCTTTTTTAATTCCGAAATCGCTCATCTTTAATGTGTCAACGTTGCAAGCTTTTTGGATATCCTTTAAAGCGGCAACGATATCGCCCTCTTGGTTGCCCAAAGCTTTTGCCATTTCGCTTGTTCTTTCGGGGCAAACTTTCGAGAAGAAATCAAAATATGCAAGCGAAAGCATGATAAGGCCGGCGCCATGCGGAAGGTCGTGGTGGAAACCGGACAAGGCGTGTTCAATCGAATGTTCCGAGGTGCAAGAAGAAAGGCTTTCGACAAACCCCGAGTAGGTGTTGGCGAGAGCTACATAAGAGCGAGCCTCGATATCGCTTGGGGAAGCGACGGCGGTTGCGAGATATTTTCCTATTAATCTAATAGATTCAAGCGCAAACATATCGCTCATTGGGGAGGCTATATTTGCAATATATCCTTCAAGAGCATGGAAAAGAGCATCGAACCCTTGATACGCTGTTAGGTGTGGCGGGACCGAAACCATAAGTTTTGGGTCGACTATCGAAAGGATAGGGAAGGTGTGATCAAAATCGCCGAAACCAATCTTTTCGAGACCGTTTGTTATAACCATCCAAGGATCAGCCTCGGTTCCTGTTCCGGCGGTGGTGGTTATCGCAACCATCGGAAGCGGAGCTGCAGCAAGAGGCTTTCCTTTTCCGCTGCCACCCGAAACATAGTCCCAAAAATCGCCGTCGTTGGTACACATAATTGCGATAGCTTTTGCCGCATCAAGCGACGAACCGCCGCCAAGCCCAACAACGAAACTACAGTTGTTTTCTCTGCCAAGCTTTGCTGCTTCTCGAACCGATTCAACATTTGGGTTTGGCTCAACTTTGTCGTAAACAACAACTTGGTGTCCTGCGGTTGCGAGAAGATCGCTAACCCTTTTAACAAATCCCAGTTTTGTTGTCGAAGTTCCTCCTGTAATCAAAAGAGCTTTTCCTTCGGGAAGCTTTGCGGTTGCAAGGTTTTCTAGAGCATCCTCTCCAAAATGTATTTTGGTAGGCATAAAATAGTTGAAATTCATTTATAGTTCCTCCATGAAATTAAGTTTGACTTTTTGTCACGTATATTGTAACATTTAGAGTAAACTCTAAGTCAAGAACAAATTTGAAAGTTGGGTCAATAATGGGATACAGCATTGGGGAAGCGGCGAAAAAAGTTAATATGACAACCCATACATTAAGGTATTATGAAAAAGAAGGGCTGATTTCGATCAAGCGAAAGGAAAACGGATTGCGCGAATTTAGCGAATCCGATATCGAACTGCTTAAGGTTATAAACTGTCTTAAAGAAACCAATATGCCTATCGCCGATATCAAGAAATATATAAGTCTTTGTGATGGTGGGGCTAAAACAAACGATGCTCGTAAAGAGATATTTGTGATGCAAAAGCAACATATCGAAAAAGAGATCGAACGGCTAACAGAATTTTTAAACCTTTCGAAATTTAAGATATGGTATTATGAAAATATTGATAAACTAGGGGATGAGAGCGATCCCAACAACTGTGATAAAATGCGTGAAATGTATAAAAACATATCAGATGATTAGATCGTTGAGTTGAAATTTAACTCGAAATTTACCTAAATATTATTGACTATGTCAATGTTGAATGATATTATTTTACTATACTACATATTAAAGAAGGCTGTAAAAAAGGGAAAACTATGTTTGAAAATTTTGTGTCGCCCGATGCCCCATTTGTTAAAATCCTTGGAATGGAACATCTTATATATCTGTTTTTTTGTATAACCGTTGTAATATTATTTGCAAAAAACTACAAATGGGTTAGAAAAAACGAGCAGGTTTTGCGAAAGGTTTTTCTTTCGGTGTTGGTGTTTCAACAGGTGTTTTTTCTTTATGGTTGGTATGCTGTTTTCACTCCGAATTTTTGGTCGGAGGGGTTGCCGCTACAGATGTGTCGAATAGCATCGCTTTTAACGATAGTTTTCTTGATCAACAAAAATAAAATTGCTCTTGACGTTCTTTGTTATTTTAGCATATTTGCGTTAATATCGTTGTTCTATCCGCTTGCGGTCTATAACTTTACCCACATAAGCGGTTTGTCGTATATGATTAACCATCTCATAACCGTGTTAATTCCGGCGTTTGCCGCCATAACCTGTGGGTTTGAGCCGACAAGAAAAACCTGCTTTCATGCTGTTATCGGATTTTTAATCTATTTTCCGATTGCAATAATAGCAAATTATCTAACCGGCGGAAACTATTTCTACCAAACAAATCGCCCGTTTTTACATAGCTTGTCGGAAGTTCAGTTTGGAGCGCTAACGATAATAGTGACGGTTGGCGGATTTATAATTTTAACCGAGCTTTATATATTCATAAAATCAAAAGTTGTCGCATATATAAATAAAAGACAACAAGCTGTTAAACAATAAAACCGTTTCATTAACGGTTTGTATATTTATTAGCTGTTGACAAATAATAGATTTCATGTTAGAATTTCTTTAACAACAAAGCAGAAGCTTATGCTCTCACCTTGTAGTTTTTGAAACTGCGGGTCAATATTCTGAATTGGCGGTTTTATTGCCATGTAATTATATTGAGTGTGAACTTCTGAAAGTTTACGCTTATTTTGTTAATTTTTTTTGGAGGTGGATTTCAATAGCCGCAAAAGGACATTCAATCAATGAAGATATAAGAGAAAAGGAAGTTCGAGTAGTTGATGCCGACGGAAGCCAACTAGGTATCATGACTTCGGACAACGCCCAAAAAATGGCGGATGCCAAAAATCTTGATCTTGTTATGATTGCCCCGCAAGGGGTTCCCCCCGTCTGCCGTATTATGGACTACGGTAAGTTCAAATTTGAACAACAAAAAAGGGAAAAGGATGCTCGCAAAAACCAAAAAGTTGTTGATATTAAAGAGATTAGAATGTCTTTAAATATCGGGCAACACGACCTTGACACAAAGGTGTCACACGCAACTAAGTTTTTAAAAGAGGGCGACAAGGTTAAAGCGACCATTCGTTTTCGAGGACGTGAAAGAGCACATGCAAGCATGGGAACCGTTTTGCTTAATCGCTTTGCGGAAGCTTGCTCGGAATTTGGAGTTGTTGAAAAAGAGCCCAAATTTGAGGGTAGGGGAATGCAGATGTTTCTGGCTCCGAAAAACAACAAACAGTAATTTTAAAACTATACTTTAAGCAACGAAAGGACAGATATTTATTATGCCTAAGATGAAAACACACAGCGGTGCTAAAAAACGTTTTTCTTTGACAAAAAACGGAAAAGTTAAACGTGCGAAAGCATTTAAATCGCACATTCTCAACAAAAAATCAACTAAGCGCAAAAGAAATCTCCGCAAAGGTGCTTATGCTGACAAAACAAACGTAGCAAACATCAAAGTAATGATTCCTTACAAATAAACAGAAATTTTGAAATAAAATAAAAAGTTACCTAAATGGAGGAGATATATTATGGCTCGTATTAAGGGCGCAACTATGACGCGCAAAAGAAGAAAAAAAGTTTTAAAACTGGCAAAAGGCTATTTTGGAAGCAAGAGCAAACTCTTTAAAACCGCCAAACAAGCGGTTATGAAATCGGGAGTTAAAGCTTATATCGGACGTAAACAGAAAAAACGTGATTTCAGAAGAATCTGGATAACCCGTATTTCTGCTGGATGTCGCATCAACGGAACCAACTACAGCACATTTATGAACGGTCTTAAAAAAGCAGGAATCGACCTTAACCGCAAAATGTTATCGGAAATTGCGATTAGCGATGAAAAAGCTTTTGCAGGTCTTGTAAAACAAGCTTTAGAAGCAAAATAAAAATATAAAATGCCCGTACGCTTCAAATGCATACGGGCTTTTAATGTATTATTCGGAGAGCCGTTAGATGGTTGAGATAACAAGTAGAACAAACGAAAAAGTTAAAGAGATAGCAAAGCTTGCAAACGATAGCGGCGAACGCTTGAAAAACGGCGTTGCGGTGCTAGAGGGAAAAAAGCTTGTAATCGAAGCGATTAATCGAGGTTTTTCCTTCCATTCTTTATGGATTGAAAAAACTGTTTATGAAGAAATTGCGATATCACTTGACAATAACAATATAACGAATGATAATATCTATATCACCACAAGCCATGTTATCGAGAAAATATCTTCGCAAAAAAATTCTCAAGGCATCGTTGGGATTATTCACACCAACCAAAACAAAGGGGAGATGAACAGCGAAAAAGCGTTGCTCATCAGCGAGATTCAAGATCCTTTAAACGTTGGAGCTATAATCAGGAGCGCTGTGGCGTTTGGTTTTAAAGATATCTATATTTCAAAATGTTCAGCAGACCCTTTTTCGCAAAAAGCAATAAGGGGTTCTATGGGCGCTGTATTGAGATGTCAAGTTGAATATAATGTCGACGCCGAAGAAACAATAGATACATTAAAGCAAAGAGGGTATAAAACGTTTGCTACCGCTTTGAATGAAAATTCGATAAAGCTTTCCGACGTCGACCCTTTAGACGAAACAAAGGTATTAGTTGTTATAGGAAACGAAGGGAACGGCCTTTCAGACAGCGTTTTATCGAAATGTGATAGTGTTTTGAAAATTCCTATCGTTGGTGATATCGAAAGCCTCAATGCTTCGGTTGCCGCCGGTATTATAATGTATCATCTCGGAAACAAATAGATATAAACCTAGGTTTAATATACTGACAATTGAGAATAGACCCTTTGAGCATCCTTAAAAATATTTTGGATATGGGGGAAACGATGGAAAGAAATCTCTTGTTAAAGTTATGGTTTTCCGAGGTTTTCGGCCCTTGCAACCCGAAAGCGTTCGAGTTTCTAAAGCGATATTCTTTTATTGAAGATATATATGATAATCGGCTTTCCGCCGCCCTTGCAAAAGACCTTTCGCCGACAGAACTTTCAAAGATGCATAAGTTAACGTTGGACGACATGAAAAAGCGGTTATCGATATGCGAGGAACAAAACATAAAAATTTTGTTTTATTCCGATTTTGAATATCCCGAAAGGTTAAGAATGTTCGACATTCCGCCGATATCTTTGTTTGTAACCGGCAATGTCGAGGCGCTAAACGGTCGGCTTATAGCGGGCGTTGGTTCTAGAAAACCAACACGGTATGGAAAAGATGTGGTAGAATATATTATGAACCCCCTTTTAGAAAACGATTTTTGTTTGGTTAGCGGTCTAGCCGATGGGATAGACAGCGAGGTTCATAAAATCGCCGTCCGCTCCAAGGGGAAAACCGTTGCGGTTTTGGGATGTGGGATTGATGGAACATATCCGAAGTTTAACCAACAACTGCGAAAACAAATAGAGATAGACGGCGCAAGCGTTAGCGAATATCCGCCCAAAGCCGGCTGTTCGCCATATATGTTCCCGATTAGAAACAGAATTATAGCGGGGCTATCTATGGGTGTTATTATATTTGAAGCGGCGAAAAAAAGCGGCACTATGATAACCGCAAACTATGCTTTGAACAATTCAAGAGAAGTTTTTGCGGTTCCGGGAAGTGTTTTTTCAAAGCAAAGCGAGGGGACTAATCATTTAATATCGCTGGGAGCAGTTCCGATTTGTTCAAACCACGATGTTTTTGATACATTTAATATCGAATATAAACCCAAAAGCGATAAAAGCATTCCGCAAAAAAAACAGATTAAACTTTCCGATACGGAACAAAAAATCATGGAAGTTTTGCAACAAGGTCAATTAAGGCCGGATGAAATGTTTGAAAAGCTTTCGGTTCCGATGTTTGAAATATTGGCGTCTCTTTCAAATCTTGAGATGGAAGATGTTGTCGATGTTTTACCGGGACAAAAATACAGCTTAAAAAATATGTACGAATGAGATGGTAGTATGTCTAAATTATTGATAGTCGAAAGCCCTGCGAAGGCAAAAACAATTAAAAAATATCTTGGAGATGATTTCGAGGTTTTAGCGTCCAACGGACACATAAGGGATCTTCCGAAAAGCTCTTTGGGGGTTAACGTTGAAAAAGATTTTAAACCGCAATACCTTAACATAACGGGCAAAGAAAAGCTTATTAAAGAACTTAAAAAAGTAGCGAGCAACAGCACAGAAGTTTTTCTCGCAACCGACCCCGACCGTGAGGGGGAGGCTATTTCTTGGCATCTTGCGTATCTTTTAAACCTTGATGACAAACAAGAAAACAGGGTGACTTTTGAAGAGATAACCAAAAAAGGCGTTGAAAAAGGGATGCAAAATCCAAGACCGATCAACATAAGCCTTGTAGACAGCCAACAAGCAAGAAGAATTCTCGACAGAATAGTTGGCTACAAACTTTCGCCGTTTTTATGGAAAAAGGTTAAAAGAGGGCTTTCTGCCGGTCGAGTTCAATCGGTTGCGGTTAAGCTTTTAGCGGATAGAGAAAACGAGATCAACGCATTTAATCCGGTCGAATATTGGACCGTTGATGCGATTTTGAAGATAGGCGGAACGGCCAAAACCGTCACCGCAAAACTTAGAGGAAAAGGAAACGTAACCGGGGAAGAATTCAAGATTGAAAACGAGCAACAATGCAACGCAATTCTTGAAGATTTGAAAGATACCTCGTTTGAGATAGCCAACATCAAAACAGGTTCTCGAAAAAAATCCCCCGAACCCCCGTTTATAACCTCGACGCTACAACAGGATGCTTCGAGAAAACTAGGATTTGTCGCAAGAAGAACTATGAGAGCGGCGCAGGAGCTTTATGAAGGTATCGATATCGAAGGGCTGGGTTCGGTTGGTCTTATAACCTATATGAGAACCGATTCGCTTCGTATCTCAAACGATGCCCACGATGCGGCGATTGAATATATCGAAAACAGGTTTGGCGAAAAATTTGCCCACAAAACACCTAGAACATACAAGCAAAAAAATGCGGCAAACGTTCAAGATGCCCATGAAGCTATTCGCCCAACGATGGTTGAACTAACCCCGGAACAAGCTCAAAAATCCCTTTCAACCGATCAATATAAAATCTATAAACTAATTTGGGAACGTTTTGTTGCCAGCCGAATGAGCGACCAACAACAAAAGACCCATACCGTTGATATCGACAGCGGTGACTATAAATTCCGTGCTTCGGGTTATGAAATCGTGTTTGAAGGGTTCACCGTTTTGTATGAAGTTTCGACCGAAGAAAAGGAGCAAGGCCCTACCGTCTTCCCCGAGATCGACCAACAAACTGCGCTTAAAAAGAAAGAGCTTAAACCGTTGCAACATTTCACCCAACCCCCGCAAAGGTTCAGCGAAGCTACCCTTATTAAAGCGCTTGAAGAAAACGGCATAGGAAGACCTTCGACATATGCGCCGATTATCTCAACGATAATCGATAGAGGATATGTCGAGAGAAAACAAAAAAATCTAATACCGACTACGCTTGGTATGGTTATAACCGACCTTATGAAACAACAGTTCCCCGATATAGTCGATGTTAAGTTTTCGGCCAGTATGGAAAAAAACCTCGACAAAATCGAGGAAGGGAAAAGCGAATGGGTTAAGATTATTGAAAAATTCTACAAAGAATTTGATAAGAGCCTAAAAAAAGCCGAGCAAAACCTTGAGGGTCAAAGAATAAAAATCCCTTATGAAGAAACCGATGTAATCTGCGAAAATTGCGGAAAAAACATGGTTATAAAAACGGGGCGTTTTGGAAAATTCCTTGCGTGTCCCGGATATCCCGATTGCAAAACAACCAAAAAGATAGTTGTTGAAACCAAAGGAAACTGCCCAAAATGTGATGCTAAGATAGTTGGGCGAAAATCGACCAAAGGTAGGCAGTATTTCGCTTGCGAAAAAGGCATGAGTTGCGGATATATGACGTGGGACGAACCGGCAGGAGAAAACTGCCCCAAATGCTCAAAGTCTTTGTTGAAGAAAAAAGGAAAATCCCCTTATTTATATTGCTCAAACGAACAATGCGACTATAAAAAGGCAGTTGAAAAATGAACAAAGTAACGGTAGTTGGCGCAGGTCTTGCCGGTTGCGAGGCGGCGCAAAAACTTTCCTCTTTAGGATACAGCGTGACGCTTGTTGAGATGAAACCGAAACGGATGTCTAAAGCGCATAGCTCAAACAACTTTGCGGAACTCGTGTGCAGCAATTCCCTTAAAGCTATGAGGTTGGAAAGCGCTGCAGGGCTTTTGAAGCATGAGATGAAGATGATGGGTTCGCTGGTTGTAGAAGCGGCGGAAAAAACCGCAGTGTCTGCGGGCGGAGCGCTAGCGGTAGACCGAGAAGCGTTCTCAAGCTATATAACCGAAAAGATAAAGGGCGACAAAAACATCAACGTAGTGTCAAAACTTTACGAAAAGATAGACCGAGAAAACCCGATAATCGTTGCAACAGGTCCTTTAACCGAAGGGGCGCTAGCGGAGGATATATCCGATTTAACGGGAGGGTTTTTAAGCTTTTTCGATGCGGCGGCGCCAATTATATCGGCACAAAGCATAGACATGGAGAACGTTCACGCCGCCAGTAGATACGGCAGAGGTGGCGACGACTATTTAAACTGCTATTTCAACAAGCAAAACTACGAAGATTTTTGGAACGAACTTGTAGGTGCGAGAGTGGCAAATCTTCATGATGTTGACAAAGACTACAAAGTCTATGAAGGATGTATGCCGGTTGAGAAACTCGCAAAACGAGGAATAGATACCATTCGTTTTGGTCCGCTAAAACCGGTTGGTTTGGTTGACCCAAAGACCGACAGACGTCCTTGGGCGGCGGTTCAACTAAGGCGAGAGGACGAAAAAGGAACGATGTTTAACATCGTTGGTTTTCAAACAAATCTTGTGTTTTCGGAACAAAAACGAGTATTTTCGATGATTCCCGGCCTTGAAAACGCCGAGTTTATAAGATATGGCGTTATGCATCGAAACAGCTTTATCAATTCGCCCGAAGTTTTAAACATAACCCAAAACCTTAAATCAACACCAAATGTGTTTTTTGCGGGACAGATAACGGGGGTAGAGGGCTATTGTGAATCGGCGGCGAGCGGATTGTTAAGCGCTATATTTTTGGATAGAATGTTAAAACAAAAACCCGTTATAATTCCGTCTGAAAAAACGATGTGTGGGAGCTTGTTAAGATATATAAACACTAAAAACAAAAACTTTCAACCAATGGGGGCGAACATGGGTATTGTTGCCGAGATTGGCGAAAGAATTAAAGACAAAAAGCTTAAATATGAAAAGATTAGCCAAAGAGCTATCGATGATATGAAAATATTCTTGGAGGGTTTAACATGAAGATAATTATAGATGCATTTGGCGGAGATAACGCACCGCTCGAAGTTTTAAAAGGGGTGTCGCTTGCAAAAAGCGAAGTTTCCGTTTCGCTTGCGGTAACGGGTGATAAACAGAAAATTCTAGAGTGTGCAACACAAAACAACATCGATATCGAAGGTGTTGAGATAATAGATGCTCCAACCGTTATCGAAACGGAGGACGACCCAAAAGTTGTTCTTAAAGCAAAAAAAGACAGCTCGATGGCGGTGGGCCTTAGCATGGTTGCCAACGACAGCGCAGACGCTTTTGTGAGCGCAGGTTCAACGGCGGCGCTGTTGATGGGAGCTACTATGATTGTTGGAAGAATTAAAGGGGTTAAACGCCCGGCGCTAGGCGCAGTTATTCCATCGGCAAACGGAAAATATCTGTTGCTTGATTGTGGCGCAAACAGCGAATGTCGCCCCGAAATGCTAGCGCAGTTTGGCGCAATGGGTTCGGCTTATGTTAAACACATTCTTGGAATCGATGCTCCAAAAGTTGGGCTTGCGAACAACGGAGCAGAGGAATCAAAGGGAACGGCGGTTCAAATAGACGCCTTTAAACTCCTTTCGAAAAACAAGAACATTAACTTTATCGGAAACGTTGAGGGAAGGGATATTCCAAAAGGCGCTGCCGATGTTGTAGTAGCAGACGGATTTACGGGCAACATAATCTTAAAGGTTATCGAAGGGCTTTCGATGACGCTCTTTGGAATGCTTAAAGAGATATTCTATAAATCACTGTCGACAAAGCTTGCCGCCGCCGTTTTAAAACCGGGGCTTCGTGAATTCAAAAAGAAATTCGATTACACCGAAGAAGGGGGAGCTCCGTTTATCGGGGTAAAAAAACCGATAATAAAAGCCCACGGAAGTTCCAACGCAAAGGCTTTTAAAAATGCAATTAAACAGGCGGAAAAATGGGCAAAATCCGATGTTCTAACCGAAATTGAGAGGCTTATATAACAACATTAATGATAAAAGAGCTACAGAAAAAAATCAATTATACCTTTAACGATCCGAAACTTTTAAAAACAGCGTTGACACATTCGAGTTTTGCGAATGAACATGGGCTTTCAAAACAAAACTGCAATGAACGGCTTGAGTTTTTGGGGGATTCGGTTCTTTCGATAATCGTGTCGCAGTATCTTTTTTCCAAAACGCCGATGCTACCCGAAGGGGAACTAACAAGGATAAGGGCTACGATTGTTTGTGAAAATTCGTTGTTCCAGTTTGCAAAAAGCATCGAGCTTGGAAACTATATGTCGTTTGGAAAAGGGGAAAAAGCTTCGGGGGGCGCTCTTCGCCCGTCGATACTGGCGGATTGTTTCGAGGCGGTTTTGGCTGCGTTGTATCTCGACGGCGGTCTTGAAATTGCGAGAAGTTTTGTTTTGAGCTTTGTTGAAAAACTCGATGTTTCGGGCAAAGTTTCAAGAGACTACAAAACGGAACTTCAAGAGGTCATACAGCAAAATCCGGAAGAACGGTTGAAATATGCGCTTATTTCGGAACAAGGCCCCGACCACGACAAAACGTTTTTGTTTGAGGTTCGCCTTAACGGCAACGTTATCGGCAAAGGACAAGGACACAGCAAAAAACAAGCGGAACAAGAAGCGGCAAGACAGGCTCTTGAATTGATGGGGCTGTAGCTTAAAAACGTGTTTTAAGGAGTTATCATTTGTTTTTAAAATATATAGACATACATGGTTTTAAATCGTTTCCGGACAAAACAAGAATTAACCTAGAAAAAGGGGTCACAGCGATTGTAGGGCCAAACGGTTCCGGCAAAAGCAACATAAGCGATGCTATTCGCTGGGTTCTCGGCGAACAATCGACAAAATCCCTTCGTGGCGGAAAGATGGAGGACATAATTTTTGGTGGAACACAGCTTAGAAAGCCGATGGGCTATGCTCAAGTTTCGCTTGTTCTCGACAACACCGACAAACGTCTGCCCGATATGGGGGATGAGATTAACATCGGGAGAAGATACTATCGAAGCGGCGACAGCGATTATCTTATAAACGGCGCCGCCGTTAGGCTTAAAGATATTAAAGAAGCGTTTCTCGATACAGGACTTTCGAGGGACGGTTATTCCATTATAGGCCAAGGAAAAATCTCCGAGATAGTGGGAGCGAAAAGCACCGAACGTCGAGAGATTTTTGAAGAAGCCTCGGGCATTGCGAAATATCGATATCGAAAAAATGAAGCGGAAAACAAACTTAACGCCGCAGAAGATAACATATCAAGGCTTCGAGATATCCTTGATGAACTTGAAAGCAGGGTAGGGCCTTTAAAACAACAAAGCGAAACGGCTTTGCAGTTTCTTGAACTTTCGGAACAAAGAAAAAAGCTTGAAATAACGCTTTATTGCGACAACATCGAAAGATCAAGACAGGCGGTTAAACAGCAAGATGAAAAGATAGAGATAGCAAAACAAGACTACACTAATGTTGAAAACTCGATAAACGACATCGATGAAAAGCTGGAGCTTGTTTTTGAACAAAACCGAGAACTTGCGTTTTCTGCTGAAAAAAGCAACAACGAAATCCATAATATCAACGAGAGGATAACCGAGCTTGAAAAAGCGGTTACCCTTGTTGAAAGCGATATGTCGTATGGCGAAAAACAGATATCGGATATGTTGAGCCAGATCGAAACGGCGAGCGACACAGCGGGCGGTATCGAGGGCGAGATAATAGAACGAGAAGCGATGAGCGTTGCGATTGAACTCGTTTTAAACGAACTTGACCAAAAGATATCTGCGGTCGAAAGCGAGCTTTCAAGCCTTGTTAACGAAGGGGAGATAAGCGACCAAAAAAGACAAAAGATATCTTCCGAAATGACGGTGCTGTCGAGCAGCATAAGCGATTGTCAAGTTTTAATAGCAACAAATGTTTCCGAGATAGACAGCCTTAAAAAGCGAGACAGCGAACTTAAAGAACAGCATCCCGGAATGGTTTCAAAGCTTGAACAGATCGAAAGCGAACGAGAGATATTCACAAAGGAATTCGCCGACATTGAAAGCGAACTAACCGATTGTCAAAACAAGAAAAACGGGCTTTCGTCTAAACTTGAAATGCGAAAAGCAAAACTTGTTGAAACGGAACAACAGCTTCAAAAGCAAAACTCTTTGTTTGAACAACTAACACATAAAATCCATCTTTTAGATGAGATGGAAAAAAGCATGGAAGGGTTTGCTTATAGCGTTAAAAGGGTTGTTGAAGAGGGAAGAAACCGAAATTTACGTGGTGTTGTCGGAACGGTAGCTTCGCTTATAACTATCGAAAGCGGATATGAAGTTGCTATCGAAACGGCGCTTGGGGCATCGATGCAACATATAGTTGTTTCGGATGAAACCGCCGCAAAAGACGCTATTACATACCTAAAACAAAACAAACAAGGAAGAGCGACATTTCTTCCTCTCGACACAATTAAATCGTCGAATTTTTATTTTGATAATAATCTTAAACAAAACGGCGCTATAGGAACGGCGGATTCGCTCGTTAACTGTGACGAAAAATATAAAGATATAATAAGCAGCCTTCTAGGGAGAATAATAATAGCTGAAGATCTTAATTCGGCTAGTTCGATAGCGAAAAAATGTCAGTATAAAAACAGAATTGTAACAACCGACGGGCAGGTTATAAACGCCGGAGGATCTTATACCGGAGGGTCGACCTCTAAATCTACCGGGGTGTTTAGCCGTCGAAACGAGATTGAACAACTTAAAAAAGACAAAATTCAAGCATCCGAAAAAGCGAAACAACTAAAGATTGATTTTGATAAAATCAACAACGAAACGGTTTCTATTGAAGCGGAACTCACGGTATACACAAGCGAACTCATAAATCTTGGCGGTGATAAAATCCGAGTTGAAACGGAACTAAAACGTGTTGAACTTGAACATTTTGCCGCAACCTCCAACCTTGAAACAGCGAAAAACAGCTTCGAGCAGTTTGCAAAAGAGATTGAAGTTAAAACAGAGGAAACAAAACAACATCAAAATCTTCTCGAAACAACGACCGAGCAACTGCGTTTGCTTGAAACAAGTTTTGAAGATGAAAGCAGCTGGGCGGAACAGTTTAACGCCAGACGAAACGACATAACAGAACGTCTTTCGGGGGCTAGAATTGAGCGAATAGAAAAACAAAAAGACCTTGAAAAGATTTCGGAGGTTGTTGAACAACTAAGGGAACGCAGTAGGCTTGAAAAGGATAAGAGCGGGGATATAGCGCAGACTATCGAGCTTATTAAATCCCAAAACGCCGAAAGAGCGATCGATGCCTCAAACAAACGAAACGAGATAATTGAACTTTCCGAAAAGATCGAGAAGATAAAACAAAGCATATCGGAATATTCAAATAAGCGCCAAGAGATAGAAAAAGCAACCGTTGAAAGCCGAGAACTTCAAAGCGATTACACGAGAAAAAGAGAGGAACTCGCAAGGGAAGTTTCAAGGCTTGAAGAACGAAAGATATCGATGCAAAAAGAACTCGATAGCTCTTTTTCAAAACTTTGGGAAGACTATGAACTGACCCCGAAAGATGCGGCGTCCCACATCGTTGAATATGAAAACATAACGTCGCTTCGCCAGGACGTTTCGGGTGTAAGATCCAAGATTAAAGCGCTAGGACCCGTTAACGTTAACGCTATCGAGGAATACAAAGAAGTTAAAGAACGTTATGAATTTTTATCGGAACAGGTTGTAGACGTTGAAAAATCAAGGGCTGAACTTATCTCGCTTATCGAGTCGTTAACAGGGGAGATGCAAACTATCTTCTCGCAAAGTTTCGAACAGATAAATGCGAACTTTAAAAAAGTTTTTGTCGAGATGTTTGGTGGCGGAAGCGGCGTGCTTTCGTTGACCGATGAAGAGAATATTTTGGAGAGCGGAATAGAGATAAACGTTCAACCCCCCGGAAAGGTTATCAAAAATCTAGCCTCTCTTTCGGGCGGCGAACAATCCCTCGTTGCTATCGCAATCTATTTTGCTATTCTTGCGGTTAACCCGGCGCCGTTTTGCGTTCTCGACGAGATCGACAGCGCTCTGGATGATGTTAACGTTGCGAGATATTCTTCCTATTTAAGGCGAATAACCGGTTCGACCCAGTTTGTAACTATCACCCACAGGCGCGGAACGATGGAAGCTTCCGACACGTTGTATGGCGTAACGATGCAGGAAGACGGAGTTTCAAAGCTTCTTAAACTAACCCACGACGAAGCGTTTCTTGTTGCAACAAAATGATGAAATAATTATATAAAGGTTAACTATGGGATTTTTTGAAAAATTAAAAAGCGGTCTTGAAAAGACTAAAAAAGCAATTCAATATGAATATTCAAACAAAAAGTTGACGGAAGAGTTTTATTTTGAACTTGAAGAACAACTCATAATGGCGGATGCCGGCGTTGACACAACGCTAGAGATTATCGAACAGCTTAAATATAACGCTACTCAAAAAAAGATACTGGATCAAGCGGAAGCTGTTGATGAACTTATTTCGATCTGTTCGGGGCTTCTTTCGGCTGATAAACCGCTCGACCTTTCGGGAGCGCCTGCCGTTATCTTGATGATTGGCGTTAACGGAGCGGGAAAGACAACGACGAGCGGAAAACTAGCGGCATATTTCAGACGTTCGGGAAAATCCGTTGTTTTGGCGGCGGCCGATACATTCAGAGCGGCGGCAGAGGATCAACTGGAAGTTTGGGCAAAGCGTAGCGACACCGAACTTATAAGGGGAGCAAACGACCCGTCGGCAGTTATATATGATGCTGTTTCGTCGGCGAAACAAAAAGGAACAGATATAGTTATTTGCGATACAGCGGGGCGGCTTCACACCAAGAAAAACCTTATGGATGAGCTTGCTAAGATGCATAGAACGATCAAAAAAGCAAGCCCTAACGCTTCGGTCGAAACGTTCCTTGTTCTCGATGCTGTCACAGGGCAAAACGCCATTAGCCAAGCGGCACAGTTTACCGACAGCGCCTCGGTTACCGGCATTGTGTTGACCAAGCTTGATGGAACCGCCAAGGGCGGCGCAGTGCTTTCAATAAAAAGAACCCTTGATATTCCGGTTAGATATATCGGTGTTGGCGAGGGTATAGACGATCTTTCGGATTTCGTTCCGACAGATTTTTCCAAAGCGTTGTTTTCGTAAAACTTTTTTAAAAGAGGACAATATGAAACCTGACAAAACTGTTGTAGTTGCAACAAACAATGCACATAAATTAAAAGAGATAAAAGAGATTATTGAACCGTTGGGGTTTAGCTGTGTTTCTCTTAAAGAGGTTGGTTTTTTTGAAGATATTCCCGAAACAGGGGACACGTTGACGGAAAATTCGCTGATTAAATGCAGAACGGTTTTTGAAAAAGTCGGCCGTCCGGTTGTTGCGGATGATACAGGGCTTTTTGTTGATGCTTTAAATTATGCCCCCGGAGTTCACACCGCAAGGTATGCCGGAGAGGAACAAGATCCAATAAAAAATGTTGATAAGCTTCTTTTGGAGCTTAAATCGGTTACAAAGCTTGAAAAAAGAGGGGCTAGGTTTATAGCGGTTATATCCTATATCGATGCTAACGGAGATGAAAAAACATTTTCAGGGGTGCTTGAGGGAAAGATAGGGTATGAACGCAGAGGGGAACATGGTTTTGGATACGACCCTGTTTTTTTAACGAGCGGAAACAGAACGCTTGCAGAACAAAGCGATAAAAGAAAAAATGATATAAGCCACAGAGCAAGGGCTTTAAGAAAACTTTGCTTTCACCTAAGAAATATAGAACGAATGAGGAACATTAAATGACATCAAAACAACGAGCAACTTTAAGAAAACACGCAAACACATTAGACACGGTTTATCACATAGGAAAAGACGGTATAGAACCGGCGGTTGTCAACGGAATAAGAGAGGCTCTTATAGCGAGAGAACTCATAAAGATTAAATGCCAGGAAACTTGCCCTGTGTCTGCTAAAGAAGCGGCGACCGTCGTTGCGGATAAGCTGGCGGCGCAAACGGTTCAAGTTATCGGCCAAAAATTTGTGTTGTATAAGAAAAACAACGATTTAAATAAATACGGTATATAAACGATATGCAAATAGCAAGAAAACTTTTAGTGTTTGGCGGAGTTTTTGACCCACCACATAAAGGGCATGAAACGCTGCTGAAAAAAGCCATTGAAACGATTGACCCCGACCTTGTTCTTGTTGTGCCGTCAGGGAATTCTCCGCACCGCCAAAAAAGCAGGACAGCATATAAAGACCGAGTTAATATGATCAAAACGTTTTATAAAATAAGCAAAAACATCAAGATATCGAGTGTCGAAAACCCCAAGAGATGCGGCAGACATTATTCAACAAGAACGCTTGCGACTATCAAGAATAGATATAAAGATTATGATCTGTTTTTATTGGTGGGTGGAGATGAACTTTTGAACTTCAAAAGATGGCATCGCCACACAAGGCTGCTTTCGCAAGCCACACTAGTTGCCGCCGCAAGGTTTGACAACATTGAAGAGATAAAACTTATGGCAAAGTCCCTTGAAAAAAGCGGCGGAAAAGTTGTTGTCATGGAATACAAACCGATTGTTTTAAGCTCTACCGATGTTAAAAAGCTAATTGAAAATGGCGAAGACCTAACGAGATATCTTAGCGAGGAAGTTATTGAATATATTGAAAGGCATAAACTTTACAATTGATGACGATTAAACAAGCGAGAGAACTTGCAAAAAACACCCTTTCGGAAGAAAGGTTTTACCACACCGAATGTGTCGCAAAGGCGGCAAAACAACTGGCATTACAGTTTGAACATGATGTAGAACAATCAGTAGTTTCGGCATATCTTCATGATATTGTCAAAGAATTATCTTTAGATGATTTATTGCAAATGTTGAAGAGCGGTGATATAATTAATATAAATGACCTTGAAAACTGTTGTCCGGTCTGGCATGCTTTTGCCGGCGGAGAATATGTTGAAAATGAGCTGTTGTTGTCAAAACAGATTGCAGATGCTGTCCGATACCACACGACCGCAAGAATAAACATGACAAGGCTTGAAAAGATAGTCTATCTTGCCGATTATATTTCGGAAGACAGAGAGTTTAGAGGGGTTGCCGAAGTTCGTGAAGCCACCTTTGAATCGATAGATAAAGCTATTGCTTTGTCGCTTAGAAATCAAATCTGTCATCTTGCAAAACTCGGAAAACATATCAACAAACATTCAGTTGAGGCGTTTAATTTTTTAATCGACAGCGGAATTGCGCTGTGAGTTTATATTTTTAAGGGAAGGCTTAGTTTTTATGAGAAAAAAAGATAAAAAACCTGAACAAGTTGAAGAGACAAAAAAAATAGATCAGCTTGAAACTGAAGATACAGAACCGGAGAAAAAAGAGGTTGCCGAAACTGTAGCTGAATCCGAATCCGAAACCGAAACAAAAACGGAGGAAGCAAAGGTTGAATATAAGAAGAAAAACAAACTCGCAAGATATATTATTATCTTGGTTATTTTAGCGCTTATCGGCGCATCGGTTGTCGGCGTCATGAACTATTCGCCGTTGAGTTCGGGCGAAGAGGCTATCGAAGAAGAATGGCGAACCCCCGAATATATCCGAGATAAAACGATGAACATTCTAATCTGTGGTGTAACGGAAGATCTTGAATATTCCGAAAAAGGCGAACCACCCAACACAGATTTAATAATGATTGCAAACTTTGATATCGAAGCTAGCAAAGCGGCTATTCTCCAAATCCCTCGTGACACCTATGTTGGAGATATCGTGTACTATCGTAAAATAAACAGCATCTATCCTTGGGGTCTTTTAGATGAAAGCGGACAACCGACAGGGGAGACAGGGATTAAACCGCTTGTTGAAACGGTTAACGACCAGTTTAAACTACCTATCGACAACTATATTGTTGTTTCGATGGAAGGTTTTAGAACCGCAATCGACATGATGGGCGGAATTGATGTTACAATCGACCAAGCGTTAACGCTTGGAGACGCTGAATCGGGCGTTAAAATCGACCTTGAACCCGGCACGCATACATTCAACGGCGAGATGTCGGATTTGTTTGTAAGAAGCCGCTACTATTATGTTAATGCGGATATCGAACGCATGAACGTTCAAAGATATTTCATAGCAGGGCTTTTAAACAAACTAACAACGATGCCGATGTCGGAATTAATTAGTCTTGTTAACGCAATATTCCCGTTTATCGAAACCGATCTTGCTATCTCCGAAATTATATCTCTTGCCGTTTCGGCTCAACAGCTTACGACCGATTCGGTTAGTGTTTTGACAACACCCGGCGAACACGTTTCGGACTATGGAAGATATGGCGATGATATATGGACGATACACAGAGCGCCTATGGCGGATCTTTTGAATGAATATATGCGCCCATATAGCGAAGATGTTCCCGAAACAGAGCTAGGAGTTTTGGAGGTTCAAAATCTATATGGAGAGCTAGACGGTAATATTTCGTCGCTCGACCAATACGAAAACACCGAACCGGCGCCGGAACCTACCACAGAACCCACACCCGAAGTTGCCGCAGAACCGACTCCCGACCCTTCGACAACCGAAACCGAACCTGTTCAAAATGCGGAAGGATAATTTAAATGGAACCATTAGATATTGCTAAAAAAGCAGCAGAGATAATAGACAACAAAAAAGGCGAAAATATTAAAATCCTAGAGATATCGGATCTCACAGTTATAGCGGATTATTTTGTTATCGCAACGGGAAGCAGCTCGACCCATGTCAGAGCGCTTGCCGGCGAGGTTGAATATAATCTTAAACAACAAAACGTTTTGCCGTTAAGAACCGAGGGCGAAGACACAGCGGGCTGGATTGTTTTGGATTACGCCAGCGTTTTAATCCATGTGTTCAGCGAAGAGGCGAGGGATTTCTACTCGCTTGAAAAGCTATGGGCAGATGCAAAACAAGTTGATGTTGACTAATAAAAAATAAAGAATATTTTGGGGAATTGAACATGGATTATAATTATAAAGATATTGAAAAAAGATGGCAAAAAGTTTGGGATGACGAGAAAACGTTTGAAACTAAAACCGACTATAGCTTGCCGAAATACTACACATTGGTTGAGTTTCCGTATCCTTCGGGGGCGGGGCTTCATGTTGGACACCCAAGGTCATACACCGCAATAGATATCGTTTCGAGGAAAAAAAGGCTAGAGGGATATAACGTTTTGTTCCCGATGGGCTGGGATGCCTTTGGTCTTCCAACCGAAAACTATGCTATGGCGAACCATATCCACCCCGAGATAGTAACCAAGAAAAATATTGCAAGATTTAAAACACAACTTAAATCGTTGGGGCTTTCGTTTGATTGGTCGAAAGAGGTTGACACAACCGACCCCGGATATTATAAATGGACTCAATGGATCTTCTTGCAACTTTTCAAAAAAGGCTTGGCATACAAGAAAGAGATGGCGGTTAACTTCTGCACATCTTGCAAAGTTGTTCTTGCAAACGAAGAGGTTGTAAACGGCGTTTGTGAGCGTTGCCACGGCGAGGTTGTTAGAAAAGTTAAGAGCCAATGGATGCTTGCTATAACTAAATATGCCGAAAGGCTTATTGCGGATCTTGACACCGTTGATTATGTTGAAAGGGTTAAGATTCAACAGATAAACTGGATAGGGAAATCGGTTGGGGCAAACGTTAGTTTTGAAACAACAACAGGGGACAACCTTTCTGTCTTCACAACGAGACCCGACACGCTTTATGGCGCTACATACATGGTTATGGCGCCGGAACATGATTATATCGACAGTTGGAAAGATAAGATTACAAACCTTGATGAAATAAACGATTATAAAGCACAAGCGCTAAAAAAATCTGATTTTGAAAGAACTGAACTTGTCAAAGATAAAACCGGCGTTGAGATAAAAGGGGTTAAAGCGATTAATCCCGTTAATAACCAAGAGATACCGATTTTTATATCAGACTATGTTTTGGCTACATATGGAACGGGCGCAATTATGGCGGTTCCGGGACACGATACGAGGGACTATGAATTTGCAAAAGCTTATTCGCTTCCGATTGTCGAGGTTGTTTCGGGCGGAGACATTTCAGAGCAAGCCTATATCGATTGCGACAAAGGAATTATGGTTAATTCCGATATATTAAATGGGCTTTCGGTTGATCAAGCAAAAGAAAAAATAATTACATGGCTTTCGGACAACAAAAAAGGCGAAGCACAAGTTAACTATAAACTGCGTGATTGGGTGTTCTCTCGTCAACGTTATTGGGGAGAACCTATTCCAATTGTATACTGTGAAAAATGCGGTTACCAAGCAATTCCGGAAAGCGAACTTCCGCTTCTTCTTCCGGAACTTGAAGATTTTGAACCAACCGACAACGGAGAATCGCCTTTGTCTAAACTCCCCGATTGGGTCAACACCACCTGCCCATGTTGCAAAGGGAAAGCGACAAGAGAAACCGATACTATGCCCCAATGGGCCGGTTCGTCGTGGTATTTCCTAAGATACTGCGACCCGCATAATCCCGATGCGATAGCAAGCAAACAAGCGCTTGATTATTGGACCTCGATTGATTGGTATAACGGAGGGATGGAGCATACAACGCTACATCTGCTTTATTCTAGATTTTGGCATAAATTCCTTTTCGATATCGGAGTTGTTCCAACGGCTGAGCCATATGCAAAACGCACAAGCCATGGAATGATTTTAGGCGAGACAGGGGAGAAGATGTCTAAATCTCGCGGAAACGTTGTTAACCCCGATGAGATAGTTGAGCAATATGGCGCAGACACCATGCGTTTATACGAGATGTTTATAGGCGACTTTGAAAAAGCGGCTCCTTGGTCGAGCAGCAGCATCAAAGGGTGTAAGCGTTTCCTTGACAGAACATTTGCGTTGCTTAAAATAGTTAATGATCAAAAGGGATATTCAGAACAGCTCAAATCGCTTATGCATAAAACGATTAAAAAAGTTTCGAACGATATCGAAACGCTAAAGATGAACACCGCTATTGCGACGCTCATGTCGCTACTTAACGAGTTCTACGACAAAGGTTGTGTTACCGAGGACGAATTTAAAACATTCCTAAAGCTTTTAAATCCGTTTGCACCGCATATCTCGGAAGAACTTTGGAACATCAAAAAGTATGATAGCCAGATAGCGTTGTCAAAATGGCCGGAATACGATGAAAAACTTTGTGTCGATGATGTTATTGAGATTGCGGTTCAAGTTAACGGCAAACTTAAATGCACAATAACGATAGCAGCCGATGCTGATCAACAAACAGCAGTTGACCTTGCAAACAAAGACGAAAAACTAGCCGCCGAGTTATCAGGCAAACAGATAGTTAAAACTATCTATGTAAAAGGAAAGATTTTGAATTTTGTTGCAAGATAGGGAATAGAGGGATTAAAGTAATTAAAGAGGCTCGACAATAGATGTTGAGCCTCTTTTTGGTGGGAGTTATCTTTGACGGGGAATATTGTTGAAATATCTCGGAATATTTCGGAATTTGCAAAAAAACGATTGACTTTGTAGTCGTATTTATGGTATAATTTTTTGGCAACCGGGTGTGGCACAGTTTGGTAGCGCGCTTGACTGGGGGTCAAGAGGCCGCAGGTTCAAGTCCTGTCACTCGGACCATATTGAATACCCATAAGGGCTTTGGCTCTTGTGGGTTTTAATTTTTGACTCTTTGTCAAGTGTTGGGGTAAAACCCCTAAAAAGGAACTGAGACAATCGGTGGCAGTTAAGCTACCGGTTGTTTTTTAGTGC
>CAYJKJ010000017.1:0-16177 GCA_964370715.1 uncultured Faecalibacterium sp.
GCAAAAGAAAAAACCTTGCAATCGCCGAAAAACGGCTTAAATGCAAGGTTTTTGCTGGCGCGCTTGAAGGGATTCGAACCCCTGACCTTCTGGTTCGTAGCCAGACACTCTATCCAACTGAGCTACAAGCGCAACTTTTTAAGTGCATTTTATTGTAGCATATAACAAGTTAATTAGTCAATAGAAAAACTTTAAAAATTATTAATATTAACGAATATTATAAAATTATATAAAATATTAGCAAAATTAATCAATATTTAACGCTATAAAAACTTAACCTATCTATCCATTAAAACTGTCTTTTCATAATTCTTATTAATTAAACTATTCAAAAATTAAACATCTAGCACCCCCCAACAATCAGTAACTTTTTTTAAAAAAATGCATATCATATACCATAATATTAAAAAAGGGGAACCAGATGAAATATAAACATCATTTTTTTATGGGAACACAAAGTGTTAATGGTTTTGTCTCATTGTTTAAAAATCTAAATGGCGGTAAAAATGGCTATGAAACTTCGCTTATAAAAGCAGGTCCCGGTTGTGGTAAATCTACGTTTATGAAGAGTATCGGAAAAAAATTAATTGATCAAAATCTTTCGGTAGAATTTATACATTGCAGCGCCGACCCAAATTCTTTAGACGGCGTTATCTGCCGAGAAAAAAACTATGCGATAATAGATGCAACCGACCCACATGACGAAAAACCGTTATACCCCGGAGCTTGCGAAACGGTTGTTTCTTTCTATCAATTCAACGATAACGACCAACTTAAAGCCAACAAAACAGCTATTATAAATTATTTTGAACAATGCTCAAGATACCACGAACGGGTTGCAAGATTTGTTTCGTCTGCTCGGCTTATAACAGAGGATATAATTAAATCGTGTTTAAAATATATAGATATGCAAAAACTTCATACTTTTCTTGATAAACTCGTTTTAAAAACAATACCTCCTTTAATTAATAAAAACCCTAATGAAGAGTATCGATATATTAACGCAGTTACCCCAAAAGGTCTTATCGATTTTTCAAAAATCAACAGTGAAAACTATGATAATTGCTATGTTTTTTCGGATAAATACGGCGCTGTTTCCTCCGTTTCTCTCGGTTATATAAGAAAAAAAGCGTTGCAAAACGGATATGAAATAATAACCTGTCGTTCGGCTCTTTGTTCGGAAAACATAACAAACGCAATATTTATTCCCAAAGCCGGAATTTGCTTTTTAACAAACAATTTTTTATCTAAAAATGAATATCCAAACGCAAAGACTATTAATGAAAAAAGGTTTATGAATATAGTTTTAGCAAATGAAACTTTTAAACAAGCCGAGTTTTGCAAAAAAGCTGTTTTAGGGCTTATTGATAATGCCAGCAAACTTTCTCAAAAAGCTCTTTCAAACCATGATGAAATAGAAAAATTTTATGTCGCTTCGATGGATTTTGAAAGCCTTTCGGATATGCAACAAAAATATTTAGATAAACACATAGATCTTATTTAAAATTTAATTTTGGAAATTTTAAACTTTTAAACAATAATAGCTTGTTTTGTTGAAAAAATATTGATTTTATGGTATAATCCTTTTTATATTAATTATTGTATTATTTTAATATAAAGAGGATTTATTATGGAATCGTTTGGACAGTGTTATGAAATAGTTACCGACCACCTAAGAGAAAAGATAACCGAAACATCATACAACATCTTCATAAGCGGAATTGAACCTGTTTCGTTTGAAAACGGAATAGCCACGCTTTCAATAGCTTCGGATTTTTTAAAGAAAACTGTTCAAGAACGATATCAAAAATTTATCGAAGAAAGTTTTGAAGATATTTTGGGTTTTCCCGTTGCGGTTAATCTTATAAGCAGAGAATCTCTTTCAGCGGGAAAAAATTCTCCGCTAAAAAATATTCTTCCCCCTGTTCTTTCGGGTGAATATGCCTATACATTCGACACATTCATAGTAGGCGGAAGCAACCGCTTTGCCCACGCTGCCGCTCAAGCTGTTGCGGCAAACCCTGCCGGTGCATACAATCCTCTTTTCATATATGGCGATAGCGGCCTTGGAAAAACTCATCTACTTATGGCTATAAAAAACGATCTTTTAAAAACCCATCCCGAATATAAATTAATCTATGTTGAGGGCGAGCGATTCACAAACGAACTAATCGCCGCTATAACCCAAGGTAACACAGAACCGTTCCATAAAAAATATCGTTCTGCTGATGTTCTTCTTGTAGACGATATCCAATTTATCGGCGGTAAAGTTGCAACGGAGGAAGAATTTTTCCATACATTCAATTCCCTTTATAAACACGGAAAACAGATTGTTCTTTCTTCTGACCGCCCACCAAAAGAGATTAAATCGTTGACAGACCGTTTAAGAACAAGGTTTGAATCGGGTCTTCTTGCGGATATAAGCGCTCCCGATCTTGAAACGAGAATTTCAATATTAAAAAGAAAAGCAAATTTCATGGGTCTTGAACTTCTCGACGAAGTTGCGGAATATGTTGCTTCTCATATTAAAGAGAATATAAGGCAACTTGAAGGTGTTGTTAAAAAGCTTTATGCATACCAACTTATGAACACATCAACCCCAACATTAACAAACGCACAAGCCGCAATAAAAGACCTTATGCAGGAGCAACGCCCAATACCAATAACTATAGAAAAGATAATCGAAGAGGTTTCGAGAACGTTCAACGTTTCCCCCCACGACATCCGTTCCAACAAACGAGACAGCGACATCGCAAACGCAAGACAGATTTCGATGTATGTCATAAGAGAGGTAACCGGAATGACGATGGAAGACATAGGGGCAGAATTTTCAAACAGAAACCATTCAACGGTTACTCATTCAATCAAAAAAGTTGAAAAATTAATTGAAAAAGATAGCCACCTTAAAAATATGGTTGGCGATATAATTAAAAATGCAAAGATATAAAAGTTTTGAACAAATTATAAACATTCAACATTAATTTTCAACATCTTGTTTTTTCCAATAAAAAGTTTTAAACATATTAACATTTTATTAAAAAAATTAAAAAAACAACTTTTTCTATTTTTATTAATGATAAAGCAGAAATTTTGACTTTTAAACAAATTAACAGACACTACTACTACTACTTGAACTCTTTCTTATCAACATATAAATTTTTGTTGTTTAAGAAAAACTAAGCGAAAAATCGAAAAATACAAAATTAATACTTTTTAATAGTTAAAAGGAAACAAACCACTATGAAAATAACGTGTAGTCAACAAGAACTATATCAAGCTTTGTCGGATGTATCAAGAGCGGTTGCGGGCAAAAGCGCAATTCCGGCTATCGAAGGAATTTTGTTAACCGCAAAAGATAAAAAGCTAACGCTAACGGCATATGATCTTGAAATTGGAATTATAACAAACATCCAAGCTACTATTAAACAAGAAGGTAGCGTTGTTATAAATGCAAAATTATTTATTGATATGATAAGAAAGATAGATAGCGAAAACGTTATTATCGAAGCGGATGATGGTTATAAAGTATTGATAAAAGGAAATATAACAAAATTTAATTTTTCCGGTATATCCCCCGAAGATTTTCCGGAACTGCCTAATATGAATTCAGAACAAAATCTTTTAATTAATTCTTGTAAATTAAAAGAGATGATTGAATACACGTTGTATGCTGTTTCGATTAATGATCAAAAACCTGTTCATATGGGAAGTAAATTTTTCCTTGAAAAAGATAAAATGACGATAGTTTCGGTTGATGGTTATCGTTTGGCTGTTTGCGAAAGACCGGTTGATAACGAAAACGAAAGAAACTTTGTTGTTCCGGCCAAAACTTTAAGCGAAGTTAGCAAGATAATAGGAGAAAAAGATGAGACAATCGAGATAGGAACAGCAAAAAGATACGGTGTGTTTAAAATAGGGGAATACACAATATTAACAAGGCTTCTCGAAGGTGATTTTATCGATTATAAAAAAACCATTCCTGCTATTGGTAAATCAAAGATAAAGATAAATGTTTCAACATTAATAAGTTCTGTTGAAAGAGCTTCTTTGTTGATAACCGATCGTTTAAAAAGCCCGATTAAAATTAAATTTGAAAACAACATGGCTATTGTTACTTGCAAAACTTCTCTAGGCGACGCCTATGACGAACTTGATGCCGAGATTATTGGCGAACCGGTCGAGATTGGTTTTAACAATAGATATATTATAGAAGCATTAAGAAACAGCAAAAAAGAAGAGATTATTTTTGAAATAGGAACACCGATTACGCCGATGAAGGTTTATCCTGTTGATTCTAATGATTTTCTATATCTTGTTCTACCCGTTAGAATTAAATCGGATTGATAGTTTATGTTTTTAATATCACACAACATTAAAGACTATCGAAATATAAATGAAATTTCTTTTAATCCTTCGAAAAATGTTAACGTTATAAGCGGAGCAAACGGACAGGGGAAAACAAACATTGTTGAAAGTATATTTCTTTTGTCGGGTGCAAAAAGTTTTAGAATTGGAAAAGATGCCGATTTAATTAATAAACAAAAAGATTTTTCAATTATTAATTCTGATTTTGAAAGCGGCAGACGACAACAATCTATTAAACTTTCGATTTCAAATAAAGGAAGACAAGTTTCCCTAAATAAAGGGGATGTTAAAAAAGCTTCATCAGTTGCCGGTATATTTGCGGTTTCGGTCTTTTCGCCGGAACATCTAAACCTAGTTAAAGGTGCGGCGGCGGAAAGAAGAAGATTTCTCGACACCTGTCTTATGCAGATTTCGAAAAAATATGCATTTGAAATTAAAAACTACAATAGATTAATAGTTCAAAAAAACAGCCTTTTAAAAGATTGTAAAACTATCTCTGCGGCGTTTGATATGCTTGAAGTTTTTGATAGCCAACTAGCGAACAGCGCAAAAATTATAACCGAGATAAGAAAAGATTTTTGCGAAAATATAAATCAAAAAGCTTCAAAAAAATATAGCGAGATTTCTAAAAATTCTGAAAGTTTTCAAATCTCTTATAAATCAACGATATTTGAACAGGACAACTTTGGAATAAACTATGCTTTAAAAGCTCTCGAACTTTCGAGAAAGGATGATATAAGGCTGGGGTTTTGTTCAAAAGGTCCGCATAGAGATGATGTTGAGATAATTATTGGGGAAAATGAAGCTCGATTTTTTGCATCACAAGGACAACAAAGAACGGCGGTTTTGTCGCTTAAACTTTCGGAAGCTTTAATAATGGAACAAGTTTTAGGGGAAAAACCCGTATTATTGCTTGATGATGTTTTGTCGGAACTCGATGTAAACAGACAACAACATCTGCTTGAAAGCATAAATGATATGCAAGCTTTTATAACAACGTGTGACGAAAGTTTTATAAAACAAAATCTCGATGCATCATTTTGGAACATAAAAAACGGAGAGCTTGTTTAAAACTTTAATTTATAAAGAAAGGTCAAAAATATGTATCTATATCTTGGAACGGAAACGGTTGTTTTGTCAAACGATGTTATAGGGGTTTTTGATATAGATGCTGTAACGGTTAGCAAAAAAACCAGAGACTTTTTAAAACAAGCAGAACAAAAAAAACAGGTTATAAATGTTTCGTATGAACTTCCTAAATCTTTTGTTGTTTGTCAAAAAAAACAAGACACAAAAGTTTTCATATCGGGAATAAATAGTTCAACAATTAAAAAAAGAACAGAAAAATTATTTAGCGAATAAAAATTTAAAAATATATCAATCGAAATAAACGCTTTTAAATTACAAAGAAAACGGAGAAAAAGATGTCTCAACAAAACAACGAGCAACAAAATATACAAAATCAACCTATCGAAAATAACTATGATGCAGAACAAATTCAGGTTTTAGAAGGGCTTGAAGCGGTTCGAAAACGCCCCGGTATGTATATAGGTTCAACGGGTCCTCGTGGTCTTCATCATCTTGTTTATGAAATAGTTGATAACTCTATCGACGAAGCTTTGGCGGGGCATTGTTCCGAAATTAAAGTTAAAATTCTTCCGGGCGATGTTATCGAAGTTTCGGACAACGGAAGAGGCATTCCGGTTGGGGTTCAATCAAAGGTTGGCCTACCCGCTGTAACGGTTGTTTTCACCGTTCTCCATGCGGGCGGAAAGTTTGGCGGCGAAGGATATCATTTTTCGGGCGGTCTACATGGTGTTGGCGCTTCGGTAGTTAATGCGCTTTCGGAATGGCTAACGGTTAGTGTTTATGTCGACGGAAAAAAATATTTCCAACGTTTTGAAAGAGGTTTTGAAGATGCTCCTCTTGAGGAACAAGGGGATACCGATAAAAGAGGAACAGTTATCAAATTTAAACCCGACGCTGAGATATTCGAAGAAACGGTTTTCGATTACGACACACTTTGCACAAGGCTTCGTGAACAAGCTTTCTTGAATGCCGGATTAAAGATTGTTTTAACCGATGAACGTGATATGGAAAACATCATCGTTGATGAGATGCATTATGAGGGCGGTATTCGTTCGTTTGTTACCCATATCCACAAAAGAAAAAGCCAAGAAACGCTACACCCCGAAGTTATCTATTTTAAAACTATCGGCGAAAATCGAGAAGCCGAAGTTGCTATGCAGTATAACGATAGCTATAACGATCTGCTTTTGACGTTTGCAAACAACATCCACACAACGGATGGCGGAACGCATGAACAAGGTTTTAAAACTGCGCTAACCCGTGTGTTTAATGATTTTGGGCGTTCTAAAAATATCTTGAAAGAAAGCGATAAAAATCTTTCGGGCGATGATGTTCGAGAAGGTTTAACGGCGGTTGTTAGCGTTAAACTTTCGGAAGCTCAGTTTGAAGGACAAACAAAAGCAAAACTCGGAAACACCGAGATGCGCTCGATGGTTGAAACGCTTGTCTATCAAAAACTAACCGACTTTTTTGAGGAAAACCCCTCGGTTGCTAAAGCTATCTTTGAAAAAGCTTTGGGAGCGGCAAGAGCAAGAGAAGCCGCAAGAAAAGCAAGAGACCTAACGAGGAGAAAATCCGCTCTTGAATCGGCTTCGCTTCCCGGAAAATTGGCGGATTGTTCTGAAAAAGGAAGGGAAAACACCGAGCTTTACATCGTTGAGGGAGACAGCGCCGGCGGTTCTGCAAAATCCGGAAGAGATAGAAGATATCAAGCTATCCTTTCTCTTTGGGGCAAGATGATAAACGTTGAAAAAGCAAGGATCGACCGAGTTTATGGAAACGAAAAACTCATGCCGGTTGTAACGGCGCTAGGCACAGGTCTAGGGGAAGAACTCGATCTCGAAAAATTAAGATACGGAAAGATAATTATAATGGCGGATGCTGATGTCGACGGTTCGCATATCAGAACGCTCATACTAACATTCTTTTTCCGTTTCATGCGCCCTCTTTTAACGGGGGGTCATGTATACCTTGCGCAACCACCTCTATATAGAATAGCAAAAGGACAAAATGTTAAATATGCTTATTCCGATAAGCAACGTGACCAGATAGTAGCAGAGCTTGGCGGCAACGTTAAGATAAGCCGATACAAAGGTCTTGGAGAGATGAATCCGGAACAACTTTGGGAAACGACGATGAATCCCCAAAACAGAACACTCATTAAAATTGAGGTTGAAGATGCCGCAAAGGCCGACGAAACGTTCACCATATTAATGGGCGACAAGGTTCCGCCAAGAAAAGAATTTATCGAGAAAAACGCAAAGTATGTTCAAAACTTGGATGTATAGGTTAAATATTAAAATTTTTTCTAATAATCCTTAACAAAAACATCGGTTAAAAATAAATGGAGTAATTTTAAATGAAACAAAATAAAAATCAAAATCAAAACCAACCTGTTTGGAGCGAAGGGAACATAGTCTCTGTTGATATCGACCGAGAGATGCGAAAAAGCTTTCTCGATTATTCGATGTCGGTTATCGTTTCCCGAGCGCTCCCCGATGTTCGTGATGGGCTTAAACCCGTTCATAGAAGAATTTTGTATACAATGGGTGAAAAAAATCTAACCCATGAAAACGCCTATCGTAAATCCGCCGACACGGTCGGTGCGGTTCTCGGTAGCTATCATCCACATGGAGATAGCTCGGTTTATGATGCGATGGTTCGTTTGGCTCAAGATTTTTCGCTGCGCTATCCTTTGGTTGATGGACAAGGAAACTTTGGCTCGGTCGACGGAGACCCGGCGGCGGCTTATCGATACACCGAAGCGAGAATGAGCAAGATAGCCTCCCAAATGCTAAGAGATATCGACAAAGAAACCGTTAAGTTTGTTCCAAACTATGACGATCGAGAGGTTGAACCAGAGGTTCTTCCCTCGAGAATACCAAACCTTTTGATAAACGGTTCAACCGGAATTGCGGTTGGCATGGCAACAAACATCCCTCCCCACAATCTTGGCGAGGTTGTAGATGCTATTGAATACCTTATGGAAAACCCAAACTGCGAAGCTTTCGATCTACTACAATTTGTAGAAGGTCCCGATTTTCCAACAGGCGGTATAATTATGGGCAGAAGCGGAATTCGTGCCGCCTATGCTACAGGACGCGGAAAGATAGTCCTTAGAGGAAGAGCGGAAATCGAAGAGGACAACAACGGCAGATTTAGAATAGTTATAACGGAACTTCCCTATATGGTTAACAAAGCAAGGCTTATCGAAAACATCGCCGATCTTGTTAAAGATAAAAGGGTTGAAGGAATTTCCGATCTAAGGGACGAGAGCGACCGTGAGGGAATGAGGGTTGTTGTTGAACTTAAAAGGGATAGCAATCCCCAAATTGTTTTGAACCTGCTTTATAAACTAACGCAACTTCAAGATAGCGTTGGCGTTATAATGTTGGCTTTGAAAAACGGCGAGCCTAAGGTTATGAACCTTAAAGAGATGCTAACGGCGTATCTCGATTTCCAATGCGAAGTTATAAGAAAAAGAACCGAATTCGATCTTAGAAAAGCAAGCGACAGGGCCCACGTGCTTGAAGGGCTTCGCCGTGCAACCGATATTATCGATGATATTATCGCAACTATTCGAGCGTGTAGCGGTGGGTCTTCCGAAGCGAAAGCCGCTATTATCGAAAAATTTGATTTTGATGAGATGCAAGCGGCGGCTATCGTTGCGTTCCGTTTGGGACAACTTGCAGGGCTTGAGATATTAAAGATTGAAAATGAACTTGCGGAACTTAAAAAAGCAATCGAACGTTACAACGAGATACTAAACAACCATCAAAAGATGCTTGAAACGATAAGAACCGAACTTACCGAAATTCGTGATAAGTTTAAAGACGAGAGAAGAACCGAGATACTTTCGGTTTCGGGCGAGATGGATATAGAGGATCTTATACCAAACCAAGAATGTGTTATAACGTTGACACATTATGGTTATGTTAAGCGCCAACTTCAAGATGTCTATAAAACCCAACGCCGAGGGGGCAGAGGGATAACCGGATTAACAAGGCGTGATGAAGATTTTGTTGAGGAGCTTTTCCTTTGCGAAACCCACGATACCCTTTTGTTTATAACAACGATGGGTCGAGTATATCGCCTTAAAGCATACGAAATTCCCGAGGGCAGCAGAACATCAAGGGGAACAAACATCGTTAACCTCTTGCCGATTTCGGGGGATGAAAAAGTTTCATCGGTTCTTAAAGTTTCAAACTTTGAAGAATCGAAATATATCGTTATGGTAACGAGAAACGGAATAATTAAACGAAGCGAACTTTCGCTTTATAGCAACATAAGAAAAACAGGTGTGTTTGGGATAACGCTTGACGAGGGGGATGTTTTGGCTTGGGTCAGGTTGACCGACGGCGACAACGACCTTATCGTTGCAACAAAAAAAGGAATGGCAATTCGTTTTAACGAAAACGATGCAAGACCGCTCGGCAGAACTGCAAGAGGAGTTAAAGCGATCGAGCTTAAACAGGATGACACCGTTGTTGGAATGTCGGTTGTTAACGAAGGTGGAAAACTTTTAACGGTGACCGAGGACGGAAAAGGAAGATTGACCGGAGTTGAAAACTACCACACCCAGTTTAGAGGCGGTAAAGGCGTTAAAAACTATGAATGCAAAAACGGAAGGTCGGTTGCCGGTGTTAAAACGGTTAGTTCCGAAACGGATGATGCCATAATAATTAGCCAAAGCGGAATTATCATAAGAATTCATGTCGAGGATATCGCAACGCAAAGCCGATATGGTAGCGGCGTTCGAGTTATGAGGGTTGGCGAAGAGGATAAAGTCGTGACGGTTGCGAGAACCGAACGCAACGACGAGGAAGAAACCGAAAATCCGGAACAACTCGAAAACGCAGCACAACAAAACGAAACAGCGGTTGAGCAACCTATTGGTGAAACTGCTATCGAGGGCGAGCAACCCGAACAGCAAGATCGCCCCGAATATGAAATTATACTAAACGAAGATAACGAATAAATAATACGAATTGTATAATATCTAGCTAATTTTAAATTTTGAAAAAAACAACGGAGAAAGACACGATGGTTTATAACGATATATTGGAAAAAGCGAGAAAAGATTTTGGCGGAACCTGTTTTGTCTGCAAAGAATGTAATGGGGTTGCGTGTGCCGGAAAAACTCCGGGTTGCGGAGCGAAGGGAACAGGAAAAGGATTTATCGACACATATAAATATATACAATCAATCAAGATTGTTATGAACAATATCTTTGAACAAAAACCCTATGACACCGAGTTTGAGATGTTTGGGAAAAAGTTTTCCGCACCGTTTTTTGTAGCACCGATGGCGGCGCTTGCTGCACACTATAATTCCGATTTCGATGAACTAGCCTATGCAAAAGCTGTTGTCGAGGGTTCGATAAAAGCCGGAACAATGGCTTTCACAGGGGATGGAGTCGACGAGAAGTTTTTTAACATACCGCTTGATGTTATCGGGGAAAACGGCGGCGTTGGAATTCCGACAACAAAACCTTGGAGCGATGAAAGAATGATTTCAAGGATTAGGTATGCTGAGCAAAAAGGCGCACTAGCGGTGGCAACCGACATTGATGCCGGGGGGCTTATCCACCTAGCCGCCAGCGGAACTCCGGTTTTTGCTAGAGATGAAAAACAACTCTCAGAGCTTTTTAAACAAACAAAGTTGCCGTTTATCGTTAAAGGAATCATGACGGCACAAAACGCAGTTAAAGCCAAAAACGCCGGAGCGAAAGGAATCGTTGTTTCAAACCACGGCGGGCGAGTTCTCGATTGTGCCGAACAACCGGCAAAGTTGTTGCCCGAGATAAGAGAAGCGGTCGGCAAAGATTTCCTTGTAATCGTTGACGGCGCAATTCGTTCGGGGGTTGATCTGTTTAAAGTTTTGGCTCTCGGAGCAGATGCTGCTTTGATAGGTCGACCGTATATAACGGCATATGCCGGTGGCGGAGTTGACGGGGTAGCGTTTTATACCGAAAAGATTAAACGTGAACTCGTTGAAACGATGGCGATGACAGGAGCGATCTGTTTGGAAGATATTAATATTGATATGATAACGAATTATTAATTAAATGAGATATCCCGTATATAAAAAACAATCTGACACTTCATTTGAAAAGTGTCAGATTGTTTTTTGGTAAAATCTATTCGGTTTGCTCTATCGTTTCGACTAGCCCGAAATATTCCTCAAGCGAAAGACCGCTTTCCATAATGTCGGTAGCAAGTTCAACATCGCCAAGATAGCGATAGTGCCAAGGTTCAAACGAATATGAGGTTGCGAAAGTTTTTCCCTCGAGATATCTTAGAATAAAACCATATTCATGGCAGTTGTTTATTAGCCATTCATATTCCGGAGTGTCGGCAAACTTTGTCGAAAGCCCTGTGTTTGCAGAGGTTCCAAGCAGATCGAAGGTGTTGCCGAGCTGGTGTTCCGATGCTCCGGGTTGCGCCGAAATAAGATCGGCGTTTTCTTGACCTCTGTCTTGAACAAAGTTGTTGTAGATAGCCTCTTGATCATAATAGCTTCGATATCCCGAAACAAGATATATCTCAAGCCCTGTTTCGGTATGAAGATCTGCAATCATTCGTTCAAGCGCCGCAAAAGCTTCGGGATCTTCCCCTCCTACTTCGGGGGAAGATTTATAGTTCTTGTTTGCAAATATAATCTTGTAGTCTTGATATACAATATAATGTGCGCCGTTTTCATATACGACTTTTGGCGGTTCAGGTTCGGGGGTGGGTAGAATTTTTTCAGGCAAAACAACCACCTGTTCTGTCGCAGGATCTATATCGGTTGTCGCTGTTGTTTCGATAAATAGTGGTGATCCATATTTTATCGCAAAAAAAGAAAACACGAAAAAAAACATGAAAAGCAAAATATTAAAAACTATGTACCAAACAATCGAACGTTTCTTTTTTTGGGGTATATATTGCTGTTTTGGTTGTTGCCATGATGGTTGCATCTGTTGCGGATATCGTTGCATCTGCTGTGGTGACATCTGCTGCTGTCTTGGTCGTTGCCTTTGCGGCAACTGTTCCGGAGGCCGATTATATGAATAATTTCGTTGTTTCATTTGTTTAACCGTGTTTCTTTCTAAAAGCATAGATCTTTATATAGTTAAGTTTTGTTTGCAATACGATTACCAAAGTTTATAAAATATGCTTTTTTCATCTTTTATTATATTGTATAATAAACTAGGTTATTATTCAACTTTTGAAATACGGGGGATATTTTTATGCAAAGCCTAACTTTTCCATTTATAACGATAACTCTTTTTGTCACGTTTGTTCTGCCAATTGTTTTTTCCTGTTTTTATGTTGTTAAAAACAAAGAAACCCTTAAACCGCTGTTGTTTGGAGCGCTGAGCTTTTTTGTTATGCAGATAGTTTTGAGAATTCCTCTTTTAAATGTGTTGCCGATATCTAAACTCCCTGTTTTGCTGCAGTTTGCAACGTTGGCTTTAACGGCGGGTATATTTGAGACGGTTGGCCGTCTTTTGGTTTTTAAGGTTTTAATAAAACAACCCAAAGGTTTTAAAACAGGATTTGCAACCGGCCTCGGACACGGCTGTTTTGAAGCATTGTTCATCGTTGGGATAAACTATCTAAACCTTTTTGTATTCGCTCTGCTTCTTTTGTCAAACGAAACTGTTTCGATACCGGGGGCAGAACTGGTAGTTAATGTTCTGACAACTACGCCATCGATATCTTTTTTGTTTGCCGGCATCGAAAGAGTATTCACCGTTTTTCTACACATCGCATTAAGTTTGCTACTGCTATATTTTATCAACAAAGGCAAAACCGTTTTGGGATGTGTCGTTGTAACGCTTATCCATTCAACGGTAGATTTTGTTATACCGCTAACGCTATACTACACAAATAACATCTTTATTTCCGAAGCGCTTGTTGCTTTGGTAGGGGTAGGCTCGATTATATTAATATTAAAGTTAAAACAAAAATATGCATCTATTTCTAAAGATTTTGATATTACTAACGCCGAAAAGATGGATATAACTAATGATACTAACGCCGAAAATTAACGATACAGATTAAGTTGTGAAGTCTATCAATCAGAGTTAAACGGATCAAATACCCTAAAGTGATGTTTTTTTCTGTTTTGATTATTTGTTGTTATATATAGAAGCTTTAAAAGATTTAAGTTAAACTTATTATAATAATACTAATTTATCCTTTTGTGGTCGTGATTAGTATGAAACAAAAAGAATTTTTACCCAGAAAAATAAACACATAAAATGCTCGTTTTAAAGTGTGTTTATTTTTTTTGCTGATATACCTTGACAGATGAGGTATATCGAACTATAATATATATCAAAGGAGGTGGGGCTATGCTTAACCTATCCGATATAATAAGGGGCTACACCGAAACAATTATATTAGCAGAGCTTGCGAAGGGCGACAGTTATGGCTATGAAATAAACAAAGCTATGAAGCAAGCGACCGAGGGTGAATTTGAACTTAAGGAAGCAACACTCTACACAGCGTTTAGGCGGCTGGAAACGGCGGGGTATATAATCTCTTATTGGGGCGACCAAACAACGGGAGCTCGGCGGCGATACTACACAATAACCGACAGTGGCCGAGATTTCTACAAAGAAAATCTTAACGATTGGAACAGAGCGAAAAAAATGATCGACAGTCTTATAAAACAGGAGGGTGATTTTTAAATGAATACTAAGATTAAAAACTATGTTGATGTGTTGTTTTCGGATATTCCGAGAACAAAAAAAGCAATTGAACTTAAAGAGGAAATTCTCTCAAATCTTTCCGAAAGGTTTGATGATTATCTAGCCCAAGGAAAAACCGAGGCGCAAGCCTATAGCCTTGCGGTTAGCAATATGGGGGATATCGACGAGATGTTGGAAAGCGTTAAACCGGGCGTCGATTTTGTTGCCGGCGCTAATAAATATAGAAGAAGAAACGCTCGCAACACCGCTATTGCAGTAGTGCTTTATATATTGGGCTTAATATCTCTTATAACGCTTGGTGCTATTGGCGAAATTACTGAAAACATTATTGGGTTTGGAATGGGCGATTTTATGAGCGTTATCGGGTTTATCTCGATGTTGGTATTTGCCGCTATCGCAACAGCAATTTTAATATATTCTTATATGTCGGTTCCGGTTGAATATAAAGATTATAACAGCACTGAAATGGCTGAAAAACATATCTACAAAAACAAAGAACAAAAGATGTTTGAAAACATTATGGGGATATATTGGTCGATTATAACTATCATCTATCTAGTAGTTAGTTTCGCAACATCAAGTTGGGGTATAACATGGCTAATCTGGCCGATAGCCGGTATCGTTTCCTCGATTATCAAGACTATATACGAAATGAGGAACACCTGCGATGAATAAAAAATCTTGGCTTATAGTTCGACTTTGTTTATTAATAGTTTTGCTAGTTTTGGTTATCTTCGGTTCAATTTTTATTTTTAACTTTGAATATATATATGACCAAAACATTGCCGAACAAGGGGAAGCAACACAACAAGTTCAATCGTTTGATGGGGTTAAAAACATAGTGGTCGACATTGCGTCGCTTGATCTTTCGGTTGTCGAAACAAACGGCGACAACGTAACGTTATACGACAACTCAACGCAAATTGATAGCGGTTTTTGGGCTAGCGACGAGCAAAACAAAGTGTATCAAGAGGGCGACACATTATATTTCATGCAAGCAGAATTCCAAGAACTCAAAAAGTTTACGTTCAAACCCGGCATAAATGGGCGAATTGGTGATATTAAAATCGAAGTTCCGAAAGATGTTTCTATTAAATATGTTATCAACAATGTTTCGGGTGCCGTTTTGGTGGAGGCATATTCACAAGAAAATCTAGAGATAAACAACGTGAGCGGTTCGATCGAAATAGCAAAGGGCGGCGACAACATCGATATCAACACGGTTAGCGGTTCGACAAAAATATATCAACCGTTCGCCGAAATAAATGTCGAAACGGTCAGCGGAAGCGTTAAAGCCGTTGCGGACGAGACAACCGAGGAGATCGATATTAATTCGGTTAGCGGATCTTTAACGGTTGAACTCGATAATGTTTCGGGTTATAACATTTCTCTTGATAGTATGTCGGGTAAAATTAAGGATAGCTATAATAAATCCGGAGGCGGAAAGCTTGACATTAATTTAAACTCGGTTAGCGGTTCGATTAACCTTGAAGATTGGCAATGAGTTAAACAATCACCACCGCTAGCGAATATGCCGGAATACCGAAAGCAGAAAAAACAGGTTTAACAATAGAAGGTTTTGGTGGCTTCAAAAAATCAGACAGTGTGGCAACGAAAGTTGCGACACTGTTTTTTGTGTAGGGAATGCATAGGGTGCATTCCCTACACAAAGCAAAAGCCAACCTCGGTAGGGGCGACCACATCGGTCGTCCGTTTGAATCAAAACCTCGGCGTTTGATGAAAGCTTTATTAAAATTCTGCCGGCTAAAACTCCCTTAGTCAAAATCAAAGATTTTGCCACCTCCCTCTAGGAGGGAGGCTAACCCAACCCATCAAAATCACCCACAATTAAACCGGCACTCTATCGAAAGAAAATCCTTTCGATAGAGTGCCGGTATCATCAATATTTTATAATGTCTGTATTTAAACTGTGCTATTTAAAAAAATTAATCATCATCGCCGTCGTCTGTGTCGTCATCGTTATCGTCAGCATCGTCGTTCACGTCGTCAGCATCATCGTCC
>CAYJKJ010000017.1:16277-60517 GCA_964370715.1 uncultured Faecalibacterium sp.
TCGTCAGCATCGTCGTTCACGTCGTCAGCATCATCGTCCGTGTCGTCAGCATCGTCGTCATCGTCGTCATCGTCGTCATCGTCGGTCGAAACCGGTGGGTTTAGATCTTTTGAGTTTTCAACTATCAAACTCATAGCTTTTTCGTTAATAAGAGATTGTCTTAATTCTTCTTCCGTTGCAACTTCCAGAAGTTCTACCGATGAGGGATATCCCAATTGTTGAGCGATAACTTCGATCCCGCTTGTGTATTCTTCTTCCGTTATCGAAAGATCTTCAATATATCCAATTGCTTGAAGAATAAGGCGCTCTTTAAATATTTGTTCCGTTTCTGCTTCGATAGATTCAAGGAACTGGTCTTCGGGCATTCCCGTTAGTTCCTCGACAACGTCGGAAAATCTAAGGCCTGCACTTTCTGCATATGCTTCGTATTGAGAGACTATGCCATCGTTGTATGTTTTCATTGCGTTTTCAGGAAGTTTAAGAAACGTTGCGTTTTCGCTTGCTTGCGCTAGAACTTGTTCTACAACAAGACCCGATGAAGAGGCTTGTTTTTCAAGCAATATAGACATTTCAAGATTGGTCATAAACTCTTCAACTGTTTCCATTTGGAAAGCTTCTTGAACAAATTCTTGCGTTAATTCCGGAGTTTCATATACGCTGATTGAGTTAACCGTCACTTCGAAAACAACCGGTTTTCCTGCGAGGTCTGGATTTCCGCTATATGGATCCGGAAACACAAGGTCAAGGTCTCTTTTTTCGCCTTTCTCTGCTCCAACCAGTTGTTCTTCAAAACCATCTATAAATGTGTTGGATCCTAAAGTTAGGTCGTAGCCTTCCCCTGCGCCTCCGTCAAAAGCAACGCCATCTAGTTTTCCGACAAAATCAATGTTCAAAACATCGCCAAGCTCTGCCGGTCGATCGGTGACTTCTTGCGGCGCACTGCTTGACAACAGAATGCTTTCTACCGTTTGGTCGATCTCTTCTTGGGTTACTTCGGGAAGCGGAACGCTATATTCAAGCCCCTTGTAGTTTCCGAGTTGAACATATTCCCCGATGTTATCCGCTGTTATAACTTCATCTGTTCCGGCGGAACATCCCGACACGACAACAGCGACCGTTAAAACAACGAGTAACGTTAATAATTTTATTTTTTTCATCTTATCCTCTTTTCTATTTTGGCCAAAACTTGATAGTTTTTTCAGATACAACTGCTTAACATTTAAGAATAAACATCTGTATTAAAACATATCTTTTGAATTATAACACTTATATAATATAAATACAATCTTAAATATACTTAAAATTTTGTGCCTTTTCCTTTAATAATTCATATTTAAGTGTTATACTAATCCTAACATTTGCAATTTGATTTTTTTGCCAAAAAGGAGAACCAAAAGATATGTTTAGTCTAGATATGATTTATGATGCTCGCAATGTATTAAAGGGCATAACTAACAACACTCCGCTTGTTTCGGCGAACGATCTTTGTGATGCTAAAAGTTTTCAAATAAAGCTTGAAAACCTCCAGCTCACCGGTTCGTTTAAAATGCGTGGAGCATACAACAAGATTTCGAGGCTAACCGAACAGCAACGCAAAAACGGCGTTATTGCGTGTTCCGCCGGAAACCATGCCCAAGGGGTTGCGCTTGCCGCTCGAATGCTTTCGATATCGGCGGATATCTGTATGCCGGAAACCGCCCCTCTTTCAAAGATTGAAAACACCAAAGCATACGGCGCAAACGTTATTTTAAGCGGAAACTGTTATGACGATGCATATGCAAAGGCGGTTGAGGTTGCGGCGGAAAAAGGCTCGACCTTTATCCATCCGTTCAACGATCCTTTTGTTATGGCGGGTCAAGGAACGATAGCGCTTGAGGTTCTTGAAAAATGCCCCGAAGTTGATGTTGTTCTAATACCTGTTGGCGGCGGAGGCCTTGCCGCCGGCATATCGTTTGCGATTAAAAGCATCCGACCGTCCTGCTTAGTATATGGCGTTGAACCAAAAGGGGCGGCGTCTATGCAACTTTCCCTTAAAAACAAAAAGCCCACAACACTACCATCTATGATGACTATATCGGATGGTGTTGCGGTTAAAACTCCGGGCGATCTAACGTTTGACGTTTGCCAAAAAACGTTAGATGGGATTATAACGATTTCGGAGGAAGAAACCGCATCTGCAATTCTAACACTTATGGAAAAACAAAAACTTGTAACCGAGGGTTCGGGCGCAGTTTCTGTGGCGGCGGCTATGTATAACAAACTCGACTTTAAAGGAAAAAATGTTGTTGCGATAAATTCGGGCGGAAATATAGATGTTAACATAATCGAAAGGGTTATATCAAACGGCCTTGCAAAGTCGGGGAGAAGCACAAAGATTTCAACCGTTATTGCGGATAAGCCCAACAACCTTAGAAATCTGCTCGACATCTTTTCATCGACCGGCGCAAACATCGTTTCAATTAACCACGACCGAGCAAACAACGACGCCGAGATTGGATTTTGCGTTGTCGACATTGTAGCCGAAACAAGGAACAAGGAACACATTCAACATTTAAGGGCAACGATCAAGCAAAAAGGCTATAAAATCGTTTGATTTAGCTGTTGAGACCGGTGTCATCTCCTAAAATTTTCCTATAGCACCACTGTTAAAATAACCAAAGATAACCCAATTCCTTTATATACCAATTGTGCAAATTTTATATAAATGCTGTTTTTGTTGAAAAAAACAACAAAAACAGCATTTTTTTTTCAATAAATACTGCAATAAACTGGCTTTTGTTGCAAAATGCACAGTTATTGATAGTATACGCTGTCAAAATGTGTTGCAATTTGTTCAATTTTTGTGTAAAATGTATACATCAGCGAGATTAATTTCATCAATTTGTATTTTGTTCATAGTGACGAAATATTTTCTTAAAGAAATAATCAGCTTCCTTTGAAATTTAATTGGAGGGTTTTAACAATGGTCAATAGGCAATATCAAAGCATGGCGCTTCAAATGAAGGAGGCGTCCTCAAGAAACGTTGGAGTTTTGGACGAAAACGGAACAGTTGTAGCCTCTAGCGAACTTTCTTTTGTTGGAGAGACGATCAAAGGCTGCGCAGAATCTGCTCGTATGTCGGGTGGGTTATTTAAGAACGACGGCTACACATATCTAGCATCTGGGCAAAACGGCGAAACAGACGGAGTAGTCTTTGTTGAAGGCACCGATGAGGTGGCGGAAAAGTTTGCAGCGATGGTTCGTGTAACGTTTGAAAACGTTAAACAATTCTACGACGACAAGTTTGATAAAGGAAACTTTATTAAAAATGTTGTTCTCGACAACATTTTGCAAGGGGACATCTACATAAAAGCTCGTGATCTGCATTTCACAATCGATGCGACAAGAGTTGTTATGCTAGTCAGAACCGGACACGCAAAAAACATCTCTGCGTTTGAAGTTGTTTCGGGGCTTTTCACCGACAGGCAAAAAGATTTCGTTTTTAACATAAGCGAATCGGACACTGTTATTGTTAAAGAACTTCCGGAACAGATCGAAACAGGGGATATCGAAAAACTTGCAAACTCGATAGTCGATATTCTTGAGAACGAACATTATATAAAAGCGGTCGTTGGAATAGGAAGCACCGTTGTTGGAATAAAAGAACTTGCAAATTCTTTTAAAGATGCCCAAGTTGCTCTCGAAGTTGGAAAGGTTTTCGACACCGAACATCCAATCCTTTCGTATGACAACCTTGGTATCGCAAGGCTTATATATCAACTTCCAACAACTCTTTGTGAGATGTTTTTGAGAGAGATCTTTAAAAAAGGCTCTATCGAGACGCTTGACCAAGAAACGCTTTTCACAATCCAAAGATTTTTCGAAAACAACCTTAATGTTTCGGAAACCTCCCGCGGGTTGTTTGTTCATAGGAACACTTTAGTTTATAGAATTGAAAAGATTAAAAAGCTAACGGGGCTTGATTTAAGAGAGTTTGACCATGCGATTGTTTTTAAAGTTGCGCTTATGGTTAAAAAATATCTTGACAGCAACCCCTCAAAATATTAAAATCTTTACAGCAAACATCAAGTTTCCCCCTTTATTTTAGGAGAATTTTTTACAGTATGATAGAACTTAAAAATGTTACAAAGGTATACCCAAACGGCACAGTTGCGCTTGAAGATGTTGATCTCTTCATAAGAAAAGGTGAATTTGTTTTTATCCTCGGACATTCCGGGGCGGGCAAAAGCACCCTCTTGAAGCTTCTGCTTCATGAAGAAACCCCGACAAGCGGTTCAATTGTAGTTGGAGAATACAACCTTCGAAAGATTAGAAAACGAGAGATCCCATACCTTAGACGACAGATAGGAATGGTGTTCCAAGATTTCCGATTGATCCCAACGCTAACGGCTTATGAAAACGTAGCGTTTGCGATGAGGGTTACAAACGTTTCTTCACGCCAGATAAGAAAACGGGTTCCTTATATACTTAACCTTGTAGGGCTAGCCCACAAAGCAAAGGTTCGACCGGAGGAGCTTTCGGGCGGCGAACAACAACGTGTGGCGCTTGCAAGGGCTCTTGTCCACAATCCGCCGATAATCATAGCGGACGAACCGACAGGAAACATCGACCCGGAACTAAGCCTCGAAATTATGCGGCTGCTTTCCGAGATCAACCGCCTTGGCACAACGATTATCGTCGTTACGCATGAACAGGATATGGTTCGCCAGTTTGATTGCAGAGCTATCAAGCTTGAGGGTGGTCACGTTGTTTTCGACACGGGAAGGGTTGGTGTTCGATGAGAGGAAGCAGTTTTGGTTACCTTGTAGCACAGGGTATTAAAAATACATGGCTAAATCGTCTTATGACGTTGGCGTCGATTGGTATATTGGTTGCTTGTTTCATTATAATTGGTGGGGCGGCGATAATAACCCTTAACGTTAGAGATTTCCTCATTACCGTTCAAGGGCAAAATGAAGTTGTTGTCTATATCCAAGATGGAACGACCGATGCCGATATCCAAAAAATCGAACAGGAACTCAGCGTTATTGATGGTATTTCTGAGATAGCGTTTGTTTCGAAAGAGATGGCTCTTGAGGAACAAAAAGAATTCATGGGGGAAAACGGCGATCTGCTTGTCGGTCTTGAAGACGACAACCCGTTGCCGGCATCGTTTAGAGTTAAACTATCCGACCTTAACAAGATAGACGCTGTTAGACAAGCTATGGAAGCGCTCGACTATGTCGAATCTATCCAAGCTCCGGTTGAACTTGCAAGAACATTGACCGGCATTCAAAACACCGTTATCGCAATAGGTGGCGTTATTATAGGTATTCTTCTTTTGACTTCGCTTGTTGTTATATCAAACACAATTCGGTTAACTGTTTTCGCTCGTCGAAAAGAGATTAACATTATGAAATATGTTGGCGCAACAAACTCATTTATTCGCCTGCCTTTTATAATTGAAGGTATGGTTATCGGGCTTATTGCAGCGTTCACATCGTTTGGATTTTTGTTTTTGATGTATGAAAACATCATAACGCTAATTCGAGAATCAGGTGTTGCTTGGATTCAATCGATGGCTACCGGAATGGTTCCGTTTTCGGCGGTTTGGTTCTGGTTCCTTGGTGGATTTATAGTTGCCGGAATATTTATCGGAACGACGGGTAGTTCCTCATCGATTAATAAATATCTCGAAGTATAGCGTTTTGGCACACAAAAGGAGATTTTTCTTAAATTATGATTAAAAAATTAAGTTGGTTTATGGCGCTTGTGTCTTTGTTTTTTTGCCTAGTTGCGGTTGCATTAGCTCCAAAGGCTTTTGCGGAAGAAAGCCCCATCAACAGAGACGACCTCCCCTCGAAAGAGGAGCAACAAGCTGCAATGGATCAAGCAAACAAAGATCTTGAGGCAGCTATCGAAGAACGAAAACAGTTGCAAGAACAACTAGATAGCCTTAACAGCCAGATGGATGGAATCGAAGACAACATTAATTGGTTGGAAACTCAATCGGCTACTTATACCGAAAGAAAGACAATCGTTGAAGACCAGATAGATCTTTTGGTTCAATCAATTGATCTGCAAGCGCAAGCATTGGCGTTGAAGCAGGAAGAGTTTGATCAAAAACAGCGTGAGTATGAACAAAGCTATGATCTTTTCAAAGAACGCTTAAAGGCGATGTATATGTCAAACAGCGCAACATCACTTTCGATACTCCTCGGAGCAGACAGCTTTTCAAAGATGTTGACCGCCTCAACAACGGTTAGCGCAATTTCGGAACATGACCAAAATCTTATAAACAAGATTATCGCAGAGCAAGAGGTTATCGAGGCTGCCGCACAACAGATCGAGAACGATTTGGAGCTGCTGGAAGCGGATCAGGTCGAGCTTGAACAAAAGAAAGATGAACTGGCGGCTCTTATTGTAGAAGCGAATGCACAAATAACGGTTGAGAATGCGCAACTTCAAGCAACCGAAGAAGCTTATGCCCAAGCGGCGGCAAACATAGCGGCGGCGCAAGTAGAGATCGATGAACTCATGAAGTTTGTCAGCACCATTCCTTATGTTGGCGGATACTTCACCTGGCCGGTTCCTGGATATCCAACAATAACATCGGGATTTGGGCCTAGAACACTTTATGGAGCGTATAACTACCATAACGGTATCGACATAGCGGGTTCGGGGGTTAACGGCAAACCGGTTGTTGCAAGCAACGACGGTAAAGTTATAACCACCATCTATGGCTACTATGGATATGGCCATTATATAATAGTCGACCACGGAGACCCATACAAAACATTGTATGCACATCTGAGTTCGATATCGGTTTCCAACGGAGAATGGGTAGCGCAAGGACAAAAGATAGGCGCAGTTGGCTCAACAGGAAACTCAACGGGGCCACATCTCCACTTTGAATTAAGGGAAGGCAACTCGGCGTTCAACCCGGTTGATATGCTTAAGAATAGACAGTAGAAAATAATGTTTTAACAAGAATAAATAATTTTGATTTAAAATCCCAAAGGTTGATGCTTGATGTATCGAACTTTTGGGTTTTTGTTTTAGGTTTTTATCAAACATTTATCTATCGCTGAAAATGCAAGACACCACACCCACAATCTTGCTTATCGATTAACCGATATAATTGCTTTGCTGTTGTAACAAAGAAAGTTGTTAATATGCAAAAGGTTGTTTTGTCGGGCTGGTCGAGAGAGCATTGATGCGCCAAGAAAATAAATATAAAATGTTTCACGTGGAACAATTATTTCGGAATGTTGAAAAGCATTTATTGAAAAATAATATAGTGGCATTTTGCAATAGGAGCTTTTCGATATTCTGAGCCTCTCTCCAAGAGGGAGGTGGCAAAATCTTTGATTTTGCCGGAGGGAGTTTTAGCCGACAAAACCAATAAAGCTTTCATCAAATGCCGGGGCTTTGATTTAAGCGGACGACCGATGGTCGTCCCTACCGAGGGTGGTTTTTTGCTTTCGTCAAAATGCGAAAATATAATGGCTGAATGTAGATAATTCACCCTATGCATTCCGAACCCCGAAATTGCCGCAGCATAAACAAAATGGTGGAACGCATATAATGCGTTCCCTACCGTCAATCTTTTTTATCTATGCAATTTTTAAGGGAGGAGCAGAGCCAATCCCCTACATTCCACCTATTGTGTTTGTGCATTTTACAAAAGCTAAATTTGTAATAAAGGTTTTTAGACAGTCTGCAGAACGCATAGGGTGCGTTCCCTTAAGATTTCGACAGTCTCAATTGTTCCACGTGGAACAATTATTTTATAAAGAGCTATGTTGCTTCTGTCTAGTTCGCTATAATATGGCAAAAATCACATATAATACAACGTAGAATATACACAATATATAGTATTTCGGAATTTTTAGAACACTATAATTGAAAATTAAATGAAAAAACTTTTAAAAATTTATCTTTATCTCATTTACAAACGAGGTTTTTTTTTGTATTATTATATGGTACGAAAAAAACGAACAAGAAATTTGGATTAAAGCGGCTGTAGGCTGCTGATTTTTTAGCTTATTTTAAGGGATTAGCAAAAAATCAAACAGTTCACCGGGACAAATTGTTCTACGTGGAACATTGCTAAACTAGAAAACGAAGGTAAAAATATAAAAGGAGGAAGTTATTTTGGGTAAAATAATTACTATCGCTAATCAAAAAGGTGGGGTAGGGAAAACAACAACGGCGGTCAATCTTGCGGCTGCACTGGGCGCTCTTGGAGCAAAAACTCTTTTGGTAGACATCGACCCACAGGGAAACGCCACTAGCGGAGTAGGCATTAACAAACGTGCGTTGCGGGCATCATCATATGATATCATCATGGGAAACAGACACATAGACGAGACTATTCAAAAAACCGCTTGTCCGGAACTTTGGATAATTCCGTCCCAGATAGATCTTGCCGGCGCAGAGCTTGAACTCGTGTCGCTCGACAGAAGGGAATACAAGCTAAGGGAAGCGCTGTTAACCAAAAAGCGTGATTTCGATTTTATTATTATAGACTGCCCCCCGTCGCTTGGGCTTTTAACGCTAAACGGCCTTAACGCTTGTGATTCGATTTTAATTCCAATCCAAAGCGAATACTATGCGCTAGAGGGTCTTTCGCAACTTATGACAACGATTCGACAGATAAAAAGATTATACAATCCAAATGTCGAGATCGAGGGCGTGCTTTTAACAATGCATGATGCAAGGCTTTCGCTAACAATTCAAGTTATGGAAGAGGTAAAACGCTTTTTTCCTCAAAAAGTTTTTGCAACAACGATACCAAGAAATGTTCGCCTTTCAGAAGCCCCAAGCTATGGCAAACCAATTAAATATTATGACAGCTCTTCAAAAGGAGCAGAGGCATATGATAATCTAGCTGTCGAGATATTAGAACTTAACACAGCAAGATAAAACTAGCCGTTAAATCGCAATACTATTTTTTACTGAAAGGAGCCTTATGGCTACAAACAGATTAGGAAAAGGGCTAGATGCCTTGTTTTTAGATAGTTCAACAGATGCAGGAACAGCAGATCAATTAGCAATTATGGATATATCCCCCGACCGAGAGCAACCGAGAACCGTTTTTGAAAACGAAGCTTTGCAAGAACTTGCAGATTCTATTCGTGAACATGGAGTTATACAACCGATACTCGTTCGCCCGATACCGGATGGCGGTTTTAGAATAGTGGCAGGGGAACGCCGTTGGAGAGCATCCCAAATAGCAGGATTAACGACAATTCCGGCGATAGTCAAAACGTTGTCGGATGACGATGCAATGGTAATCGCTCTTATAGAAAATCTACAACGAGAAGACCTCAACCCGGTTGAAGAAGCGTTTGGATATAAAAAGTTGATGGAAGCGGGAAACTTAACCCAAGAACAAGCGGCATTAAGGGTTGGGAAATCTCGGCCGGCAGTTGCAAACGCATTAAGATTGCTCGCTCTTCCAAAGGAAGTTTTGGATATGTTGAGCGAGGGCAAGATATCGGCAGGACACGCAAAGGCGGTGTTGTCGGCAGAGGAAAGCGATATGTTTTATCTTGCTCAAGAGATTGTAAACGGTGGGCTTTCGGTTCGTGAAGCGGAAAAGATTTGTTCAAACAGCAAAAAAGAAAAGAAGGAACGAAACGTTGCGCCACAAGAATTTACGCAAGACCCAACCGCAAAAGAGGTTGAACTTTCGCTAGGACAGGCGTTGGGCGTTGAAGTTCGTGTTAAATATATCGACGGAAAGGGAACGCTTTCAATCGACTACTACTCCAAGGAACAACTTTTCGAGTTTGCGAATAAACTCGGAAATCATCAATAAAAAAATCTTTGCCCGTGGGGGCAAAGACGTTGGAAATACTGCTTGTCGAGCTTCGCTCGCCATTTTGCACCGGTGGCGCAAAAATCGCAGTATTTCTAAAAATCGAAGCTTAGCGATTATCATTTGGATTTTAAACGCCGTGGCAAAGCCTGACGGAGGGAACCCCAATTTTGCCAACCCTCGACAGAAAACCAACCGCCCCTTTTAAAAAATAAACTATTAACCTAAAACACATTATTATATTAAGGAGTTTAAACAATGCTTGATATTAAACGAATAAGGGAAAATCCGCAAGAGATTAAAGATCTTCTCTCATACCGTGCGAAGGATTATTCCAAAGAAATCGACACTCTACTTGAAATTGACGTAAAGCGCAGGGAGCTTTTGGGGCAAACCGATGAGATGAAGTCGAAACAAAACGCCGCAAGCAAACAGATCCCGATGCTCAAAAAGAACGGCGAAAGCACCGATGCAATTATGGCAGAGATGAAAGAGATTGCGGAACAGCTGAAAGTTAAGGCGGAACAACTCGCAGAGATCGAAACCCAAACGACCGATCTTTTGCTTTCTATCCCAAACACACCATCGAGTTCCGTTCCAAAGGGTGCCGACAGCGAACAAAATGTTGAACAAAGAAAATGGGGCGAACCGAAACAGTTTGACTTTGAACCCAAAGCACATTGGGACATCGGCTCTGCTCTCGATATACTTGATCCCGAGAGAGCCGCAAAGGTGACGGGAGCGAGATTCCATTTCTACAAAGGGCTTGGTGCAAGATTGGAAAGAGCGGTTTTCAACTTCTATCTTGATCTTCACAGCACAAAACATGGCTACACCGAAATCTTCCCACCGTTTATGGCAAACCGTGATTCGATGAGGGGAACAGGACAACTTCCGAAATTCGAAGAAGATATGTTTAAACTCGAAGGGCATGAATATTTCCTTATCCCGACAGCCGAAGTTCCGGTGACCAACCTACATCGTGATGAGATATTGGATTTAAAAGACCTTCCCAAAAAGTTTTGTGCCTACAGCGCCTGTTTCAGAGCGGAAGCCGGAAGCGCAGGAAGAGACACAAGAGGGCTTATTCGCCAACATCAATTCAATAAAGTTGAGTTGGTTAAACTTTCAACCGCCGAAACAAGTTATCAAGAACTCGAAGATTTAACAAACGACGCTGAAAAAGCGTTGCAACTTTTGGGGCTTCCTCATAGAGTTGTGTTGCTCTGCGGCGGAGACATGGGATTTTCGGGAGCAAAGACATATGATATCGAAGTTTGGTTGCCAAGCTACGATAGATATGCCGAAATCTCGAGTTGCACAAACTTTGAGGATTTCCAAGCAAGGCGCATGAACATTCGCTACCGTGAAGCACAGGGCGAGAAGCCAAAATTTGTTCACACGCTTAACGGTTCGGGCCTTGCAGTTGGAAGAACCGTTGCGGCAATCCTTGAAAACTATCAAAACGCCGACGGCTCTGTGACGGTTCCGGAAGTTCTAAGACCTTATATGTGCGGAGCCGAGGTTATAAAATAGCCTGACAAAAAATAAAAACAGGATTTTTTAATGTCAAATATTAATACAAATAAAAAAATAACGGCAAAAAGTTTTTTTGTAAATCTTTTAAAGATAGTGTTGTTGGTTGTTCCGTTTATAGTTTTGATTGTGTATGTTAACTTCACCGTTGACCCGTCGTCGCTCTATAAACTCTCGAGGGAGGATAGCGATGAGATAACGGCGGTTGATATAATGATAACGGGGCAAAACGCAACCAACATTGGAAGTTGCAACGAACGTCTTGTTCGAAGAGAATATCTTAACCGCATGACCGAACCCAAACAGTCGGTTGCTTTCGGAAGCAGCCGAGGGCTTTTGCTCGACAGTGAGATGCTGTCCGAAACATCGTTTTTCAACTTTTCGGTTGTAGGCGCAACGATTGAGGATTATATAGGATACTATGGATTGCTACATCAAAACGAGTTGTTGCCCGAAAAGGTGTATCTTGTGGTCGACCCTTGGATACTTAACGATAACTATATTGGCAACGGCCAACAGCGTTGGCAAGAAGCGGTTGGCGATGGGTATTATTATTACATGACCGAAGTTTTGGGACAAAGCGTTGATCCCTCGGTTGCCGAGATCAACCCTCTTTATCAACCGTTTTCGGAACAAAAACAAAGCCTTCTTTCGCTCGGCAAAGATAAGCTGTTAAATCTATTCTCGATAACGTATTTTCAAGGTTCTTTATACTCAGCGTTAAACGAAGCAGAAAAACAAGCTAACGCAATATACGAAGTGTTGCCCACCGAAAACAAATTTGAATATAGCGATATCATACGGTATGACGGAAGCTATTCCTATCCCGAAGGGTTCCGAGAGGTGTCGACCGCCGAAAAGACTGCGAGAGCAATGGCATCGATTCCGGGAGCTGTTCTAGGGCTTGAAGATTTCGAAAATGTCGGCGGAAAAAACCAACAACTGCTCGAGATGTTTATAAAGTCGATCGTTGAACAGGGAATCGAGGTTGAGATTACGTTGCTTCCGATAAGCACCGTTATTTATGACCATATGGAACAGGATAAGGAACATTATAAAAATTTCTTTTTATGCGAAGAGATTTTGCGAGAAATTGCCGATCAATATAATTGCGGCGTTGTTGGGAGCTATAATCCGCATGAATATGGATTTGACATGAGCGGTTTTTATGATGGATATCATCCAACCCCCGAGTCGATAAGTTATGTTTTGAGAAAAGGATAGCTTAGTTGGAAAAGCTTTTTGAAACAAATTAAAACCGCCTACCGATGAATCTTTCGTCGGTGGGCGGTTTTGGCTATATTCTAATAAACGATATATTCTGTGCCGTTTGCTTCCGGGTAATTTTCATATTCCCAAATATGGTCGGTCTCTTGCATAAACTCGTCGGTAACGTTGAAGTATTTATAGCTGATACCTTTTTCTTCGCTTGTGTCGCTCCACGTTAAATCAACGTTATACCATTCATCGTCAAGTTTAACCTTGTTCCAAGAATGTGGGTTTCCGTCGACAGTCTCGACAGTTCCGTCTACCGTTATACATTCAACCTCTAAAAGATCCATAAACAATTGGAACGTTTCAGTGTAGCCATAGCAGATTGCTTTTTTGCTGAAAAGCAATCCATAGGGATTGTCGTTGTTTGGGTCGGGATTTGCAAAAAACGATTGATTGTTTTGGTCTTCGTCATACGTTGCCCAAAGGAAAATCCAATCATATATGGCTTTTTCTTTTTCAAAATCCGTCATATCGCTTGTTATCTCTTGATCGATAATGTTGGCGCAAAATTGGGCGATCTCTCTGTTGACGGTCGAAAGATTTGAAAAATCTCCCTGTTTATACGCTGTTATTATTTCATCTCTGTCATAGTTTTCGTTTGAAACTATCGGGTCGGGGGTCTGCTTTGCCGAAACATCCCCCAAGACGGTAGACGACATATCGCTTGGCAAAGGTGGCGGATTATCCCCGAAACATTCTAAAAATGCATCTACCATTACATCGTTGTCTTCGCTAATCGCTAAAGCGATGTAGTTTCCGTTTTGAACAACTTCGCCCTGTTCGGCGATAAAGGCTTGTTCCGGAAGATACCCTATAAAACTGTTTGCCCTGTTTTCAATGTATTGGTTCATAACCTCGCCGGCCGAAACTGCTAAGCTTTCGTCTTGAAATAAAAAGACCGCAACTTCATGGGCTATCGTTGAACTTGGGTGGTAGACAACCCCATCAACCAACCCTTTGAGTTCCAGTTGGTAGTAAGCGTCGACATATTGATCGAAACTCTCGTTGCTAAATTTTAGCATAATCATTTCGGGGAAATCCTGTTGAGTTGAAACCATAACTCTCGATATCTCGGCAGTTGAATAATTTGTTGTTAAAGATTTTGAACCACAACTATATAATAAAAAACTTGTCGACATAACAACGCCAATGATTATGACTTTTTTCGATATATCAAAAAACCAATCCACCCTATTCAAAACATCTTTGATCATTGAAAATAACTCTCCTAAATATTTATTATTAATACACTAATTTAAATACAATGTTAAAAACCAATACTATTTTAAAATCAATATCGCTAGAAAAGCAATGGATTAAATGTGGCAAAATTATGGCAGTTTATATAGTTGCTCTAATTTCGATATAATTCTATAAAAATAGCGAATAAATATTGTGTAAAACAAAAAGAAGCTATTCTTTTTTGCGAAAAAAAGAACGGCTTCTTAATTTTTATCTTTTGTCGGTTAGGTTAAACGATGTTGTTTAAATATGTTTTGTTGGCGGATAAAAGTTTTCTCTGGGCTAGCTCCAAGCATCTTTGCTTTCGGGGGTTCTGATTCCAACCATAAGCGCTTGCTCCCATAAAAACCAGTTGTCGCCTTTTTGGCGAAGGGTGACGGTGCGTGCGGTATCGGCGCCCGATGATGTTATAAACATCTTTGCATATCCCGCTTGCGAATAGGTATATGGATTTTCCGAAACGGTTATCTCGAGCGGAACGTTTGGGGTGTAATCGTTTTGAGGAGACGACCCTGCTATATAGGAACGAGGTATATGCAAACCGTCGCGGAAGCGGTCTTCGAGAAATCTTATCTCGGCAGTCGATAAAGGTTGTGGGCCTTTTAAAGCGTTCAACATCTCTGTTCCGCTTTTTGAGTCTTCAGCATACCTGCAAAGCGCAACAACCGTCAACGCCGCCGTTTCAAACGGTGTTGAAAGATTAAATTCCGGCAAAGATTTAAACTGTTCTACATTCTGTGGTATCGAGTTAAAACTAAATGTGTTTGCGTTCATAGTGTAGCTCCTTTTGTTATTAATATATTTTGAAAATATTACTCTTTGTTTTAAACTTAAAAAGTTTTTCTAAACGATAAACCATTCGGGATCGTCTTTAACAAACGCTCGCCCTTTATGATTTCTATCGCAATACTCAACAAGTGTATTCATATTTTCGGGATTGTCTAGGTTTTGCAAAAGCTCAGCTTTAACGTTTGAAGAAAACGGACAAGCGGCGATGCAAACTCCGCAATCGCTACCTAGTATCTGCCACATCTTGTAGCAGTTGTTGTCGTAGAAATATCCTCCCTTTTCGGGTTGGATAGCCTTTCCGGGGCAACTTTTAACGCAACGTTCGCAATGTTCGCAAAAAAGCGAAAGATTTGGTTTTGGGATATCGTCTGAAATCAATGGCATATCGGTCAACACTGCTCCAAGCCTAAGGCGATTTCCATATTCGGCGTTGAGGATAAGCCCGTTTTTCCCAAGCTCGCCAAGCCCCGCTTTGACAGCAAGCGGAACCATAGGCAACAGATAGTTTCCGTCCATGTTGTTTCGAGCAGAATACCCAAGGCGCCTTATATAGTAGGCGAGTTGCATCCCCCCGACAGCCGCATCAACATAACCGTTGGTAACGGCTACCGTTTCGGGCAACCTTGGCGCAGTGAACACGAGATCTTTTTTCATCTCATAACCAAACACAATAGCATACTTAAGCGAACTGTCGACAACGCTTCCGAAAAGCTCTAAAGGTCTGCCGTGGTGAGAATAATATAAATCCTCGTCTACAAACGTGGTTCCAACCGCTGCCGCTCCATAAGCTTTCATTAAACCTTTAACGATCGTTGAAAACTCTTGAGGGGTTTGATACACCTTGTTTGGCGCAACGGGTCCTGTGCAAAGATGGCGTATGTCGTCAAGGAAATCAAAGTTTGCTTGTTGAATGTTGGAATAGTTTTCATTGTAAAAAGTTGAATCTTGTCCGCCCATCGTCGGTTTAGTTTTAAACTCATCATCTATAACTTTAAGGTCGGGGCGCATTGAATAATAGCTTTCATATGCCGAACTGCCCTTTTCATATTTAAGCCTTGAAAAAACAATATTTCGCTCGTCTGTTTGTTTTATATTTTTTTTCATCTGATAAATACCTTTTGGTTTAAATTTAAACTATATGTATTTTAAAAACGATTATTACGAAAAGTTGTTGGTTGCTTTAAGCTAGACCGTTGAATAAATTTAAAATGGGTTGGCTATAAATTAAACAAAGTGTTGTTATAAAAAAACTAGCCCTCAAATATTTCATTAACGTATTTAATAGTTTCGTTAAAATTATAGCTTTTTCCGCTAAGGCTGGTTGCCATAAAAAATCTATCCTCAATTTCAAAAGGCGCTTTTATTCCAAAACCGCTAGCCGGTTTGTATCCAAACTTTGGATAATAGCGATCGCTTCCCAAAACAACAACGATATCGAACCCTAAAGCTTTTGCTGTTTCATGTCCTTTAGCGATGAGCGTTTTTCCAACCCCTTGTTTTTGGCTATCGGGGGACACCGAAAGAGGAGCGAGCGCAAGGCAAGGGGTCTCGCCCAACATCGCTTTGGTGAAGATGATATGTCCGATTATCTCGTCGCCTTGTTTTGCAACGAGTGAAAGTTCTTTAACAAAACCGTCGCTTGCTCTTAAGCTTTCAACGAGGTTGTGTTCGTTGCCGTCGGTATGCTCCGCTGTTTCAAAAGCTCTTTTAACCATCTCTCGGACAGATTGATAATCGCTCGGTTGTTCTATATAAATTTTCATATCATATTTACCTTTCGATAAAATCCACTATCTACAACGAGTATATCACACTAGCCACAGCTAGCGCAACGCTTAAAACTATCCCGTTTCCATAGGTGTCAAAAGGAGGGGAATGCTGTTAACTTAACAAAAAACAGGGGGGGACATACTTTGTAGGATTATCCTCGAAACAGCTAAAGTTTAACCTTTTTATAAATTTGATGAGGGGCTTTATTTTAAGGTATAGTTAAACTTCGAATTATAAAATTAACACACGTAATTTTCAAAATCTTAAAAAAATGTGACTGATTTTGTGGTATAATATAGGTCGTCCGTATACAAAGTATTCCCTAAAAAATTGCATAAAATTATAAAAATACTGGTAGGGGGCGATGCCCACATCGTCCCGTTTCAGGTAGGGCATTTGTGCTGATTTTAGGGAGGAGCAAAGCCCCTCCCCTACATTCCAGCCATTATATTTGCGCATTTTGACGAAAGCAAAAAACCAACCTCGGTAGGGGCGACCATTGGTCGTCCGTTTAAATCAAAGCTCCGGCGTATCAAAAAAAGGTATACCTTAAAAAATATTGCGCATCTGCCTTTGGTAGGCGCATTATGATTTATAAACGCCGTGGCAAAGCCACATGGCGAAGTTATATAATATTTGGAACAAATATTATACAAATTCTTACGAAAATCACTTTATCGTAGTAAATCGATAACAGAATTACTGACAACTTAAGGGGTGTTGGCAAATCTTTTTGTCGTTGATCAAATAATAAAAATAGGAGTAATCATGTCTAAGGTAGTAGCATTTATTAAAAAGCGCAAAGTTCTTTTAATTGTCCTTGCGGTGGTTATCATAATTGTGGTTGTGATAGCTAATATTCTGGGTTCGTTGGGAAGCGCCGGTTTGGCTATGATGTCGGCGCCGTCGTTCACACAACTCTCAAGACAGGATGTTGAAAACGTTATCGTTGCGACCGGCTCGACCTCTTCTTCCGAAAAAAGGGCGATAGTTGGCCTAGCGCCAACCGGCACCGAGATAGTCGAGCTTAACATAGCGGTGGGCGATTATGTTAAAAAAGATGAAGTTCTAGCAACGCTTGATGACCAAGCGCTACAGGACAAAGTTTCGGATGCGCAAGAAAGCTACTATGACAAAAGTTCCGATATATTCTATTCCGACCAGATAACCGATTTTGATCTATCGGTGACACAAAAATCGGTAACCGATGCACAGGCGGATTATGATGCTAACATAAGCAGAAGAAATCATCTATCAAATGAAATTACATATTATCAAAATCGACTTGCCAGCATACCTAGCGAAAGAACAGCTGCTTTAAAAAAATGGGCAACTGCAACCGGAGCAACGTTAACCGGAACAACGTCGACAGATTATGCTGCGTTAAAACTTATTTATGACGCAATACCGGATAAACAAAAACCTGCAAATGCTGATGAAATAGAAACAGTTAACGCATATAATACAATGTTGCAACTGGACAATCAAGAAACAACCGCAAATTCAACTATCCCTGTTCTTAACAATGAGTTGGTCGCTTTAGCGTCTGCCGAAGAAGGGCTTTTAAAATCCCTCGAAACCGCCCAAAACAACCTAACCCGTCAATCGCTTCAAGCTCAATCGACCGACAACACCAACGCTCAGGCGCTCGACGATCTCAACGATAATATCCATGATGCAATCGATGACCTCGACGATCTTTTAATTCGCTCTCCGCTAAACGGCGTTGTAACCGAAGTTAACTACCAAAAGGGCGAGTTGTTCGGCGCTTCGGCGCTTTGCACTATCCAAGATCTTGACAATCTCGAGATAATAGCAACCGTTCCGAGCTATGATGTTGTAAAGCTTGAAACGGGGATGCAAGCAACGTTCACCACCGATTCGACAGGCACAACCAAGATGAGGGGAACAGTCACCGCAATTTCGCCGATAGCAACCGACACCTCGGGCGGGTTTTAGGTTACAATCTCGGTTGACGACACCAACCAAGATTTAAGAGCCGGCGTTCCGTCGCAGGTAACGTTTTTGCTGGAAGCCGCAACAAATGCATACGCTGTTCCAATCGATGCGATTGTTGAGATGAACGGTTCAAGCTTTATATATGTATACGACACGATGCCGACCACCGAACAACTCGCAATGGGTGAAGAGGATGGCAGACGAATGGTGCGTGTTGAAACGGGGCTTGAGTCGGATTATCTTGTCGAGATAACCTCAACAGAACTTTTCGACGGAATGATAGTTTTGGATGATCCCCTCGGTATCAACGTTTCAACTGCCATGATGGAACAAATGCCGGGAGGAATAATGATAAGCGATGGAGGCCCGCCTTCGGGTGGCGGTGGCAACCGTCCCTCGGGAGGGGGCAACTAATGTCTACTGAAGTTATAAAGATAAAAAACGTGTTTAAACGATATTTCGAGGGTATGGAAAATGAGCTTTGCGCCCTTGATGATGTTTCTCTTACGATAGAAAAGGGAACTTTTGTTTCGATAGTTGGGGCTTCGGGTAGCGGAAAATCAACGCTTATGAACATCGTTGGAGCGCTTGACCGCCCGTCCGAGGGGGAATATCTTCTCGACAACGTTGATATTATGGCGGCGAAAGATAGCGAACTTTCGGGAATACGCAACAACAAGATAGGGTTCGTTTTCCAAAACTTTAATCTAATACCCAGAATCAACGCTCAAAGAAATGTTGAACTGCCGATGCTTTATGCAGGGCTTAACAAAAAAGAGCGAGTAGCAAAAAGCGCCGAACTTTTAGAGATGGTTGGGATGTATGAGAGAAGACACCATAGGCCAAACGAACTTTCGGGAGGACAAAAGCAAAGGATAGCAATAGCAAGAGCGCTAGCAAACGACCCGGCGCTTATTCTAGCGGACGAACCGACGGGAGCTCTCGACAGCAAAACCGGACGGCTTGTTATGGATATATTCCACGACCTTCATAAAAACCAAGGCAAAACAATTCTGCTTATAACCCATTCGCCCGAACTTGCAACCGAAACCGAGCGCATTGTAACGCTAATCGACGGAAAGATTGTCAGCGACAAAAAGGGAGGGGAGACGAAATGAGTATATTTGAAAATGTTTCGTTGGCTCTCGCTTCGCTTTGGAGTAACAAGATGCGAGCGCTCCTAACCATGCTTGGAATAATAATCGGAATAGGTTCGGTTATAACGATATTCACAATCGGAAATTCCCTCAACGGGTATATAGCAAGCGAGATGTCGGCTATGGGGGCGAACACCGTCAATATCTATGTAACCGCAAAAACCGATGAGTTTTCGTCGGGGTTTGGGCCAATGAACCAACCAAGAGAACAAGACCTTATATCGGAAGAGATGATAACCGAGCTTGAAACAAGATTTATCGAAGATATAGAAGCTATCGGAATAACGGTGGGGGTTGGAAGCGGAACGGCGACAAACGGCGAAAATTATGCAAACTTTTCGTTAAGCGGCGTTGCGGAAAAAGAGCAAACGATTAGCAATATAACGATGTTAAACGGCAGGTTTTTGCTCGAAAGAGAGATCGAAGATATAAAGAATGTAGTTGTTGTTTCGGATAGCTTTGTAACAAACTATGGTCTAGAGGGCGATCCGATTGGGCAACAAATTATGCTAGAGGGCAGCGGAGGTTCGCCCGGCCTCTTCACGATTGTTGGGGTATATGAATATGAGCAATCCGCATTTTCGATGGGGAGCACAGCGAACGACCAAGATGTTGAAACAACCGCATATATACCATATACAACGGCGGCGCATTTAAGCGGAGCGAACGACGGATATCAATCTATAACGGTGTTGACCTCGACCGGAACGGATAGCGCAATGTTTGCCGAAAATGCAACGAGCTATTTTAATAACCGACAGTATTCCAAAAACGAAGATTTCGAGCTTAGTTCTTTTGCGATGGATAGCATAATAGAATCGATGACTTCTATGCTAGCAACGCTACAACTTGCTATCTCCGCCGTTGCGGCGATATCGCTACTTGTTGGTGGTATTGGGGTTATGAACATCATGTTGGTTTCGATTACCGAAAGAACAAAAGAGATTGGAACAAGAAAAGCTCTCGGAGCGACAAACTTTTCTATAAGGGTTCAGTTTATAACCGAAAGCTCTATTATATGTATAATAGGCGGAGCTATCGGGATTTTAATAGGAGTAGTGCTTGGAAGCATAGCTTCATCGCTTCTAGATTTCCCGGCAACCCCCGACCTTGCCGGCATCCTAATCGCTGTTTTGTTCTCGTTTGGAATTGGGCTTTTCTTCGGATACTATCCGGCAAACAAAGCCGCAAAGCTCGACCCGATAGATGCATTGAGGTATGAATAGAATTTAATAAAAACTTTTATTAAGGTTTTTATAATAAATATCAGCCGTGTGGATTTAGTTTTAAAATTAAATCCACACGTTTTCATATTTTTTGCGTTGATATAATCCGAAAATTTATTCTAGCCAAAAAAGCAAATATAAAACTTGAAGAATATACCTTCGCTGTGTTAAAATATAATAATGTATGGATAAATATATTTTTAACAACCTGAGAGGTAGATAACTATGTCAAAACCAAACGCATTGGTCATTTTCGGTGGGGTGTCGAGCGAGCATGAAGTTTCGAGAAACTCTGCGGCTTCGGTTATAGATAATTTCCCTGTTGAGGAATTTTCGCTTATAACCGTTGGCATAACAAAAACCGGAAGTTGGCTTTTATATAACGGCGACACCGACGCAATTCGAGACGGAAGTTTTGAGCAAAACTCAGTTAGTTGCACAATTTCGCCCGACAGACAAAACGGCGGTATAATCGTTTTTAACGCCGACGGCAGTGCGACAACGCATAAAATCGACGTAGCGTTTCCCGTTCTTCACGGCAAAAACGGCGAGGACGGAACGATGCAAGGCCTTTTAGAGATAGCGGGAATTCCGTATGTAGGCCCCGGCGTTTTATCAAGCTCGATGTGTATGGATAAGATTATAACCAACCTGGTTTTGGAGCATAGCGGATTTGCACACACAAAATGGGACTATATAACAAAAAACGACAGACAAAACCTTTCACAAAAAATTAACGAATTCGAAACAAATCTAGCGTATCCTATATTTGTTAAACCGGCGAATGCAGGAAGCTCGGTTGGCATAACAAAAGCGGAAGACAGACAACAGCTTGAACAAGCTATCGACGTTGCGTTTTTGCATGACGACAGGGTTTTGCTTGAACAATCGGTTGTCGGAAGGGAACTTGAATGTGCTGTTCTTGGCAACGATAGCCCTTTTGCCTCTAGGGTGAGCGAGATTATCCCAACCAACGCTTTTTATGATTACGAAGCAAAGTATGTAAACGCTAGCGAAACGGTTTTGCCGGCTAATATTCCGGAACAACTCGAACAAAGAATTCGAGAAACCGCCGTTTTGGCATATAAGGCAATGTGTTGTAAAGGGATGTCGAGGGTGGATTTTTTCTATCAACCCGAAACCGATAGCCTTATGATAAACGAAATCAACACCATTCCGGGGTTCACCTCGATTAGTATGTATCCTAGAATGATAACCGCCTCCGGAATTGAATATAATCAACTTATCCTCAAGCTTCTAAAACTTGCGATGGAGAATAAGAATGATTGATAACAGACCTATCGGCATCTTTGATTCGGGTTTTGGCGGGCTGACGGCGGTGAAAGAATTTATATCGCTGTGTGAAAATGAAAGTATTGTATATTTTGGCGACACTTTAAGAGTTCCGTATGGCGATCGCTCAAAGGCAGAGATTGAAAAATTTGGGCGCCAAAACATCAACCTTTTGATCCAAAACAACGCAAAACTTATAATAGCCGCTTGTGGAACGGTTTCCGCAACGCTTGGCAGAGCGGTTTTCGACAGTTGCCCCATTCCGATAATCGATGTGTTAACACCGGCGGCAACGGCGGCGCTTAAAAAAACAAAAAACAACAAAATCGGCGTTATAGCAACCGCAAGAACGATAAATTCAAAAAGTTTTGAAGATGTTATTAAAAATCAAAACCCATCGGTCGAAGTGTTCGCAAACGCTTGCCCGATGTTTGTTCCGCTAATCGAAAGCGGAAAGACTTCCGCCGACAACCCCGAGGTTAAACAGGCGGTTGAACAATACCTTTTGCCACTTAAACAAAACGGTGTCGATGTTTTGATTTTGGGTTGCACACATTATGCATTAATAATCGATGCAATAAGAAATTTTATGGGAGAGGGTGTTTTGCTTGTTGATTCGGGTAGGCAATCGGCGAAGCAGGCGGCGAGGGCGCTTGAACAGATCGGCAAAAACGAAAAACCTCAAAGTCTCTCGTTCATGGTCTCGGGCGATCCAAAAGAATTTGCCGTTTTGGCAGAAAGCTTTGTTGGGTTCGATATCGAAAGCCATGTCAGAAAAACGGATATTGAAAATATTAAGGAGTTTTATTAACAATTGATGAAACAAAAACGAGACAATTATATAATTTCTATCGATGGAAAACAAACGGTAGATAATAATTCCGACACACTATGTCTTTTAACACATGGTTCGTTCTCGAAAAAAGACGGAAAGTATTATATTGGCTATTCGGAATCCGAAGCAACCGGTTTTGAGGGCCATTATACAACGCTTGAAATTGAGGATCAAAACAAAGTTACGTTGCGCCGAGATGGCAAGATCGGTTCTGAACTCATTATTGAAAAAGGCAAAAAACATATCTGTCATTATGTGACCGACTACGGCGGAATGTTTGTCGGGATAAGGGCGCACACGATCCAAAACAATCTCGATGATAACGGCGGAAGTTTAAAGCTTAAATATAATCTCGATATTAATTCAAGCGAAATTTCAACAAACGAACTTAACATAACTGTTAGCGAAAGACATTAAACAACAAACAAAAAGGACAATTAAATTATATGTTTGAACCATCAAAACAAGCGGTTGAAAAAGCAAGGCTTTTAATCGAAACCGCAATAGCAAAAGCTATTAAAAACGGCGAACTCAAAAGTTGCGATATACCAACCTTTAATATAGAGGTTCCGCAGGATGTTAAAAACGGCGATCTTGCAAGCAACGTTGCTTTGGTTTGCGCAAAATCTTTTGGAATGGCTCCTCGGATGATTGCGGAAGCGATCACGAAAAATATCGAACTCGATCAAAGTTTTTTCAAAAGCGTTTCGGTAGCAGGTCCCGGATTTATTAATTTTTTCCTAAGCCAACAATATTTTAGCTTTGTGTTAACCGGAATACTTTCGGAAGGCGATAATTTCGGAAACACAGATTTTCTCGGCGGCGAAAAAGTTATGGTTGAATTTGTTTCGGCAAACCCAACAGGACCTATGCATCTTGGCAACGCTCGTGGCGGTTCTTTGGGGGATTGCCTTGCTAGCATAATTTCGGCGGCGGGGGCGAAGGTAACAAAAGAATTTTATGTCAACGATGCCGGAAACCAGATCGATAAATTTGCTCGTTCGCTAGAGGCTCGTTATCTTGCGTTGTATAAACAAGGAATCGAGTTCCCCGAAGATGGGTATCATGGCGAAGATATAACAGAAAGAGCAAAGCAGTTTTCGGAAAAACATGGCGATAGTTTTGTTGAAACTGAACAAGCCGAACGACACGAGGCGTTGGTTCAGTTTGCGTTGCCGCTTAATGTTCAAAAACTTAAAGAGGATCTTTTAGCATATCGAATTGAATTCGACAACTGGTTCTATGAAAGTTCGCTTTATAAACAGGATGCGGTTAACGCAGTTATTGAAAAGTTGAAACAAAAAGATTTAATATATGAGAAGGACGGCGCAACGTGGTATAAAGCCTCTGTCGTTGCAGGAGACGACCAAGTTAAAGACGAAGTGTTGGTTCGTTCAAACGGTTTCGCTACATACTTTGCGGCAGACATAGCGTATCACTACAACAAATTTGCGGTTCGTGGTTTTAACCGAGTTATCGATGTTTGGGGCGCAGATCACCACGGACACGTTGCGAGAATCAAAGGCGCAATGGATGCGGTTGGGCTTTCGGGCGATAAACTCGATATCGTTCTTATGCAACTTGTTCGCTTGGTCAAAGACGGCGAACCGGTGAGAATGAGCAAGCGAACAGGAAACGCAATAACTCTTTCGGATCTCCTCGAAGAGGTGCCGGTCGATGCCGCAAGATTTTTCTTTAACCTTCGTGAACCCAAAAGCCATCTTGATTTTGATCTTTCGCTTGCCGCAAAAAGAAGCTCGGAAAACCCGGTCTACTATGTCCAATATGCCCATGCAAGGATATGCAGCATTTTGAAAGCGCTTAGCGCAAACGGCGTTGATATCGACAAAACAAGCGAATATGATTTTTCTGTTTTGTCGCAACCCGACGAAGTTATGTTGATTAGAAGATTGTCGGAACTGCCGTTTGAAATCCAAAATGCCGCAAATGAATACGACCCGGCAAGGCTGACAAGGTATGTTATAGATATAGCGACGTTGTTCCACAGGTTCTACACCACCTGCCGAGTTAAAGACGAAAGCGACGAGATAATGTATCCGAGAATAGCGGTTTGTATCGCAACCAAACAGGTTATAAAAAACTGTTTGTCGCTACTCAAAATCGATGCACCTCTTTCGATGTAGCGATATAACGATTTGTATGAAAATAATTTGATATACGAATAGTATATTTACAACAACACCCCCGAGCTGAAAGCGGATAGCTTCAAGCTTGGGGGTGTTGTTGTTATATCAGATTTTTTAGGGTTAGTGTTTTAGCTTCGGATAAGAAAAAAAGCGACGGTATATCTAAACGATATAACATCACCTTTTTTTATGGGGTGGATAATGGGACTCGAACCCACGGCCCCCAGGGCCACAACCTGGTACTCTAACCGACTGAGCTATATCCACCATAATATTTTTCCTAGGCGAGGCTTTTCAAATAAAAAAAGCCCGCCTAAAGAATGGCGCGCCTGAAGAGACTCGAACTCCTGACCCACTGCTTAGAAGGCAGTTGCTCTATCCACCTGAGCTACAGGCGCCCGTCTTACCACTTGACAGCGGTTATGGAGCGGGTGATGGGAATCGAACCCACGTATTCAGCTTGGAAGGCTGATGTTCTACCATTGAACTACACCCGCATACTGTCTAACAGGAGATTATTATATCAGAAACTTTCGATTTTGTCAATATCTTTGATCTATTTTTTTTGTGGAATTAATGGGAATTAACAAAATCTCAATTAAGAACAAAACTGACACCATCGAAAAAATGATGCCAGTTTGTTTTTTAAAAAAGTTTTTATGATATTGCGGTTATAAATCCAAATGTTTTATATTGCTTTAAATCTTGGGCATTTTTGGCGGTTTGCCGCAACATTGTTTATATTTCTTTCCGCTTCCGCAGGGGCATTTTGTGTTTCTGCCCAGAACTTTTGCTCCTGAACCTGAGGATTTTTGCCCCGAATTTCTTCCGCTCCACGATTGTTCCGCTTGCTTTGCGGTGTCTTCGGCTTTTTGTTGAACGCTTTTTACAAGGTTTGCGGTTAAAATAAGCTTTGCTGTCGATTCTCTTATCGCTTCGACCATCTCATCAAACATCGCGAATCCTTCAAAGCGGTATTCTATAACGGGATTTTTCTGACCATAGCTTCTAAGATAGATGCCTTTTCTAAGCTCGTCCATGTTGTCGATGTGTTCCATCCATTTTTCATCTACCGTCGAAAGCAGAACCAACCGTTCAAGCACCCTCATATCGTCGCCCAAACGAGTTTGTTTTTCATCGTATATTTCGTGCGCTCGGTCGACAAGGGTTTTTGTTATATCCTCTTTGGTGATGTTTTGCAGTTGGTCGCTAGAAAACCTAAGGTCGGTATCTTTGGTTAACCAACCGAGATAATGGCTGCGAAGACCCTCGATGTTCCAATCAACTTTGTTTTCAACGCTATCCGAGATATAGAAATTAACGTTGCTCTCGATAGATTCATCGATCATCGAAACTATTCTTTCGGCGATATCGGTGCCATCAAGAACCATGTCACGTTGTTTATAGATAGTTCCCCTTTGTTGGTTCATAACATCGTCGAAGTTTAGAACGTTTTTACGAATAGAGAAGTTTCGCCCTTCAACTTTCTTTTGTGCGTTTTCGATAACCCCCGTTAACATTCGGTTTTCTATCGGCATATCTTCATCAACTTTAAGGCTGTTCATAACAAACGTTAATCGTTCGCCGCCGAATATTCTCATTAGATCATCATCAAGCGAAAGGTAGAACTTGGATTCGCCCGGGTCGCCCTGCCTTCCGGCACGCCCTCTAAGCTGGTTATCAATTCGCCTGCTTTCGTGGCGCTCGGTGCCGATTATGAAAAGCCCGCCGGCTTCGACAACCTTTGCGGCTTCCGGCGCAATCTCAGCTTTGTATTGATCAAGTAGTTGTTTATATTGTTGTCTGAGATCGAGGGTTTTTTCGTCGTCGGTTTCATAATAGCTTGTTGCGGCTAGGATATCGGTTTCGTCGCACCCTTGTTTTGCAAGGGTGTTTTTTGCCATGAACTCGGCGTTTCCGCCAAGCATGATATCGGTTCCCCTTCCCGCCATGTTGGTCGAGATGGTAACTGCTCCGTATTTGCCGGCTTGCGCAATGATGGCGGCTTCCTTTTCGTGGTGCTTTGCGTTGAGAACCTCATGTTTAACCCCACGGCGTGAAAGCATCTTGCTTAAGAGTTCGGAATTTTCTATGCTAACGGTGCCAACGAGAACCGGTTGTTTTTTCTCATGACATTCGACAACTTGATCGATAACCGCACGATATTTCCCGGCTTCTGTTTTATATATAACGTCGTCGAGATCCTCTCGAACGTTGGGTTTGTTTGTTGGAATTTCAACAACTTCAAGACCGTAAATCTCGATAAACTCGGCTTCTTCGGTCATCGCTGTTCCCGTCATTCCCGAAAGTTTGTTATAAAGCCTGAAATAGTTTTGGAACGTTATCGTTGCAAGCGTTTTGCTTTCTTTTGCAACTTTAACGTTTTCTTTCGCTTCGATAGCTTGATGTAGCCCTTCGCTGTATCTTCGCCCAATCATAAGACGCCCTGTGAATTCGTCTACTATAATAACCTCGCCATCCTTAACAACATAATCGACATCACGTTTCATGATTCCGTGTGCTCGAATAGCTTGGTTAATGTGGTGAGAGAGCGCCATGTTGTCGGGGTCGGAAAGGTTTTCGATCAAGAAATATTTTTGCGCTTTTTCGATTCCGCTTTTGGTGAGCGTTACGTTTTTTTGTTTTTCGTCAACGATATAATCCCCCGAAAGTTCTTCGAGTTCCGTTTTGTCGTTGTGTTCCGCAATAACATTTTTAGCAAGCCTTTTTGCAAAATCATCCGCTTTTTTATAAAGGTCGGTCGATTTATCCCCTTGACCCGAAATGATGAGAGGGGTTCTCGCTTCGTCGATTAATATGCTGTCGACCTCGTCGACGATAGCGAAGTTATGCCCTCTTTGGGCTTTGGAAGCTTTGTTGACAACCATGTTGTCCCGTAGATAATCGAAACCGAATTCGTTGTTTGTTCCGTAGGTTATGTCGGCGGTATATGCTTCTTTTCGTTCGGTCGGTGTCATGCCGGCAACTATCAACCCAACCGACAATCCAAGGAAGGAATAGACCTTTCCCATCCATTCGCTATCCCGCCTAGCAAGATAGTCGTTGACCGTTACGATGTGTACACCTTTTCCATCAAGAGCGTTGAGGTATGCCGGAAGTGTTGCAACAAGAGTTTTCCCTTCGCCGGTTTTCATCTCGGAAATCTTTCCGCTATGAAGAACAATACCTCCCGTTATCTGAACCGCAAAATGTTTCATCGAAAGCACACGCCACGCAGCTTCACGGCAGACGGCGAAAGCATCGGGGAGTATGTCGTCGAGCGTTTCTCCGTTTTGAAGGCGTTGTTTTAATGTATCGGTCATCCCACGAAGTTCGCTATCCGAAAACGCTTGATATTTTTGTTCAAGCGCTAAAACGCTATCTCTAATCGGGGATATCCTTTTAAGTTCTCTCGAACTCGTTGTTCCAAATATTTTTTCTACTAGACCCATATTTTCTCCTTAATCTAACTCAAGTTATATAATTATACACATTGAATATTATATAATTTTACTATTAAAAGCGTGTGGCTGTCAAATATTATTATATTAAACATTCTATGAACAATACGTCATGTTAGAAAATCCGAATAAATATTTTGTTTTTAAGAATTTTTTTTGAAACTACGCTATAAAGCGACATTTTTAATCATTGCTTAAACCATATAATCTAAATAAATTCATTAAAAATCAACAAACTTTATTATAGAAATTTGTTTTATTAGACAAAAATACTCGCTATTTTTGTGCAGTTAAGATAAAACTGGACTGGGTTTTAATATTTTATTGCTTTTATACAATAACATATTGTATAATTGTTATGACTTTTGGCTAATTCCAACTATAAAGATGACTAGTTTTAACCGATTAGCGGTTGTTTTGTTTAAAATAAAGTTTTTGGAGGCAATAAAATGCTTTTGTTTCAAAAGTATAACAAGATGATAAGATGCTTTTTGCTGACAGTTGTCTTTGTTTTTGTTGTGCTTTTTTTTGAAACGAACGTTTTTGCCGAACAACCTACTATAGTTGTTCGTGTTGGGGCTTCAGCTAAAAACGACTACTACACCCCGGTTGGAATAAACCCGGGATATGGATATGAGTATCTTAATGAAATTGAAGATTATTCAAATATCGAGTTTGAATATATCTATCGAAATAGCCATCAAGAACTTTTAGTTTTGCTTGAAGAAGGCAAGATTGATATAATGGACACCGTTTATAAAAATGAAGAACTTATCGACAACTATATCTTTTCCGATATCTCGACCGGCGAAAGCTTTGGAATGTTGATTGCAAATTTTGGCAACGACAACATAATGTACAGCGACTTTGAAAGCTTTTCAAACAAGAACATCGGAATAGTTAACGGATGTATGCAGATCGAAGGGTTTGAGGAGTATGCAAAAGCAAACAATTTTTCATATAACCCAATTTATTTTGATGACCGTCAAGATATGGAGCAGGCTCTTTTAGATGGTAGAATTGATCTAATGTTGAACTCGAGCTTGAACAAGATTGATCAAGCTAAAAAGGTGGTTGCTGTTTTTTCGCTTAGGAACTTTTATCTCATCACAACCAAGCAAAACACCGAGTTGATGGATCAAATAAATAATGCGTTGACCGATATACATTTAACGAAATCAGATTTCAACAGTATTTTAAAACAAAGATATTACCCCGAAAATTTGCAAAACACCCCATTATTCACAAAACAAGAGCTTGAATATATCGAAAGCTTGGACACACTAAAGATAGCATACGACATTAATTCCCACGCTATTTCCGATACATATTCAAGTTCCAACATCAACGAAATAATCCCAAATGCATTAATGTTGGCATTAGATGTTCTTGGGGTTGAATATGAGTTTGTTCCAACCTATAGCCAGGATGAGGCGATAGTATTTTTAAACGATGGCGATTTAGACATAGTTTTGCCAAACAACATTTCCCCGAATTTTTTCCGCAAAGAAGTTATAACTACCGACGTTTTGTTGCAAGTTCCTTATGTTATCATTTCGCCCACGCAGGTTGTAGAAGCCCAGGCGGCGATTGGAGTTTATAAAAATTCTTTAATAGAAAACCAGATTGAAGACAGCGAATCTATCGGAAAGCTTGTTTATTTTGATTCGGTTGGCGAATGCTATCAAGCGATGATAGATGGCCAGATTGATGCGGTTTTGGATACGCTTCATTCTGCAACCGCCTACATTCAAACGGAGAAATTCCAGCATCTTTATATTGTGAGTTTTTCTCCAATAACTTATGATATCGTGGTTGGAGTTTCAACCAAAGCCCCACAAATATTTGTAGATGTTTTAAACAAAGCTATTTCATCAATTTCGTTTGATCAAAAAAATTTGATATTCCATGATTTTTTGAGTATAAACCAAGATGCTGATGTTTTGCGATACATATTCATTAAATATCAAAATGAAATAGCGTTGACCATCTCGATTATAGCTGCTTCTATCGTAGTTTTTTTGATCTTCCTTCTTGAACGTCAAAGAGCAACAAAGGATAAACTTTGGAAAAAAGCTTATATAGACAGAAAAACAGGTTTACCAAATCTCAGCCTTTTTAAAATTGCATCAAAATCAATCTTTGAAAACAATCAAGACAAAAGCTATGTTGCCATTCAGGTGGATATTAGAAAGTTAAGCTTGATAAATGATATATACGGATATAACGAGGGCGATAGAGTTATATTTTCATTGAGTGATGAGCTTAAAAAATTCAATTCAGACGAAGGCGATTTTCTCGCCAGAATTAATGCAGATGTCTTTGTGATGTTAAAAAGCTATGATAAAGAAACCGATATAGATCTTTATACAATATTCTCAGGGATATCCCGAAGGTTAAACGAAAAAACAGGCCATTTTCTTCAATTTGCAATCGGTGTTTGTTTTTGCGAACCAAACCAAAATATACCCAACATGAACAAAAAACTTATATATGCTCATAAAGAAAGCAAAAAGATGTCTGATGATATTAGCATATATGAATACGACGACGATGATCTTCAAACAACCCATTATAATAAGATGATCGAAGAAAATATGCGAGATGCTTTGAAAAAGCATGAGTTCTTAACCTATCTCCAACCAAAATATTGCGCAAAAACTGAAAAGATTGTTGGAGCGGAAGCTCTTGTTCGGTGGAAAACGGCGGAAGGGAAATTTATCTACCCCAGCGATTTTATACCGCTTTTCGAGCAAAACCGATTTATCATTAAGCTCGATATGTATATGCTCGAGAATGTTTGCAAAACGCTGAGAAATTGGCTTAACAACGAAATCACACCCCCTAGAATTTCGGTTAATTTCTCGCTGTTGCATTTTGATGATAATATGTTTTCAAGCAAAATCGAAAGCATTTTAAAAAGATATAATATTCCCCCTCATCTTATCGAGATAGAGATAACCGAAACATCGTTTTTGGATAGAGGGGAAAAAACCCACCATATCATAAGAGAACTTCATAACATAGGAGTTCTTGTTTCTATCGATGATTTCGGAGCGGGTTATTCTTCTTTGGGTCTATTGAAAAGCATAGCGGTTGATTGCATAAAGCTTGATAAAAGTTTCTTTGACAACAACGAGATGGTTGTTCAGGTTAAATCGGATATCATACTAAACTCGGTCGTGACGATGTGTAAAAACCTCGATTATGAAGTTGTTGCAGAGGGAATAGAAACGATGGAACAGGTTGAATTTTTAAGAACTATCAATTGCGATGTTATCCAAGGTTATATCTTCGAAAAGCCGATACCGATTGAAGAGTTTGAGAAACTTCTATAGAAATAATTCAAAAAACTAGGGATAAAAAAGCCGTTACCGATTTGGTAGCGGCTTTGTTTTTTGGGCTAAACAAGCATAGCAAAGGAGCTATGACAAAAAATGTTCAACATATCGTCTGGTTTATTTTAGAGTATAAATCTATAACGATCTAGATTTAAATCTGATAAATCAATAAACTATTAAATGTATAGTATCGTCTTCAAAGAGAATTTGATTTTCTAAAAACAAATCTATGTTTTCGTTTAACGTCTGTCCGAGATATACCCTTTCAAACTTCTTACCGGTATAATAGTTCATAGCTTCGTGTAGACTCCAAGGAACGGCAAACGCTCTCTCGGTAAACGAGCTCATCGGCCTAATGTCGGGCGCATACTGTTGGGGATCGATATCGTATATAAAGCTAAACTTTGTTAAGGTTATTCCCGTTTGCTGTTCATATTGCTCAACATAGTATTTAAGCGTTCGCCCCATATTTTGGTCAATTTTGTTTGCGGCTAGATGTTCCGAAATATTAGAAATTATAAAGATACTGTTTAACATAAAGGATAGCACAACTACAATTTCGACAGATTGTTTAAGCTTTTTAAAATCAACCTGCAATGAGGAAATATATATAATTGCAAGCGAACTTCCGAAAAGCATAGCCATAGGGCTATTAACTCGGCCGACAGGTCCCGTATTAAACAATAACATCGGAACAACGCATATAATAAAGATACAAACAACAAACAATATATATTCAACTATTATAACTTTCTTAGACTTAAGCAAAAACAGAAATAAACCAGTAGCGGCTATTATAATATAATTAATATAATGCGGTAACATATTAAGATTTTTGTGCCACAGCTCGTCGACATATCCTAATACCGCTTCGATTACTAACCCCCTACCCTCTTGAGAAAAAATATCGTTAGTTCTGTCTTGTTCGCTTTCAAGCAACGCTTTTCCGGCTTCAACTATTCCGAAAGAGATAGCTATAACAACAATCGTAATAAGCGCAAGTTTTAAAATATCAATAGCAATTTCTTTGAGCTGTGCCTTGTTAAATTTTTCTGATGTTATATGTCTTAAAATAAAAATCAACATAACATAAGTCGGAAATATATTAACCAAACCTTGGTAACAAAGCGCGGCTATAATTAACAAGAAAAATATTTGAAGGTATCTTTTTTTGCTTTTAAAAAGCGAAATCTTTGCGGCGTAAACCGTACATACAACCCCTAGACACATAACCGCAGATTCCGGAAACAAAAGATATTCAAGGTTAAACTGACAAAGAATTAGTATAAACGAGATAGCCGTTGTAAATATCTTTGTAACGATCGTTTGCTTTTTTACAAACTCGTTTAAAATATCCGTCGTTAACAAAATTGCTAAAGCCAGAAAAAATATCCCTATAAACGTCATACCGATTATATAAACTTCTAGCGGTAGATTAAGTATTCCGGCAAAAAAACAAACAAACGCCGAAATTAATCTTCCGTCAAGCAAAAAATATTGTTGCGGATAGTTCATATATCCGAGATCCCAAAGAACGTATGTGTCGGAAGAAAAATGCATCTGTAGAAAACCCGAACATAAAACAATTGCCGTTCCCCATATTATAAGAAATTTAAGTTTTCTCTCGTTTAACATCTTTTGTTTCTCCTATTTAAAAAACTCTTAACAAAAAACCGCATCTCTGCGGTTTTTTTTAATTATTCTGATTATTTATTAAACTTTGTTACGCCGTAACCATCGCTAAAAACTAGATGCAAAAGAATATCTTTGCTGTCTGATATTGAATTTACAAAGCTTTGTTTTAATGTCACAACGGTAGAGCCGTCTTCTCCTACGCTCGCTGTATAGTTGCTTGGCGAAATAGCGAAGCCATGTATCCAGATTCCCTCGAACTTTGCAAAAGGTCCATCTGAAACAAAGGTATATCCGTCGTAATTCGTGTTGCTTTCCCATACATTATAGAAAACATCGCGTTCCACTTTTGCGGCGACGGGTTGTGAATGCGAAGACGCCGAACCTGTCTGACTTCCCGGACGAAGAATTGGCGCCGGAATTGGAGCACTCGGGTCGTGGATTATCGTTAACGTTGTTCCATTTAAAGAAGTATCGGTTCCGTTTTGTAAAAAAAGAGTATGAGTTACTCCCGCTCCGCCAACATTTGTTAAGTCAAGAGTTTTGTAACCGTCTGTACTTGTACAATTTGTAGGAACTATATTTCTTGTATAACCATTTATGGGACCATGAAAAAAAGAACCCGGTATTAAATATTCCGACACATAATATGGAAGAACTATTCCTGTTGTTTGCGGCGTTGTAATTGTCATATTTTGACCACGAATTTCAACAGTTGCGATTCCTGAGTTTTCAAGGTTTCCGAAGTTCATTATATTATTGCCTCTAATATCAAGAAAGCTTAAGTTTTTTAATCCACCGCTATCAATAAGATTTGATAGGTTTGAAATATCGTTTATACTATTAAACTCTAGATCCAAACCTTGTATTGACAGCTTATCAAATTGTTGAAGATCGTTTAGAGTTAAACTCGTTATGTTACTCGTGCCTAATTCAACTTTTGCATAAGTGCTAAATAGGTTTGCATCAGCATCTGAATACGTTAATTCCTTATTTGCATCATTAAAAGTATGAGGTAGCGGAAAACCTCCGCCGGTCTTCATCTTGAAATATAGCTCTTGACTATCAAAAGTCAACGTTACGTCCGCAAATGCTGTTGCGGAAAAAAAGCAGGTAATTAGTAAAATTAAAATTAAGCCGGTAGTAATTTTTTTCATTGGTATTCGCATCCTTTCGCTGTGCAAGAAAAACATAATTCATTTTTTGTTAAATTCGACAATTATTTTCCAATTCATTCGACAATTCTCACAACCTATTAGTATTTTAACACAAGAAAAATAATAATTCAAGATATAAATAATATAATTTTAAACGGTTTTACAACAACATTATACTATTTTCCGGCACATACTAACTCACACGAAAAAGCAATCGGCAGCAAAGTTTGCATCGATTGTTGCGTAATCCAACGATGTTAAAAACCAACAAAATCGACTCTGCTTTAGCAAAGATCAAAAAGATCAATTGGAGAAATCAAAAAAGCAAAGTATATTTTGCTAAAATCCCTTACAATGGGATTGCTTAGAAAACAGGAACAAATGCAAAACTACACTCTACAGCCTCCCGCCCATCTGGTTTCCATTGCCATACTTGTTCCCGTTGCCATCGCCTCTATTTCCGTTGCTTTGGTTGTTATGATTACCATTGCCATATGGCTTTTCTGTATTTTCGCTAGCTACTCCGTCATTCTCAATCATATCACGAATAATTCTCATCGGCAGATGGCTTATATCTTCAACTTCTACATTAGGATCAATTTCTAAAAGTTCAAGATACGCACGATATTTACCAAAAGAAATGTCGTTCTCTATCGCTTGCTCTTTTATTTCTGCATTTGCTAAATGAAAAGAGATGTTTTGATTATTAAAACTGCAGTTTTCAATCTTTTCAATTATTTCGTTGCTTTTTTCTGAAATAACGGTAATCTCGGTGTATCGATCACTATATTGTAAGAAACTGTCGTCTTTGCCGAGTGTTTCTAATGCCTTAGAATAACTTAGGTTGTTTAAACTAACCGAATCCACAATATCCTTGGCTTCTTCATTGCTCGCAGTGACTTCAATTACTCTATCAAACCTGTTAACCGAAAGTTCAATAGAGGGATTAATGTCGACGCTGATATATGAAACAGGGGTATAGTAGACTGCTGAAAAAATTATTACAGCAAAAGCCGCCATGATGGGAATAAGTTTATATGCTATCGGAATTTTCTTTTGTGTTTTTTTGTTTACTATATTATAAAAAGTTTGCGTTTTTAGGTTTTCATCAGCACGAATTTCTGAAAACGCATCTTTTATTTTACCACTCATGCCCACTACCTCCTAAATCCTTTTTAAGTAACTCTCTGCCACGAGCGAGCAGAGTATAGATTGAATTAACATTTTTCGAAAGCATTTTGCCGATATCAACCGCAGAATACCCTTCAAAATAATGTAGATAAACCACTATCTTATATTTTTCAGGGAGTTTTAACACCGCTTGTCTCACATAAGAATTTTCGTTAAAATCCGTTTCTGTGGGGATTTCCGAGATTTCCTCAATCGGCACAGAATTTTTCCTGAAAAAGCTCTTTAATAAGTCTTTGCATTCATTTATTGTAACACGAATAAACCATGCTTTTTTATGCTCTTCACTCTCAAAATGAACGGGGCTTTTATAAAATTTTATGAAAACATTTTGAAAAATGTCTTCGGTATCAGCAATATTTTTAAGATAAACTACGCAGATACGTTTAACTGTATCTGCGTAGTTTTCTATAGCAAGTTTTAAGTCCTGCTCATTTCGCATCTTGTTGCTCCCTTATCTGTTTCTGCCTTTTCCAAGACCGCCATTTTTATTCATCCCTTGTCTTGTTCCTATGTTATCACATTCGCCGTCATCATCATTATCGGTGAAATATCCGCCATTACCGCTGCCGATGTTATCGTTTACCCCATCGCCATCTTGATCTGCAAAGCGGCCTCCATTTTTGCCGATACCAAAACCTTGGTTGCTTCGTTGTCCTATTGCAAGCCCGGTGTTGTCACAGATGCCATCGCCATTCTCGTCTACATAATTAAAGGTTGTTCCTCTGTTATCTCTGATAGAAAAGTTTTTGGTGTCGCTGTTACCATTGTTCCTTGCAGGAGAAGCCGCAACCGCCGTTGATGCTCCGATTGTTGCTATCATTGCGGTGGTTAGTCCTAATGTTATAATTTTTTTCATGATAAATTCCTCCGATAATTTTTTTAAGCTTTTAGCTTTTTCATTTATAACACGATTAGGAACAACAAATCCTTTCAAAAATATTTTTATTTTTTGCTTTTAATGAAATTATACTACAAATATATCACACTAAACAAACAACCGGTGTGGAAAAATCCACACCGGTTGTTTGTTTAGTTAGTTTTGAATTATCCTTGAGCTCTCTTTTGGAGGATTTCCCATTTTTCTTTAGCACTTTCAACAGCGCTATCGAATAGTTTTTCAGCTCTATCCGGGAATGTTCTTGTAAGCGAAGTATAACGAACTTCGTTTTTGATGAATTCCATGTAATCAGCCGAAGGAGCTTTGCTGTCGAGGATAAACGGATTTTTGCCTTGCTCTGTAAGTCTTGGATCGAAACGGAATAGGTGCCAATATCCTGCGGCAACCGCTCTCTTTGTTTCGTCTTGAGCGTTAGCAAGTCCGCCTTTGATTCCGTGGTTGATGCAAGGAGCGTAAGCGATAACGATCGAAGGACCGTTGTAGCTTTCTGCTTCGTGGAACGCTTTGATACATTGGTTATAATCTGCGCCCATAGCAACTTGTGCTGTGTAGACGTAACCATAGCTCATAGCTATTGCAGCAAGGTCTTTTTTCTTGATATCTTTACCGGCAGCAGCAAACTGTGCAACAGCGCCTGTCGGTGTAGCTTTAGAAGATTGTCCGCCTGTATTTGAATAAACTTCGGTGTCAAATACTAGGATGTTGATATCTTGTCCCGAAGCGATAACGTGATCAAGACCGCCGAAGCCGATATCATATGCCCAACCGTCTCCGCCGAAGCACCAAACGGATTTTTTGGCGAGGAAGTCTTTTGCGCCGATAACATTTTTCTCAGCGTCTGTTCCGGCATTGCCGATAGCAGCGATGAGTTTGTCGGTTGCAATTTTGTTAAGCGAACCATCGTTGTATGACGAGAGATATTCTTGAGCAGCAGCTTTTTTGCTTTCATCGTTTGCTTTTTCAGCAATCTCTTTAACATTTTCAAGCGCACGCTCACGAAGAGCATTTTGAGCTAGGAACATTCCATAACCATACTCTGCGTTGTCTTCAAACAATGAGTTTGCCCAAGCGGGTCCTTTGCCTTGTTTGTTAACGGTGTATGGTGTAGAAGGAGCAGAACCACCCCAGATTGAAGAACAACCCGTTGCGTTTGCTATATACATTCTGTCGCCGAAAAGTTGTGTAACAAGTTTTGCGTAAGGAGTTTCTCCGCAACCTGCACAAGCACCCGAGAACTCGAGTAGAGGTTGTTTGAACTGGCTACCTTTAACGGTTTTGTCGTTGAATTTAGCAGCAACTTCGGGTTTTTCATCAAGCCCAACACAGTATGCGAAAACTTCTTGTTGTTGTTCTTGTGTTTCAAGAGGTTGCATTTCAAGCGCTTTTGCGCCCTTCATTCCCGGGCAAACGTTTGCGCAGCTTCCGCAACCCGAACAATCGAGCGGAGAAACCGACATCGAGAATTTAAGGCCGGCAACACCCGTCATATCTTTTGTCATGAGGCCTTGCGGAGCTTTTGCAACTTCATCATCGTTAAGCGCTACAGGGCGGATAACTGCATGAGGACATACATATGCGCAGAAGTTACATTGGATACAGTTTTCAGGTTTCCAAGCAGGAACGTTAACTGCGATTCCGCGTTTTTCATAAGCCGAGCTACCTTGTTGCATATGTCCGTCTTCACGTCCGACAAACGTTGAAACAGGTAGGTGTGTTCCTTGAAGTCTTCCGATTGGTTCATGGATATCTTCAACGAATTTAACGAGTTCTGCTCTGTCGCCTGTGATGTTAGCGCAAGCTTTTTCGCCGCTTGCGTTTTTCCAAGATTCGGGAACATCGATTTTAACAAGAGCATCAGAACCTTTGTCGATAGCGTCGAAGTTCATTTGAACAACAGCTTTACCTTTTGCACCGTAGGTTTTTTCAGCCATTTCTTTCATGTATTTAACAGCATCAGCTTCCGGTATGATTTTAGCAAGTTGGAAGAATGCCGATTGAAGAACAAGGTTGTATTTTCCGCGAAGACCTAGTTCTTTATCGATTGCATAAGCATTGATTGTGTATAGGTTGATGTTGTTATCAGCGATATATTTTTTATCTTTTGCCGGGAGTTCTTGTTCGAGTTCAGCCATATCCCATTGGCAGTTGATAAGATATGTTCCGCCCGGTTTAATATCTTCAACGATATCATAACGGCCAACATACGAAGCGTTGTGGCAAGCAACAAAGTCTGCTTTGTTAACAAGATATGTTGAATGGATTTTGCTGTTTCCGAAACGAAGATGCGAGATAGTTACACCACCCGATTTTTTCGAATCGTATTCAAAATATGCTTGCGCTCTCATGTCGGTGTGGTCACCGATGATTTTAATAGAGCTTTTGTTTGCGCCAACAGTGCCGTCTGAACCTAGACCCCAGAACTTACAGCTTGTCATTCCTGCCGGAGTTGTGTCGGGATTTTCGGTTACTTCAAGCGAAAGGAATGTCACGTCGTCGGTTATACCAACTGTGAATGTCTTTTTGCCGTCTGCTTTTTCAGCGTTGCGGTAAACTGCGATGATTTGTGCCGGAGTTGTGTCTTTCGAACCTAGGCCATAGCGACCCGAAGAAAGGTTAACATCGGCAAATTTTGTTCCGCGAATAGCAGCAACAACATCAAGCCAAAGCGGTTCGCCAAGAGCGCCCGGTTCTTTTGTTCTGTCGAGTACCGAGATGTTTTTAACGGTCGAAGGGATAGCTTCGATAAGTTTTGAAGCAACGAATGGGCGATAAAGACGAACTTTAATCACGCCGTATTTTCCGCCGGCTGCGTTAAGGTAATCGATTGTTTCGCCGATGGTGTCGCAAACCGAACCCATAGCGATAACAACGGTTTCAGCGTCGCTTGCGCCATAGTAGTTAAACAAAGCATAATCTGTTCCGATTCTTTTGTTAACTTCATTCATGTAGCCTTCAACAACTGCCGGGATTTCGTTGTAGAATTTGTTTGAAGCTTCTCTTGCTTGGAAGAAGATATCGGGGTTTTGCGCTGTTCCTCTGAGGATTGGGTGTTCCGGATTAAGAGCAGCTTTACGGAATGCATCGATAGCATCCATATCTACCATCTCTTTGAGTTCTTCATAGTCCCAAGCTTCGATTTTTTGAACTTCATGTGATGTTCTGAAACCATCGAAGAAATTAAGGAACGGAACTCTTCCTTTGATTGTCGAAAGGTGGGCAACCGGCGTTAGGTCCATAACTTCTTGAACACTGGCGGAAGCTAGCATTGCAAAACCGGTTTGGCGGCAGGCCATAACGTCGGAATGGTCGCCGAAAATAGAAAGAGCGTGGGATGCAACCGCACGAGCCGAAACATCTATAACGCAGGGAAGAAGTTCGCCGGCGATTTTATACATATTTGGGATCATGAGTAGAAGGCCTTGCGATGCTGTGAACGTTGTTGTTAAAGCACCAGCTGCTAGCGAACCGTGAACCGCTCCGGCAGCACCGGCTTCCGATTGCATTTCGATAATTTTTGCTGTGTCACCGAATATGTTTTTAACGCCGTTAGCTGCGAACCCATCGCAGTAGTCAGCCATATTCGACGAAGGAGTAATGGGGTAGATTGCCGCAACTTCAGTAAAAGCATACGACACGTGGGCGGCGGCGTTGTTGCCGTCCATAGTTTTCATTTTTCTAGCCATCAAATTTTACACTCTCCAAAAAAATAATAATTAAATGTGGGTTTTTAAACCACATAATTTCCACACACAATTTTAACACTTATCCCTTAATAAGTAAAGCGATAATCCCCGTAAATAAAAAAGTTTTTTATTTAGGGACATTCATATAGAAAAAACAGCAAATTAATACCAATAAAAGGTTTGGCGAAAAAAATATTTTTATAAAAACACGCCCATATAAATAGATGCAATTTTTAGCCGCCAGTTCAACTAGTTTTTCGAAACAACTTCATTTTATGACTATTTTTGTTCTATTTATTACACACTAAACTTCCCTCAATTTTTTTGCTTAATTTTTACCTTTAATATAAATTAAAAATTTGTTAACAAAATATAATAAAATTTATCTACAAAGTTTTTTTATTTTTAAAATAAAAAAACTCCGTCTGACGTCGGAGATAATGTTGGTTTGGCAAGTTTAAGCACCAAGCGAGAAACTATTAATTGCTATGCTTTTCGTTGTTTTGTATGGGATGGTTGTATTTATATGATTTTGAAAAAATTTATTTCTTTTTACCTAATGTTGATTATTCTGCTAGTGTTTTTGCCTTTTGAAACTTCGGCAAAACAACAAAAGCAGATAATAACGGTTGGATATTCTCCGGAATACAACAATTTTATCAGCGACCTTAACAGCGTTTCGGAAAAAGGTTATGGCTATGATGTTTTTAAAAAAATAGAGGAAACCAGCAACTATCAATTCCATTTTATCCCGATCAATGGCGATCTTGTCGAGGCGGTCGAAACCCAAAAAGTTGATATCGCAGGCTATGTTAACAAAACCAACACGCTTGAAACAAGGGTTCTTTTTTCCGAAGTCCCACACAGCAAAAACTATATACTCCTGTCTGCCAATGATGACACAATTTTATACAACGATGCTGCTGCGCTAAACGGAAAAACAATAGCAACGTTCCACGATAATGTAGCCCAAGAATCCCTTGATAGATATCTCGACTTCTATGATGTTTCTGCTGATGTTATCTATGGAAATATGGTTGACTATCTTGATCTTGATGCTGATTTTTATGTCTCGCTTTCAGACCGCCGAGGAACAAAAAACAATGTTTTGAATCTTGGTGTATATAGCTATTATCTCATCTCTTCTAAACAAAACGAAGATCTTCTCCAAAAAATCGACACCATATTTCTTGATATAGCGTCTACCGAAGGAAGTTTGTTTCTTGAACTTGAAGAAGCATACATAGCAAAAAATGTTGAACTCATCCATAGGTCATTAAGCCCGGGCGAAGCTTTGCAACTAAGGCAACGCCCCCTAGAGGTTGGATACAATCCGAAGTATGCGCCGATTTCGTTCACCGATGAAAACGGCGAACCGGATGGAATTATGATAGACACCCTTAATATGTTTGCCGAAAACTATGGGTTCGAGATAAACTACCATCCGTATAACCTTTCGGATGATGATGAGAAACACAACCAATACGACATTCTTGCAACGATATACGGAGACCCCGAAAACGACCTCAACCATTTTGTTGCTACCGAGGCATACTATCATATGCCGATGTTTGCGCAGGTTCAATATGACAGCTCTATCAACAACGTTGAAACATCGGATATCCTACAAAGCGCAAAAAAAGTTGGTTTGTTGCGATACCATTCGATAGACTATCTGAAAATTATTAGCGCAATTCCCGAAAGCGAATTGGTTTTCTATGATGATTGGCATATGTTACTCGATGACTTTGCCGATTTAAAGCTTGATATGCTTTTATCTACCGAAAGTTCTTCGAGCTATGCCGAGCTTTATCTTAAAGATGTTGAAAGAACAACGATAGACACCGATCTTAGTATACCGTTGCAATTTTTCATCTCAAAAGATATTTCGGAACAGTATCTACACATATTTAATGTAATGCTAGACAATTTTGGCGAATCAACCTACCGAAATATTATCAACAACCAAGCATCGGTTTTTTATCCCGAGCCAACCTTTAAAGACCATATTGAAAATAATTGGTACTACTACACCGTTTTCATCGTTTTAGCGGTTGTTGTGAGTTCGGTTGTGTTCCATTACCAACAAAAAAAGAAACGAGAGACTATAGACAAAGCATACAACACCGATGCGCTAACCGGTTTTTTAGCTATGCATAAATTCAACGAAAAACTAGAGCAAGTTATTAAATCCGCAAAACCGGGGGAATATGAGATAATCTCGTTTGATGTTGATATGTTTAAGATGATAAACACCCATTATAGCAACGAGCGAGGAACCGAAGTTATAATGGCGATAGCAGACGGGCTTAATCAAGTGTTTAACCAACGAGATGTTTTTATAACGAGAAGAACCGCCGACCAATTTTTCATACTGCGCAAAACTTTAAACAGCAAGGATATGAAAGATGTCTACAACGAGGATATTCTTCCTCGTTTAAAATTGGTTTTAGGAAACAAAAGCAACATCAGTATGTCGTTTGGGAACGTTATTATTGATAACGTTGAAGAAAACCCAACAACGCTTATCGGGCAAGCCGACAGCGCAAGAAGCCACGGAAAAGGCAACCATTCTTCAACGTTTATAACGTTTGACGACAGCATGAAAAAACTTTATAAAAACAAGATTGATTTCACCTTTAGGATGGAACAAGCGCTTAAAAACTATGAGTTTAAAGTTTTCTATCAACCCAAAATCAATTTTCACAGCCTTAAAATTGATGGAGCGGAAGCGTTGGTTAGATGGTTTCCAAATGAAAAAAATCCAATATATCCAAACGACTTTATTCCGGTGTTTGAAGAAAATGGATTTATAAAATCACTGGATCTTTTTGTCTTTAAACAGGTTTGCGAGTTTATTAGCAAAAACAGCGACACGATAAACATACCTAGGATTTCAGTTAACCTTTCAGCACACACCCTTCTTGCGGAAAACACCATCGACCAAATAGTTGAGATTTCCAAAAGCTATGACATTAAACATCAACAACTAGAGCTAGAGATAACCGAAAGCGCTATGGTGTTGAACGACAGCCCCCTTATATCGAGGGTGACAGCTCTTAAAATGTTGGGGTTTTTGATATCGATTGATGATTTTGGCGCCGGCGTTTCGTCGCTTAATCGACTGGGAACTATGGAAGCTAGCATTCTTAAACTCGACAAGGAGTTCTTCCGTTCCGCCGATTCTAGCGAAAAAAGCGTTGTTATTATCCAAGACGTTATATCGATGGCGAAACATCTCAACATGACGGTCGTTGCGGAGGGGGTTGAAACGATTGGGCAAGCATTGTGGCTTAAAGAGATGGACTGCGACTATGCCCAAGGTTTTTATTTTGAAAGACCGATGGATCAAGACAAGTTTAAGCAACTTCTTATCCAAGATAAAATTTATGATATTGAAACGTAAAGCCAAAACTATACCCATGCATAACAACTTCGGCAAGCTAAGCTGTTATACAGCGAATTTGTCGAGGTTTTTTGTTTGCAAAACTCTTGATTTTATGATAAAATACCACAAAAGCTATCAATAGGCGACTGATTGTTTTTTTGCAAACAGTCGAAATTAAACAAAGCTTATATTTATAAAAATAAATTTTATAAATATAAGCGTGTCAAAAAAGGTATACCCTGAAAAATATTGCACAAAATTATAAAAATACTGGTAGGGGGCGATGCCCACATCGTCCCGTTCCAGGGCATTTGTGCTGATTTTCGGGAGGAGAATCCGCTCCTCCTATCTTGTTTTTTGCCACCATCAAACGCTATGAATCTGTTGATGTCAGGGGGCGTGTGGGGGTTTTTCGACTAACCCCCAGTGACGCCCCCCGACACCCCCCCACTTC
>CAYJKJ010000018.1:0-52292 GCA_964370715.1 uncultured Faecalibacterium sp.
TAGGTTTAATTCCGAGTAGCGTTCCAAAATATGCCGCCGCTCCGCTTAGTCTTCCACCACGTTTCAAGAAATCAAGATCATCAACGGTGAACCAATGGCAAAGTTTAAGGCGATTTTGTTCAGCCCATTCAACCGCCTCTTCAAAAGATGCGCCGTTCATTATCTTTTCGGATGTTGAAAAAGCCAACAAACCAAAACCTAGGCTTGCGCTTAAGCTGTCGATAACGGCGATTTTTCTGTTTGGATATTTTTCCAAAAGTTCTTCTGCCGCAATCCTTGCCGCATTACAACTTCCCGAAAGCCCACTGCTGAACGCAAGATATATAATATCTTTTTCGTTTTTAAGATATTTTTCGAAACAATCTGTGTATGTTTCGGTGTTTACCATGCTGGTTGTTGCCATCTTTCCATCACGAAGTTGTTGATAGAACTTGTCCGGCGCCATCTCATCATTATCAAAAGTGTCGAAATATGTCTTTTCGTTAATCGTAAAGCTGAGCGGCACAAGCTCGGCTATAACTGTTTTATCAAAAATACGTTTGGTTAAGTCGGTTGCTGAGTCTGAAATAAATACAAAACTACTCAAAATTAGTCTCCTTTAAGTTAATTAATAACAAATCTATTATTAATTCTAATATAAATTACTATATTTTTCAACTAAAAATTGAAAAATAAAAATTTTTTCATTTATTTATAAAAAAATATTTGATTTTTTCAAAATAATATGTTACAATATTCAAGCAGTTTTATGTTGGGCTGTCGCCAAGCGGTAAGGCAACGGACTTTGACTCCGTCATTGCGATGGTTCGAATCCATCCAGCCCAGCCAAGGAAAAAAGCAAGTCGAAAGGCTTGCTTTTTTTCAATAGAAATATAAGGGGTTTTCGTTCGCTATGTTAAAAATATTTGTTGCAATAGTGGCAATAGTTCTTGTTATTCTGCTGATAATTTTCAGCTTCAGGTTGTTCGGCAACGAACGAAAGGTTCCGCAAGGCGACAAGGTTCTAAGGCTTTTTTGGGTGACCCGCTCAAGCAGCAACGCCCTTGATGAATACAGCGAATACGAACGATCCTATTTTTTAAAAGGTTCTTCAAACCAACTAACCATCAGAATAACCGATCCCGGAAAAGGCAATTCTTTTGAGAAAAAAATAAACTTAACCGACGAAGAATACAAAAAAATCGAATCAGATCTTTTGTCGATTATCGAGACGTTTTCGCTACAAGAATGGGGAAACCAAAAATCCGAAACGACCGAGTATTTCGCAACCGACCAATCTAGCAGCAGCAAAGTTTCCTATGCTTTTTATGGCGAAGATGAAGTTTCTTGGAACGACACACAGGAAACACCCGACAACTATTCGGAATTTATTAAATTCATAGATGAATATTTCGAAAGATATTATTAAAATTAAAACCGCCATAGGGTTAACACTCCCTTATAATATTTCTGCAGCGCAGCAGTTTCGTTGTTAATAGATATTTTTTATGATAAATTTTAAATAAAAGCTGATACACAGAGCATCTCCCCCGTGTATCAGCTTTTATGTTTGGTATGCCTGATGCGATTCGAACGCACGACCCTCAGAGTCGGAGTCTGATACTCTATCCAGCTGAGCTACAGGCACACATACGTAAACAAAAAAGAGATTTTGACAGCTGTTGCCAAAACCTCTTGCTTCATTAAAAATTATAAACTTTTAAACTATACAGCAGCTCTTTTTGCAAAAGCAGCTTTTTTTCTTGCCGCAGTGTTTTTGTGTATAACACCTTTTTTAGCGGCTGTATCGATTGCGGAAAAAGCGGTTGCGACAACCGTTGCTTTATCCTGTTCAGTCAAAAGAGCGGCATCTGCCTTTTTTAACGAAGTCTTGAGATTTGATTTAATAGCTTTGTTGCGAAGGTTTTCTTTTTGATTAGTCTTGACTCTTTTAATCTGTGATTTAATGTTAGGCATAGTTCCACCTCCTTTTGATTTCACAGCTAAAACATAATACCATTTTTACGGCTAAATTGCAATACATTTTTAAAAAAATTCTTTATTATTTTACAATCATCTAAAAAAAAGATGTTTTTTCTATGTGATTGCTATAATTTTCTGTCTTTTCAACGTATTTATTTGACAAAAATTCTCAAAATCGCTATTTGATTTCGGAGCAAAAAGCGGCGGCTATTAATTCGCTTGGCATCGTTGCGGTGCTGATTGCAAGCTTTGCAAAATCGATTATCCCTTGCGTTTCAAAAAATCCGCTAAACGTTTTAACAACATCTTTGCTTTGGGTTTTCGGTTTTATATCAGAAACATTCCCTTGTTCAAATTCTTGTTTTAAAAGAGAAATGAACTCGGAAAAATCATATATCTTTTCGGGCGACAACCCCAAAACTTCCCCCGTTATCTCGGCGAAAGCCAAAAGTTTAACGATGTCGGAGCGATAGAATTGGTCGTAGTTTTTGAGTCTCGAGATAACGACATTCGAGGCTATGCCGGTTTTTTCTATCTTGTCGAGCGTTCTTCTGACGATGGTTTTGTCGTGGTTTAAATATCTGTCGATAGATTTAAGTTTAAAGGTGTATGCATGGCCATAATATTTTTTAAACGATTTCATAACATCGAGATATCCAAGACGCATATTTCGTTTTGCGATATCGCTTTTAAAATCCAACATATTCCCAAGCGGCCAATAGCTTCTTATATACCGAACCGGCAACGACCCTGTGTATCTTCGAACAAAGCCAACCGCCTCAAGGTCGACCGCTATAACCTCGGTAGCTCCCATGTCGTCCGCCAGAAATATCGGAAGATTGTTGAAATATCCTCCGTCGATATATTCTTCGCCTTCTAAAAGCACCGGACGAAAAGCGGGATAGACGGCGGCGGAAGCCAAAAGATAATCGCAAAGCTTTCCTTCGGGGATATCATCGATGGTGACTTCGTGTGGGTTAAGGTTGGATTTCTTAACGGTGCAAAGCCCAAAACGACAACGACTGTTGCGAATTCTTTTTTCGTCTACCATCGAAGTTACAATCTTCTCGAGCGGCGAAACATCCATTCCTCCGCCCTTAACTATATCGGCGACAAAGCCCGCATAATCGGAAAACGATGCTGTTTTTTCGGGGATGGTCATGACCGATGCGTTGTCGACGTTTAAAAACGCCTCGAGCGCCTCGTCATACTGGTTGGTCACGATAGCTGCGCCCATTAGCGCACCGACCGACGTGCCGCAGACGATATCGGGTTTGTATCTAAGCTCTCTTAGCCCCGTCCAAACCCCTATGTGATAGCTTCCTCGAGAACCGCCACCTGCAAGAACCAAAGCTTTTTTCTTTTTAGAAAACATAAAAATTGACCTCCGTTTGTCGCTTTTTTAAAAGCCGACATCACAACAACCAGACCGAAACACAACAAAAAAGTTTATAGATATTCCGTTAATCTATAAATTTAATCTGTCCTTGTTTTTCGAAATTAAACCGGGTAGTGTTCCAAGCCAAACGAAATTATATCCAAAATGCCGGTTATATTAATATATGCAAGCAACAGGATAACCGCCGACAAAACAGCAGTTTTAACCGGTAGATTTTTTTCGAAAATTTTGTTGATGAAAAGATAGAACAAGCTAAGGTATGCAAAAGAGAAATAGCCAACATAAAGAATAACGTCGTTGCTGTCGACGCCCCAACCGCCAACCACCAAAAGCGCTATCGAAAACAACACCCAACAAAAACAAATTCTAGCAAAACTTTGTTTATGGTTTAATATAAATCCCATAACGACAATCGCCAACAGCGCCACGCCGACAAGATTTATTCCGTCGGTAGATTTTATGACAAGCGAGATATAGGGGTTGCTCAAAGCGTCTATCCCGATAGCCGGTGCAACAAAGCAGGAAGCCACAAAATCGAAATACTGCAAAACTTTAGTTGCGACGGTAACTTCGGTTCTCGAAAAACCGACAAGCCAGATAACCTCTTCGATAAATCGGAAAAAAACCGGTAGCTGTCCGAACACCGTTATAAACCCAAACGTCGCCAAAGCGCTTTTAAACACCGTTGCTATTCTGCTTTTAAACTTTTCGGTTTTGTCGGTCAAAAGAGGAAACATAATTCCGCTTGTTAAAAGCGAACCGGTCGAAGCGATGAAAAGATATCTCTTTCCTTTTAAATTAAATACATAGTAATAGATAAACATAATCAGCCAAAACACCGAAAACACATACTGTTCAAGGTTTAAAGTGTTAAGCAAAAACGGATATGACACAGCGGTTAAAACCAAAAACAAAAGCTTTGTTTGTTTTTTTGCTTCAAGCATCCTCGCAACCGACACCATGCTAACGATAAACAAAAACGCCTGTATGATACCCATTATTATCGAATATCCCGACCTGTCGAGCAAAAGGCAATCTTCGATGAAATGCGCAAACACCGAAAACGGCAACGAAAACACCGCAAACAGCGGATGTCTAAGGTCGTTTTGCGGAGCGTTTAAATCGAGGTAGACGTCGGAACTTATCAAATCCCCTGTGTCGTTCGAGAACAAAACGTTATATTGAATAAGGTTTCCGCCATATTCCGGAAGATAAAACATATCGGTCGAAAGATATAAAAACACTATTAACGATGAAAGGAGCAAAAACGAAACAGCGATAAATCGGCGTTCGATTCTGTCGGATGCCGAAAACCAAAGTTTTGCGTTGTTAAAAAACACATCTATGAATATATAGAAAAACGAAACTATCGCTATAAACGCTATTCTCGCCATTATTTTGGCAAACTCAACGTCGGCAAACGCCATATACCCATCGGGGCGGCGCATAATAACCCCCTCGGCTATCGGCAATATATACTGCGAAGCGAGAACGACCGCAAACATTAAAACTAAAAGATTTGTTTTTTTGAAGAAAAAAGAAAGCATATTTCTTTTAAAAACAAGATATAATAATATTAGAAACGCCAAAACTGAGGACGCTATACAAACTCGATAATCCCCCCTGAGCGACAGCATAAACGACATAGCAGTCGCCGAAAAAACAAACAACAGCTTAAATATAACCAAAAGCGGTTTGTTAAGAGCAGCTCCGAGATAAACCCCGTCTATATTAAATGTTATCGGTTTTAAATTTCCAGTTTCCATCGAATTCCTCCGAAAATAAATAATAGTTTTCAAGCTTAATATACCATTTTATTAAAAATTACGCAAACAAAATATTATATAGGAATATTATAATAGCAGACTGTCAAAAAACCTTTATTACAATTTCAGCCTCTATTCAAAATGCATAGATATAATGACTGGAATGTAGGGGGAGAGGATTTGCTTTCCTGAAAAAAAACATAGAAAATAAGGTCTTTTACAGCCAATCTCCACACCCAAGCCAATTAATTCCCGAAGCGAAGCACGCTCTTCCCCAAAACTCACCAAGCAAGCTTTTGCCAGTCACCAAGATCTCAAGCGGCAAAAGCGCCCGGGTTCTTAGGGCGTGTATCGCCCTAAGTCGTTAAGGGGGGCCCAGGGGGGTTGTTAGGGGAGCGTCCAAAACGCCCCCTAACATCGACAGATTCATGGCGTTTGATGAGAGCAAAAAAAGAAAGTAGGAGAGGGGATTCTCCTGCCGAAAATCAGCACAAATGCCCTGAAACGGGACGATGTGGGCATCGCCCCCTACCAGTATTTTTATGATTTTGTGCAATATTTTTCAGGGTATACCTTTTTTGACACGCTGATATTATATAGAAATATATAAATCAAAGTCTTGTAGGGTTTCAAAGCACCCTCCTAAATTTTCCCGTTGAAACGCTTGACAAAAAAATTTTGTTCTGTTATTATATTAAAAAATCAAACATGAAACAAACGCAATGACAGGGAATAGTAGAAAAGCGAAATGTTTTTAGAGAGCCGTCGGGTGGTGTAAGGCGGTAACGTGAACTTTTTGAACTCGCCCTCAAGCGGTCGGCTGAAAGATATCGAGTAGGTTTGAACGGATTGGTGTAACGTTAGCTACACTTCTGACTGATAGGTCGGGTAAAGGGGATTTTCGTATTTTAGAAAATCAACCGAAGTGGTACCGCGGATTTAAATTTATAAGTTCGTCTTCGTTTATGAAGACGGGCTTTTTTATTTGTCTTCATACAGGAAGACAATTTTTTGTTTTCAGATGTTTTGTGTAGGTTTTAAAAAACATTATAGAAAGATTTAGTTAAAAGAGGTAGGAAAAATGCAATTATTTGAAAAAACAATCACACAATATTTAAACGAGATGGTTAAAAAATATCCAAACAAAGAGATGATTAAATATTGCGACCGAGACTACACAAGAACATTCAAAGAATTTGACATCGAGACCGACAAGATAGCAAAAGGATTTATGGCTTTGGGGGTCAACAAGGGCGACCACATTTCGATGTGGGCAACCAACATCCCCGAATGGCTACAGACGTTTTTTGCAGCGGCAAAGATAGGCGCAGTTTTGGTTACCGTTAACACAAACTACAAGATTTTCGAAATCGAATATCTTTTAAGACAAAGCGACACAAAAGTTCTCGTTATGAACGAGGGATTAAAAGATTCAAACTATCCCGAAATAATAAACGCTCTTTGCCCAAAATTATCGAAAATAGAAAACCCCGCCGCCACAGACAACACTATAACTTCCAAACTACCAAAACTTAAAAACGTTATTTATTGTGGCGAACAAAACTATGACGGCATGATTAATTTTTCGAGCATCAAAAAAATAGGTGCTCGCATAACCGATATCGAACTCAACATGAGAAAAAACTCCTGCGACCCACACGACGTTATCAACATACAATACACTTCCGGAACAACCGGTTTCCCCAAAGGGGTTATGTTGACCCACTACAACATCACCAACAACGGATTAAGCATTGGTGATTGCATGAAGTTCACCGAAAACGACAAGCTTTGTATAACCGTTCCGTTTTTCCATTGTTTCGGATTGGTGCTTGCTATATTGGCGTGTTTGACCCATGGTTCAACGATGGTTCCGGTCGATAGATTCCGCCCCCAAGATGTTCTTTCAGCTATCGAAAGCGAAAGATGCACGGCGGTGCATGGCGTTCCAACGATGTTTATCGCTATGCTTGAATGTAGCGAATTTAAAAACTACGATGTTTCAAGCCTTCGAACCGGCATCATGGCGGGTTCGCCCTGCCCCATTAAAGTTATGGAAAAAGTTGTCGAGGATATGGGGATGAACGAAATAACGATAGCTTTCGGGCAAACCGAAAGTTCCCCCGTTTGCACACAAACAACAACGGAGGACAGCATCGAGATTAGGGTTTCGACGGTTGGAAGAAACCTTCCTATGGTCGAAACAAAGATCGTTGATGTTGAAACGGGCGAAGAAGTAGGTCCCGGAGTTAAGGGAGAATTCTGCGCTAGAGGCTATAACATCATGAAAGGCTACTATAATATGCCGGAGGAAACCGAACGAGCTATCGATAAAGATGGCTGGTTACACACGGGAGACCTTGCAACTAAAGACGAAAAAGGGTATTATAAGATAGTGGGTCGTATTAAAGATATGATTATAAGGGGTGGAGAGAACATCTATCCCAAAGAAATCGAAGAATTTTTGTATACCCATCAAGCGATCAGCGATGTTCAGGTTGTCGGCGTTCCAAGCCGGGAATATGGCGAAGAGATTGCGGCATATGTTATCCCGAAAGACGGTATCTATATAACGGAAGACGAGATTAAACAGTATGTCAAATGCAATATGGCTCGCCATAAAATCCCAAGATACATTATCTTCACAGATAGTTTCCCGATGACCGCAAGCGGAAAAATTCAAAAGTTTAAGTTGAGAGATATGGCGATTGAAGAACTTTCGTTACAGGAGCTGGTTGACATCGAAACAGCATAAGAGGTGTTTTTTTAGCGAATGGAAAACAAGCTTTGTATGGGATGTATGTCCCCTGTAGCAGACGGCATGACCTCCTGCCCCAGTTGTGGGTATGACGGCAAAAAACAAAATCCAATATCCGCTCTTAAGATCGGTTCAACGCTAAACGACGAACGTTATGTCGTCGGCGTTGTTTCCGAAATTGATTGCGAAAGCGTAACCTATATAGCGTATGACGTTATAGGTCGGTTTAAAGTTACTATAAAGGAATTTGTGCCGGAAGGCGGTTGTTCAAGGGACAAAGATTTTTGCAAGATAATCCCGAAAGTCGGAGCGGAGTTTCATTATAAAACTTCGTTTGATGATTTTTCAACGCTATATAAAAATTTATTTAAGATAAAAGATGAAAAAGGCCTTGTTCGTATGCTTGATTTTTTCGAGCAAAACAGCACGGGCTATGCAGTGTTTGAATATTTCGAGATGATGACGCTTAAAGAATTTCTCGCTTTGAAAAATTCTTTTATTCCGTGGGATCGATGCAGTTCCCTAATGCGCCCGATAATCGACGCCGTCGGCGCAATCCACAGCGTTAACTTAATGCATAGAGGGGTTAGCGTTGAAACGGTGTTTGTCAGCCGAAACGGAACGTTTAAGCTCGGAGGGTTCGCAACCGCTTCGGTTAGAACCAAAGGAAAAGATCTTGTGACAAAGATTTTCCCGGGGTATGCCGCCCCCGAACAATATTCAACCGCAAAGTTTCAAACCCCCGCAACCGATGTCTATTCGCTAGCGGCGGTTATCTATCGTTGCCTAACCGGAATCACCCCGCAAGAAGCCGACCAACGCCTCCACCACGACCACATGAAAAACGCGGGCGAGATAATAGAAACTATTCCGACCCATGTCTCAAAAGCGCTAACCTGTGGATTGATGGTTAACCAAAAAGCAAGGGCGGAAAACACCGAAGATTTCCAACAGATGCTAGACAACGTTTTTGAACAAAGCGCAAAAAGAGCTGTTCCTCCTAAGTTTTCGGGCAAAGGGAAAAGCCCTCTCGAAATAGGAAGCGAACTTCATAGGCGAAGCCAAAAAGCCGATGAACAACAACAGCCGATTAACCAACCAATCGAGAAACAAAACGATGTTTTTTCAAAACTTAAGTTTGTAATGTCGGCATCTATCGGGCTAGTCATTATAGTTGCCGCTTGCTTTTTCATATTCGACGGACACGAACAACCAATGCCGGGAAGCGTGTTCCAACCCGACCTAGACGACGGAATGATTAATGTTCCAAACTACATAGGTCTTTCGGAAGACGAAATCGAACAAACTTTTGATTCAAGGTTTAAGATAGTTGTTGAGCAAACGTTTGACGAAACAAGGGAAAGAGATGTTATCATCGACCAATCTATTGCCCCCGGAACGCCGGTAGAAAGCGGAACCGAGATAGTTTTATACTATAATACCCCCGTTATCATCGTTATCCAAAACTACATAGGCATGACAAAGGATGAGATTGAGCAAAGGATAATCGAGATAGAAAACTTAAGCGAACACACCTCGTTTGATGTCGAGATAATCGAAAGCGAAGTTTCCTCCTATGAAAGCGGAACGGTGTTTGGCCAAAGTTTCGAACAAGGCACAGCGTTTGATTTAACAACCGACACCCTTATTTTAATGATAGCGAAGTAGCGCACAAAAAAAATAAAATCCCCCTCAGAAAGCAGGATGTTTTGCTTTCTGAGGGGATTATTTTTTTAATAGAAAATCTATTCTTCATACTCTATGTAAAATTTAATATCCGCCGTGTCTTGTTGGTCGAATTGATAGATATCCTGCCCATCATATTCCGCACCGGATATTATATAGGATATATCGTCTTCAAAAAACAAACCATATACCCCCGAAACTGCTCCCCAATCGGGAATATATCTAGTTAGGTATAAATCGGGGACTTTTCGATTCCATTCCCCGGTGTATATTTTTGAATCAAAATATTCTAATCTGTTCATTACAAACAAATAGGCTTCTCTGTTTTTTGTTGAATCGATAGTGTTGATAATTTCACGAGTGCTTCCGTCTTGTTCTGTTGGAACAAAGACCTGTAGCTCATACAGCGGTTTTTGTAGCTCTATGTTAAAATAAACACTAACGCCTAAAGCGAGGCACAACGCAATAAAAGCTATGGTTAAAACCCGAAACTTTTTCATTAAATCACTCTCCGAATCTATTCCGTTTGTTCTGTTGTCTCTGAAATAACAAACTGCGGTGAATTGTTAACGCTTATAAACATTCTTCCAAGGTATTCCCCTAAAAGTCCCAGCATAACCATCATAAGGCCGTTTGTGAACAACATCACCGACATGATAGAACTCCACCCGTCGGCACTTGTAGGAAGGCTTCCCGAAAGGATTAATCGCCTTATAATTATATAAGCGCCAAACAAAAAGCCAAACACCGCAACCGCTCCGCCAACCAGCGTAGCGATTCTAAGCGGTTTAATCGAAAACGATGTGAACCCATTAAGCCAAAGCGACAACATCTTTCCGAACGAGTAGTTTGAATTACCTATCTCTCTTGCTCGGTGGTTGATGTCTACATTTTTTATGCTCGACGTTGTTCTTAAAATTAAGCCTTGCATATATGGGTATCGGTTTTTATAGTTTATAATCTCATCTTTAACGAATTTTTTGCAAGCAAAATAACTCGAAAGATAAAGTTGTTTCGGTTTACCGATAAGATAACACGCCATAAGATCGTTCATGCGACTGCCGAAGTTTTTAAAAGTGCTATGCTTTTTGTTGTGGTATCTTGCGATAACAACGTCGCAATCGTTTGAAAGCGTATCAATTAAGCTGAAAACTTCGTTTGCCGGAGTTTGCCCGTCATCATCAAGGCAGACTATAATATCTCCGCTCGAATGATTAAGCCCCGCCATAATAGCTCCGTGTTGACCGAAGTTTTTTGCAAGCTTAAATCCTTTTATTTTTTTATCTAATGATGCTATCCTTTTAATCTCATCAAACGTGTTGTCGGGGGATTTGTCGTTAACAAGGATAATTTCATAATCGAAACCCTCTCTTGTCGCAAGCGTTTGTTTGATTTCATCGACAACAAGCCCTATAGTTTTTTCGGAATTATAACAAGGAATAACAAACGAAACAACAGTCAATTTATTCTACCTCTTTTAAATATTCATTTTTTAACACCGACATAACGCATACATCAAGATAGGTTCCGTTATCATAAAAATCTTTTCTTAATGTTCCATCAACTTTATAGCCAACTCTTTTATACGTTGCGATAGCTCTATGGTTGTTTGCAAGCACCCTAAGGTAGATTTTATTTAGTTTAAGTATATCGAAACCATATTCCGTTATTAATTTGGTAGCCTCGAACCCAACCCCTTTTCCACGTTGACCGGGGTCACCGATAAAAATTCCAAACTCGCCTTTTTTGCTATGAAAATCAAGGTCTTTTATAAACGTTGTCCCAACCGAAACTTTTGTTTCGTTGATCATTATAACAAACTGGGCAACCTCGCCGGTAAAAACTTTGTTTTTAAGCCAGTTGTTATGGCTTTGTTCCGAGATGTCGCTTCGATCCAAAAAGTATTTTCTAACCTCTTCGGAATTTCTCCAACGCACGATATCCTTTGTGTCGTTTTCGGTTATCGGTCTGAGCGTTATAACGTTTCCTCGAACTTCGATATTTTTTTGTTTAAACAAAATATTCACACACCTTATCAACAATATATTGGTTTTCGCTTTGCATACCATACCAAAGAGGCAAGCGAACAAGACGCCCTGCATACTCTTCGGTTAGCGGAAGATCCTCCGGCTTGTAGCCTAGCGACAAACCAACCGGCGCAGAATGAAGCGGTATATAATGGAACACCGACATAATATCGGCTTTTTTAAGGAACGTTATAAAATCGTCTCTTTGCTCCCTTGAATTTAAAATCATGTAGTACATATGGGCGTTATGGGTTGCATATTCCGGAATAAACGGGCGTTTTAAAACCCCTTTTTCCTCAAGATGTTTAAAGCCTTCGTGGTATGCGTTCCATGTGTTCATGCGAGCATCCATAATCTCGGAAAATCTCTCGAGTTGTGCGCAAAGCATAGCCGCCAAGATATCGGAGGGAAGATAGGAAGAACCGGGGCTTCTCCAGGTGTATTTATCAACCTGCCCACGCATAAACAAGCTTCGGTCGGTTCCTTTTTCCCTCATAATCTCAGCTCGTTTAAGGTCTTGTTCTGTCTTAAGTATAAGCGCGCCACCCTCGCCCATTACATAGTTTTTGCTTTCATGAAACGAGAAACTGCCAAAATCTCCAAGCGCTCCGCAGGGTCTGCCTTTATATGTGCTGCCAACCGCCTGTGCGGCGTCGACCGGAACTTTAATGTTATGTTTTTTAGCGATAGCGTTGATAACATCCATATCGCAAGGAACTCCGGCATAATGAACCGGAACGATTGCTTTTGTTTTTTCGGTTATAAGCCCTTCGATTAATGTTTCGTCGATATTCATCGTTTTGGGGTTGATGTCGCAAAACACAATCTTAGCGCCACGCAAAAGATATGCATTCGCTGTCGACACAAATGTATAAGACGGCATTATAACTTCATCGCCCTCTTTTATGTCGGAAAGCATAGCGGAAAGCTCCAAGGCGTGTGTGCAAGAGGTTGTCAAGAGAACGTCTACCTCTTCGCCTATCATCTCTTTTAGCATAGCTGCTGCTTTTTTGGTGAAAAATCCGTCTCCACATATTGTCTTTTCGGCCGCTTGCGCCATATAGTCCTTTTCAAGCGCCGTCACCGAGGGTTTATTAAACAAAATCATAAAGCATTGTCCTTTATTTTAATTATATTTACATTAAATTTTGATTAGCATAAGTAATATAATAATACCTTATTTATAGGTATATTGTCAATTAAATAAAAAGGAACTGCAACAAGATTTAAAGCTTGTCGCAGTTCCTTTATTTAGTTTATCTATTCTTCGTCGTCGTATCCGTCATATCCTGTATATCCGCCCTCTTGACCATCGTCATATTGTTCGGAATATCCATCTTGTTGATACTGTTCGGTGTATTCATCTGAATAGTTTTGATCGTCGTATTGACCGTCTTGGTCGTATTGTTGATCATCGCCCTCTTGATATTGGTTTGCATAAGGATCGTCGTATTGGTTGCCATATTGATCCTGTTGGTCTGTCGGGTATTGATCTTGTGGTTGTTCTGAATAGCCATATGGATCTTCTATAGTTTGGGTGTTTCTGTTTCGAGCCCGAGCGCCTTGGCCTTGTCCATAAGCTCCGTAACCGTTGTTGTTTGGAATTGTTCCGGTATTCGAACCATATCCACCATATCCGCCGCCCTGGCTTCCATAGTTATCATAGCCGCTTCCATATGCGCCATACATATTTTCGTCATCGTTTTTAGATTTTTTCTTTCCGAGAATAAATGCAATTATTCCGCCGGCAATACCCAATATGGCAAGTATTGCAAGAAGGACCCAAAGCCATGTTAGACCGGAAGATTCAGCTTCAGCTTCTTCAAACGTTGCGTTTATCGTTGCGCCACCCGAAGGCATTGTGAATGTAGTTGTAGCTTCGTTAGGGTTAAGGAACGCAACCCCTTCTGCGCTGCTCCAGGTTACAAATTGATATCCTTCATCCGGAATAGCTTGAACGTTAACGGTTGTTCCCTCCGCTGCGCTCGGCGGATTGATAGTTACTTGGCCGTTTGTGATAGTTCCTGTTGTTATCGGGAACGATTCCCCCGGTTCTGTGTCGGTTGCTGTTCCGTCTTCAACAAATTTTGCAACGATAGCGGTGTCTTTTGCCGGCATAGTGAATTCGGTTGAACTAGCCGCTTCATCTGCGATAGTTCCGCCGCTAATTTCCCAACCGCTAAATATAAAGCCTTCGCTCGCTACAGCCGAAATCGAAATATCCTGTCCATAAGCGTATCTTCCGCTGTTACCTTGAGTTATCGAACCGCCGGGATCTGCATCAAGCGTTAGAACATATGTCGTTGTTTGTTCTCCGCCCGACTTACTGAATATTGCGTTAACACCAACCGGGCCATCCGGCATCGTTATTATAATTGAGGAACTGTTAAGGTTAACATCTCCGCTATATGGGAAGTTTGAGGGGGAGATATACCATCTGTCGAAAACATAGCCCGAATCGGGATCTGCTTCAAATTTAACGGAAGACCCTGCCGCCGCATACTCAGCACTTGCAGTTGCCTCACCGCCCGTTGAATCTTGAACCGTTACTTTGTGTCTTGCATCCGAATAGTATGCAATAGCGTGTATATCGGGATTTCCTCTATAGTCATCACAGTTTATAGTTAAAGGATTTTGAGAGAAAGAGCTTCCGCCTATCTGCCAATGGCTAAACGTGCTGTCGCCCGAAGTCGCCGTTGCCGTGAACGTTGCGGTCTGCCCTGTTCCTATATTATATGTTGTTGCGCTCGTCGTTACGTTTGCAGCGCCCGAAGGGCTAACTCCGACCGAGATGTTAGCAATAGTAGCTGTTCCGTATTTGGGAGTTATCGTAACGTTTGAAGCAGGCATAGTGAATGAAGCCGACGCTGTGTTTGGGATCGAAACTGTCGCTCCGGAAGCTTCCCATCCTGTGAAGACCGCTCCGTTGGTCGGGTGGGTTGCCGGCGCTGTTACTGTTACCGAGGCTCCGGCCGGGAACGAACCACCGCCGGAAGCCGGCGAAACCGTCGTTGCGGTAAACACCGCCGCCGCCGCTGAGTTATATGCAACCGTTACCCCAACTGTACCGATTGCAATTCCGGCATCAACTGTGTATGTAATGGTTTGAGAATTAACCGGGTCCCCCGCAACGGTATCGGTTTTTGTTCCAACGTTTGGAACCGTTATTGTGTAGGTAAATCCAACGCCGGCCTTACCAACTATTGTTATAGTATTTCCGTTTAACGTGACCGAGCCATAGTTTTCAACAGCATCACCGTTTGGGGTTGTAATAGTTGGCGAAAATGTGCTTGCAGATGTTTCGGGCATGAACAAACCACCCGCCGTTAGAGCTAATACAATCGCCAAAACTAGAACGACTGCTATCGTTTTAAGGTTTAAAGTTTTCAATTTTCAAACTCCTTTGCTATAAAAAGTCTATTATGGGTCATTATATAAAACATTATTATTTACTATTATATATGTTTTTTCAAAAAAAGCAAATATTTTAAGAAATAATAACAAAGTTTTTTATATTTTGGCATATATATTTTGATATTAAAATATAGAATATTAAGAAATAATTGTTGTATAATACCGTTTTGCAGTGTAAAATTGAATTATTATTAAATTTTACAACAAAGGCATATAAATGGTTTTTTATGACAAATACCAAAGCGAGAGATACTAACTATAAAAAAATGACTACCGCTCCCATCCCAACCCTTGTTTTGTCGCTTGCGTTTCCAACGATTATTTCATCGATGGTAACTGCATTATACAACATAGTCGACACATTTTTTGTAAGCCAAATTTCAACATCGGCTTCGGCAGCGGTTGGGGTTATCTTTCCGGTTATGACGATTATTCAAGCCATAGGCTTGATGTTGGGGCATGGTTGCGCCAGCTATATATCGAGGCTTTTGGGCAAAAAAGATAAAGACGGCGCAACGAGATATGGAACAACAAGTTTTTGCGTTGCGTTGGTTTTGGGGTTTTCGTTTTCGATTATCGGGCTTTTTAACCTCGAAAGCCTTGTCAATCTTCTTGGAGCAACCGAAACGATAGCGCCATATGCAATAGATTATGCTCGATACATTTTAATAGCGGTTCCGTTTACAACGGTGTCGTTTGTGCTTAATGCAACGTTAAGGGCAAACGGACACGCCATGCGTTCTATGGTTGGCATCAGTGTGGGTGCCGCAATAAACGTTGTTCTCGATCCTTTTTTCATATTCTATCTAAACCTTGGGATATCGGGGGCGGCGATAGCAACGGCGCTTTCGCAGTTTATAAGTTTTTCGGTGTTGGTGTATTTTTGTTTTGGTAAAAAAATACCGGCTCCGCTCAATCTTAAAAAACTACCGTTTGATATAAAATATCTTTTGGATATTATGAAAGTTGGGCTGCCTTCGTTTTATCGTCAAGGATTAAACGCAATTGCTCTTTTGCTGCTAAACCTTATAACCCGTCAATTTGGCGACGTTGCGATAGCTTCTATTAGCATAACCTCTCGCATATTCCAGTTTGTTTTTTTCTGTGCGGTTGGGTTTGGGCAAGGGTTTCAAACGGTATGCGGATTCAACTATGGAGCGAAGCTTTATGATAGAGTTAAACAAGCTTATATATTCTCGCTTAAAACGCTTTCAACTGCTTTGCTTTTAGCGGCGGTCGCTATGTTTGTTTTTTCAGACGAGATCATAACGGCGTTTCGCAAAGATGATGCCGAGTTGATAGCTTTGGGTTCTGCAACCCTTTTGTATTTTAGTTTTTCGATTCCGATATTACCAACCATTATACTATGCAATATGTGTTGTCAATCTATCGGTAAAAATGTTTTTTCTTCGCTGATAGCGATACTTCAAAACGGAGTGTTTTTGATATCGTTTATCTTAATATTCCCAAACTTTTTGGGGGTTATGGGTTGCCAAATTTCGATGCCGGTAGCGCAGATACTAACGTTTTTTGTTGCAGTTCCGATAACGGTCTATCTGTTCAAGATTTTTGACAGCAAAGCCGCCTTGTTGCGCTAACATAAGCTTTAGTTTTGAACAAAATCGGGGAGGCGGTTCTTATGACACGGGATGAACAATATATAGAAAAAGCTTTGGAACTTGCAAACGTTGCGGCGGCTAAAGGGGAAGTTCCCGTTGGAGCAGTTGTGGTTTATCGTGACAAAATTATCGGAAAAGGTTATAATACAAGGGAACAAGAAAAAAGCGTTTTGGGTCATGCCGAGATAAACGCAATACAACAAGCAACCAAAACTATAGGGGATTTTCGTCTTGATGAAAGCGAAATTTTCGTGACGCTTGAGCCGTGTGCAATGTGTATGGGAGCTATAATAAATGCTCGCATAAAACGCCTCGTTTTTGGAGCGTTCGACATTTCGGCGGGTTGTGGCGGAAGCGTTCTTGAGCTTAACGAAACCTCGTTTAGCCCTATAAAAGAAACGTTGGGCGGAGTTTTGGAACAGCGTTGCAAAACTGTTATTGAAGATTTTTTCAAAACAATTAGATAGCTTTTGTCGTAAAATATAAGACCGAAAAAGCAAAAAAAGGTTAGCAAGATTAAAAAAATAAAAAGTTGGTATAACGATGGTTAAGGCGATATTCTTTGATATAGACGGAACGTTGGTTAGCATGAAACACCGAAAACCCATGCCGTCCACCGTTGAAGCATTAAAAAAAGCAAGGGAAAACGGTGTTAAGCTTTTTATTAACACAGGGCGAAATCTATATCCCGGAAAGGGAATGGCAGTGCTTGACGGGCTTTTAGATTTTGATGGTTATGTTGTTATGAACGGACAACGGGCGTTTATGGCGGACAACAGCGAGCTGTTTGCCTTTCCTATTCCAAAAGATGATATAAAAGCGGTTATAAAGGCGAGAGAAAATTTCCCGTTTGAACTTACCATAATGGAAAAAGAATATGTGTATCTTACCGGTATCAACAAGAGAATCGAAAGTTTTTATAATTCTTTGCATAATAGCGGTTTTGTTTGCGAAGATATAACAAGAGCCCTCGAACAACAGGTGTTCGCTATTGGGTATTTTTTAACCGCAGAAGAAGAACATATTGTTGTTGATAATCTTTTGCATTGCGAAGCGGTGCGCTGGCATCCACTAGTTGCCGACCTTGTGGTCAAAGGGGGCGGAAAACACACCGGAATCGAAAGGGTTATCGAGAAATACGGATTTTCGCCACATGAAGTCATGGCTATTGGGGATGGAGGAAACGATGTTTCGATGATTGAATATGCCGGAATCGGGGTTGCTATGGGAAACGCTTGCGACCAACTAAAAGCAGCGAGCGACTACATCACGACCGACTGTGAAGACGACGGAATAGCAACTGCGCTTAAATATTTTTCTGTTATATAAATCATCTCCGCCTGTCGGCGGAGCTTTTGGAAATACTTCTTGTCGAGCTTTCGCTCGCCATTTTGCGCCGTTGGCGCAAAAACCGCAGTATTTCTAAGTTCTGAAGCTGTTATCATCTCCGCCTTGCGGCGGAGCTTCAGCGTGTCAAAAGAGTATACCTTAAAAAATATACTGCACAAATAAAAAAGATTGGGTGTACATCCAATCTCCACACCCAAGCAAATTAATTCCCGAAGCGAAGCACCATCCCACCCAATACCAACCAAGCCAGCTTTTGCTAGTCACCAAGATCTCAAGCGGCAAAAGCGAGCGGGTTCTTAGGGCGTGTTTCGCCCTAAGTCGTTAAGGGGGGTTGTGGGGGGTTGTTAGGGGGCGTCACCGGGGGTTAGTCGAAAAACCCCCACACGCCCCCTGACATCAACAGATTCATAGCGTTTGATGGTGGCAAAAAACAAGATAGGAGGAGCGGATTCTCCTCCCGAAAATCAGCACAAATGCCCTGGAACGGGACGATGTGGGCATCGCCCCCTACCAGTATTTTTATAATTTTGTGCAATATTTTTAGGGTATATCTTTTTCGACAGTCTGCATCTCCGCCTTGCGGCGGAGCTTTAAATCAATTAAATTTTTTGGGAGAATAGAATATGCCAAACAAAAAGAATTTTTTTTCAAAGGATGAAAGAGGGATATTTAACAAAAAAATCATTTCGCAAATTATTGTTGGGGTGATAGTGGCGGCGTCTTTTGTTATATTCATGAACTTCGACAAAGTTGTTGATATTATGAATCTTATCTATTCGTTGTTTAGCCCGTTTATTGCCGGAATGGCTATCGCTTATTTTTTAAATCTTTTGCTTGTGCCGGTTGAAAAAAAGATGTTTGGATGGATTAAAAGCTACCATCTGCGCCGAAGCATCTCTCTTGGTGTAACGTTTGTTATTGCGCTTATTCTTATATCGGGGCTTATATTCTTGATTGTTCCGCAGTTTGTCGAGAGTTTCACCCAACTAATCGCAAACACCCCCGGTTATCTCAACGAAGCTTATATTAACATATTGGCGTTTGCTTCAAGATATGGCGTAACCGAACAGATTATCGATGAATTTGTTAATTTCGATGAAACGATAAACTATGTTTTAGACTATGCAAGAAGCCTTATCCCTTCGATGGTTAATATATCGCTAGCGTTTGGGTCGGGGATAATAAGCTCGATAATTGCGGTTGTAACGGCTATCTACATTCTTTCGGATAAAGAAAAATTAACGAGAAATTTTTCAATCATGTTTAAAGCGCTAATGAGCGATAAAGTTTATAACAAATCTTCCGAAATCCTATCAAGATCTGCCGTTGCGTTTAGCTCTTTTTTAACCGGGAAAACTATCGACAGCCTTATAATAGGGTTAATCTGTTTTATATTTATGGTTATATTCGGAATGCCATATATTCCGATGATTTCGATTATAATCGGAGTTACAAACATGATTCCGACAATCGGGCCGTTTATAGGAGGTTTCCCGGCGTCTCTAATTATTCTTTTGGTCGACCCCATCCAAGGGCTTTGGTTTGGCCTTTTTGTTATTCTTCTCCAACAGTTCGACGGAAATATTCTAGGGCCTAAGATTTTAGGCGAAACTATCGGAATTTCGGCTATCTGGATTTTGTTTTCCGTTGTGTTTTTCGGTTCGCTTTGGGGCGTGGTTGGGATGCTTATCGGTGTTCCGCTTTTCGCCGTTGGGTATGATATGTTTAAAGAGTTTATTCTTTTAAAACTTGAACACAAAAAACAGTTGCAAAAACAACAAGAACAGGATAACGAAGAGTTTATAGATGATTAATTAGCATATGTGAATCTATCATTTTTTCGTTTAAAACCTCCCCAAAAATTCGACGAGCAACCAAGATTTTTAAATAAAAAAAGCTGTGACGAGTTCGATATCTCATCACAGCTTTATTTTTATATTCAAAAACTATTTAAACTTTCGTTATGCCTTGTATCCGCATTTATCAGCGAGTTGTTGGTCTATCACAACCGTTACATCTCTATGCACCTTAAGCATCGTCACGGGAACGGTTGTTTTAATTTGATCGTTGCATAAAAGTTCTTTTATAACATCCGCTTTATTGTCGCCCGTTGCAAAAATAAGAATTTTTTCAGCTTTCAAGATGTCGCCAACACCCATAGTATACGCTTGTTTTGGAACATCATCTTCCGAATCAAAATATCTGCTATTAGCGTTTATTGTGCTTTCGTCCAGATCTTCGATGTGTGCACCGGCCGTTAGAGAATCGCTTGATTCGTTAAACCCGATATGACCACTCACACCAACGCCCAAAAGTTGAAGATTAACGTTTCCGTTTCCATAAAGCGCATGGTTGAAATTTTTAAGTTCTTCGGTTGGATCAGCAAGCCCGTTTGCTACATAAGTGTTAGCTTTATCGATGTTTATATTATCAAAAAGCCAATGGTTCATATAGTATCTGTAGCTAACAGGGTTTTCAGGAGAAACCCCAACATATTCATCAAGGTTAACGGTCGAAACTTCTGAGAAATCAACCTTTCCTTGTTGATATGCTTTAACGATATGGGAATACATCTTTTCCGCCGTTCCCCCCGTTGCTAGCCCAAGCTTTATTTTGGGGTTTTCGTTGATCAAATTGACAATTTGTTCTGCTACTAATTCGCAAGATTGGTTGTAATCTTTTGTTACAATAATTTTCATGTTATGCTCCCGATTATTTATAAAATTCATATACTCACTTGAAATTATATATCATGTAAAAAATGTTTTCAAGTACATAATTCAACAATTTCAAAACTTAATAATTTAGGAATAAAAAGGCAATATTATAACTATTTAATGCCTGCTGAACCTTTGATCAATATTCATCAGATTTTATTTGTATATATGTTTAACAGTCTACCTTAGCGTCGTAATGGGGCGTGTTTTTTAACAATTAACACCCATGCTTGAAAAACTACTACAGGCTGTGGAATTTAATATATCTTGCTTTTCTCGCCCTTGAACAAATATTCTTTTTGTGTTATACTGTTCTAGAACACTTGTTCTGATGCAGCGTTTGGGGGAGCAAAATATTATGACAACACAAAACAGGGTTATTCTCCATAGTGATTTAAACGCATTCTATGCCTCGGTAGAGATTAGAAACAACCCCACCCTTAAGGGGAAACCGGTTGTTGTTTGCGGAAACCAAAGCGAACGACGAGGGATTGTATTGGCAAAATCCGAAGAGGCAAAACGATTTGGAATTAAAACCGGCATGGCAAACTTTGAAGCGAGAAAACTTTGCCAAGATTTAATAGAGGTTGCCCCACACTACAGCGAATATAAAAAATATTCGAAACAGGTTAAAGAGATATATATGCGGTATAGCGATCTTGTCGAATCGTTTGGGTTGGATGAATGTTGGGTTGATGTTTCGGGGTGCTATGGATTGTTTGGAGATGGCGTTGATATCTCCAAAAGAATTAAAGACGAGATCAAAAACGAAACAGGATTAACGGTCAGCATCGGTGTGTCGTTTAACAAAGTTTTCGCAAAGCTCGGGAGCGACCTTAAAAAGCCCGATGCAATAACCGAAATATCAAAGCAAAACTATAAACAAAAAGTTTTTCCGCTCGATGTTAGCGAGCTTCTTTACGTTGGGCCTGCAACAACTAAAAAGTTCAAGCGTTGGGGAATCCACACAATCGGGGATCTCGCCAACACATCTCCGCAACTTTTAAAGCAACTGCTTGGGGTAAACGGGGTTATGCTTTGGCGGTTTGCAAACGGTCAAGATGATGCAAGGGTTATGCCGTCTTGGTTTAAGCCTGTGCCAAAATCAATCGGCCATGGTTCAACCTGTCCTAAAGATATTTTGGATAATGTTGAGGCATTCAGAGTTATCGAGGAATTAGCACAGGATATCGGGCATAAACTTTTAAAGAACCAACTTTGTGCAAAAGCGGTTCAACTGTCGGTTAAAAATAATCAGTTCTTCACAGTTCAGTTTCAAGCGCCGCTTGATTATGAAACGCAAAGCGCAACTATTGTTGCAAAAAAAGCGATGGAGCTTTTGCAAAGTAAATACTGCTGGAACGCTCCCATTCGAGCTATAACGGTTAGGGTTATCGATCTTGTTTCCGACCGAGAGCCAAAACAATTAAGCTTGTTCGATGATTTTGAAAGATATCAAAAACAAGAACGCCTCGACAAAGCCGTCGACAATATGCGAGAAAAATATGGAAAAAAATCTGTTGTTAAAGCGGCGGTTCTAAAAGAGCAACTCTTAACGGAACAATCTGTCTGTGATGTTTCTATGCCGGGGATGATGTATATATAAACAGATGTATAATAAACGGTTTTTGCACAAACAATAAAGTTTAATAGTTCCACACCAAAACACAACGAAGGGAATGAGAATGGCAAACTACAAAGAGATGTACCACCGGTTGCTTGTTGCTACCGAAAAAGCGATAACCGAACTAATAGACGCACAAAGAAAATGCGAACAGATGTATATAGATGCAAATGATCCCAATATAACGGTGTTGCAAAAACAAAACGAACCGTCCGACAAAGCTTAAACTTGATGGATAACACACATAACAAAACGAGGTTTCGACAATTAATTTTTGTCAAAACCTCGTTTTAGTTTTATTCTGCAGTCTATGCTTTGCTGTTTTCGTTGTTTGCGTTTTTAGCCATTCGTATCTCACCAAATGTGAAAAAGATAAGCCCTATCCAAAGGATAGCAAACGACACAAACTGAACGAAATCAAACGGCTCTTTATAAAGGAATATCCCAAGAATAAGCATTAGAGAGGGGGAGATATATCCAAAGATACCAATAGTTACAAGATTGATTCTGTTGGCTCCCATCCCAAACAAAACAAGCGGGGTTGCGGTCAACAATCCGCTTAACATCAAAAGCCCAATCTGGTATGGTTGCGCTACGCTAAACGCACCGTTCCCATTTAACTCAAACCAAATTATAACGCCTAGGGCGATGGGAGCTAGAAATATAGTTTCATATAAAAGCGACAAAAGCGGGTCGAGTTTATATTTCTTTTTAATTGCGCTGTAGATAGCAAACGTAATCGCAAGAACAAACGCAATAACAGGGGGTTCTCGGTATAGCGAAAGCATAAAGATTATGCCAACCACCGCAATACAGAGCGCAACGGCTTTAAGGCTGTTTATCTTTTCTTTAAACAAAATCAATCCAAACGCCGAAACGATAAGGGGTTGAAGATAATACCCTATCGAGGTTTGAACTATGTGTCCTGCGCTAACCGCCCATATAAATGTGCTCCAATTGATCGTTATCAATGCGCCGGCAACAAAACATCTAACCGCCATAGCCTTGTTTTTCAAAAGCGGTTCAAAACATCCTTTAACGCCAAACTTAATTATTGATATAACAAGCGTCGTTATGGCAACCAATATAACACGGTAGAATATTATAACAAAAGAATCGATAGGATTAAGCGCTTTCCAATAAACCGGAAGTATTCCCCATAGAAAGTTGCAACCGAATATACTTAAAAGCCCTATAGTGTAATTTTTGTTATTGCCTTTGTTTTTAGTTTCTAAAGAATTTGCTTTTTCCATTTTTCGCTTCTTTCACATTTTAATTTGTCGCTATTAAACATCTTCTATTATTATAGATTTGAAAGTTCAACCGCAATGTCGGTTGCTAGCGTTGCGTTGTTATAAGCCAGTTCAAGGTTGCTTATAAGCGATTCGCCCTTTGTTAGGTCTTTTATCGTTGCAAGCAAAAACGGGGTTGTGTCTTTTCCTTTAACCCCTCTTTTATCTGCTTCTTCCAACGCTTTTTTGATAACGAGATCCATGTCGTCAAAATCAAAGGAATATTTATCGGGAATTGGGTTGCATATAACAGCACCACCGCCAAGACCCAGTTCCCATTTAGAGTTGAGAAGCTCTGCAAAAGCTTGAGGAGTTGGGATGTTGTAATCAACTTTAAGCCCACTGCTTTTGCAATAGAACGCCGGGAAAAAATCCGTTTTATATCCCAAAACAGGAACACCAAATGTTTCGAGATATTCAAGCGTTAGTTTAAGGTCAAGTATCGATTTTGCGCCGGCGCAAACAACCGCAACCGATGTGTTGGAGAGTTCTTGAAGGTCGGCAGAGATATCGAAAGTTTTTTCAGCGCCCCTATGAACACCGCCAAGACCGCCGGTAGCAAACACTTTTATGCCCGCCATCTCTGCGATAATCATGGTAGTAGCAACCGTTGTAGCGCCGTTTTTGTTCATCGCAACATAGTATGCCATATCACGACGGCTAACTTTGCCAACATCTTTAGCTTCACACATCAATTCAAGTTCCGAATCCGATAATCCAACTTTAAGTTTACCGTTTATAATAGCGATAGTGGCGGGAACGCCGCCTCTTTCACGAATTAAACCTTCGATCTTTTTTCCAAAATCCAAATTTTCGGGATACGGCATTCCGTGGCTTAATATAGTCGATTCAAGAGCAACAACCGCTTTGTTTTGCTCAAGAGCAACTTTAACCTCTTCCGAAATTTCAAGATATTTATTGTAGTTCATATTGTCTCCTTGCCAAAATATTTATTTAAACAATCCCTTATTTTATTGCTAAAAGGATCGTTGTTGAAAAGATAAAACAGCTATCAGCTGAGTTTTATAATATAGACGCCATCAACCTCTTTTATGCACCCATCGCTCGGCCAAGCCGGCATATCGGCGGCTTTTTCAACATAATAGCTGTCTAATGCATAGGTCATGTTAAATCGAAGCCCAACATATAGCTCTGTGAAATTCCCGAAACCTACCGGATTTCCCGAAATATTCGAGTTGCCGATATGCCCCATAAGGCCATACCCACCGAATTGGTCAACACCTATTAGATCTTGATTGTTATAGACCCCTCCATCTGCATACACAGAGCCTACCATCGTGACGCTATCCTCCATCTCGAAGCCCTCGGTTTCGATAAGTCTCATCGAAATCTCAGAAGCTAGCGCAAGATCTTTTTCAAATCGCTGACTAGCGTTTAGATAGTTGATGTTCGCTATGAGGAAAAAATTCCATATCGTTATGGCTACGGCTAATATCGGAATTAACTTAACTAGCAAAATAGTAACGGGTTTTTGTTGGTTGATTTTTTTAATCATAAGCTCGGAAAACAACAAAGCCACAATAAAAAACAGAAAAAACGCCATTCGCATCAATACATGATACCATATAATAGAATGAAGCAGGCTTGCCGGAGAAAGCGCAAACGGTATCGAGATACCAAGTAGTATTAAAAGAATCGTTTTAACTTTATCTTTATAAATTTTATTCGAAACAAAAAGATAGAGACCCGCCGCAACAATAGTGATGCCGATTATAATTAAAACCGGCCATTTTAAAAACACAAAAGGAAGATATGCAACCGAAATATAAAGCGTTGTGAGCATTCCTTTGATCGAAACAAAGATGTTAAATTCGCTAACCCTTCCGCCCGACAAAGCATCGATGCCTTGATATTGGCTTAATCCTGTGTTTGTAACTTCAAGCAGTATTAACAACACAGCGTAGTAGAGAACAAATCCGATGATAAGCATCAAAGCATAGTTTTTTATATCTATAAAAAGCTGTTTCGTTTTGTATTGGGGTTTATTAATTATCGTTGTTGCTAAAACAACTACGATCAACAAAAGAGTTATCGGCAAGAAGGTTTGATATATCGCAAGACTTGCCATGAAAACTATCGATCCAAATACAAATCCGTTTTTAAAATCCTTTACTACTTTAACCGCCAAAACAGAGAACAACAGCGCAATCATAAATATACCGCTTCGGTGAATATATGATAAAAAGCTTGTGAAAGACGGATACACAACTATCATAATCCCTGTTAAAGCGCTCGAGGCTTTTCCTTCAATCGCCAGAACATCTGCTACTAAAACAGCGGTAACTGCTGCTAAAAAAATTGCAGCTAATCCGTTTACCCAACTAAGAGCGAATGGGGTTGTGAAAGAACCGGCTAGCTCAAAAAGCCAACGCCCCTCTGCAAGTAAGTTGCGATCGTCTATAAAGCGTATCATCGTGTCGCCGTTTGGAATGTTCTGTACAAGAAAATAGATATGACACAAAATTCCTGCAATAAACGTTGAGAAAAAAACCGATTTTGCGTTTTTGTATTTAAACTTTTCTACGACTGAATTTATTTTTTCATAGACTTTTACTTCAGATATCATATCGCTCTCCAGTTAAAAATTAATACGAATGTCCAAGCTTTATAACGAACACTCCGTCAATCTCTTTGACACATCCGTCGTTCGGCCAAGCCGGCATCGATTGAACTTCCGGGTGTTGCTTAAGGCTGTGGAACTGGTCCCACATAACCATGTTAAACGGTATTCCGAAATATGTCCTTGCGAAAGAAGAAAAACCATAAAGGCTGTTTAGGATAACGGTGTTGTCTACAAGGCCCGACACCCCGAAGCCATCTTGTTCAGCATATCCTATGTAATTAAACGGTTCATAAGCCCCGCTCTCATACGGAAACCCAAACACACAAATCGGGTCGGTTATCTCGAAACCTTCCGTTTCAAATATCCTGTTGGAAGCCGAGAGAATTAAAGAATAATCCTTTTCAAAACGTTGCTGGGCGTTGAAATAGTTTATATTTGAAACGAGGAAAAAGTTCCAACTAACAATCGCAACTAATAGTAGTGATATAGCTTTAGAGCCGAACAACCAAAGGCTGTTTGTCTGCCCAAAACTTTTATAAAATCTTTCGGATATAGGCAAAACTGCGACAAAAACAAAAACCAAACCATATCGCAAAATGTTGTGGTGCCACATATCGGGGGAAAGAAATATCGAGGGCGCAAGAGCAAGCGGCAACGACAACGCCAAAAGCGCCAACGCTATAATCTTAACCAAATTTTTATACACCTTGTTTGCTATGATAAGGTATAATGCAAAACCACCTATTATAACTGCGGTTGCAATCAACGCCGGCTGTTTAAGAAACACAAACGGCAGTTCAAGAATCATTTTAAACGCCTCTAACGCTACGGCTTTTATCGAATATAAAAGGTTAAACGAAGCTGTGTTTCCGGTTAAAATATCGATTCCTTGATAGCTCGCAACCTCACTTTGGTTTATGCCAAGAAAAGCAAACAACAACAGCTCATACAACACAAACCCAATGACAACAAGCAAACTATATCTTGCGATATCCTGTGCAACCTGTTTTGTTGTATAGTCGGTTTTTGAGATTATATTAAGTGCTAATAGGATAACTATAAGCATTAGCGTTGTAGAAAAAAACGCTTGATATATTCCAAGGCTTATCGCCAAAATAACCGCACCATATACAAACCCAAATTTAAACTGTTTCGCAACTTTAACGGCAACGACCGAAAGAAGGAATGTTAGCAAAAATATTGCGCTTCGATGGATATACGAAAGGTTTGAAGCTACCGATGGATAGACAACCAAAACTATTCCGGTTAACATTCCGGCGGTCTTTCCGGTTATCTCGAATATATCAACAACCAAAACTGCCGCTAGCGATATAAAAAATATCGCTATTATTCCGTTAACCCAACCTAGGGCATAATCGCTCGTGAAAAAACCGACGTATTCAAACATAAAGCGACCCTCAAAAAGAAGATCCCTATTGTCGACAAATCGGCTCATCGTGTCCCCGTTTGGAAGGTTATGAACGAGGAAATATATATGGCATATAACCCCTGCAATAAACGTTGCTACAAAAACTGATTTTGAATTTTTATAATTAAATTTACCTACAAAACTTTTTAACCCATCTACAAATTGTTTTTCCGAAATCAATGTCTTGTTCCCTCATTTGTTATAATGTTGTTTATATAATTTAGGTTTAAATCTTTGTTGTTTGGGCTTTCGCTCATGACGGCAAGCGCCGACATCGCCGAACAAAACTTCATTGTTTTTTCGATAGAAAAATCATTTAAATAGCTATAGATAAGCCCCGCTGTAAATGAATCTCCCGCTCCCGTGACGTTAACGGGGTTTTGTATCGGCTCTATTTTGTGGAAATATTCGTTTCCCTGTTGGTCGGCATAGTAGTTTCCTTTTGTTTCAAGCGTTACAACAACTCGGCGACAACCCTTTTCCAAAACTTTTTGTGCCGCTTTTTTTATATCGCTTTCGGTTTCACACGGCATATCATCCGCCAAAACCGAGAGTTCATAGCGATTTGGTTTAATCGTGTCAATATATTTAACAAGCGGTTTAATTCGCTTTGCATACGCAGTTGAAACAGGGTCTGCAAAAAGCGGTTTTCCAAAAGCTATGTCCGAAACGAGATATTCAAGCGTTTCATACGCAAGGCATGGATTACATTCGATAGCCGCCGCATTTTGGATTATCTCTTTTTTGCTGTCGAGAAAAGCTTTGTCCATCTGTTGCAAAGCTCGCATATCCGACAACGCAACCGTCATATCTCCGTTTGGTTCTATAAGCGAAAGATAATAGGAAGAATTCCCCTCAACCGTTAAAAACTCGGGCTTTATCCCAAGACTTTCGCAGTTTTCCCTTATCTGCTTTGAAAATTCATCCGTTCCGACCGCCGAGATCAACACCGTTTTAACCGAAAGCCTCGCTAGATTTTCGATTATATTTCTTGTTACTCCACCAAAAGAAAAAGACAGTGTTCCCGGGTTACTGTCTGCAAGGTTTATAGCGTTGAAGCTTTTTCCGGCAATGTCGATATTTGCCCCACCGACACCAACAACATAAGGTTTGTCGATTTTTGCTTGTTGATTTCCACAAAACATTGCCAAAACTCCATCTATAAAATTCATTTTAGTATTGTATTTATTAATACCTTTATCGTATCACCTTGTAGTTTATTTGTCAATTAAATTTAGATTTGCGAAACATCGAATAATTTGTATTAATTTCTTCATTATTTGAATATTTAACCCAACAATATATACCTCTAAAAAAGTTTTTTTGCTGTTTTTCAATATTTATTGTTGTGGTTTTTAGCGATTTAATGTAGAATAGTAGAGAACATTAAATATTGGAGGAATTTTTATAATGGCTAGCTTTGCTGTAGCGCTGTCGTTTGTGGTTTATTTTGCGATAGTGCTTTGTGTTGGATTTTTCTTTTTCAAGAAAACAGACACTCTTTCATACTATATTTTGGGGGAACGCTCAAACAATGCTTGGGTAACCGCCATTTCGGCGCAAGCCTCCGACATGAGCAGTTGGTTGCTTTTGGGGCTGCCCGGCGCCGTCTACCTTACCGGTGTTGGCGCATCTTGGATAGCTATTGGCCTAGGGCTTGGAACATATCTTAACTGGTTGTTCGTTGCAAAAAGACTTCGCAAATATTCTTTCATTGCGGGGAATTCGTTAACCCTTCCGGAATTTTTCAGCAATCGTTTCAAGGATAAAAGAGGAATACTAAAGCTTATCTGCGGTGTCGTTATCTTTGTGTTTATAACGCTCTATCTCGCTTCGGGCCTTAATGCCGGCGGAAAGCTTTTCACCGTCGTTTTCCCGGGGATAAACTATCAACTGGCGGTTATCTTAAGCCTTATTATCGTAATTGTATATACCTTTCTTGGCGGATTTAAAGCGGTTTGTTGGACTGATCTTTTCCAAGGAATTCTAATGCTTATTGCTATAATATTAATCCCCCTCGTTGTTTTGGGCAAAATTGATCCGCAAGCTTCTGCTGAAAACCTAGCGGCGGCGGGTAGCGGATTTATGAATATTTTCCAAGCTCCTTCGGGCGAAAGCCTAGGCTTCATCTCGATTATAAGCAACCTCGCTTGGGGATTGGGATATATCGGAATGCCTTATGTTATAATTCGTTTTATGGCGGCAAAAAACGCAAAGACGATCAAAACTTCGAGAAGAATTGCAACGGTTTGGGTTGCGTTGGCGTTGTTGTTCGCCTGTCTTATCGGGTTGTTCGGTCGCCAATATCTAGGGGATGCTCTTTCGGAATCCTCCGCTGTTGCTGAACTTGTGTTTATCGAACTTGCGTTTGACGTTTTCGCTTTCGCTCCGTTTATTGCCGGTTTCCTCGTTTCCGCAGTTCTTGCGGCGATCATGTCGACGGCAGACAGCCAGCTCATCTTGGTTAGCTCCGCTGTTTCAAACGATATATCGGGCGTGTTGTTTAAAAAAGAACTTTCCGAAAAAACAAAGATCCTTATCGGTCGTGTTTGCATCGTTATCGTTGGGGTGATAGCCGGATATCTAGCGCTTGACCCCGACAGCTCGATAATGGATCTCGTTAAATATGCTTGGGGCGGTCTTGGCGCCTCGTTTGGCCCCGTCGTGCTTTTAAGCTTGTTCTGGCGCAGAATGAACTTTGCCGGAGCGGTTGCCGGAATGATAACAGGATTTGTTGTCGACATCGCTTGGGTCAACATCCCGGCGCTCGCAAACACCGGTCTTTATGAACTGCTCCCGGCGTTTATCCTTGCAACTATAGCAATCGTTATCGCCTCGCTCGTTACACCTCCCCCTTCGGAAGAGATAACGAACGATTTCGACAAGATGCTTAAAACCGAAGTTTAAAATTAAAAATTAAAACAAACAAAAAGCTGTGGCGAAAAATTTCGTCGCAGCTTTGGTTTTTCGAACAACTAAAAAGGACTATGACAAAATCTACATTTCGTCATAATCCTTAAATTTATACTGTTGGTTTATTTTTGAGCTTGAACAACTTCAAGCGTATCTCTTGCTATCATTATCTCTTCGTTTGTCGGGATAACCATAACTTCAACCTTTGAATCCGCTGTCGAGAACGTTCCGCCGATTCCGTTTGCTTTGTCGTTTAGTTGCTTGTCGATTTTAATTCCGGCAAACTCCATATCCGACATAACGTCAAACCTTAGGTCGCCAACGTTTTCGCCGATTCCGCCTGTGAATATAATGGTGTCAACTCCGCCCATAGCGGCGATGTAGGAACCGATATATTTTTTAAGTTGGTGGGTTAAGATTTCTACCGTTAGTTGCGCTCTTTCGTTGCCGTCTGCTGCGGCTTGGCGCATAACCCTTGAATCGGAAGAAACCCCCGAAACGCCAAGGAAGCCGGATTTTTTATTTAGAATATCGTTGACTTGATCAGCCGTGATGTTCTCTTTGTTTGCAATGAAGGTCACGATTGCGGGGTCGATGCTTCCGCTCCTTGTTCCCATCATAAATCCATCAAGCGGAGTGAACCCCATCGTTGTGTCGAAGCTCTTGCCGTCTTTAATAGCGGTTATCGAGCTTCCGTTTCCAAGATGCACCGTTATCATCTTTGTGCCTTCGGGGTTTTTGCCTGTGTTGTTAAAATACTGCATACTAACATATTTATGGCTTGTTCCATGGAATCCATAACGACGGATTTTGTATTTTTCGTAGTATTCATAAGGAATTGGATATATGTATGATTTTTTCGGCATCGTTAGATGGAACGAGGTGTCGAACACTGCGACCATCGGTGTGTCTAGCCCGAAAACTTCTTGCGACGCTTTTATAGCTGCAACTTGGGGCGGAATGTGTAGGGGGCCTAGCTCTTTAAGGCTTTCGATAAATTCCAAAGTTTGTTCGTTTATCGGTTGGCTATCAAACCATGTTTCCATTCCATAGAGAACCCTATGCCCAACCGCTTTGATTTCAGAAAGGTTTTCGATAACTTTTCCTTCGCCATCGGTCATTATGTTAAGCATAGCGGAAAAAGCGTCTGCGTGTGTTTTAAACGGCAATGTTTTTTCGACCGTTGGGCCGTTTGTCACAACGTGTTTGATGTTGCTGCCTTCAAGCCCGATTTTTTCGCAAAGACCTTTAGCTTTAAGCTGTTCTCCCTCCATATTAATAAGCTGGTATTTAATGCTGCTACTACCTGCATTGATAACAAGAATATCCATTTTCAACTTCCTTCATGATAATAAATTTGTGTTTTGACATTTTATAGCCCTATGTTGTATTATTATATATAATATTTAATAATAATTCAAGACATAAACAATAAAATTATATCGAGGTTTTGTATGCAAATTTGTGGTATCGTTGCGGAATACAATCCGTTTCATAACGGACATAAGTATCAAATCGACCGTTTAAGGGAGCTTGGGGCAACCCATGTTGTTGCGGTTATGTCGGGAAGCTTTGTTCAACGAAGCGAACCCGCTATATTCCCGAAGTTTGAAAGGGCAGCGATGGCGGCTAGAAACGGGGTCGATCTCGTTATAGAGCTTCCAACCCCCTATGCGATATCTTCGAGCGAACGATTTGGTTTTGGCGCAGTGTCGGTGCTTGATGCTTTGGGCTGTGTCGATAAACTTTGCTTTGGTTCGGAAGCCGGCTACATGGATCCTTTGGTCGAAACAAAACAAGCTATCGCCGACCGAAAGGTTCAAAAGCGAACCGCAGAGCTTATGGAGCTTGGCGACAGCTACCCAAAAGCTCGCCAAAAAGCTATCGAGGTTTTTTATCCCGACATAGCCGAGATAGTTAAAACGCCAAACAACATTTTGGCTCTCGATTATCTCAAGGCGATCGACCGACTTTCGAGCGAAATCGAGCCGATGACTATCGGCAGAAAATATGTTGAACATGATTCAATGACGGCGGTTTCGGGTTTTGCGTCGGCAAGTTTTGTTCGAAACGAGATATACCAAAAAAATGATATATCGGCTTTTGTTCCGCTTGCAACAAGAAAGGCGTATTTCGACGGAGCGAAAAACGGAAGAATCAGCCGAACGCTTAAAGCTATCGAAAGCGCTGTTCTTTATAAACTGCGCCTTATGACGGTTGCGGATTTCAAACGTTTGCCCGACAGCGACAACGGCCTAGCCGAGCGCCTTTATGCCGCAAGTTGCATCTCGTCAACGATAGAGGAGCTATATGAATTAACCAAAACAAAATGTTTCACGATGTCTCGAGTTAAACGCCTTGTGCTTTATGCGTTTCTTGGCATCGACAAAACATTTTTCGACTACAGCGTTCCATACATCCGTGTGCTTGCGGTTGGTGAAGGGGGCGAAGAGGTTCTTTCGGCGGCGGATAAAAAATGCAAACTGCCGATGTCCCAAAGCCTTATAACGCTTTCCGAAACGTCTGCTTCCGCTTCAAAATTTGCGACTGCGGAGGTCATGGCGACCGATATTTACAATCTAACGCTATACCCCAGAGGCAACACCGGGGAAGATTTCAAACAAAAACTATTTAGATTAAGCAAGGAACAGCCTATTGATGAAAAAGATTTTAACGTCAAATAGCATAGAGGAAACGGAACAAATAGCAAAAAATTTCGCCCAAACGTTGGGAAAAACCGATGTTGTTGCTTTTTTTGGCGATCTTGGAGCCGGCAAAACGGCGTTTAGCCGAGGGATAATGGCGGGGTTGGGGTTTGATTGTGATGTAACAAGCCCGACGTTTGCTATCATAAACGAATATCAAAACGACAGCTTCAAGGTTGCTCATTTTGATATGTATCGAATCAATTCGGAACACGATCTTTTTTCAACCGGTTATTATGATTATCTTGAAAATTGCATCATATTAATCGAATGGAGCGAAAACATAGCAACAGAGCTTCCGAAAAAACTAATCGAAATTTCTTTAACCCACCAAGGGGAAACAACTCGAATTATCGAGATTAACGACAAACGAAATTAATCTAATGTCGATTTTTATATTGATTTAAAAAGAGAAAAGAGTTTGCTAAATGAATATTTTTGCGCTGGATTCTTCCGGAATTTCCGCTTCGGTTGCTATATTAAGCGAACAAGGTATACTATACCAAAACACGATAAACGAAGGATTAACCCATTCCGAAACGCTGCTGCCTCTTTGCGAAAAAGCTTTTAGCAACTCCTCGTTAACGATAGATGATATCGACGTTTTTGCCGTTGCACAAGGCCCCGGTTCTTTCACAGGGCTTCGAATCGGTATCGGCCTAATCAAAGGTTTTGCGTTTAAAAACGACACGCCTTGTGTTGGTGTTTCAACGCTAAAGGCTGTTGCTGTTAAAGCTTTAACCGATCAAAACATTGCGGTATCGCTAATTGATGCAAAAAACAATCGCTTCTATTTCGGGGCTTATTGTTTAGAAGATGGGGTTGTTGTTAGTGTATTACAAGATGAATTGTTGAGCGATGAAAAAATCTTTGAAAAAATATCAAAAATTCAAAAAGATATCGTGTTGACCGGAAACGGAAAGCGGTTGTTTTATGATAACTTTAAAGATAAATTTAATCAAAAAATAAACGTTTCTTTAACCGAACAAGACGACCACCTATCGGCGGTCGATATTGCAAAACTTGCAAAGGTTGCGCTCCAAAACGGCGAGGCTGTTTCCAGCTTTATGTTGAAACCGCTATATCTTGAACTGTCGCAGGCGGCAAGAAATCTTAAGATGTCAAAATGATAATATTAAAAATAGATTGGAGAAACTATGAGACAAGCCGGAATACTTATGCCGATCTCGTCACTTCCGACCAAATACGGAATAGGAACGGTCGGGAAAACCGCATATAAATTTGCGGAGTTTTTGAAAAAAACAGAACAAAGCTATTGGCAGGTTCTACCCGTTGGGCCTACAAGCTATGGCGATAGCCCTTATCAATCTTTTTCAGCATTTGCCGGAAATCCATATTTTATAGATCTTGAAATGTTAATTTCTCAAAAACTTTTAACAGCAAAAGATTTAGCCCAATATGATTTCGGAAAAGATGAAACAAAGGTTGATTACGAAGCTCTTTATAACTGCCGTGAAAAAATCTTAAGAAAAGCTTTTATAAAAGGAAAAAACAATCCCGAGATAGCGGAGTTTTATGAAAAAAACAAAGGTTGGTTGTTTGATTATTCTTTATTTATGGCTCTTAAGAAACATTTTAATCAAAAAAGCTTTACCGAATGGGATCTAGATATTCGTCTTAGGGATAGCGGGGCTATAGAAAGGTATTCCGAACTTCTAAAAGAAGATATCGAATTCAACATATTTGTTCAATATCTATTTTTCAGCCAATGGAAAGAATTTAAAGACTATGCTAATTCTTTGGGGGTTAAGATTATCGGGGATATCCCTATCTATGTTGCGATGGATTCAGCCGACACCTGGGCAAACAGCGATTGCTTTTTGCTAGACGAGAACAAGCACCCAATCGAAGTTGCCGGAGTTCCACCCGATTATTTTTCAAAAGACGGTCAACTTTGGGGAAATCCTTTGTATGATTGGGAGTATATAAAGACAACAGGATATAAATGGTGGATCGACAGGATAGGGGCGGCAGGCGAGCTTTATGATGTTGTTAGGATAGACCATTTCAGAGGGTTCGACAGTTTCTTTGCAGTTCCGGCAGACGCTAAAACCGCCAAAGACGGTGTTTGGAGAAAAGGCCCCGGAATGGATTTAATCGGGGTTTTGAACAATTGGTTTAAAGATATATCGATAATTGCGGAGGATCTTGGAATTTTAACCGAAAGCGTTAAACAGCTTTTGGAGGATTCGGGATATCCCGGAATGAAGGTTTTGCAGTTTGCGTTTGATAGCGAAGGGCAAAGCGAACATATGCCACATAATTTCCGCAGAAACTGCGTTGTGTATACCGGAACGCATGACAACAACACAACGAAAGCTTGGTTTTCCGAAGCCCCAAAACAAACGGTTGACAGAGCGGTTCGTTATTTCGGATTAAACGAAAAAGAAGGATTGACAAACGGAGTTATTCGAGGGGCGTTGTCCTCTCACGCCGAGCTTGCAATCATTCCTATGCAGGATTATCTTGATCTCGACGGAACGGCTCGCATGAACAAACCCTCGACGATAGGCGGAAACTGGATGTGGCGGATGACCGATAAACAGTTGACACCAACGTTAGCAAAAAGAATTAAGATGCTAACCGAGATGTATGCTAGGAAACAAGAAAACGACGAGGGTTAATCTAGCAAAAACGTTATCTTGTGAAAATTAGGTTTTAAAAATGGCTTTTGAGCTGCCAATTTCGGTAACTCAAAAGCCGTTTTGTTAATATTTTTTTAAGTTTTTCTATTTTCTAACATAGCCGTTAAAAACGTGTTTCGTTTCTTGAACCATTACAAACGCTTTTTCATCAAGCGAATGAACCAAAGCTTTAAGTTCTCTAAGATTTTTAGAAGGAATTTCAGCAAACAAAAGATATTTTTCATCACCAAAATCCGAACCGTTCACGTTAACAACGGTAACTGCAAAGCCGGCTTTTCTAATGTTTGCTATAACATTATCATCTCGGTTACTTGTGACAATCTGTAGCGTAACGTTGGATTTAACAAAAAATTTCGAAATCTTTCCGCCGAAAAATGTCCCGAGCGAAAATCCGGTAGCGTATGCAAAAGCAACGTAGACGCTACCCTCAGATTCATAGTTTAAAGCCTCTCGAACAACTAAAAACCAAATAATTCCTTCGGTGAAAGCTATACAGGCCGAATAAAGCGTTTTTTCCTTAATAGTTAGAACCATGCGAATAGTCGCAAGGCTAACGTCGAATATGCGACACAACATGATTTGGACGCATAGAAATAAAACTTCCTGTGATATCATGAAAAAACTAATGCTCCATTTTTATAAAATATTTAAAAAATATCTGAAACTATTCGCTTGCGTAGTTGGTGAAATAATTTTGTATCAAAACAACGGGGGTTCCTCTGTCGCCGCTTCCGCTTATGAGATCCGAAAGACTGCCTAAAAGATCGGTGTATCTTCTTGGGGTCGTTCCTTGCGCTAACATCTTTCCAAAAAGATTTTTGTCTTTTTCTTTGATCTTTTGTTTCATGGCTTCTCTTAGCTGTTCGCCTTCAAGGTCGGCCAACGCATTGTCCATAACATATTTAATCTTGATCTCGTTTGGTGTTCCCTCAAGGCGTTTTGTGTAGGATGGCGAAACAACAGGGTCTGCAAATTCCCAAATCCCACCAACGGGATCTTTGAAGCAACCATCACCATATACCATGCATTCAACCTGTTTTCCGGTCACTCTGTTGAGTTCGGCAGAAAGTTTTTGGATAAATTCATCCGTCGCTCTCGGGAAAAGTTTAACCTTTTCTTCTGTTGCCTTGTTTGAACCCAAAAGCCCAAATCTTTCGTTGTATCCGCCGCCGTCTACGCTTTCGGTTAGTATGTTGTCGAGCCTATAGACTGTTGGATTTTTTGGGGAAGCTTTCAAAAACTTTTCGGTTCTGAAACGTGTGTGTATATCGCAAACCAAAACGTTGTCAACAAAGTTTAATATATAACGTGGGTCGTTTGAAAAAACAACCTCGATGTTATCCCCAAGGCTTTTATAGAATTCGATATAGTCAACCCCTGTGAAATGATGGATAGTTTCGTTTCCAAAGATATCTCGGAACTGTTTTTCTGTGAAACTATCGCTATAAGGGTTAACCCCTTTTTCGTCCATAAGTTCATAAGAAATAAGCGAGTTTCCGACTTCATCATGCGGAAAGCTAAGTTGAATATAGAGTTTCGGCGTTCCCATCGCAATTGCCTTTAAAAGAACAGAAAATCTGTTTCGGCTTAAAATCGGGAACACAATCCCTAAAGGTTGGTTGTTGAATTTGGTTTTGACATCGCTTGCAATCTGTTCGCAGGTTGCATAGTTGCCCTGTGTTATCCCAACAACCGCTTCGGTAACAGCGACAATGTCACCGTCGTTAACGGAAAACCCCTCGTTCGACATAGCATCTGTCAGCGCAGTGCAAACGGTTGAAACAAGGTCGTCTCCTTGTTTGATAATAGGGGTGACAATTCCTCTGGCGGTAACTCCTGTATGACGCATAATTTCAAATACCTTTCATTGATAACTAAATTTATTAGAACACTTAACTAATGTATTATAATAGCCTTAACATTTAAAATCAATAGAAATTACAATTTTTTTCAAAGAAATACAATAATTCTTATAATTTTTATAAGTGCTGTTAATTAATTTATTTTGCTTAAATTTTTATGTTAGAAAAAAGAGGCAAGAGAAGCAACAACGTTGTTGCTAACCAACAGATAATAGACGATCGACACTATTAAACAAACCAATATTCCAAACCCCAACATACAGCGAGCAAGCGTCTGTTTTGGCTTTTTAATCGAGTTGGAAAGCGACCATATGATAGCGAACACAAGGCCGATAATCGGAACTAGCATTACAACTATCGACAAAACAGCTTCAGAAAATGAAAGCTTTTGTTTCGGATCTGATTTCGCTTTGTTTGTTTTAGGAGCAGTTGTCTCGGCAACAGGTTGGCGAACGTCGGCTTGTTCTGCAGAAGGCGTTTCAACGGCGAAAGACATTGCCGGAACATTTATGTTTTCTTTTGAAATACCGATATTGGAAACTGCTATTTTATCGCCTTTCTTAAATACAAATGTGCCGGAACTATTCTGTTGTTTTTGGTTCTCATCCATAACTGCAACACCTTTAAAATTAAATTTACTTCTCGTCTTTTCTCTAATAATAATTATACAGAAAAAAACAGAGCAAAACAACTAAAAACTAAAATTTAGGATATTTAAAGGATGTAGGTCTAGTAGCGATAGTGTGTAAAAACCCTCGAAAGTTGCTGAAAGAAAAAACTAAAACACAAATCCAAAAAAAATAACCCCTTAAATCCGCCCATATAACAACATAAATCTTGAACAAAACGCTTTAATATGATAGTATAGTTAGGGGAGTTATCGTTTTAAAGTAGTATTATAAACGGGACCACGTCGCATTTTATGGAATTTTGTGCAAAAAAGGAGCATGGTTATAAAGATGGCAGAACTAACAAAAGCCCCTAGGGGAACGGTTGACACCCTTCCAAAGCAAAGCTATAAGCTTAAATTTTTGGAGGAAAAACTTTTTGAAATATGCGAAAGATATGGTTATCGAGAGATAAGAGTTCCAACGTTTGAACACACCGAGCTCTTTTTGCGTGGCATTGGAGACACAACCGATATCGTTGGAAAAGAGATGTATACATTTCTCGATAAATCCGATAGATCGTTGACCCTTCGCCCCGAAGGAACGGCGGGAGTTGCTAGAGCATTTTTAGAACACGGAACCCTTAACGAAACTTTGCCGATAAGAGCATATTATAATATGTCTTGTTTCAGATATGAGAAACCCCAAGCCGGAAGGCTTCGGGAGTTCCACCAAATCGGTATCGAAACGTTTGGCGCTTCTCATCCCGACGCCGACTGCGAAACGATTGCGGTTGCAAACACAATTCTTAAAGAATTCGGATTAAAACACGTTAAACTAGAGATAAACAGCATCGGTTGTCCTAGCTGTCGCCCAAAATATCACGCAGCGCTAGAGCAATATTTTGAACAGCAAAAACAAGACCTTTGCGCAACTTGCAACACAAGGCTCGAGCGAAACCCGTTGAGAATACTCGATTGCAAAAGCCCTGTTTGTGCCGACATTGCGAAAAACGCTCCGATAGGCCTTGATTATCTTTGCGGAGAATGTAGCGAACATTTCGAACAGCTTAAAACGCTTTTACAAAAAAGAAAGATAGATTTTTCGGTTAACCCTCGAATTGTCAGAGGGCTGGACTACTACACAAAAACGGTGTTTGAGTTTATCCACAAAGGCGCCGGCGCTCAAGGAACGGTTTGTGGCGGCGGTCGATATGATGGATTAATCTCGATGCTTGGCGGAAACAGCACCCCCGGGATAGGTTTTGGCATGGGTATTGAACGCCTTTTATCGGTTATCGAAAGCGAACAAATCGAGATTTTAGAACCTTTGGGATACGATGTTTTCATCTGTTTCTTAGGGGAACAAGCGCTCGAAAAGGCGAGAGAACTTTGTTTTTCCCTTATCGATAGCGGAATATCGGCAGGATATGATATAAACAGGCGTGGGCTTAAAGCTCAGATGAAGTTTGCGGATAGATCGATGTCGCTCGCAACGCTTGTTATCGGGGAAGATGAAATCAACAACAACAGCGCAACCCTTAAAACAATGGGGCAAACAAAAATTGAAAAACAAGTTTCGCTAACCGCCGAAAGCTTAAAGCTTGCTATACAACAGATTAAACAAACTAATAATATATAAGAGGAACATTTATTATGACAGAAACAATGGGACAACTACGCCGAACACACTATAGCATCGAAACTCTTGAATCTCCGCTTGGAAATGTTGTCACGGTTGCGGGGTTCATCGCAAAATCCAGGGATATCGGCAACCTAATCTTCGCTGATCTTCGTGATATCAAAGGCATTATTCAACTGGCGTTTGACGATTCGACCGATCGAGAGATTTTTGAAAAAGCAAAAAGCCTTAGGAGCGAAGCTGTTGTTATGGCGGGCGGAGTTATAAGGGAACGTTCAAGCAAAAACCCCAACCTTCCGACCGGCAACATCGAATTGTTTGTAACCGAGCTTAAAATACTAAGCTTTGCCAAAACAACGCCGTTTGAAATTCGTGATGAGATAAACGTTCGTGATGACCTTGCTTTGAAATATCGCTATCTTGATCTACGCCGCCCCGAGCTTTCAAAAAATATGCTAATGCGCCACAAAATCGTTAAATGCGCAAGAGACTATTACGACAGCGAAAATTTCATCGAGATCGAAACCCCCATTCTTATACGTTCAACGCCGGAAGGTGCGAGAGACTATCTTGTTCCATCTCGTGTTCAAAACGGAAAGTTCTATGCTCTTCCGCAATCTCCGCAACTCTATAAACAGCTGCTTATGCTTTCGGGGTTTGACCGATATATGCAGATCGCAAAATGTTTCCGAGATGAAGATTTAAGAGCCGATCGCCAACCCGAGTTTACCCAAATCGATGTCGAGATGTCGTTTTGTGATGTCGATGATATCATAGCGGTTAACGAAGGATTTCTAGTTAAAATTTTCCACGAAATCCTTGATGTTAAGATAAAAGCACCTTTTAAAAGAATTACATATAAACAAGCGATGGAGCGTTTTGGTTCCGACAAACCCGACACACGTTTTGGCCTTGAGCTTAAAGATCTTTCGGCAATAGTTGAAAACTCAGAGTTTGCGGTTTTCAAAAACACATTAGCCGCCGGCGGAACGGTTAGAGGAATCAACGCAAAAGGCCTTGCCGATAAACTAACAAGAAAAGAGATCGACAGTTTAACGGAACACGTTAAAACTTACCGTGCTAAAGGGTTGGCTTTTGCAAAACTTTCGGGAGGAACCGCTTCGGGAAGCTATGAGAAATTCTTGTCGGAACAAGAGATTAGCGGAATTAGAACGGCGCTTGATGCTCAAGACGGGGATGTTTTGTTTATCGTTGCCGACAAAGAAAGCATCGTTTTTGATGCGCTTGGAGCATTAAGGCTTGAAGTTGCAAAAAGATATGGTTTAATCGAAAAAGACACATTTGATCTTCTTTGGGTTACCGATTTCCCGCTTTTCGAATATGACGACGAAGAAGACAGATTTTATGCAAAACATCATCCGTTCACCGCTCCTGCCGACAGTGATGTTGAAAAGCTTGAAACTGACAGGCTAAACTGCACAGCGAAAGCTTATGACATTATCTTAAACGGAAACGAGATCGGCGGAGGGTCGATTAGGATCAACAATCCCGACATTCAGCGCACAATGTTTAGCGCACTAGGATTTACCGACGAACAAGCCGAAGCACAGTTTGGGTTCTTGATGGAGGCATACACCTATGGTGCGCCGCCACATGGAGGAATTGCGTTTGGCCTTGACAGGTTGGTTATGTTGCTTCTAGGCAAAGAGAGCATAAGAGACGTTATAGCGTTCCCGAAAGTTCAAAACGGAGGGGAACTTATGACAGGTTGCCCCGACATAGTTTCAGAAAAACAGCTCGAAGAGCTTGCTATAAAACTAACCCCAGAGCAAAACTAAAGATTTAAGGAGGATTTATATTATGGTTGATTGGCTACAAAGAAGTTGGGTTGAAATCTCTCTTGACAACATAGCTTCAAACGTTGCGGCAGTTAAAGAAAAACTTTCCGAAAATGTTGAGCTTTCGGCTGTCGTTAAATCAGACGCCTATGGACATGGAGCCAAAAATGTTTCAAGGGAGATGGACGAAGCCGGCGTTGACCGATTTTGCGTTTCAAACTTTAATGAAGCTCTTGTTCTAAGGGATAGCGGAATTAAAAAACCGATTATAATTTTGGGCTACACTCCGCCGGAATATGCAGAATGGCTTTCTAAACTTAATGTTATCCAAACGGTTGTAGACAAAGAACACGCCATGAATATTTCGGAAGCCGCCGCAAAAGCAAAAGTTATCGTTGATGTTCATATCAAGCTTGACACGGGAATGGGTCGCCTTGGAATGAACGCTCGAAACCTTGAAAGCACCTGCCGAGAGATTGTCGATATTGCATCGATGCGAAATCTTTATGCTTGCGGATTATACACACATTTTGCTGTTGCCGATAATCTCAAAGATTTCGGAAAGAGCTACACCGAAGCGCAACGAAAGCTTTTTGTTTCGATTGCTGGAAGATTAGCGCAACTGGGCGAGAGGTTCAACACTCTTCATTGCTCCAACAGCGCCGGTCTGCTTTTCTATCCCGAATTCAATCACAACATGGTTAGAGCCGGCATAGCTTTATATGGTGTTTCGCCGACCGGTGTCCCGCTTTCCGATATCGAGCTTAAACCCGTCATGTCGTTAAAATCAACCGTTTCGATGGTTAAACCGCTTAGAGTTGGCGAATCGGTGAGCTATGGTTGCACCTACACTGCGCAAAAAGAGATAACGGTTGCAGTCGTCGGAATTGGATATGCCGACGGTGTGCCAAGGGTGTTGAGCAACAAAGGCTATTGCTACATCAACGACACAAAGGTTCCAATCGTCGGAACTATCTGCATGGATATGCTTATGATCGATGTTAGCCAGGTTGAAGGCGGAGTTAAAACGGGGGATATCGTAACATTTTTCGGGGATGATTGCCCGATAACTGTTGAGGCTGTTGCCAAACAATGCGGAACGATTGGTTATGAAATTCTTTGTTCGATTTCGAGAAGAGTTCCAAGGGTTTATAAAAAAGGCGGAGAGACTGTCGAGATAATCGATTACACTCTTCCGAGAAAACCAACCGAAAAATTTAAACTGAAATAGATATTCCAACTTTGGTTGAATGTTTATAGCCGGAGCATATTTTGTGTTTGTTATTCAACATCTGCAAAATATGCTCGGCTTTTTTATATTTTTACGAGCTGTTCTTCACACCTCGTGATTTGAGCCTTAACAAATGGGCTAACCAAAAAGGCTAACCTCGAACGTCTTCAAGGTTAACCTTTGTTAATTGTGTTGTTCCCTTAACCGATTTCCCGTCGCTTAGCTTTCACGATGGGATATATGGTTGGGGTTTTTGTTTTTCCTAGCATCTTAAAGGTTGTTGCCTTTAAGATGCTAGGTTTCTTTATTTATAGGTTGTCTATTATTGTGCTGTTCACAATTCCTATGCTTTTCTGTAGACAAAGCCTCCGTCGTTATGGGTCATTTCTTCGTCTTGGTCGTCGTCGTCGTTCTTTTTCTTTTTTCTTAAGAACTGCATAACAATTTGGATAACTGCTACGCCGCCGAAGATGATGCTGTATCTATCAAAGAATATCATCGGGAGTCTCATGTCTTGTGTGAGGATGAACAATATTAGGTTGAAGATAAACGCTATTGCTATTGCTGCCATTACGAGTTTGCGTTTTTTGCCTTTTTCTAGCTGTTCTTGTTCTTGTTCCTCTGTTTGAACGTTTTGATATTGTGGGTTGCTGTTTTGTTCGTATTCTTCTTCTCTTTCTTCACGAACTTTTCTGCCAACTCTTATTCCATAAACAACTATTCCAACGAGTGTTAGCAACGTCATTAGTAGATCGAACAAGCTCCAAGCCGCCGAACTTTCCAATGTACCGTCCGCGAACGGAACGTTGGTGTCGTCGATTATGGTTTCTTGTTGTTCGTCATCGTTTCCATCACCCTCTGTGTTAACTTCCGGTAGATCAACTACAGGAGGTATCGCAGGTACCGGACCCGGAACATCGGGTATTCCCGGAACATCAGGTGTTGTCGGTGGGGTTACCGCCGGAGGTGTTGTTACCGCCGGAGGGGTTGTCACTGTTGTCGGTGGTGTTGGTGTTATTGTTGTTGGTGGGGTTACAACTACCGGTGGGGTTGGGGGTGGTGCCGGTGGTGTAACTACCGCCAAAATATTCAACACGCCATCTGTAAACGTAACGTCATAGTTTGGATTTGTTCCAAGCGTTATGTTGATTGGATATGATTGTCCGGCCTGTTCGCCAACAACTCTGCCATAAGTAAAGTCTAATGTGTCTCCGGCTAGAGTTCCGGTTATTACGGGAACAAAGTTAGGATCATTGTCTCCTACGGTTTTGTTATATGTTCCTATAGTGATGTTTGCCGGGATTCTATTGATTACAGCAGTTACAGTTGTTGTTACGGGGTTATAGCTACCGTCTTTATGTGTTGCGGTAACTGTTATATCGTAGCTTCCTGCATCTTTAAATTCCGGAATATCAACAGTTGTTATGCCATTATAGGTGTATGTGTAGTTGAATTCGCCCGAAATATCAGCTCCGCTTGCGTCTTCTGCTGTAAGCGTTGTGCCGATAATTCCATCGTAGTATAGTGTGTCATAATCGCCTACATACGGTGTAGCAACTAGGCTGGTATTCACTCCGCTTGTTATCGGAAGAACGATTAGGTCTCCGAACACTACCGTTACATTTGTGAACATCGAAGTTGCATCGATTGCAACGGTTGGGTTGCTTCCGTCTAGGTTATGCGAAACTGTTCCGCTTGCATAAATAACGCCGCTTGCATCAACAATTTCAAACCTATCGATTGTGTTTTTGGAATCACCAACAAAAGTTTGTGTTCCTGTGTAGTTTGTGCTTGGGATATTCAAGCTAAGACCTAGCCCGGACATTGCGCTCGGAACAGTTAGCGTAGCGTCATGCTTTACCAAAGCTGTGCTATCGAATATTTTTGTGTCGCTCGCTGTTGTAATTGTGAAAGCTGCTGCTGTGTTTTGCGTGATTTCGAGTTTACCTTCAAGGATAGTCACGGTGTAGTTGTCGGCCTTACCCGTTGTAAAGCTGAACGAATCGCCCCTTACAATGTAGCTTCCAACAGCTTCTCCGGCATCACGACCATACACTATACTAATAGCATCGCTTCCGATAAATACGCCGTTTGAAACGGTTGCAACAAATGTTGGATCGCTTTCACCGGCTGCTTTTGTATAGTTATCCGGTATATCAAGTTCTACAGCACGTGGGTTAACTTGACCGAAAACTTGAGCTGTAGCTTCGCCATAGTTTGGATGTGAAGCTTTAACCCAAACAGGGTATGTTGAAACGCTTCCATTAGCTTTGACTACATCTGTCATTGTTGGAACTGCATCAGAGAAAGTTGTTCCGTCTGTGCTGTATGTGTAGGTTATTGCATTCTTTTCTGCATCGGTTAGAGTTTTAGATGTGTCTTTAAATGACACTACAGTTTGTGCTGTAAGTAGTCTGTTATGAGAATTGCTGTCGTAGTCAACAATATTTCCAACAGCTGTAATTGCTAGAACATCAGTCTGCGGTGTAACCACTAGAGTTCCGCTAGCCCCTACAACACTTTTGAATGGGCTGTTAGAGTTTAGGTCATATTGTCCTGTTGTAGGATTATATGTTCCCGATGTTACAACAGTGTTATCCGATGTTTTAACGATGTCAAACGAAACAACGTTGTTGTTTGAACTTCCAACATCTGTTTGCGAACCATCGTTCACAACGTTTTGGAATTCATATCCGGCAGGTAGGCCGCTAGCCGCTGTATCGTCGTGTCCGTCTTTTGTTAGCGGTGTGCCGTCAAACACTTTAGTATCGCTTGTAGCTGTAACGGTTATCTCGCCACTAAACGGTGTAATTTCAAGTGTTCCAAATTTTACTGTTACGTTTTGGAAATAATTGTTTGGATCCGGTGTAACAACTATGTTTCCGTCAGCATCAACAGCAACTGTTCCGGAACCTCTATGATCACCATTAAGTCCACCGGTAGTTTTGATGTAGATATCATATCCCGAGATCGAGTTTGCTGAGGAACCTATACCGTTTTGAACGCCACTATATGTAGGCACGATGTTGTATGCTTCGGTTCCAACGCTAAGATCATCTAGTTGGTGGTGTGTAAGAGTTTCTCCGTCGATTATCGACTGAGTTTTAGAAGCAGTTACGATTTCGAATACAGTTTGCGGGCCATCATAAATTGTTAATGCGCCATTAACTTCTGTTATATCGTAGTTGCTAAAGGGAAGATCTGTTTTAGCTTTTCCAAGATAATCAATAGTTATTGGATAAACGTGTACTCTTTCGTCTTTGTCAAGGCGAACTTCTGCGTAGGTGTTGTTAGCTGGGTCTGTATCTTTGTTTGTGATTTGTTTTTGTGCTAATGCTTCAAGATCTGCAAAATTGGTAACTTTAGTTGAATCTAGGTTAACTGCAACCACCGGACCTCCATCAAAGGTCGGATCATTAGTACCTTTTTCTTTACTATAGTGACCCGCTGTTATCGTAATTGGAATACGTTTAACTGTTGCTTCAACTTGAATTGTAGTTTTGTCATCATCTTTAACTCTAATGTGTACAGTTGTAGAATCATCAGCATCTTTGACTGTTGGAATGGTAGGTGACCAAGTCTGTCCACCGTCTACGCTGTACTCAAGGTCTGTTTGCGGATTTCCGTTTCCATCCGTTGCAACTACATTAGAAACCGCCGGATGTTCATTGTCATTATAGTAGTCGTCATAACCATCTGCGGTTATTGTTATCTTGTCTTCAACTAGCCTGAATTCTGCTTCTCCTTTAGGAGCTGCTTTTGTAATCAATATATTTTGTGTTGTTGTCTCGTCTTTATATAATGTGTATCCGCTCAAAGCTGTATGATCATTTAAGTCAGCGGTAACAGCATGCTCTTTTTCAAGCTCAAGGTTTTTAAGGCTGTCTCTGTTTACAATTGCTATACGAGCAAAACCTTTGTTTTGATCCGATACAACTGTGCCGTCTGCTTTAATGTATTCGCCGTCTGCGTTGGAGCGATAGTAGGTAATAGTGATCAATCCGCCGTCAACCGAAAGAAATTCATCAGGAACGTCTTCTTTTTCGGTTGAACCATCGGGTTTTTCGTATTCAAATTCTGCGCCTGCATTCGTTGGATATGTCTTGGCATCATCATGATATTGTTCTTTTAACACTATTGGGATTCTAACAGTTGTTGCAGTAGCGCTGAGTTCCGGAAGAACAACTTTGATAGGAATCGATGTGTGTGTTGCATCATCGTTTCCGAACAAATCTTTATGTGCTTGCGTCAACGTTCCGCCAACCGCCGGAATTCCTCCGATTGTAACGGTTGTATTGTCTGTGTCAACTAATGCGTTTGGTGACATCTCAATTTTTCTGTTCAAATCCAAATCAAAATATTTCGATAGATAATCGGTTATAGTAGCATCCTTCGCAGGTACAACGATTTCACTTCCGATTTGGTTTAGAACTGCGGCGAGGTCGGTGGCAAGGTTCGCCCCATCTTTAACATTAACTGCGGTTCCTTCTGTCGGCAACTTATTTAAGTTAGTCAAGAAATTGCCCGACATATTGATTCCAACAGCATGGATTGTTGCACCAAATGTTCCTTCAAGAATAGGTTTCATCTCTGTTCCGTTACCGCCACGATACGGTTCACCGTCAGATATAACTATAATGTGAAGAGGTCTTGTTTGTTCATCTTCGTTACGAGATGAAGCATATCCTACAGCTTGTTGCATAGCCAAGGAATAGTCTGTATTTCCGTTAACCGTTGTTGTGGTTATTCCGCCATCATCTGTATTCTTTACACCATCGGTTAGTTCTTTTAGTCTTGCATTTACTACAGCTGCGTCTGTTTGAAAACCAAGGCTACCCTCAACGTTGTCAGAGAAAGGAACGAGAGCAACTCTGTTTTCTGTTTCAGGATCGTTTATCAATTGGTTTACAAGTTCCTCAGCTGCTTGCGCAGAAGCATCCCAACGGTTGCTGTGTATCATGCTTCCTGATTTATCGAGAATGATGATAATATCGCTATCTTTCTCGATAGGAACGCCTTTAAAGTCGAACGTAACCCAAGCTGTTCTGTCTTCATAATTGTCCCATTCTGCACCTTTGTCAGCATCAACATCGCCCGGTTTTAATCCATCATAATCCGGAAGGGGTGCGGCTGAAACCGATGTTGCTTTATTGGCAACAGTTACGTTCGCATAAGTATATTGAGAAGGGTTAACAAGCTTTCCGCTAGCATCTTTCCATATTGCATGGAACCATGCCGAAGAAGCATTCTCGTAACCAAAGGAATCGTTTGCTGTTATAGTGGCTGTAATTTTGCCATCTGCGTATACAGCGTTCTCAACTATAACAAGGCTGGTTCCATCTTCTTTAAGACCATTAATGGCAACCGGATCATGGTTGATTCCGCCGTTGAACGCCTGGCCTTTTGCCAAGCCTCTATCGTCCAACACAAGTGTTCCCCAGTTTGCTCCATAGCCTATACCGACAAATTCGTAGCCGGCTGGCAATGAGTCAACAGGTATTTCAATGGAATATGTTTCACCCGAAGCTATTGCATAGCGATAGGGAACAACACCTCCCAATGTGTATGTTGTTTGTTTCGACGCAATCGTTTTATACGACCCATCGGCATTTGTTCCGTAGTGGCTGTCTGTCGTGCCGTTTGTTCCGCTACCGCCAAGATACAACGCCGCCGAAGTTGTCCCTGCAGGCGTAGCACTCGCTGTGACGGGCATTCCGCTAAATAGCGAAAGCACAAACGCCAAAGCCATTAGCAACGAAACAGCTTTTTTAAACGTGTGTTTTGTGTTTTCCTTTCCGTTTGCAAAACAAGTTTTAAACATTTCTCTTCACCTCTTGATTAATAATTAGTTTTTTCTTTGCATATCACATTTTTTCGGCTTTCAGCCGAATTGGTTCTGCTGCCGATTCTGCGCTTCATATTGCAAAAACACATAGCTCGACAACACTAAATAATTGATATTACCAATATGATATACTATTTCGCCGCATAATGCAATAGTTTTTCCAAAAAAAAATGATAAAAAAAATGTTTTTTTCAAAATCGATTGATTTTATCTTTTGCCGCATACAATTTTTTCCTTTTATTTCTAATTTCAAAAATTTTCGTGAACATTTTTTGAATATAAGTTTCATTTTTACTTTTAAACAACGTAAATATCGCATAAAACGATTAGTTTCATTTAACTTTTGCGTGGCAATTTTTATTTATATGATAATTTTATTCTAATTTTACCTCGTTTTATATCTTTGTTTTTTCTGCAAAAAACTATTCGCATTTGCGTATATAAATTTTAATTTATTGCTTATGATGTAACGTTATTGACAAGCCCGCAACAATCATTATTTAGTCTATTTTTGTCGCCAAACACTATATATGGTGTGGGATTTATTTCAATCACATCTATTCATTGTGAAATATACACAAAAATTCATTCAAAATTTGTACATTCACACTAAGTCAAGGTTTGTTGCTTTTATTTCACACTAAAACCTAACTTTCTTAAAAAAACATCAACTATAGTGAATTATTGTCAAGATGGCTTTTTCAAAAACAAAAACATAAATTTTGCCATTATCCACAAATTTTTACCTAGATTTTATTGCATATCGACCATTAAAAACGCTGAGTATACAATATTTGGTGTTTTTACCAATAAAATACCTACATTTTTTAGCTTTAATGTATATTTTTTTATTCACATTGCTTAACAGCTTGAAGTTTATACCAACCCTCTTGATAAAACAGGGCTTGACAAATTCAAAAGTCGCTTTATTGCGGTGATACGATGCCTTGCTAACGTTTTAATATGTTGGGTTAGGTTGATGTTGTGGCACTTGCTTTTTATTTTGAATAGAGATATAATCTATATAGTTTCGGGGCGGGGAGAATTTCCCCACCGGCGGTGAAGCGTTTTTTTAACGACAAGCCCGCGAGCGTTAAGCAGAGTTCGGTTAATAATCCGACGCCGACGGTATAGTCCGGAGGAAAGAAACATTTCGGTTATAGATATTATTATATAATTATTTGATATGTTGCCGATTTATTTTTTTATATTTTAAACCCCCAAAAACTTTAAAAGGTTTTGGGGGTTGTTTTTTTAAGGAGAAAACATTTTATGAAAGACAAACAAAAACTCAAAAGATTAACAAGGCTTGGAATACTCAGCGCACTATCGGTTGTGCTTATGCTTTTTATAAGATTTCCAATCTTTCCAACAGCGCCGTATCTTGAATACGACCCATCTTCGATCCCTATTCTTATAGGAACATTTTTGTATGGCCCTTTATGGGGGCTAGCGTTAACCGTCGTTGCAAGTTTAATCCAAGGGCTAACGGTCAGCAGCAGTTCCGGAATAATCGGAATAGTTATGCATATCTTTGCAACGGGAGCTTTCAGCACCGTTGCCGGAATTGTCTATAAAAAAGAGAAATCCAAAAAATCCGCTATCGTCTCGCTGGTTTTGGGCGGAATAGCTATGACGATAGTTATGGTTATATGGAACTATATATTAACGCCGGTTTTCACAGGGATGCCAAGAGAACAGGTTGCCGCCATGCTTGTTCCTATAATCATTCCTTTCAACGTTATAAAAGCCGCCATTAACTCGGTCGTTGTGTTTTTGGTTTATAAAACGATTAGCCGATATTTCACAAGATAGTTTTATGTATTGTATTTATATATATAATACTATATAATATATTAAATCCAACCACAAACGAAGTGGTCATGGACGAGACCATGCCCACATTTCATGATATTTTGTGTAAGAAAGGAGCATGGTCATGAGTTTGAAAAATATATATACAACCACAAACGAAGTGGTCATGGACGAGACCATGCCCACATTTCATGGTATTTTGTGCAAGAAAGGAGCATGGTCATGAGTTTGAAAAATATATATACAACCACAAACGAAGTGGTCATGGACGAGACCATGCCCACATTTCATGGTATTTTGTGCAAGAAAGGAGCATGGTCATATTTATGAACAGAAAAATATCGGTCGGCGTTGCTGTTTCGATTGTGTTTATAGCAATCGCCATGACGTTCACCGCAACAATGATATATTCGATGGGTCTTTTCGATTCAAAGGTTGAAGGATTCATGACTCGCTCGTCGCTCTATACCAAACTAACCGAGATAGACACCGTTGTTAGGCAAAACTTTTTCTATGAAATCAACGAAAGCTTTTTATACGACGAGATTTCAGCCGGGTATATCGAAGGAATACAGGACGAAAACACAGCATACCTAACTGCGCTTGACGTTGAAGATTTCTATGCAGCCGCAAAAGGAACGGTTGTTTCTGTCGGTCTTGAATGCACCCCCGATGCAACCGGATATATAACTGTTAGCCGTGTTATAGACAATTCGCCCGCACAACAAGCCGGGCTAGTGGTCGGCGACACGTTGGTTGAGATCGGCGGAACTCCGGTTACCGACATGGAATTTGAACAAGCAAACGACCTTTTATACGGAACGGAAGGAACAAGGATTTCGGTTACCTATCGTCGACAGGCGGTCGAAACAACGGTCGACCTTGCGCAAACATCGTTTGATGCCGAGGCAGCCTCGGGATTTTTGCGTGATGATGGAATATACTATATAAGCATCAACCAATTTAGCGATGCCGCAGTTTCGCAGTTTGAGTATGAGCTTTTAACCGCTCAATCAAAAGCGGCTGTTGGGCTTATAATCGACATTCGAGACACGGCAGGGGGCAACAGTTTTAATGCGGTTGCTGAGATGGCAAACCAACTTTTGCCGGCAGGCAAAACGATTACAGCCGAGTTTAAAAACAACGAGGTTCGTGCGCTCTACACGTCGGATGAGGTTTTGTTTGCGCTACCGTTGGTTATTTTGGTTAATGAAAACACAACGGGATTTGCGGAAATTTTCGCCGCAACCCTCAAAGACAGTGCCAACTCTTGCGAGATAATCGGAACGACGACGGCAGGCCACGGAAAGTATGGCCAAGTTTTCGAATTTTCGGATGGTTCGGGTATATACCTAACCGTAGCAAGATTTTTAACAAGCTCGGGCGAGACTATCGATGAAAACGGCGTTGCTCCAAACTTTGAAGTTTCTGCTTTTGAAGGGTTCAGGCGAACCAGCGAACCCACCGAAGACAGCGATTCGCAGTTTAAAAGAGCGGTCGATATCCTAACTTCGATGGTTAAAACATAATCTCCGCCTGCGGCGGAGCTATTGGAAATACTGCTTGTCGAGCTTCGCTCG
>CAYJKJ010000019.1:0-43979 GCA_964370715.1 uncultured Faecalibacterium sp.
AGGTCTACTTTGGTTGTAAATCCGCTTGCACCAACATAAGCATCTAAAAGGGTTGAGGTTGGGGTTATCATTGCCACCTGCGAAAGTCCGTGTGCCAATGTATTGCCACCTATTGCGGATAAAACGATGTCATCACTATTCAGCGTAACCGATCCAATAACGCCATATCCTGCGGTATTTGTCGTTCCGCCGCTTGCGTTGCCACCATTTGCGGTTAGTTTTGAGCTACCGTTTAGCGTAACCGATCCAATAACACCATGCCCTCCGGTGCTTGTAGTTCCAGCTGCGCCGGTTGCGTTGCCGCCCGTTGCGGTTAGTTTCGAGGTGTGGTTTAGCGTAACCGATCCGAGAACACCACTCCCTGCGCTGTTTGCCGTTCCGTCGCCGCCCGTTGCATTAATTGTTGAACCGTTTTCTAAAATCAATTTCCCGCTAGTCATAACAATTCCGCCTTGAGGAGATTTGCCTGCTCCGCCCTTTGCGGTTGTTATTGTTGTGTTATCAAGGGTGAGCGTTGTGCCGTGGAGATATATGCCGTATCCTGCTTTACCGGTACCTGCTGTGTCGCCACCCGTGGCGCTTTTGATTGTGCAATTAACTAACGTTAAGTCACGGAGGAAATTTAATCCGCTACCGCCATCGTCGACACTACTTGTTCCGGTGTCACCCCCACTTACGGTCATTGTTGTGTCAGATATATTATCTGAAGAACTACCTGGATCCCCAATATAAAGTCCGGCGCCGCCGGCGCCGCCGACGCCGACGCCCTTGTCGTTGCTGTTGCCGTCGCCGCCCGTTGCGTTAATCTCAGCGTTTTTAATATCAATTTCCCCACCATTATTAACAAAAATTCCGTGACCGCCAGCTCTTTTATCGGTATCAATGTCAGTTGTTCCGCCTTTTGCCGTGACAGTAGCGTTATAAATTTTTAGGCTACCGCAGGAAATTCCTTTTCTTCCGATAACGGCATCTGATGTTCCGCCGGTTGCCGTTATGGTGGCTTTATTAATAGTTAAAGCTTGATTAGCCGATTCACTTGAAGTGGAACTTAAGCCAATATAAATTCCGTCTTGAGGATGAGCCCCTGTTGCCGTTAGGCTGCCACTGCCTTGAATTGTAGTAGCTCCCATTACATGAAGCGCACCGTTCACTGTGTTTGCTACGGTGTTTGTGCTAGTAATAGTGTTTGTTCCGACAAGCTCTATCGTTATGTCGCCGTTTATTTTTACATAGTCTGTTATTGTTGCGTTTGTGAGGGTTAGGGTGTTTGTGGTGACGTTATAACTCATATTTGCCGGCAAAGAGGCTGTCAAAATATAATCAGTACCACCTATTGTTATTTGTGTTGCATTCACCGCAAACGCCTTTGGCGACATAGCAATCACCGCAAGCACCGCCATCGCTGTAAACGACAGAACCCCCGATATAATCTTGTTTTTCATTTTATTCATAACACTTTCCCCACTCTTTTACTGTATAATTACGCTATTGTAGTATAGTTCATCGGGGCAAATATCCTGCCCATGTAACCATTCAACACTTAAATTCGCCGGTTTCACCGTGTTGAACAGAGCCTTGTTTTTAAGTTCTTCAAACGGTTTGAAATTAAGATAAGGCTTAACGCCGAACAATCGTTTTTCTTCTATTTGTATTCTATAATCCTATTAATTATAATACAAAATTTAGGGAATTGCAATTAAAACGAAAAAAATATTTCGTTTTTTAACGATTAATAAGAATTTGCATAGCACCCCATAAAGCAAAGCCCAATAGTTTTTTATCGTTCTAAATAATTTAACCTAAACCGCTAGCATTTTAAAACCTCTTTTTAATAAAAAGCTTTTGCGTCATTGTTAAAACTAAATACCCTGTTCCCGCTCCCAACACATTAAAAATAACGTCATCAATATCGCTTATTCCGCTCGTGAACAGCCATTGCAAAATCTCTATCGATATCGAAACAAAGGCAGAAAGGGCTAATATATTTTTCAAGCTGTTAAATCTTTGTTTGAAAAACGGAGCTAACACGCCAAGAGGAAAAAACCAAACGATGTTTCCTAAAGCGTTGTATATAAACGACCATGTCCCCGACATCGCCGTTATAATCGTCGTTTTAAATGGCACAGGTTGAACGCTTGAAAACGAAAGGTCGGGTTTTGAAAAATCCAAAAAATGCCCAAAATCTCGTATGACGGTTATCTGTATAAGCGCCGCAAGATAGCAGATGAAAGCTAGGTTTTTCGCAAAACTAAGCTTGTCGAATTTTTGTCCTTTTTGGGTCGTTATAAAAAGATATAACCCAAAATACAAAACCCCAACAACAACGGCAAACAAAAACGCCCTCGCCGAAAAAAACAAAATACTGTTAATCGAAATAATATCACCCATTTTCATAATCTTTGCCAAAAACGAAGTTTTTAATTAAAGACAAATAACAATCAAAAAATCAACGCATCGTAGGGAACGCATTGTATGCGTTACGCCATTTTATATATGTGCGATAATTTCGGGGTTCGGAATGCATACAATGCATTCCCTACACAAAACAAAACCCTCGGCGCTTGATGAGAGTCAATCCCCTACACCCAAGCAAATTAATTCCCGAATCGAACCACTCTCCCAACCAAAACCCACAAATCCAGCTTTTGCTAGTCACCAAAATCTCAAGCGGCAAAAGCGAGCGGGTTCTTAGGGCGTGTGTCGCCCTAAGTCGTTAAGGGGGGGGGGTGTTAGGGGGCGGTCACCGGGGGTTAGTCGAAAAACCCACACACGCCCCCTAACATCAATAGATTCAAGGCGCTTGATGGAATCCAACACCCCACACAAAGCCAATTAATTTTTAAACATCCCCATCAAAAACGACTTCCCTTTTGCAATAACGTTTTGTCCGTCTTGATCCTGTTGTTTCGCCGTTTGTTGTGTCTCGCCTTTATCTAATCCCACATCACCGCCGTTGTCGCCGGTTTTTATAGCATTTTTTGATTCTTTCGAAATCTTCTTTTTAAGAGCTTCGATCTCGCTTTTGGATTGTTCAAGCTGTGTCGCCATAGTCGCTATAGCTTTTTGGCTGTCCCCTTGAATTTCAAGAATTGCTTGGTTCGCCTGTTTGCGCTCAAGCTTTAAAACTTCAGATTTATAACTCGATCTCCTTATAACCTCAAACATAATCCCAAGCAACACGCCAACCCCGGTTATAACCGCCATAACGATATCAGAAAAATAAAGTATGCTATAGCCTATATTATATGTATGTATAAACGCCACCGACACCACCGCAACCGTTGCGAAAAAAAGCAACGAGCTTGCGAAAAAACTTGCTTTAAATAACATAAACAGCAACGATACAACAACTACCGGTATACAATAGTATAGATACATCGATCCACTTATGAAATTTTCGTTGATTATGTAAAGCGATAACAACGCCACACAAAACAAAGTGACAAAAAACAGCCCTACCTTTGAACGACGTTTTTTATATTTTTGATTTTTATAACTTTCTGTCATTTTTATTATCCCTTCTTTGTTTCGGTTTTGTGCCGATAACCCAACACCAACCGAATAAACTAAACGTTTTGTTGTTAAAACAATCTTTTTTAAAATCGTCTATGCCTTAAATTTTTGAGCCGCTTGTTTTATCTTTTCAACCGCAAATATGCAGTCTTGCTTTGAAACATCGTTGTTTGTAACCATTCGGTAGATGCCAGAATGTCCGCCCGTTATCTTTATGCCATTTTCAAACATAAATGTTTCGATGTTTCTATCATAACATTCTCCAAGGTTTGATTTGAAAAAAACAATGTTAATGTCAACGCTTTGTTCAAAAACCTCAATGCCCTCTATAGTTGCAAGTTGTTCTGCTAAAAATTTAGCGTTGTCGTGGTCGTCTTGAAGGCGTGTAACCATCTTTGTCAATGCTATTTCTCCCGCCGCCGCTAGCACTCCGACCTGGCGCAGGCCTCCGCCCAAAACTTTGCGGTATCTTTTAGCGGTGTTGATAAACTCGTTAGACCCGATAAGTATCGAACCTATCGGAGCGCAAAGACCTTTTGAAAGGCAGAATGTAACGGTGTCGCAATACTTTGCAATCTCTTTAACATCGACCCCCAAGGACACAGCCGCATTAAAAAGCCTCGCACCGTCGAGATGCACAGGGATGTTGTTTTGTTTTGCTGTTTCATACACCTGTTTCATAACCGACAACGGGGTCACAACTCCGTTTGAATATGCATTTTCAAGGCATATAAGCCCTGTTTTTGCAACGTGGAGATCGCTATCATCCGCTATTAATTGTTCAACCGATTTTGGATCAATTATTCCGTTTTTAGTTGTCGCAACCGAAAGTGAAACGCCCGACAAAACCGCATATGCCCCCGCTTCATGCGACATGATGTGGCATTGGTCGCCAACTATAACCGCCTCGCCTCGCCTCGTGTGCGACATAATAGCGCATTGGTTCCCTTGAGTTCCGGACGACATAAAAAGCCCCGCTTCTTTGCCAACAATCTTCGCCGCTAGCTGTTGAAGCTTGTTGACGGTTGGGTCATCGCCAAAAACATCGTCGCCAACTTCGGCTTTTGCCATAGCTTGGCGCATCTCCTCGGTAGGTTTTGTTACGGTGTCGCTCCTAAAATCAATATATTTCATAAAAAATAATTTCCTTCCAAAATTTTTCTAGTAGGCTGTTTTTATAACTGAATATCCTTGATAGTTGTTAAATGTGCAAAGCTCTCTATAAACATAATCAAACTCGGAGTTTGCAACGATATAGTTGGAACGGCTAGAAAGTTTTCCTTCGCTTGGAAGCTCCAACATATCTATATAATTATACCGCTCATCATACGGCAAAAAATTTGAATAACCCTCTTTTTCGGTAGGTTGTCCCATAAAATATTTTGAATCGATATCGAAATAAAACATCGTTAAAATCTCGGTTGTTTGGCTGTCCTCTGAGTTTGCCCATATTTGGTTTGTTATATAAACTCTATCAACAAACTGATCTTTTTTAGAGATCTGCAAAACTCTTGCGAAATCGGAAAAGAAAACCTCGTCTATTAAATGAGCGTGTTTATCGAAATAATATGAATTAAAGTTAACAAACGATACAACGACCGCAACAGCAAAAACTACCGCCAACGGTTTGATATATCTAGCCAACATACAAACGCCAAACGCTATAAAAAATGCCATCGGATACCAAAAAATATTAAGCCTGTTAACGTTAACGTTATAGGTTATAATCCCCGACAAAAGCCCAACAACGGCGAAGATTAATAATATTGCAAACGCCCTGTTTTGTTTAACTTTTTTTGAACAATGGAAAATCCCCAAAAGCATGAGCGGAGTTGAAAAAAGATAGAACCTTCCGAAACCTTCTATCGAGTTAATCGGTGTATCGTGGGACTGCAAAAACGCTGTATGGAACAACGATTTTAGGTTTTCGAAAAACATCGAAACAACATCATCCGAGAAAAACAATATATCCTTGCTTCTTCTCGATTCATAAAATCTTTCGATAGTCATAAACGGAAGATATATTGTGTCGAGTTCAAACGCATTGATAAACATACACGCAATAAACGGCAACGATATAACAAGATATATAATTGCGCAAACAACAATTTGTTTCAATGTAGCATATTTATACTTAATGTAATAGAACGAAAAGCCTAGCAACATAAATGGCACGGTGTATATTGCTATTGCATATGCATACATCGATATAGCGAAAATAACCGCCGCAACATAGAGATATCGTTTTTTCTCGGCGCCAAGATAGAGCGCATAACACGCAAACAAAAGAAAATGCGGAAAAAGGTTGCAGTCTATCGACCAACGACTTTGCATGATATGCCAAGGGCTTAAACTTAAAACAAACAACACCAAAAGCGCTATCCACCTACCAAAGGCTTTATAGCTAAAGCGAAACGCTATATAAAGCGCCAACAAACTTGTTATTAAAAGCGGAAGGCGAACAGCGTATATGTTGTAGCCGATAACTTTTATAAACGGAACCATTATATAGGAAAGCAAAACGCTCATCTGGCTCACTCCCTGCCCGGTGAAATGAACCGGGAAAAGCGTTCCGAAGCGATCGGTTCCATAGTCTAACAGCGCCTTAGCATCGACCGCCGCCATCGCCTCGTCTTGATTAATTCCAAAAGGAAACACGCCAAATTCATACAACCTAGCCGCAAGAGCAGTTATAACTACCATTAACAGCAAAATGTAGTATAGATAATTGTTGTTGATTAATTTTTCAAAAGGTTTGTTTATTTTATTAAGGGTCATGTCCCCTCCAAACTGTGTTATTAGTTTAGTTTTGAAATAACAAGGATGTTTAAAAGATAAACGAACGCCGGAATAAGCGCTATACATATATTGATAAAAGCTCTTAAATATACCAATTGTTTAATTTCTTTTTGGTCGCAAACCTCAACATCTTGTAGCATTTTGCGCCTTGGAAAGTTTATTATAAGAATAGCAATAAAACAAGCCGCAAAAGCGCTTAGCAATGTGATAGCGAAATAGTTGTAGTTTTCTTGCCCAACAAGATAAGCAAAAAAAGTTGTTGTATCGAAATACACCGTTTGTCCCTCGATCCACCTTAATCCAAAACGAGCGGCGTTATCGGTTCCGAAAACGGGAGGCGAGAATATCATTTGCGACAACACGAGCGAGGCCGAACCTATCATCTCGGCTAGAATATTAAGCTTTTGAAAACGGGTTCTTCGCAAAATTAATAGCGTGAGATATGGAGTTACTAGCACGCTCCAATAGGTATGAAGCCTTGAAAAGACTATAAAACTTGCGAAAACGGCAAGACAAACATATATCGTTATATAGTTGTTAAACTCCGTTTCGTCCGGCTTAAGTTTATAAGCATAGCAAAATATAGCGATAATTATATACGCCATTATAAACATCGAACCTGCGCCATCGTTAATCGGCAATACGTTATAGGTTATAATTAAGAAAAATCGGCTTTGAGACACTCTTTCGGGATCGAGTATTTGAAACAAAACAACATCTGTTAAGATAAACGGGAGCAGCACCAAAAAAGCATCCCTCAAAAAAAGCAGTATCTTTTTTTGGCGCAACAGCCATAACGGAATAAATATAAAAAGCGCAAATAATTTGAAAAGACAAGCTATCATAAAAAATATCATAGCTTTTTTGTTGTCGTTTAAGATATAGTATCTAAGCGCTAGCATGGTGAACGCTATACCGCCGATATCTATCTGCGCTGTATACACAGTTGATGAAACAAGAAAAAGCGAAGAGCAAAACACAAACACGGCAAAGTATTTTTGTTCGATTGTCATTTTAAAACAGTCTAGCAGTTTATAAAAACTACAAACCGCAAAGCCTAACAACAACATTATAACAAATTTCGACCACATAAGTGCCGGAAAAGAATTTCTAAGGTATTCTTCTCCACCTCTTAAGAACAATGTTGGAATGTTCAACACCGCAAGAAGTATATAAACAAAGATGTTATAAGGAGCTTCTGAGCTGGGTTTCCCCTCAATATACATATGTTCCGCCGAGGAATAAAACTTTGCTAGCCCTCCGACACCCTCTTCAAAGAGGATATCCCAGAACTTCAAGCTATGTTCTGTTATTAAAACAAGATCGTAATAATATCCCGAAAAAAAGACTAAGACAAGACCCAAAAACAGTAGAACAAATGCTGTTTTGTTAGGAATTTGTTTTAGTCTTGAAGTAAGATTTTTGGAAAAAGACGTAACCATAAAAAATCACCTTTATTTATCACATTATTAATATATCTGCAGGGCAAAGCTTTGACCTGCAGATATATTTTTATAGTTTAATTATTTATTTGCAACCTTAATAGCGGGGTTTGTTTCGCTCGCCGGGGTCGAATGAGTTTGAGTTTTAACAAACGACGATGAACCGGCAGCCGTCGATGTAGCCGCTGGTTTCGCAATTTCTTTAACTTTAGTCGAGCATTTGCCGTTGAAGGTAGCGCCGTCGGCAACTACCAAGCTATCGGTTGTAAGGTCACCCGTGAGCGAACCTGTTCCGAAGAATTCGATTTTGGAACAAGCTTGGATGTTTCCTTCGATGTTGCCGGCAATATAGATAGTGTCGGCTTTTATTTCGCCAACAACTTTTCCTTCTTTTCCGATAATAACGGTGCTTTTTGAGATGATGTTCCCTTTGATTGTTCCATCAACTCTGAGGTTTGTTTCAAGCGTTGCAACCCCTTCGAAAATGGTTTTTTCCCCGATTATCGTTTCAACTGTTCCGAGAACCGAGCCGCTTGTTGTTTCTTTTTTGTTGAACATAGTGTATTGTGCCTTTCTTATTTAAAAATTAAAATTATTTAGCATTATTTCGGGGTCGATGTGTTGGTCGTCTTTAAGCACTTCATAATGGAGGTGGCTTCCCGTGCTTAATCCTGTTGACCCAACGTGGGCGATAACATCGCCTCGTTTAACAGTGTCCCCAACTGATACTACATTTTTGCTGTTATGTGCATAGAGCGTTTTGTAGCCATACCCATGGTCTATAACAACATAGTTTCCATATGCCGAATCTCTCATAGAAATTTCAACCGTTCCCCCACCTGTTGCAAAGATAAGGTCGCCGGTAGCTCCGGCAAGATCTAAAGCATTGTGGAACGAAACCGAATTATAACCAAATGGAGAAACTCTTTCGCCAAACGGCGAAGTTATCGTCATATCTTCAAGCGGTTCACCAATCGGAATGCAAGCAAGATAATCAAGCCTGTTGTCAACTTCAATATCAAGTATTTCATAACGCAGCGACAGATCATTTGTGAATTCTTGGTATGCGTTAAGTTCAACTTCAAGGGTGTTGAGCCTGTCCCACAAATCTTTGTCCCCCGCAACATCAATTCCGGTTGTCGGGATCTTTATATCGATTTCGAGACCACCCACAGCAAGAACGTTTTGTTCAAGACCTATTTTATCTCGAATTAAGTTTTCAGATTCGTTGGTTTCGGCAACCTCTTTTAACAGTTGTTCCGAAAGCAGTTCAAGCTGTTCTAAAAACTCTTCTTGTTCCTCGCTTATCTTGTTAAGCCTCGAATTCTCAACCTTTACAACCTGCAAACGATAGTTTGTATACGAATAATATGTAGCCAAAATCAAAAGCGTTAGCATAGAAAACGCCACAAACAAAAGAACCCAAAGATGTATCTGGATTTTTTTCGAACTCGAAGTTGAGCTATGAGGAACCAGCATCACGGTATAGTTTGTGAAAACTTTTTTGCTGAAAAACTTATTCCATTTTTTTTGGTTAGAGTTTTCAAACTCCGAACGCTTAACGTTTTGTTTCATCAAACCTGCCCGCTTATAATATAGTATAATAACTATATCTAAAATATCGAAAAATTGCAAGTATTTTGATACTTTTTGGAAACTTGCACTTAAATTGAAATTTTCTTTTGCATTTTTCCACATTTAAGATGGTTCAATAATATTGACAAACAACAATAATTATAGTATTATTTTATGGTATTATCAACGTTTAGCCTATGCCGCTGTGGTGGAATCGGCAGACACAAGGGACTTAAAATCCCTCGCCCTTAAAAGCGTACCGGTTCAAGTCCGGTCAGCGGCACCAGCGAAACGCTGGACCCATTGATTTTGGGTCCAGCGTTTTTCTATTGTCTTGAAAAAGTCAGAATGTCGCTGTTGCTATAACAGCACTCTCATCCGACAAACATAATCCGAACCAAGCCCGACAGGTAGTTTCTGTCGGGTTTGGTTCGGATTTTTGCTTCATTCTGAGGAACAATTCTTCACAAACTACGACAGATTAAAGACAACTCAACACCTAGAGAATAGATATAAAGGATTGAAAAAGAAGTTGTCATGTTACTGACAGTAGGTTATGTTCTAAAAGCGTTTGTTTGATATTTTTAAAATCAAAAAATTAATAGTGAGCGTTAAAACAAAGAAGTCTTTGAAGGTGTAGGTAAATGCTTTCGGAGGCTTCTTTATGCTAGCCACAATTTATCAATCCTACTGTTTTCTTTTATCAAGATTTTTCTTGATTGACTTTTACATAGAATAACCCCCATAGTATAATAAAAACAAAAAAAATGAATATAAAACCTTTGAAGGCATTATCGTAGATAACGATAATAGGAATAGTGACGCCGACCAAAACAGCGTGACATTAGTTGTCATATCGTTGGGTAGTTAAGCAAGGTTTAATTACGTGAACAACCAAAATTTTAAATTACAACTGTAACAAAACGGTCGGTTTTGTCACTAATATATCGAAAGGGGGTAACGAGATGAAATATTCAATCGATGAAATATACAAGCTCTATAAACAGGATATATATAATTACCTTGTTTCGCAAACAAGAAACACCGTAGTTTCGGAAGACTTGCTCTCAGAAGTATTTGTTTGTGCAATAAAATCCCTTCCCTCTTTTAAAGGCGACAGCGATATTAAAACATGGCTTTTTTCGATAGCTCGCCACAAGTGGTACGAACATATAAGAGCTGATAAAAAGCAAAAACTTGTGAAAGAATTTTTGCTTAAGCAGTACATAAAAAGCGAACAACAAAACGATGAAATCATCTTAAGAGAAGAGATAGTTTTAAAAGTCTCGGAACTTTTGGAAAAAGAAAAAGATGTCGCAAAAAATATCGTCATAATGAGAATAGAGGGTTATAGCTACTACGAGATCTCAAAAAGGCTTGATATCTCGGAAAGTTCCGCAAGGGTGGTCGACCATCGAACAAAACGCAAGATACGGGAAATTCTTTTAAAGGAGGAGATGTTTTATGAATAAAATAAACTGCGAAATATGTATGGATTTATTGCCCCTTGTTATAGACGGCGTTGCAAGCGAACAAAGCGAACAAGCGGTAGTTGAACATACCGAAAGTTGCGAAAGTTGCAAAGAAATTTTTGAGACATACGAAAAGCCAAAACCGGACGATACAAAGATAATAAAAAAAATAAAAAGCCGTTTGTATTCGTTAGCCTCGGTTTTGGTAGTAGGGGGAATTTCTGTTGGCTCTTCGCTTATGTTGAGCGGAGGACAGTATTACAACATCTTGATAATGCCGGTAATAGGCGCTTTGAGCTATTTTGCGTTAAAATCAAAACTCCATATTGTTACTATCGCCGTTTTCGCTGTGTCGTTTATTAGAAACTATTTATTTCGGCCGCATTTTCAAGTTGGTATTTTCTACGCCTTTGTATACTGCGGATTGATGCTTTTAGGTGTATTGATAGCATTTTTATTTGATTTTGGATTAAAAAAAGAAAACGAAACAACTAAACAAAAAAAGGAGAACGAAAACAATGAAAGCTAAAAAATATTTTAAATTTTTGGCGGTAGTTTTGGGAATTGTGCTTATAAGCGCAATAGTTTTTTTGGCAAACATTTATATGGGTAATCCTTTTGATCTGCAAAACGCAGAAAACGCCGCAATGGGTCATGTTTTGCAAAACTATCAAGACATTTCGACCGATTATTTTATAACATTTAGCGATTACAACGGAATCAAAAGACAGTATGGAATTGGATTTGAGACGCATACAAGCATGGATAAACGGTTTATAGTTTTTGTCGACTCCCAAGGAAATATAGTTAACGACAGCTATACTCATGAAGTTGCTTCGGGGTACAACACATTGATTAGGATATCTAACTATTATAGCCGTATAGTTTGGAACTCGGTCAACGAAATATATGACGAAACGCTTTCTTTTAATACCGGCTCGATTAGATTAAAACCTTTATCGGAACAGAACGAATCAACTTATGGTATAGATAGCGAAACGCTTGTAATTGATGAAACATATAGCGTTGAGGAGATAAAAGAATTTTCTTTAGAGGGCGGAAGAGTTGTTTTGTACTGTGGGTTAGATGGGCTTACATTTGAAAAGGCGGTAGAAACTTTTTTAAAAGTATACGACACAATAGAGCAAGCGGGCGTTGCGTTTTACACCATGAATTTAAATATCTCGCCTTGGGAAAGCCCTAACAGAACCAAACCGATAGAGCAACCTATCTATTTCGAAGATATTTTATATAGCGAAATAGATAGAAACGACGTTCAAAAAACGGCAGAATACCTTAAAACAAAGATAGTGGAAGATGAAGCAATAGCATAATAATATATTTTTTCTGAAAGGAAGAAACCCATGAAAGTTAAAAAACATCTAAAAATTTTGGCGGTAATCTTTGCAGTTATACTACTTTTATTTATATTTCTTTTGCTTGATAATTTTGTCGGAAACCCTATAACTTCGACGCATATAAAAAACCAAACCGAAGCGCTTATTAAAACAGAATATAGCGATTACCAAGTTTCAAGCGTAAACTATGACAGAACACGAAAGGTTTATTTTGTCGAGATTGTATCAAACTATCAAACAAACATAGACGACCATTTCCTTTTAAAATATTCAAGACATGGTGATCTTCAGGATAACTTTTACAATTCAAGCGTTGCCGAAAAATCAAACACTCATATTCGCCTTTCAAAGCAATACAACGAGCTGTTAATTCAAACGAGCAGCCAATACAATGCAAGCGACAAAAAGCCTGATTACATAATAAATTTTGACGGTTTTTTTGTTCCCCCAAAACCGGAGGAGCTTGAAAGCAACAAGATATACAGCACCGCCGAGCTAAACGAAATAGCAAAAAAATATGGAACGCTCACCGTTCGCATTGAACACGAGAACCCGACGCTTGAAGTTTCCGCCGATATTATTAAAGTGGCAAATGATGTGTTAAACGAATACGGTATAAGCTATAATAATATGACGGTTTTTATGAATAAAAGTCCTTTTGAAAAAGGAGTTGACGCTGTATTCCGGTTTGAAGGCTTGCTACAACAAGAGATTACAGGGGAAAGCTTTATAGATCTCCTTGAAACGAAAAATGTTATTGAAAATAAATAAGGAGAAAAGGATTTATGAAAAGAAACGCAAAAAAAACAGCTGTTATAGTTGCTGTGTTGCTTGTCTTTATAGTTCTCTACGTCGCCTCTTATTTTATCGGAAACCCTATATTGTATGCCGTTTCTAAAAACGCCGCTCAAGTCTATTTAGAACAACACTACGAAACCACCGATTATGGTATAAAGGATATAATATTTTCGCAAAAAAGAGGCTCATATAATGTTGTTATTTCGTCGCCGTCAAGCATTGATACAGAGTTTACGCTTGTTATGAACCACTTCGGAGGGATTGAACAAAACACTTATGACGTTATGGTCTCAAACAAGTTTAATACCAGTCAGCGCCTTAGCGGTGAATACAGCGAGCTTGTAGGAGAGATTATACATTCTTCCGATTACCCCTATACTACCGATCCTTATACAACTATAAGTTTTAGCAGATTGTTTTTCCATTCCGACGAGGAAGAAAGGAAATCAACTGTCGATTTTTCAGTCGACACAAATTCGCTTATAATGGACAAACAACTAACCAAAGAGGAACTTAACGAAGTTGCGAAAAAATGCGGAGATGTTAATATAACGATAACAGGGCAAGAGGTTTCGGAAGAAACAATGGTTGAGACGGTGCTTGAAATCAAAGAGATCTTTGACCAAAAAGGCGTTTCGTTTTATCGCTTAACCCTTGCGATGGAGGGTTCGGAAAAAGATGCTTCGATAAGCTTTGCTCAAACTTTTGATTTATACTACGACGGGATAAACCAAGATGACCCCGAAAAGGTGGAGCAGTATATTTTGGGGCAAACATTTTTTCAACAAGATGCTTAATCAAACCGCTTAATAATTTCCTACACTCTCTACTGTTGTCTATACAAATATGCTATGACCAAAATAAATATAATCCGAACCAATCCCGACAGGTGACCCCTGCTTTGGATTGGTTCGGATTTTTGATGCGAACAAAATATTTTAAATTCTTTTTTCCACTAATGCACGCATAGAAAAAAAGTATAACAAAAGATAATCAAAACCTAGACCCAAAAACGTCCAAATAAAAACAAAGATTAAAATCGATACAACTACATAGCCTATCCTAAGATATAATACCTTTCGCTTTTCGGCGTTTTCTTCCGATTGTTTATCGGTTTGGAATTTTTGAATTTTTAAGCTTTCTTATTTCTTCCCCAAATTCTTGTTGCCCGTTTATATCAATTTCAATCCCCGAAGCAATATGCAAAGAATGATCGCTAAACTGGAGGATAAGCAACCACTTTTGTTTATCATTAAAATGTGGATTTTCGCCTTGTTCGCCGCTTTGGCTTTCCCATGAACAGATATTATACTTTTCTGCAAGCTGAATAAATTCGTTAACCTCTTCGTTGGTCATTAGATAATCGGCATTAGCGCTTTCGCTGTTGAATTGATACAATGGATATGTAAAAAGCACCTTATCCTTAATATTTATAAATATTTCGTTTTCAATTCCACCGCCTGTAACATAATCAAGGTAGATTATTTTTGTTATATCTTCCGGCTTATGCAAAATGTTATTGGCGTTGTTTTCAAACCTAGCTTGATAATATATGTCGGAAAAATCTTTCAAAACGTTTCTTTCTTTCGACCCTATAAAATCATACAATTCGTCGACAAACTCTCCATGCCCCTCTTTATGAGTTGTGTTTCCGAGAAGCACAACTGTGCCATCGTTAAACTGCAACATTAATTCCCAGTATCCGCTCTTGTTTTCGTATTCTCCCCATATATTCTTTTTTGCATCGCTTCCCCACGACAAAACATCATAGCTTTCTATTAAACTTTTTACATACTGCAATTCTTCATCGGTCATTTTATAATCAGCGTGGCTAGTTCTTAAGTCCCAAGGTTCTTTTGGTTCGGTAAACAAAGTTTGATTTTGTAGATTAATAACTATCGAATCAAAAGGATTGACGCTACTGTTCCCTGAATTATATCGTGAATAAGCAAATTTAGCAATTTCATCAACAGATTTTTCTATTTCCTGAGGGTGTGGGATTGTTTTATAAAGTTCGCTAATTTCCCAAAAATCATACAACTTTCCGTTTTCGTGTATGCCGGTCAACAATGTCACATCATCGGGTTTAGCAGTTAAGTTTAGGGTGAAAAGGCAGATTATAACCAGGCAAACAGTATATATAAATCTTTTCATAGTACCCTCCGATTTTTTAAAATAACCTCGAGGTTAAAATCTATCTTGTTAAAGATCACAGGATTTGTGATTTTGCCGTTATCCGACATTTGTTTTCATATTATACCATGCAAAAAAAACCTATTGCAATATTTGGGTTTAGTTTTTTTACTTTCACCGCAAGTTTTACCAAGCTTTCAAAGGGCGTTTGGAGCGATCCAAAAGAATTATTTACAAAAAATACCGAAACATGATATACTGAAATTGTTCCCAAGATATCGACAGAAAGCGACAAACAAACGGCAACTTTCGGGTTTGAAGTTACGGAGGATTTTTAAATTAAAATAGGAGTATTGATGAAAACAATATATCCCACAAGACAAATAGAACTTTTAAACCACTACTTTACATTTAAAGCGAAGGATGAAAAACTTCGATTTAAGTTTTGGTTGGTATCAAATATAATAACTATTATATTAAAACTGCGACAAAACTTTCGTCTTGTCGCAGTTTTTTCGATTAACGCTATTCTTTTGAAAACTGATCTTTACCCACCGAACAAAGCGGGCAAACGTAATCTTCCGCTACATCAGCCCAGACTGTTCCGGCAGCTACTCCGTTATCGGGATCTCCCGCTGCCTCGTCATAGACATAACCGCAGACATCGCATACATACTTATCCATAGTTTTGATTCTCTCCTTTATATAAATTTATTTGAGCTTTTCAAAATCCGAAGCGCCATGCTTACATAGCGGACATATAATATCGTCCGGCAATATTTCGCCTTCATAGACCCAACCGCAGATCTTGCAGACATGACCCACTTGTTTTTCGGCGGTTGCCGGCGGTTTTGGTTTAACGTTGTTAAAGTAATATTCATACGTCATAGAGGGTTGTCCCGACAAAACTTTAGCTTCTGAAACTTCGCCTGTAAACAACGTATGTGTTCCGCAATCCTGTCTTTCGTTAACAACAATCGAGAAAAATGTGTTGGTTTGGTCGGTTAGATATTTTAATCCATTGGTTGAAATGTCGGCGTTTTCATAGCCTTCAAACTTATCGGTATCCCGCCCCGATTCAAACCCAAAATGTTTAAACGTTTCAAACGAAGCATCGTTTGACAAGACCGAAAGATTAAACATACCCGTTTTATCGATCATATCATGGGTTAGATTTGCTTTGTTAACCGCAATAGAGATAGCTTTCGGGCTGTCGCAAACCTGCATAGCGGTGTTTATTATACAACCGTTATGTTTGTCGCCGTCCTTTGCCGACAAAACAAAAAGTCCATACGACATCTTAAACATAGCGTTTGGTTCAATCATTTGAGAAACTGCGCCGTCATCGCCCTGTTCCTCTTCCGTCAACGAATTATAGATCTCGTCGCTCAACGCTTCAAGCTGTTCAAGTTGGCACGTTTTAACCGACGAGGCAATCGTTATCTCGGTTTCGAGAACCTTTGTGCCTTTGAGCGGAACTATTATATTTTTCATCAAAGTTTTTGCGGTTGCCGCCCACGTTCCGTTTTCGATAAACGCAACGGTTCTGTTTTGAATGTTATGGGCTTCGATATCGTGGAGCAAAACCTCCATGTTGATGAATATACCGGCGTTATAGGTCGTTGAAGCAAAAACGATGTGGCTACATCTGAACGCTTCCGCAACGATATAGGAAGGGTGGGTCACCGAAACATCATACATAACGATGTTTCTAACCCCTTTTTCCGCAAGGCTACCGGCTAGAATATTTGCGGCGTTTTCGGTGTTCCCGTAAACCGAGGCATACGCTATCATAACGCTTTTTTCTTCGGGCGTATAGGTTGCCCATTTAACATATTTATCGATAAACCAAGGGATATCTTTTCTGAAAACAGGCCCATGAAGCGGGCAGATCATCGAGATATCAAGTGTAGCGGCTTTTTTTAAGAGAGCCATAACCTGCGTTCCGTATTTGCCAACGATGTTTGTGTAGTATCTTCTCGCTTCCGAAAGCCATTCTTCTTTAAAGTTAACTTCATCAGCGAATAAATTCCCGTTGATCGCTCCAAAGCTTCCAAACGCATCGGCAGAGAAAAGCAGTTTGTTGAAGCTATCATACGTCACCATAGCCTCGGGCCAATGCACCATAGGCGCCATAACAAAATGCAGCGTATGTTTTCCGAGCGAAAGAGTGTCGTTTTCCTTAACTTCGATGAAACATTCTTTAAGATCGATATCTTGGAAAAATCTTTCGATCATCCCCCGAGTTTTGCAGTTGCCAACAACTTTAGCGCCGGGATAACGGATTAAAACATCTTCAATAACGGCGCAATGGTCGGGTTCCATGTGGTTGACTATTATATAGTCGAGCGGTCTTCCGTTAAGTGCCGCTTTTAAATTTTCAAGAAACTGCCCCGAAACGGCTCTATCAACTGTGTCTAAAAGAGCGGTTTTTTGGTCGTTAATAACATATGAATTATATGAAACGCCCTTTGGAACAGGGAATACGTTTTCAAAAAGCGAAAGCCGCCTATCCGAAACTCCAATCCAAAAGACATCATCGACTACTTTTTTTATGCAATGCATAACTTCCCCCTTAATACATTTAATTTTTAGACCTATAAATTATACAACATTTATCAAGTTTTTTCAAACGTTGTTTGATTATATTATGTGAACATTTTTTAAACATTTTCGACTATGGAAAAATATGTTTCAAACTAAAGTTTGTCGACAGCTTGTTTAATGCTAAGCAATGCTTTTTCCAAGATAGATCGAGGGCAAGCAATGTTAAGTCGCATGAATCCGTCGATATCGGTTGAAAATGCCGCTCCGCTGTTTAACCCTACCCCCGCTTTTTTTACCAAAAATTCGCAAAGTTCCTTTTGCTCCATACCAAGATTTCGACAATCTACCCAACAAAGATAGGTTGAATCGGGAATTTTGACCTTGAGTTTTGGGATGTTGGTTTGGAAATATGAAGCTGTGTACTTAAGATTTTCATATATATAAGGAATAAGTTGGTCGAGCCATTCCCCTCCCTCTCGATAGCAAACATCCATAGCAACAACCGAAAACGAGTTGTTTCTTCCGGCAGCAATTGAGTTCATCCAATCATCAAACCTAAGCTTCATATCGGTATTGGGGAAAACGACCGAACACGCTTGAAGCCCCGCTAGATTAAATGTTTTGGTGGAGGAAAAACAGGATATAACGGTTTTTGCAGATAAATCATTAACCGTCATCGACGGGACAAATTGTTTATCATTAAAAACAAAATCGGAATGTATCTCATCGCTTATCATCAGCACGCCATATTTATCGCAAAGTTCCACCATCTTTTGGATGGTTTCTTTATCCCAAACGTTGCCGGTTGGGTTTTGGGGGTTACAGAGCAAAAACACCGAAACTTGTTTAAGCTTTTGCTCAAAATCATCCCAATCGATCGACCATTCCCCGTCCTTCTCTATGAGTTTGCTTTCAACCGCCTCCCCCTTCACACGTTTAACAACGGTGTAAAATTCGCTGTATACCGGGGGTTGGATTAAAACTTTGGGGTTTTGTTTGGCGAACGTCAATATTATTCCAATCATCGCTTGAACAACGCCCATGCTAAAGGAGCAAGCGGCAGGATCTATCCTCCAACCATGACGTTTAAGTTTCCATTCACACGCCGCCTCAAAATAGTTATCGGGCCGCAAAACATATCCGAAAATCCCAAATTCAGCGGTTTGTTTTAACGCATCGATTATCGGTTGGGCGGTTTTAAAATCCATATCCGCTATCCAAAGAGGGATAACGTCTTTTGTTCCAAACACTTTTGCCGTGTTGTCGTATTTCACAGAGTTTGTGTTTGTCCTTTCAACAACTTTATCGAAATCATATTTCATTAGCTACCTCTATTTTTTGTTTACTGAAAGATTAAGAGATTTCTACATATAATAATAACATCATAACACAACAAAATACAACATATATTTTGCAAGTTTTAAATATTATTAATAATTTATAAGATAAATTTTTAGTGATTTACTACAGTTTATGTTCAAAAAATAGCTTTTGACAATGTTCTATTGTATGGTATTATAAATACAATCATCAGCCACTGCCGCCGGCAACAATCTTTTTAAAATAATCACTTATGAAAGCTAACTTCAAAAATATAAAATCCAAAGAAAGAAGTCGTTAAAATATGAAAAAAATTCTTATGATAACATCGGGTGGAACGATTGCAAGCTGTTCAACCGAAAATGGTTTAGCTCCGCTTATTTCGGCGCAACAACTTGTGTCGTATGTTCCAAATGTTAATGATATATGTCATGTTGATTTTTTGGATCTTTTAAACCTTGACAGCACAAACATCTCCCCTAAACATTGGGAGATGCTAACAAACGCTGTTGAACAAAACTACAACGATTATGATGGTTTTGTTATCTGCCACGGCACCGACACGATGGCATACAGCTCTGCGGCGCTTTCGTATATGATACAAAATTCAAGAAAACCCATCGTCGTTACCGGTAGCCAAAAACCGATAAATCTCGAGATAACCGACGCCAAGACAAACCTTGTTGATAGCTTTTTGTTCGCTTGTTCCGACAAGGCTCATGGAGTTAACATAGTTTTCGACGGCGATGTCATAGCCGGAACTCGGGCAAAAAAAGAGAGAACCAAAAGCTACAACGCTTTTTCAAGCATAAACTATCCGCTAATAGCCAACATTAGGGACGGCAAGATAGTTTTTTATATCGACGACAAAGACAGGATAACAGGCGAGGTCGAATTCTATAAATCCCTTAACCCGAAGGTGTTTTTATTAAAGCTAATACCCAACATCGACCCCGATATCATCAACTATCTTAAAGATCGATATGATGCTGTCATAATAGAAAGCTACGGTGTTTCGGGGCTTCCAAGCTATGAGCAATACTCTCTGTCGTTTGAAGAGGTGGTCGAACAGTTTGTGCTGAGCGGAAAAGTTGCGGTTATGGCAACCCAGGTTACCCACGAGGGAAGCGATCTTTCGGTATATCAAGTCGGAAACTCGGTTTTAAAGCTTGAAAATCTGCTCGAAGCTCGGGATTTGACGCTTGAAGCCGCTGTCACAAAACTTATGTGGGCGCTAGGAAACTTTGATAATTTTGATGATATAAAGAAAGCCTTTTACAAAACGATTAATCACGACATCTTGTTTTTGTAATTTTTTACATTTAATTGTTTGAGATTGACGAAATATTAATCTTGTAGTATAATGTCAATACTTTTATTTCAAAAAAAGTTTATCGCTTATCACCAGTTTTAGGAGGTAATATGTTAAAAACAATTAACAAAAAAATCTTATTAGTCATCATAGTTTTAGTTGCAGCTTTGCTTGCTTTATTTTTGCCAAAGGCTAGCGCTACAACCACAACATCTACCCTGTCGATAACGGGTAGCGGTTCAAAACATTATACCGTTGAAAAAGGCGATTCGCTTGAAGTTAAGCTCAACCTTCCGGGATATATGAACGGAGACAGCAGTATCGGTTGGGAATCTACAAATCCCGGTTCATTCACAGCGGATTTTGGTATTAACCACAAGTCAACCGTCGCTAAAATAACCCCCACTACCAGCGCTAGCTACACCTGTGATTTTGAAAACGATTCGGCCGATTCATCCTTTACCGTTTATGTAACGGTTCCCGGAACACCGACTCCGGATTATCCTGGGGACTCAGCCACAGGCGAGCCTACTCCTGCTCCGGTTCCGACTCCTCCTTTGGTTCAAGACCTTTCAAAGCTTTATGATCTGCCGGGCGAATTTGAACGCAATGTAACGAGTTCAACAGGTGCAATTTTTACATCTACCGGACCTTATGCAAAGTTTAATGGGGTTTGGATACATGGTTATGCTATCCCCTCTTCATACTATACAGCAAAACAAGAAAGCGACGGAACAGTCACCGTCACGCTTGATTCATGGTATGTTAATTCGCTTATAAGATATGAGCAATATCTAATCCACCTTGTATTTGACGACGGCTATGGAATAGCAAAATTCACAAAAACATATTAAAAAAACTAAGGCAATCGGTAGCAAATAAGCTGCCGATTGTTTTTTAAGTAAATCCCCCCCCGAACCTTTGTGTATAATCAATTGCAGTTGTTGCAAAGAATGCATATCTCATTTAAGCCACATTATCAAAAAAACAAATATTAAAAAACCGACCTGTTTTAAGTTAGATTTTATTCTAACATAATAGGTCGGTTTTTATAGTTGTATTCAGTTTAAGATTAAATTGAAACCGGATAATAGATATAGCTATTAACCTTTAGATTTGTAGATGCTGTTTGTTATGGGTTGGATGATTTTTTTTGCTAGCGGTATACATTTTCCAACGCAAATTGCGCTTACTATTGTTCCGATTCCGATACCGTCAAGCTTATTTAAGAATACAAGAGATAGTGCGGTAGCACTCAACACGCTTATAATATCTACCGTCATTTTAACATTCCCAAATGTCGTCTTTTTAAGCTTGTGATTTATTGCTTGCGCAAGACCTTCCATAGGCATACTCACGAGTTTTGCTTCAAGATAAAGGGATATCCCGATTGCGATAAATGCTATGCTTATAACCATCATTAAGAGTTGACCAACAAATGTTGGTAGAGAAAAGCCCCCCAAAAGAAAGTTGGTGAAATCTACAAAGTATCCAAAAATTGTTGAAAACACAATCTGTGTTAGATTAATCAATTTAAATTCTTTCCTTAGCAAAAAAACCTGTAGCAGGGTGTATATGCTAAACACAATGATTACCGTTATCGCCATATCGATCTTCAAAACAACGCTTAACACATAGGGCAATGAATTGGTAGGCGATACCCCAAGATTAGAGTTTATAGAAAAGGAAACGCCCATCGCCAAAATAAACAATCCTAAGCAATACACTATAATTCTTTTAACGATGTTGGATGTCGAGTTGGTTGTTTTTGAACTCACGTCATTCTCCTTATGGTTGTTTTCAGTTAAAAAAGCAAACAATTTTGCTTAAATATATTTCGTATTTTGAAAGGTATCTGCCAACATAGAATAACACATCGATAGCGATTTTACAATAGAATAACCAATATACCAGCAATGATAAAAACTATAAACATACAAAATGTATATCACTATTTACTTTTATGAAAATTATGGTAAAATGTTATGAGGGTGTGTTATCATACTAAAAGATTAGTATGATAATCTTTTAAAAGATGTTGAACAAAAAATAATAAATTATTATTAATATATGATGGAGGAACGATAACCAATGGAGAAAAACTATAACCTCATTGATCTTGAAACGATCAATCAAGAGGTGCTTGAAAAGTCGATCGAGAGAGCAAAACAACAAGGGGTCACTATTCCGACATTAGAGCAGATGAAAAACCCGGAACTAATTGATGATAAGGTTAAGGAAAAGCTTAAAGAGATAGGTCTTTGGGATATCAACCCTTTAAACCTTTTCAGAATCAGCTGGCACAACGAACCTGTCGAACAAGGCGGCGGTTTTGGCGACGTTAACTATATCTCGTTGCCAAAAGAGATAACCGGAACCGATGCCAAGATTTTGGCGGTTGTCGGAAAATATTTCCCAACCGGAGCGCATAAAGTTGGGGCGGCGTTTGGTTGCCTTGTTCCAAAACTCGTTACAGGCGGCTTTGATCCAACCACAACAAAAGCTGTTTGGCCTTCAACCGGCAACTACTGCCGTGGTGGAGCATATGATTCTGCGTTGCTCGCTTGCGAATCGATAGCGATCCTTCCTGCCGGAATGAGCAAAGAGCGTTTTGAATGGCTTGAAAAGGTTGCGGGCGAAACGATCAAGACCCCCGGAACCGAAAGCAATGTAAAAGAGATTTTCGACAAATGCCATGAACTTAGAAATTCCGGCGACGATTTAATGATATTTAATCAGTTCGAAGAGTTTGGAAACTACCTTTGGCATTATGAAGTAACCGGAAGCGCAATCGAAAAGGTTGCAAAAAAAGAGATGGGCGAAAACGGGCATTTTGCCGGATTTATTTCGTCGACCGGCTCGGGCGGAACGCTTGCTGCGGGCGATTATCTTAAAAACCAATTCCCAAAATCAAAGATCGCAGTAAGCGAAGCTTTGCAATGCCCAACCATCTACAACAACGGTTTTGGCGAACATCGAATCGAGGGTATCGGCGACAAACACGTTCCATGGGTGCACAACGTTAAAAACACCGATGTTGCGGTTGCTATAGATGATGAAATCCCAATTAACTGGATTCGTATGTTTAACGAAAAAGCCGGAATTGAAAAACTTAAACAAGAGGGCGTTTCGGAACAATGTATCGAAAAGCTTCAACTTATCGGTATTTCGGGAGCATCAAATCTTGCTTCTGCAGTTAAGTTTGCAAAATATTTTGAACTAACCGAAAACGATGTTGTTGTAACGGTGTTGACCGATTCGATCGATATGTATCGAAGCCGCCTTGAAGAGCTAAACGAAAAACACGGCGAGTTCACCGAGTTTGATGCTCATGGCGTTATGCAACGCTATTTCAAAGGTTTGGGTCTTGATTTTATCAAAGAACTTTCATACTATGACAGAAAAGCTATCCACAACCTTAAATACTACACCTGGGTTGAGCAACAAGGAAAACAAACTGAAGAACTCAACGCACAATGGTATGACAAAAACTATTGGGCAAGTGTTCCCAAAAAAGCTAAAAAACTTAATGAACTAATCGAAAAATTCAACAAAAGAGTTGAAGAATAGAATTTTGTTGAACCGATCAAAAATCGTTAGAACCGATTTTTGGTCGGTTCTTTTGTTTTTATTTTTATTGTTAAATTAATGAAAAATTTTCTTGTTGCTCTTATAACGATTTTATTATACAATTATAATGTATGGAAAACAAAATGAAATAATAAAGGAAACGCTTTGTGGATATATTTATCTCGTCGTTAAATGTAGTTATACCGTTTGTTGTGCTTTTGGCTCTCGGGTTTGTTGCTAGAAAAAGAAAACTGATAACCCCCGAAGGTATCTCTAGCATGAACTCGCTTATATATAACATCCTGTTGCCCGCTATGCTTATCATCAACATATTTGAAAGCACCGATGTCGGCGAAGGATTTGTTGGTCTTTTTGTGTATATGGTGATATGGCTTGTCGCCATAACGGTAACGGCGGCGCTAATCGTTCCAAGGCTTATTAAAAAAGAAAGCGTGTCGGCGTTCACCGCAAGCATCATAAGAGGCAACTATGCTATATATGGGTTGCCGCTTGCGCAATCGGTGTTGCCTGCCGAAGTTGTCCCCGATTTTGTTTCGCTTTTGGTTCCGGGAATTCTCGTCTCAAACATCCTGACGCTAATTATCTGCGAACTTTGGGCCGACAACAAAAAAAAATTCTCGCTGTTTAAGTTTTTGAAAAAAGTCTTTTCCGCTCCTATAGTGTGCGCCGTTATAATTGCGCTTATCCTAAAATACTCCGGAATCATCCTTCCGGAATTTCTAACAACCTCGCTTTCTTTCCTTTCGGGAGCAACAACCCCAATAGCGTTTTTATGCCTCGGGGCGTCGTTCACGTTTATGTCGGTTAAAAACAACATCAAACTAATCTCTACCGCAACGATAATAAAGCTTGTTATCCTTCCGGCATTGATATTAATTCCGGCTGTCTTCTACTTCGGATTTTCTAACATCCAAATTGTTGTTTTAATCTGTATATTTGCGACCCCAACCGCCGCTACCGGCTCTGCCATGGTTAAAGAACTTAACGGCGATTTCAAGTTAATTGGAGAGATAACGATGTTCACCGCTATCTTCTCTATCATAACGATATTCTTAATTGTATATGGCCTAAGGCTAATCGAGGTTCTTTAAAGAATGAATGTATTAACGATAGGTCCCGGAAGATGGGGAACATTTATAGCAAGCTATCTTAGCTCTATCAACAACGATGTCTATCTTTTTGGAAGAAAAGACAGCGAGAGTATAAAAAATCTTGAACAAACCCGAAAAAACAAATACCAAACTATCGATAAAAACCTCAAGATAACCACCGATATTAACAAAGCTCGTTTGGCGGACGCCATCGTCATTTCGATAAACTCGCAAGGTCTTCGGCAGCTTATGTGTTCCCTTGTGTCGCTTGGCCTTAAAAACAAAATCTTTATCCTTTGCATGAAGGGAATCGAGATTGAAACGGGCAAACGCCTTTCCGAAATCGTTTCGGAATATATCGACGAAAGTTGCAGCGTTGCTGTTTGGCTAGGCCCCGGACACGTCGAAGATTTTTGCAAAGGTCGCCCAAACTGCATGGTTATCGACAGCGAAAGCGATGAGGCGAAACAACTTTTGGTCGATAGCTTTTCAAGCGAGCTTATCCGTTTCTATTATGGAACCGACCTTATCGGAAACGAGATAGGCGCTGCCGCAAAAAATGTTATCGGAATAGCCGCCGGAATGCTGGACGGCTATGGTCTAACTGCGCTTAAGGGTGCGCTTATGTCGAGGGGCGCTCGAGAGATAGCAAGGCTTATCAAGCTAATGGGCGGAAACGAACTTTCGGCGTATGGCCTTTGCCACCTTGGCGATTATGAAGCAACGATATTTTCAAAACACAGCCACAACAGAATGTATGGCGAAGCGTTTATTAAAAATGAAAACTACTCCTCGCTTGCGGAAGGATTCTACACCGTTAAAGCGCTCAAACATCTCGAACAAGAGTTTGGAGCAGAACTTCCGATTAGCGATGCAGTATATAAAATAATCCACCAAAAACAGGATGCGAAAAGCGTTCTTGATAATTTGTTTTCAAGAAGTTTAAAACAAGAGTTTTAACATTAAAAATAAATATACAATATTTTGTACAGGAGAAAAACATGGATATTTTTTCGATTCTTAATCTGCTCGGAGGGCTTGCCATATTCTTATATGGTTTAACAATGCTTGGAAACGGTCTTGAGAAAGTTTCGGGGGGGCGGCTTGAAAAAACCCTTGAAAGCTTAACCAACACCGTTATAAAAAGCGTTTTGCTCGGTATGCTGGTAACTGCGGCGATCCAAAGCTCCTCTGCTTCCACCGTTATCGTCGTAGGGCTTGTTAACGCAAAGATTCTAAAGCTTAAAAACGCAATCGGCGTCATAATGGGCGCAAACATCGGCACGACGATAACCGCCCACGTTTTGCGTTTAAGCGACATAACAAGCGACAACTTTTTCATGCAGGTGCTTAAACCCTCGACCCTTGCTCCGCTAGCTTGCATAATCGGTCTAGGGCTTATAATGGCGGCGTCTAGAAGTAAATACAAAGATATCGGAACAACGCTTGTTGGTTTCGGAATATTGTTCACCGGGCTTTTTGCGATGGAGGATGCGGTTGAACCGCTTGCGGAACTTCCTATGTTTGCGGAAGCGTTTCTAGCATTTTCGCAATACCCATTGCTTGGTGTTTTGGTTGGTGCGGTTGTAACGATGATAATCCAAAGCTCCTCCGCTTCGGTCGGTATTCTACAAGCGCTAACCTCAACGGGGGTAATCTCGTTTTCGATGGCGTTCCCCATCATCATGGGACAAAACATCGGCACAACGATAACTCCGGTTCTCGCTTCTATTGGTGCTTCGAAAAACGCAAAACGTGCGGCTTTTGTCCATGTAACGTTCAACATCCTAGGAACGGTTATCTTTATGGCAGGATTTTATGCAATTAACGCCATCTTCCCGTTCTCGTTTTTCAACGATATAGCGGATAGAGGAATGATAGCAAACTTCCACTCGGTCTTTAACATAACGGTCACCCTTTTGTTTATGCCGTTTGTCAGACAGTTTGAAAAACTAGCCTATCGTGTTGTTAAGGACAGCCCGAAAGACAACGAAACAGATATCACAACCTCGCTTGACGAAATCTTGTTTAAATCTCCCGGTCTTGCGCTCGACCACACAAAAACTGCGGTTCTTGAAATGGCAAGACTTTCGAAATACAATCTCGAGAAATCGACTACTTTGTTTTCAAACTACGATGTTAAACTAATCGAACGCCTTAAAGAAAACGAAGAGACGGTCGACAAATTCCAAAGCAGAGTCGAAAGCTATCTTTTAAAGCTTTCTGAAAAAGATCTAACCGATATCGAAACCCACAAGCTTTCAAAACTCCTTCATATAAGCGGTGAGTTTGAGAGAATTGCGGACCATGCATATAACATTATCGAAGCGGCGCAAAAGCTCCATAACAGCAAACTGTCGTTCTCGAAAAAAGCTGTTGCAGAACTTGATATATTCTCGGAAGTCTGCCTTGAAGCGGTTTCGCTTTCGGTTAAAGCTTTAGACAACACCGACGAAAAAGCCGCCAGAAACATCATGCCTCTTGAAGACGTTATCGATGTAATCGAAGAAAAACTTCGTGAAAAACATATGGATAGATTGCGCAAAGGCAAATGCACCATCGATGCGGCGTTCCCGTTTATCGAAATTTTGCGTAACTTTGAAAGAATTGGGGATATTTGTAGCAACATTTCGGAATCGGTCATCAGCTACGAAGGCAACAAAGGCATAGTCGATCGCCATGAATACAAAAAATCCATCATCACAACGGAAGAATTCAAAGATAAATATCTCGTTTATATGACAAACTATATGCAAAAACTCGAAAACATCTAACATAAATTTAATCAATAAATAAAATAGGGGTTGCAAAAAAATTGGAAAAATTCATACCATTATCGGTTCCAAACCTTAAAGCAAACGAATTAAAATATGTTTCCCACGCCGTCGAAACCGAATGGATCTCGATGTCGGGTCCCGATATCCCAAAGTTTGAGCAAGCTTTCGCAAACTACATCAAAGCCGAAAGCGTTGTCGCTTGCCAAAGCGGTTCATCGGCGCTCCACCTTGCGTTGCTTGAAGCGGGGATAAAACATGGGGAGGGGGTTATAACGGCAGACCTTACGTTTATCGCCTCGACCAACCCTATCATCTATGCAGGGGCGATTCCGTTCTTCATCGGGTGTGATGATAGCCTTTGCATCGATCCTTTAGCTATAAAAGAGTTTATCGAAAACTCTTGCGAACACAACCAAAACGGCTTGTTTGAAAAAATAACCGGCGTTAAGATAACCGCAATGTTGCCTGTTCATATCTTCGGAAATCTTTGTGATATGCAAACGATTATCGAAATAGCTAAACAATATAACCTTGTTGTAATCGAAGACGCTTGCGAAGCTGTCGGTTCTTTTTGGACAAGCGGAAAGTTAAAAGGTCGCCATGCCGGAACGGTTGGGGATTTTGGGGCTTTTTCGTTCAACGGAAACAAGATAATAACGACGGGGGGCGGCGGTGCGGTTGTCGCAAACGACCAAACGAAACTTGAACATATTCGTTATCTTTCGCAACAAGCAAAAGACGATGCTTTGAGGTTTATCCATAACGAAGTTGGCTACAACTATCGAATGAACAACATCCAAGCGGCTCTTGGCGTTGCGCAACTCGAGCAACTCGAAAGCTTTATTAAAACCAAAAAACAAAACTACGATAGATACCTAGAAAACGGAGTTGAACTGTTGCCGTTTAAAGAGGATATCTCGCCAAACTATTGGTTCTATTCCTTTAATGCCGAGCAAAAACGAGACACCGTTCTCGAAAAGCTTCGCCAACGAAAGATCGATTGCCGCCCTGTGTGGGCGCTTATGCATGAGTTGCCGCCGTTTAAAGATTTTGTTTCGTTTAAAACCGAAAAAGCGGAATATTATCAACAATCCATCGTCAATCTTCCATGCAGTTCAAACCTTTCGCTAGAGGATGTCGACTATGTTTCAAAAAACCTAAAAGAGATATTAAAAGAGGTCTAATTTGAATTTTTCAGACTACATCATAACCAAAGACTACACCGTTTCAAAAGCTCTTTCAAAACTCCAAGAGAATGAATACAAGCTTTTGTTTCTCGAAGACGAAGAACAAAAACTTGCCGGTGTCGTGACCGATGGTGATATAAGGCGCTTTTTGCTTGCCAAAGGCGATATCTCCCAAAACGTTGAGTTTGCGATTAAAACGGAACCTTTTGTTTGCTCCGGCTACCATGAAGGCAAGGCTCGAAAGATGCTTATACAAAACGAGCTTATCTGTGTCCCGATGGTTAAAGAGGACAACGAGATCCATGCGCTTGTTTTTCGGGATTTCACCCTTCATAAAAACATATCCAACCTAGATGTTCCTGTTATAATAATGGCGGGAGGTTTTGGAACTCGCCTTAAACCGTTCACCAACATCCTTCCAAAACCGCTTATTCCGGTAGGCGAAAAAACGATAACGGAACAGATTATCGATAGGTTTTATAAGTTTGGTTGCAAAAATTTTTCTTTTGTAGTAAACTACAAAAAAAACTTAATTAAAGCATATTTTGCTGAGACAAAAACAAACTGTGAGATCGAGTTTATCGACGAGGATAAACCGCTTGGAACGGGCGGTGGGCTTGCGTTTTATAAAGGCAAGATTAAAGATTCGGTTTTTGTAACAAACTGCGATTCGGTCATCGAAGCGGATTATTCCGATATCTTTGAAACCCACAAACGCCAAAACAATGCGGTCACGATGGTTTGTGCGGAAAAAACCGAAACTATACCCTATGGTGTGGTCGAGACCGACCAAACGGGTGCGCTTTGCGAGATGAGAGAAAAGCCAAAATCTTGCTATCTCATGAACACAGGGTTTTATATAATCTCAAAACAGTTTTTAGATTTTGTCAACAATGATGAGTTTCAGCCGATAACCGATATCATCATGCGTTGCAAACAAGCCGGACACAGGATCGGTGTTTATAAAATCGATGGCGAATGTTTTGTTGATATAGGTCAACTCGACGATCTTCAAAAAGTTGAAGATCTTTTAAAATAACAAAAAAGGATAGTTTAATGAATCAAGAAATATTGTCTTTTCCGATTATAATTCCATCTCTTGAGCCGGATCAAAAATTCATTAACATTGTTAAAGAATTTAAACAAGCGGGATTTTTAAACCTCGTTGTTGTTAACGACGGCAGTTCGGCACAATATGATGAATTTTTCGAAACCGCTAAAAACGAATACCATTGCAGCGTTTTGAAACATTCGATAAACCTTGGAAAAGGCAGGGCGCTTAAAACGGCGTTCAACTTTGTTTTGAGCGAATATCCCGAAGCAAAGGGTTGCGCAACGGTGGATAGCGATGGGCAACACAGCGTTTCAGACACGATTAAATGTATTGAAAAGCTTTTAGAAAACAGCGGTAAACTTGTGTTGGGTTGCCGAAATTTCGACAAACAAAATGTTCCGCTTAAAAGTTCTTTCGGAAACAAGATGACAAGGTTTGTCATGAATGTTTTAACCGGAATTTCGCTTAGCGACACCCAAACGGGGCTTCGAATTTTGCCAAAAGAATTCTTGCCCCACGCTCTTTCGATTAAAGGCGAAAGATTTGAATATGAAACTAATATGTTAATCGACAGCAAAAAATTTGGTTTCGATATCATTGAACAAACTATCGAGACTATTTATATCGAGGAAAACAAAAGCTCGCATTTCAACCCGCTAACCGATTCTTTCAAGATCTATATAAGTTTTGCAAAATATCTGTTGTCGAGCGGTTTTTGCACCGTTTTGGATTTCGGGTTGTTCACCCTTGTTTCGAATGCGCTTAAAATTGCAAACCCTTTTTCATATACATATATCTTAACTGCCACCATAACCGCAAGGGTTGTTAGCTCGATATTAAACTTTTTAATAAACAAAAAGCTTGTGTTTAATGCTGAGGTTGGTTTTTTCAGCTCGGCGATTAAATATTTCGGGCTTGTTGTTGTTCGGATGTTGGTTTCGGGTGCGCTCGTTTCGCTAATCCAGTTTAATCTTGGCGGAATAGAAGTCGTTAACAAAGCCATCGTCGAAAGTTTGCTTTTCATCTTCAGCTATTATATACAACAGCGTTTCATCTTTAAAAGATAATTTAAGGGGGACATAATGTCTTTTATACATAATTTTGAAAATAACATTATACAAAACAAATCGAAAGCTTTGGCTTCGGTTTGTTTCGCAGTGTTTTTTTCAGCATTTTATATTTGGTTCAGAAGTTTTTCGTTTATGCCGCAACAAGTGTTGACGGTATTTTTTATAGGCTTTTTTGGGCTTTGGCTAAACTTTGAAACCTCTTCTAAACTTCAAAAGATAAACGCCGGTATCTTTTCAGCTTTGATCTCGTTTTTCCTTATCGCTCGCTACACGATAGTAACCGAAAACGGAGAGCCTTTGCCTTGGGGATTTCGCCAACCGCTCTATTTTGTTATTTTGTTTTTGTTTCTCGGAGTAATAACAAACGCTGCTTTTAACCTAGTTAAAAAGATTGATATTTCGGACAAAACGGGATATGTCGTCACCAAAAAAACTTTCTTTAGATACTTTTTAATTATAACTTTGTTTTGGCTGGTCTATTTTATCTCCTATGGCCCTGTTAAAGTTTCTGCCGACAGCGCCTCGGTTATCGACCAAGCTCTCGACGGCATACTAAACGACGGTTTTCCAATAATGTATACCTTGTTGTTACGGTTGTTTTTAAATATAGGAATTGCTTTGGGCAATATCCAAATAGGCGCCGGAATCTTTGGCTTTTTATCGATGCTTTTTCTTGCGGCAACGTTTGCTTATTCGGTGTATTGGATGAGGAAAAAAGGCGGATCGCTTGTTTTTTGCTCGATAGCTTTGATATATTTCGCAAGTTCCCCCGTTTGGCCGATTAACGGTTTCACTATCTGGAAAGACACACCTTTTAATGCGACGCTCCTTTTGTATATGCTCTATTGTTTTGATATAATCGAATCAAAAGGGGAACTGCTTAGAACAAGAAAAGGCATGATAAACTTTTCTATTATCTCGGTTGCTCTTTGCTTTTTAAGGGGCAACGGCTGGCCGATTGTTTTGATAGTTTGCTTGTGTCTATTGATTTTATATCTAAAGGATTTCAAAAGGCTCGTTCCTGTTTTTGCCATAATCTTAATAGGGGTTAAGATTATAACAGGTCCCGTCTATGCCCAGTTTGGTATATATGGTCTAGGTTCGGTTGAAAGCATGGCGGTGCCGCTTCAACAGATCGCCCTATCGGTTAAAAACGGCGCAGAGCTAACACCCGAACAGGATGAATTTCTTTCGCAGATTATGGAACCCGAAAGAATGGCGGAGCTATACCGCAACACAACGGTTAATGACATCAAGTTTAACGCCGATTTCAACAAGGAATTTTTCAACAACAATATACCGCAATTTATGAAGGTTTGGTTGGAGCTTCTTCCGCAAAATCTCGAAAGCTACACCAACGCTTGGCTTTTGGAAACAAGAGGATTTTGGCAAATAGCATTCCCCGAAACAGCGTTCACAGCGTATGATGAATTTAACCCACACCGAGGGATAAGCAGCAAAAACGATATAATCGAAAACCTTACCGGAATTAACCTAAACGCTATTATCGATGCTAACAACAGATATATAACGCTTGCTACGGCGCAATTTTTCATAATATTCTGTGCTTTGTTTTTGGTTGCCGATAAAAAAGCTCGCTTTGCGTTGCCGCTGTTTATAACTATCGTTATATGGCTGGGGCTTATGGTTGGCGCTCCCGTCTATCGAGATTTCCGATATCTGATGATAGCCCCTATGTGTTTGTTTGCGGTAACGTTTATTACAATAAAAGCTCATTCAATTGAAAACAAAGCATAACCGCCAAATTTAAAAATCGTTTTAACATTATTTTTTTAGTTTCTTATTAATAAATAATATAAATAAAAATTCAAGGAGAACACCGATGCAAGTTAACAATGCCTTTATTTTTGAACATCCCCTTATGCAACACAAAATTTCGAGACTACGTGACAAAAACACCGACACTAAAAATTTCCGTGAACTTATCGACGAAATCTCGATGCTTATGTGTTATGAAGTAACAAAAGATCTTCCGCTAACCGAAGTTGAAATCGAAACTCCGGTTGCAAAGATGAAAACAAATGTGCTTTCAAACCGCCCTGTAGCGTTAGTCCCAATCCTCAGAGCAGGGCTTGGAATGGTTGCGGGAATGCAAAAACTTCTCCCGACCTCTCGTGTCGGGTTTCTTGGAATGTATCGTGACCACGACACCCATATGCCGGTTGAATACTATTCAAAGATGCCGGAAGATATAAAAGACAGCACCGTTATCGTTCTCGACCCGATGTTTGCAACGGGCGGTTCTGCTATCGCTGCGGTTGACCATCTTAAAAGTTTAGGCTGTAAGGATCTAAGGCTGGTTTGCGTCGTTGCGGCAAGGTATGCGCTCGATAAGATGTTTGAAAAACATCCCGATGTTATGGTTTTTTGCGCAGCACTCGATGAAGAACTCAACGAAAACTGCTATATCGTTCCGGGGCTTGGTGATGCCGGAGACAGAATATACGGAACCAAATAATTAATCTTTTAAACAAAACGAAATCGAAGCGAACAACTGCTTCGATTTCGGCTAAACTAATTTTCCTGAATGGTGTATAATAATGGTTAAAACTATCAAAGCTAAGCTTGAACAAAACAACATACTAATATTCTGCCTTTTATCGATGCTCTATCTAATCGCCGTTTACATCCTTTCGTTTAACCAAGCGTCTATGTATAAAGGGCTGTTTGTTTCGGATTTTCAAGCTTATTATCAAACGGTTCAGGGGGTCGAAAGCTATCAATACCCTTATCCCATATTTTTTCTCACGATAAAAGCTTTTTCGCTTTTTTGCGATACATATATGGCGGCGTCCTCTGCTGTTGTGTTGTTTTGTGGGCTAAACGTTGTAGCCATGTATTTTTATGTTAATCGTTTTTTGCAAAACGGGCTTTTTGGTTTTTCAAAACAAACTATCGCTACATTCGCTACCTTTTGTCTTTTGTTTGTCGGAGCAATTCCGCTTTCGACCAACGGATTTTGGTTTGTCGGGATCTATTCCCCAAATTCATGGCACAACCAAACCTACTTTGCGGCAAGGCCATTTGTTGTGTTGTCGTTCTTTGCGGCGTTCTATCTCTTGAAACGCCTGTATAACGACGAAAAACCCGATGCCTTCAACTGGATAGCAACTGCATTGACCTCGCTTGTTTGCGTTATGACAAAGCCGTCGTTTGCGTTTGTGCTTCTTCCGTTTGTCGCTATCATGTTGCTGGCAAAAGCTATCAAGACAAAATTTAAAAGCTTCAAAGATTGTTTTGTTATCGGCCTTGCTTTTATCCCAACCATCATAGCGCTTTTATATCAATATGTCGATGTGTTTGAATCGGAACAAAGCATGGGGGGCATTGGTTTTGCTTTGGGTAAAGCTTGGCATATCCACAACTCAAGCATACTGCTAGCGCTTGTAGGCGGGCTTTTGTTCCCGATAGTGGTCGCCGTGTTCAATCTCCAAAAGTTCAAAAGTTTCAACGCTTTCTCGTTTGCTTGGGGGTGCGTTGGTGTCTCGCTTGTTGAAAGTTTAGTTTTGTATGAAAAAGGCTATCGTCTTTCACATGGCAACTTTATGGGCGGATATATGTGTGCAATGATCTTTGTTTTCACGTTAAGTTTAACCGAAATAATCAACCAAACCGCAACTAAACGAAGATATCTGTTGCTAGCTTGGCTTGCTTTTTTGATTCAACTAGTGTTTGGCATAATCTATTTTTTCCATGTTTTTATGGGTGGGGTCTACACCTAATTCGATCTTTCTATCCTTTAGCAAAATATTTTTTAATTTTAAATCCATAATAAAAGATATTAAAACGTGTTATTAAAAAAGAAAGGGAGCAGATTATGAATTTCGACAGATTTAAGTTCACAAACGGCGACTTTAAAGTTAAAGATTTCGACACCTCAAAAACCCCTAAGCTAACGAGAGAAGAGGGGGAACAGCTTTGCGCCGACAACAACGAAAAGATGCAGATTTTGCAGGACAAACTGTATGCCGAAAGAAAACAAGGTCTTTTAATTGTGTTCCAAGCGATGGATGCCGCCGGAAAAGACGGCGCAGTCAAACACGTTTTCTCGGGGCTTAATCCGTTGGGGGTCAACGTCTATAGCTTCAAAAAACCAAGCGACGAAGAAGAGTCCCACGACTATCTTTGGAGAGTGTCGAAAGCCGCACCCAAAAGAGGGATGATATCGATATTCAACCGTTCACATTATGAATCTGTTTTGGTTGAAAAAGTTCATAAGCTTTATGAGATAGCCGATCTTCCCGATTATTGCAAACAAGGCGATGTTATTAAACGTCGATACAAACATATTAAAAACTACGAACAATATCTTTATGAAAACGGAATTAAAGTTATTAAGTTTTTTATAAATATTTCGAAAAAAGAACAATCCGAAAGATTTTTTGCAAGGATAGACGAAAAGGCGAAAAATTGGAAGTTTAGCTCCAACGATATCAAAGAGCGAGAGCATTGGGACGAATATCTTAAAGCTTTTGAAAAAGCCATCAACGCCACGTCGACCGATAGCTGTCCTTGGTATGTTGTGCCGGGCGATTCAAAATGGTATGCAAGAGCGGTTATCTCGGAGGTCGTAGTCAAGGCGCTTGAAGAGATGGATCCAAAATATCCGAAACTGCCAAAACAAGAGCAAGCGCTTTTGGGTTCGGCAAGGGATAAACTCATCAACGAAGGCTATAGCCCAAAAGAGGAAGACTAGCAGGGCTATAGGAAGCGTTTAAGTTGCAAAAGGCTATAACAAAACAACAAGTTTTGTTATAGCCTTTTATCTATGTTTTAAATTAAATGTACCGTTAGACAATCTCGGTTAGATAACAGTTAAGCCCGTTTTCGTTTTTTTCTATAACAACAGCATACGCATCGGAAAACGCCGCATAACAAGCGCCGCCGGGGTTGCAAAGATATATCCCGTCTTGAAAGCTACAGTGTGGCTCGTGGGTATGCCCAAACAGCGCAACATCTGCGCCCTTTTCAATAGCTTTCGCTTTAAGCTTGCTAAGATCTCGCTTAACTCCGTAGCCGTTGCCATGAACCGCAAAAACCTTTACACCCTCAATTTCAAAAAAGCGCATCTTGGGTTGGTCGCTGTTAAAATCGTTGTTGCCGGTAACAAAGATAAACGGTAGATCCCGATATTTTTCTTTAATATAACAATAATCCGCAAACCCATCCCCCAAATGCACTAAGAGATCGGCCGATTTAAACATCTCGCAAAACGCTATTAACACGTTTTTGTTTCCGTGTGTATCCGATATAGCCGCTATTTTCATAATTATGACCAAGCTCCTTTGTTGAACAAAACACCATGAAATGCGGCATGGTCTCGTCCATGCCCGCTTCGTTTGTGGTTGTATTTGCTTTTTTCAAACTTTCAAATCCTAATCCTGCCGCAGACTACTAACTGCTTTATATATTTCGTTTTTGGAAAACCTGCTTTCACTTGCTATTTTTTTGCAAGCATCGGTCATGCTTTGACCCTCTAGAACAAGCGAATATGCTAGCTTAGCAATCTCCTCAATAGAAAGTTCCTCTTGGTCTTCCGGCGTTTCGGTTGCCCGGTCGACCACCAAAACAAACTCCCCCTTTGGCTCTCTTTGCTCATACATCTCGTTTGCGCCTTTTAGGTCGGTTCGTATAATCTCTTCGTGTAGCTTGGTAAGCTCCCTTGAAATAGTTATCCGTCTCTCTTCCCCATACAGCTCTAAAAGGTCCTTGAGGGTGGCTCTAAGCTTGTGTGGCGCCTCGTAGAACACAATGGCTCTGGTTTCGTTTTTTATCAACTCAAGGCGCTCTCTTCGCCGCTGCTTGGAAACGGGGATAAAGCCCTCGAACACAAACCGCCCAACATTTAGCCCACAAGCGCTAAGCGCCGTTATCGCAGCACAGGGTCCCGCTATCGGAACAACCGTTATAAATTCATCAAGTGCGCTTGAGATTAGCTTTTCGCCGGGGTCGCTTATTGCCGGGGTTCCGGCATCGGAACAAAGCGCACAGCTCTCCCCTTGTTTTACTCTTGAAAGAATCTCGGTTGTTTTATACTGCTCATTTTGGCTATAGCAACTTATGATTTGTTTTTTAATGCCAAGATGATTAAGAAGTTTTAGCGTTACCCTCGTGTCTTCCGCCGCTATAAAATCAACCTCTTCCAATGTTTTCGCAACCCTTTTTGATATATCGCCAAGGTTTCCTATTGGGGTTGCGACAATATATATTTTCCCTTTTTCAACCTGCATAATCACAACTTTCGCAAAACTACTTTATTTAAATTTTTATATTAATTATATACCTAAACTTTAATTTATTCTATATTTTAATGTGAACAACGGTGTTATAAGGAAATTTTCCCAAAAACAAAAAACCAAGCCCGAAAGCTTGGTTTTTTTAAACGTATTAAGACTACGCCTATTATGCCATTGGGATAACGCCGAAGTCCATAAGTTGCGAGATAAGAACTAGAACCATTGCAATTGGAACGATGAATTTGCAGCAGAAAGCGAAGAATTTTTTCGATTTGAATTTATGTCCGCTAGCTTCTACTTCTTCAGAGAACTTGTCGATTCCGAGTTCCCAACCGATCATGATCGACATGAACATTGCGCCTAGTGGCATGAAGATACCTTCAGACCATAGATCATAGAATGTTAGGTAATCATATCCAAAGATTGGACCTAGCGATCCTGCGTTAAGACCGTTCAATGCTGTGAGTGTTGCAAGAACCAAGATTCCGGCAGAAGCAATCAAAGCACCTTGTTTTCTGTTTCCGATTTTGCCTTTTGATTCAGCGTGATCCATGAAGAAAGTAACGATAACTTCAAGGAGCGAAATCGAAGATGTGATAGCAGCAACGAAAACTAGAACATAGAAAACTATACCGAAGATGCCGCCGATAGCGCCCATGTTTGCGAAAACGTCTTGCATCGTGATGAAGAGAAGCCCAGGACCCGAGTTAGCTTCGCCGTTAAGTGCGAAAGCTGCCGGGATAACCATGAAGCCTGCGAATAAAGCAACGCAAGTGTCAAGGATAACGATCAAGAAAGCATTCTTTTCAACATTTTCTTTTTTGCTAAGGTATGAACCGTATGTCATCATACAACCCATTCCGAGAGATAGCGAGAAGAACATTTGACCCGCTGCTGTTCTGAAAACGTTCCAGAAGTCATTGATAACGATGTCAAAGTTAGGAACTAGCATGAAAGCAACACCTTCCATTGCGCCCGGTAGAGTTAGCGAACGAACAATGATGATGAGGATCATGATTGCAAGAGCTGGCATTGAGTATTTCGAGAATTTTTCGATACCACCCGAGATGCCGCCCATAACGATAACGCAAGTAACGATGATAAAGAGAGCTGTGTAGATAACTGCTTCGATACCATTAGTTAGAAGACCTGTGAACAGTTCTTCACCTGTGCCGGTAACTTGACCTATTAATAGTTGAACGTTAACGATTGCGTATTTAATTGTAAATCCGCCAAGGTATGTGTAGAAGCCCATGATTAGGAAAGCTGAAGCTACACCAAACCAGCCAAGCCATTTGAATTTTTTCGACAAAGCGATGTATGTTCCAACTGCACCTTTGCCTGTTTTACGTCCGAGAGCGATTTCGCCGAGCATTACGATGAATCCAACCAACGCTGCTAGTACGAGATAGAGAAGCAAGAATGCAAATCCACCATTTGCTCCCATTTTGTACGGGAAGCCCCAGATATTTCCGAGACCTACTGCAGAACCAACGGCTGCCATGATAAAGCCAAAGTTACTGCCCCACTGTTGCCTTTTGTTTTCCATAAAGTGTCCTCCTAAAAATTTTTTGATACTACCCCTTAAATGTTAGTGTTGAAAAACACTAATAATTAATGAACTTATTATAGAAAATTTGTCGAATAAATGCAACAATAATTACTAAAATATGAACATTATTGTAAATTTGCACATATACCAAACCTATTCTATATGCAAATTGAACAAAAAATTGACTACATTTTGTTAACAAAAAATGAAATTTTTTCAGACTTTGTATTTTTTTTAACAAAATTATTAAAAAATTTTATATGCTGTTGCTAGATTTATTGAACAAAATATGTGCAAAAATTGTTAATTTGTTAAAGAGACGACAATAATATATCTGCTTGTACATATTTAAATGGTTAAATTTGTAAATCGCATACATTGTTTTTTTATCGTTTACTGATTTATATGTTTCGGTTTGTTAAATTATTCAATGTTTATTCTAGATTTCAGGTTTTTTGCTTGCACCAAAGCTACCGTTATTTTTATACACAACAAAAGCCATATGGCTCGATACAGCGCTCAATCAACAGCAGCCGCAAACTACCCCTGTTCAAAAAACAAAGCCTCTAGAGCGCTCTAGCCTACCATACAATGCACCAAGATAGCTTTTTGTGCGTGCAACCTATTTTCGGCTTCATCAAAGATAACCTCTGCGTGTTTTTCAAATACCTCTTCGGTTATCTCTTCCCCTTTATGCGCCGGCAAACAATGGAGAACTATTGCGTCCGGCTTCGCAACTTCCATAATGCTTTCATCTATGCAATACCCTTTGAACGCTTCAAGCCTTTTTTCGCTCTCGCTTTCTTGACCCATCGAGGTCCATACATCGGTTATGACAACATCGCAATCTTTAGCCGCTTGAAGCGGTTTGTCGGTAATCGAAAAGCCTTCAAAGCTATCTGCGAAATCCAAAACCTCTTTTGGCGGTCGATACCCTTCGGGGCAAGCAACGCTAACTTGCATCCCAACCTTAAGGCAACCGATAATAAGCGAATTCATCATGTTGTTTCCGTCCCCGATGAAACACATTTTAATCCCTTCCAGCGTTCCTTTTTGTTCACGTATAGTCATGAGATCCGCCATAATTTGGCAAGGATGGAACAGATCGGTCAATCCGTTAACGATTGGAATAGTTCCGTATTTTGCAAGATCCTCAACGTCTTGTTGATCAAACGTCCTAATCATAATCCCGTCAAGATACCTCGATAACACACGTGCTGTGTCTTGAATAGATTCGCCACGCCCCAATTGAAGGTCGTTCGACGACAAAAACAAAGCGTGTCCGCCGAGTTGCGACATACCAACCTCAAACGAAACCCTCGTTCGTGTCGAAGCTTTCGCAAAAATCATGCCCAGCGTTTTCCCTTTTAATATGTGGTGTTCTACCCCTTTTTTTGTCTCGGCTTTAAGCCTGTCGGCCTCATCCAACACCTTTAATATCTCCTGTTTGTCCCAATCAAGTAGCTTTAATAGATGCTTCATTATTGTTGTTCCTCCAAAACTTTTTTGAAAATTAAAAGCCCGTTATCGATATCTTGATAGCTTATGTTAAGCGGCGGCAAAAACCTTATTAAATCCTTTGCGGTTAAGATTAAAAGCCCCTCTTCAACACATCTTTTCAACACATCTTTAGCCTCTTTGTCTTTAAGCTTAACCCCTAGCATAAGCCCTTTTCCTCGAACAAACTCAACCTGTTCGAGTTGTTCAAGCTTTGTTTTAAAATATTCGCCCTTTTGTTTAACGCTCGTTAAAAACTCCTCGTTTGCTATTTGTTCCAACACAGCGTTTGCTCCGGCGGCGCAAACCGGATTTGCTCCGAACGTCGAGCCATGGTCGCCAAACGCCAAAACATCTTTATGCTTGTCGCTAACCAAACATCCCCCAATCGGCAATCCGCCCCCAAGACCCTTTGCTATCGTTAAAATATCGGGGAGTATCCCGGCAGACTGAAAGGCGAACATCTCGCCCGTTCTGCCTATTCCGGTTTGAACCTCGTCTATAATCAAAACAATCTCTTTTTTATCACAAAGCGCTCTGAGTTGTTTCAAAAATTCATTATCAAGCGGAAAAACTCCGCCCTCTCCTTGAACGCATTCAACCATAACGCCACAAGTTTTTTCATCGATTAGCTGTTCAACGCTGTTGATATCGTTGGGTTTTGCATAACTAAACCCCTTAGTTAACGGCAGAAAACTTTTGTGGAAAACCTCTTGACCGTTTGCCGCAAGCGTTGTTATCGTTCTTCCATGAAACGAATTTTCAAGCGTTATAATCTTGTATCTTCCTTTTTCTTCCCCTGTTTTCCTCGCTATTTTTATAGCACATTCGTTCGCCTCGCATCCGGAATTTGCGAAAAATATTCTAGCCATCCCCGAAAGCTGTGCTAGTTTTTTCGCAAGATTTGCGCTCGTCGAATTATAATAATAGTTGCTTATATGCTGTAGCTTTTCGGCTTGTTTTGCAACCGCTTCGCTCCATTTCGGGTTGCTATATCCTAGCGAATTAACCCCAATACCGCTGGTGAAATCGATGTATTGTTTTCCGCTAGCATCAACCGCCGTGCTTTCAAAACCGCTTTCGATAGCGAGGTCAATCCTGTCATAACTGTTGATCACATATTGTTTATCGGTTTTTTTAATCTCATTAAACATAAGCATTCCTCCTTAAATTTCATCCCCCATCTAGCGATAAAACATCGTTCCGATTCCTTCGTCGGTGAAGATCTCGATAAGCAAAGCGTGTGGAACTCGCCCGTCGATGATGTTAACCTTTTTGACCCCACAGTCTAGCGCTTTTTTGCAACAATCAACTTTCGGAATCATCCCCCCCGATATAACGCCCTGTTGTTTAAGCTCTTTTATATCATCGATTGAAACCTCCGCTATGAGGGTGTTTTCATCGTCTTTATCCCTTAAAAGCCCCTTTATATCGGTCATCAAAAGCAGCTTTTTCGCATCAAGAGCGGCGGCAATTTGAGCGGCGGCGTTGTCGGCGTTAACGTTATACATCTCGCCTTGTTTTGTCTCAACCCCTGTTGCAACGGTTGAAATAACCGGTATATATCCGCCTTTTTGGGCGGTTTTAATTATATCGGTGTTAACTTGGACCACATCGCCAACAAACCCCAAATCTTCGTTGTCGTTTTTCTTTGCTTGCAAAAGCGAACCATCGAGACCGCAAAGCCCAACCGCTTTTCCGCCATAGCTTTCAACCAATTGAACGATATCTTTGTTGACCTTTCCGGCAAGAACCTGTTGAACTATATCCATAGTTTCTTTATCGGTATACCGAAGCCCGTTAATAAACTTGGATTTTTTCCCTATCTTGTCTAACATCGAGCTAATCTCGGGGCCTCCGCCATGCACCAACACAACGTTTATGCCAACGAGTTGCATCAACACGATATCGCTTATAACCGAAAGCTTGAGTTCCTCATTAATCATGGCGTTTCCGCCATATTTAACAACAACCGTTTCGCCGGAATATCTCTTTATATATGGCAACGCCTCGATTAAAATCTGCGCTCTTTGTCCTGTTTCAAACTTACTCATTAAAATATATCCCTTTCAAAATCCTATGTTCTGTAGTCGCCATTTATCTTTACATAATCATAGGTTAAATCGCAACCATACGCCTCGGCTTGTTCCGTTCCGCTCTTAAGATCAACCAAAACGGTAATCTCTTTTGAAGAAAGAACTTTCTTTGCTTTTTGTTCCGAAAAATCTATGCCTGCGCCATCTTTACAAACATCAAGTAATCCGTTTTCGCTCTCAAAACTAACATCAATTTTTTCAACATCAACCGAAGCTCCGCTATAACCAATAGCGCATAAAATTCTGCCCCAGTTTGCATCCTCTCCAAACATAGCCGCTTTAAAAAGATTTGAACAGATAACCGATTTTGCAACGGTTTTTGCGGTTGGTTGGTCATTTGCGCCAACCGTTTTGCAGATAATAAGCTTGGTCGCCCCCTCGCCATCTGCCGCCATTAGTTTAGAAAGTTGTTTGCAAACTTCGAGCAACCCCAAAAAGAACAGCTCAAACTCCTCGCCTTGTTCGGCGATTAATTCGTTTTCAGCCATTCCGTTTGCCAAACAACAAAGCATATCGTTTGTCGAGGTGTCTCCATCAACGCTTATCATGTTAAAGCTTAAATCGGCCGCTTTTTTAACCGCAATACCAAGCATATCGCTCGATATACTGCAATCGGTTGTAACAAAGCAAAGCATCGTCGCCATGTTTGGGTGGATCATTCCGCTGCCCTTTGCAATTCCCCCGACAGACACCGTTTTCCCATCAAGCTCAAACGACACTGCATATTCTTTTTTGTATGTATCGGTTGTCATGATAGCGGTTGCTGCCATATCAGAACCGTCGTAGCTTAAACTTTCTTTTAGTTTTCCTTTAACGTTTTCGATAGGTTCAATATTAAGCACCTGTCCGATAACCCCTGTCGAAGCGACAACAACGTCTTTCGGGTCGATATCCAAAATCTCCCCCGCTATTTGACACATCTTTTGCGCCTTTTCAACACCGTCAGCGTTACAGGTGTTTGCGTTTCCGCTGTTACAGATAATCGCTTTCGCCGTTCCTTTTTCAAGATGCTTTTTGCAAACAGCGATAGGCGCACCTTTAACAAGATTTTGCGTGTAGACTGCGGCGGCGGCGCAATCCTTGTCGCTCGCTATCAGCGTTACATCAAGTTTTGTCGAGCCTTTTTTAATTCCGGCAGCAGCTCCGCTAGCCTTAAAACCTTTAGCGGCACAAACGCCACCCTCTATTTTTTTAAAATTCATAATTTTTATGACCACGCTTTCTAAAATTTAAGTTGCAAAAATATTTCGGTTGGTGATTTTATCGAGAACCGACATATTAGTCGCTGCGGCGATGTTCTTTAAAGGGGTTTTTTGTGGTGTCTAACTCCCACCTCCCTCATAGAGGGAGGCTAATTTTCTAAAGCAAAAAATATCGACGTTTGATGAAAACCAAAACCCCACACCCAAACAAATCAATTCCCGAAGCGAAGCACCCTCCCACCCAAAATCCACCAAACCAGCTTTTGCCAGTCGCCAAGAATTCAAGCGGCAAAAGCGAGCGGGTTCTTAGGGCGTGTGTCGCCCTAAGTCGTTAAG
>CAYJKJ010000020.1:0-38747 GCA_964370715.1 uncultured Faecalibacterium sp.
AAGCCATCAACATATCGTAGGTCATCGCCGTTACATACATATGGTTTTCGTATTTACCCGACCTTGCTAAAACGCCGAATTCGTAGACAGGCGAGGTCTCAACAACGTGGGGGAATGCGGAAAACGTGTCTAGCGTTGGTTGGTCAAGCTTTATATCGGAGCTTTGTTCGCCCGGCATACCTCCGAAAAAACTGTTGCTATAAACCGTTATTCTAGTGAGCGTTCCGCTGTTTTCGATCTGCTCTATATACGAATGGTTAAGCCCAATACCAAGCGACATCATAACGACTATCGAAGCCGTTCCGATGATAACCCCCATAAGGGTGAGCGAGGTTCGAAGCTTTCGCCGAAACAGGTTACTAGCCGAAAATTTTAGCAGTTCAGTCCATTTCATAGTTTAACCATGCTCCTTTATACTGCCGTGTGACTTTTTGAATGAAGAGTGAATAGTGAATAATTAATGTAGAAAATCTTTGATTTTCAAATTTAAAATTTTAATCTGTCGCTCTTGCGACACCTTAATTTTTCATTTTTCACTTTTAACTTTTCACTTAATTATATCCATTGTTTTGATATATCATCTGTTGTTCGATCTGTCTTGCAATCTCCCGGTCACGAGCGGCGGCAAGTTTTTTCTTTTTGCGCCGAATTATTATGAAGGCCGCAACACCGCCCGCAATGATTAGAAATATTATCGCAACGATCCAACCAACGGCAGAACCACCGGTTTCTTCGGGGGGCATAATGTCGGGCATAACATCGGTCGGCATATATGTCGAGATGAAAACTTCGCTCGTTTCGCTTAACGAAAATTCTTTTCCCTTTTCGTCTTCATATACAATGTCTAGCGCAATAACAGCGTTTCCCTCTCTTAAAGGGTTTGAGTATAGGTCGACAGTTCCCGTTGCACCCGATTCGATGTTTCCGAGATACACCTCTTGAGGTTCGATAAATCCATCGCAAGAAACGGTGGCGGTAACGTTATATAGCTTTGATTTCCCCGTGTTGTTAACGGAACACATGACGTTGAAATCCTGCCCCACAAACGGCGCTTCCGGAACAATCTCGAGAGGTTGGAGCTTTGCTTCGGGGATCTGTTCAACCGGGATTGCTATAACCTCGGTGTCGGTCACGGGGGTGTTGTTCCCTGAACCGTCGGCATCATAGTTGAGCGAGAGGTTAACGTTGTATGAACCCGGCGCCGTGTCGGCTTTGGGCATAAGGGAAATGGCGGTCGTTTGGCTGGCTCCGGCTTCGAGTTTGGTTATAAAGTTTGTCAGCGAACCCGAGACAGCGTTAAACGTTCCGTCGGAGGTTAGCGAGATTTTAAAGTTTGATATCGACCCCGTTGTCGAGGTGTTTTTGTATGTAAGATAAAGCACGAACTCTTCGCCGGCGACAACCTGGGCGGGGTCTGTTGAAAATCCCGAAATGATAACTTTCGGAATGCTGAACGCCTCGGGTGTAGGCTCGGGTGTGGGTTCGGGGATAGGCGGTGCGGGGGGGATTGGTGTCGGCTCTGGCAAAGGTTCTTCAACCTTCACTTTAAACTTTGTTGTTTCAGGCGTAGTAGTGATAGAGTCAAACTTAAGCGTAACAATTATATCTTGATCACCCAACGAAGCAGTCCCCTTAACTGTTGTGCTTGCGGAATCAAAATAAACTGTGTAGTAATTATGTTCAGCGGTTGGAAGCCTAGTTTGAGTAATATTATCTTCTTTAATCGGATTACCTCCGATGTTTGATAATATACTTGAAGCTGATAAATCTATTTCTACAGATGTAACTTTAGCAGCTATTCCAATTGGTACAGCAAATTCCATCGACTCTAAATTCCAAGGACTGTTTTGATTAACAACCGGCAAATTAGCAGACCCATTTATTTGGGTGACAATCGAACTCGCAAAAGCCGACGGCACAAAAAACACCGCAAAAACAAACGCAATTAAAAATCCGCTTAATACCTTTCTCATACCCACCTCTTAAAAATTAACTCTCAACTCTTAATTATCAACTCTCAACTAAACAAAAACCCCTACATCAACATCCCGTCTTTAAGATAAACAATCCTGTCGGTCTGTTTCGCAAGCTCGGGGTCATGCGTAACCATAACAACCGTCACTCTTTGCCTTGCTACGATATCTTTTATAATCGCCAAAACCTCTTTGCCGTTGCTGCTGTCGAGGTTTCCCGTCGGCTCGTCGGCATATATAATCTTGGGGTTAACAACAAGCGCTCTCGCTATACCAACACGCTGTTGTTGCCCTCCCGACATCTGCATGGGTTTATGGTTAAGGTGGCTCGCAAGCCCAACAACCTCAAGCATTCGCCTTGCTTTTTCAAGGCGAAGAGCCTTGGGTTCTCCCTTAAACGTGAGCGGTAGTGCAACGTTTTCGGCGGCGGTCATCGTTTGGATAAGGTTAAACGATTGAAATATAAACCCAACATTTTCTCGGCGAAATTTAACAAGATCGTTTTCCGACATTCCGTCGATACGGTGTCCGCATTCAAAGATATGCCCCGATGTTGCCGGTTCAAGACCTGCGAGAACGTTTAGCATCGTCGATTTCCCCGAACCCGAAGGACCCGTTATCGAAACAAATTCGCCAACGCCGATAGAAAGCGAAACCCCTTTAAGCGCATGAACCACGTTTTCGCCCACTCGATATATCTTATGCAGTTTATCAGCAATGATGATTGAATTCATAAAACGATTTCCTTCCCAAAGATTGTAGCCAAAGGCAGATGCGCAATATAAATAATCCTGCGGTTTTTGCGCCATCAGAGTAAATCGTAGGGAACGCATTGTATGCGTTCCGCCATTTCTAGTACGCTATGCCGATTTTGGTTTTCGCATTTCGTATTCCGCATTTCGGAATGCATACAATGCATTCCCTACACGGGGTATTCGGATTATTAATAAATTATAATATATCTAACAAGATAAGTCAAAACGCAAAAATCCCCCCACGTTGTTCGGTGGGGGGAGGTGGATTAAAAACGTCCGCCAAAATTATCAAATTTGCAAAACTTTTCTTGATATAGTTTTTTGCTGATAAAAATATCATCGATTACTATTCTGGCAATCCGCACAAATCCTTTGCTTTCGAGCAGTTTGCGGATTTTTTTCTCGGGTAACACCATCGCAGCGCCGGCGTTTTCTAATGAAATAACATCAATTGTTAACTTTTCAAAATCAATGCCGTTGATAGCGTTTTCTTCATATCCTTCTAAATCCAAACTCATATAATCAACATGAGTTATGTTGTTTTGGTCGCAAACATCAGAAATCCTAACCTGTTTGACTTCGTATGCGCTACCCTCTTGAATGTTCGAAACCGACGCTAGTGTGTCGTATTCATCATCTCTATGTAGCCAAATAGTTGTATCTTCACAACCAACAGCAACGTCAAGGCATTTTGTTTTTCTAACGCTATTATATTTTTCGCAATGATGCTTTTGCGGTTCAAATGCAATTCCTGTCCAACCTATTTTTTCAAAATAATAGGTGTTGTTAATTACAACAGGATCGTTTGCTCCAACATCCAAAAACACGCCATCTGTTTTTCCTTTAAATATTGTGTTTGCCAAAAAGAAATCTTGACCACACTGCGAAAAATAGTCGCCGGAAGATTTAGCGCATTGCAACATATATCCATTATCTACAAGCGTATTAACATTTAATATCGGAGCATCATATTTGAAAAAAGCAATGGGGTTTTTGTAGTATTTATGAAACTTTTTTTTCAAACTTTCATATTTCTCTTTGCTGATAACCTTCCCCAAAAGATTGCTTAACTTAAATAATAATTTATCCATCAAACGAATACACTCCACTATAATTAAAGTGTACTGAACAACTAGTTGTTCAGTACAGATGTTATGCTTTTATTGTAGTATTGCAAGAACTAATTAAAACTCAATCTTGCCGTAAAGATTTTTCATTGCGTTTGGATCTTGCTGTTTCGGCTCTTTGTTTTCGGGTTTTGTTTCGGGTTTTGTTTCGGTGTGCGGGGTTTGGGGTTTGCTGAAATCTTTTTTCGGTCGATCGTTATATCTTGAGCGATTGTTGCTATTGTTATATGGCTTTCTGTTTGCTCGACCGCCCTCCGGAATAACAACCACTCGGCGGTTTGGCTCGAACCCAACAGATTCCGAACGAACGCCGTCGATTTCTTGGATTGTGCTATGGATTATTCTTCTTTCATAAGGATTCATCGGTTCAAGCGTTTGGTTGCGCCTTGTCTTTTTAACTTTAATAGCAACCTTTGTCGCCAACGATTCAAGAACGCCGGCTCTCTTGTTGCGATAGTTTGCAACATCAAACGTTATCTTGCAATATTCTTCATCGGCTCTGTTTGAAACCAAAAGGCAAAGATATTGAAGGCTATCCATAACATCGCCGCGTCTACCTATGAGGGTTGCGCTGTCTTCGCCATCGACAAGGAATTTAATTCCCTTTTCGATCTCAACCGCTTTATAGGTCAACTTTGTAGCGCCCATGCAGCTTGCAACGCTTTGAAGATATTCAAGAGCGGCTTTTGCGCCGTTTGGAAGCTTGTCGAGTTCAACCTCTTTTTCTTCTTTTTGTGGTTTAATCGGTTGCTTTTGTATTGGCTTAACTGCGGGTTGACCAACAGGTTTTTCAAATTGTTTTTTGTTTTGTTGTGGCTTTTGTTTAGGCGGATCTGCTTTCTTTTTATCTTCCCCTCGAACAAGATCTCTAATCGAGAAACTGTCTTCATCGAGCGAAACTTTAACCTTCGCCGGTATTGATCTAAAAAGCTTTTTTTGGGGCATCTCCAATATTTCGATGCTCACATTAACGTCGTCTTTGTTGACCGAAAGCTCTTGACACGCTTTTTCAATGGCTTCGTCAACCGTTTTCGCCGTTGCTATTATCTCTTTCACGAAACTCTCCTCCTATTATTTTTAATTAAAGTTAAAGGTCTATTCCGGTTTTTCCTCTTGTTCGTCAGACGATTTTTTGGATTTTTTGTTTGCTTTCTTTTCTTGCGGCAGTTGCGGAGCTATGATGAATTCCCCAACATCACTGGTGTCGAAAGCTTCGCTATCGGCTTCGCCATATTTTTCGGCATCAAGTTCCCTTGCTTTTTGCAAACGAAGTTTTGCAAGTTCGCTTGCCGGAACTTCTTTTTCGACAACGTTTCCGGCTTTATCTTTAACTTTAACTTTTTTCTTTTCTTTTTTAAGCTTCTTTTTTAATTCAATTTCAGCTTCGAGTTTTTCCCTGTATTTTTCAACGTTGATAAATTTCTTAAGAATAAACATTTGGATGATAGCTATAAGGTTTTGAACGCCCCAATAGATCGACATACCGGCTGGGAACGAGAACGAAAACCAAGCAAACATAGCGGTCATCATAACTTGGGTCACGATAAGGCTGTTGCCCATTGCGGCTTTTTGTCCGCTTGCTGCCATCGAGAAAAGCGAAGATGCAAGCATCGTTCCAACCGAGAACAACGGGATAAGAAGCATTAGCGACCATTCAAAAGCCGGAACTTCCCAAAGGTTGATAGCTCCGATGCTCATGTTAAGATCCGCAATCTTTGCGATGTTTGCCGAGATTATATCGGCAGAAAAACCTTCTACAACAAGGTTTGAATAAGCTGTTGGATCGGTCTTGATTCCTTCGATAACCATGTTTTCGATAAATCTATCGCTTGGGTTTTCCGCAAGCGCCGCAGCCGCCGCCGGAACAGCGTTAACAAGAGCCGAGACAATTTCTTTTGGAATAAAGAGCATATATGTTAAAGGTTTATAAATAACTTCGATAAGACCAAAAAGAATTGGAAGTTGGATAAGCATAGGAAGGCAACCCGACATTGGGTTATAGCCATATTCCTGTTGCAACTTCATCATCTCTTCGTTTTGTTTTGCTCGGTCGTCCTTATATTTCTTTTGGATTTCGTCAAGCATGGGTTTGTAGACCGCCATCGTAACGCTTGAGCGTTGTTGTTTAATCGCAAGAGGGAACAACAAAACTTTCGTTATAATCGTGAAGAATACAAGCGCAAAGACATATGAAACCGGAAGGCTTAATATCTCGTGTGCAAATTTATAGCAATATTGCATTATGAATCCTAGCGGATACGCAATTATCGCCCAGATTGAATCTAACATATAGGGGTTCCTCCATTAAGCCATATAAAAGGCTGTTATTACATTATTATAGTATAACTACATTATTTGCATAGAAAAAACTTCTATTTTTTTTTACGTTTTGGAACATCATCGACACCCCATTTTTTGTTAAACGGGTTGCAACGCAGAATTCTTGAAAATCCAAGACATAGCCCCAAAAACACCCCCCATTCTTCAACCGCTTGTATCGTGTATTCCGAACAGGTTGGATCAAACCGGCAGTTGTTTCCAAGGTTTGGGGATATGTTTTTTTGGTATGATCTAATTAGATAGATGATAATTTTTTTCATACACTATGGTTTTTTTGGGCTTTCTAAAACATTAGCTTGTGTCAACGCTTTTTGCATAAATGGAACAAGCTCATGGGTTTTGGCAAACACGGCTTTTCTTCGACAAACAAACACAATGTCGAAACAGCCGTCTGCAGACGAAATAATTTCTGTCGCAGCGGCTTTGACAATTCTTCTTGCTCGGTTTCGCTCGACCGCACAACCGATTTTTTTTCCTGCCGTTATTCCAAGCCTTGTTCCGCAATTTTTGTTTCGGATAACATATGCCACAAAATAGGGACAAACTATCCCTTTTGCGCGGTTATATGCTCTTTTAAACTGAAAATTGCGAGTTAAAGACGGTAGCTTTTTTGGCATTATTATGCACAGATTTTCGCTCTGCCCTTAGAACGGCGACGAGCTAAGATCTTGCGTCCGTTTTTTGTTCTCATGCGTTTTAGAAAACCATGTTCAACTTTACGGGTTTTCTTTTTTGGATGATACGTCGGCTTCATAACAATCTCCTTTTCAAAATCAACAAAGATTTTTGCTTATAATTTTATGCAAAAACGCCCTGTTTCTATTTTTTTAATCCTCGGTCTTTTGAAGTTTTTGTGTAAATATAATTTACGACCAAAGAAATCAACATTTTTAAAGGGATAAATAACCCCTGTAACATGAAATTATATCTTATTCATTATGCAAATGTCAAGCTGTCACGGTATAAAAATTCATAAATGTTGCTATTTTAGTTAATTATCTCAATTTTCTTGTTTATTTTGGTTTAAATAATCGATCGCTTTTATATATCCTTCGGTTCCAAGCCCGATAAACGACGTTTTGCAAACGGTTGAAACAAAGGAATGTTTCCTAAATTCCTCTCGTTTTGATATGTCGCTTATATGAACCTCGACGGTCGGAATGTCAACAGCTTTAAGAGCGTCTAAAATCGCAATGCTCGTGTGTGTGTATGCCGCCGGGTTGATAACTATTCCGTCTACACCTTTAAAAAAAGCTTGTTGAATCTTCGAAACTATCTCGCCTTCACAGTTGCTTTGGAAACATTCATGTTCAACCGAAAGTTTTTCGCAATGGTTTTTGATCTTTTCCAAAAGCATATCATAGCTTTCGTTTCCATAGATGCCTTTTTCTCGAATACCCAACATATTTATATTAGGTCCGTTGATTATTAAAAATTTCATCTTCTAAAGTTTCTCCAATATTTCATCAATCCGTTGATCTAGATTTTCCGAGCGGCTAACGGTGTGGTCGGCAAAATCAAGATAGCGGTCAATTCTTTCGTTATAGAGTTTTTCAAGCCCTTGTTTTTGCGAAAGAGGCCGCCCTTTTGTTTCAAGATTTTTAATGTCTCGATCGAGAAAAAACAAAATGCCGTTTTGTTTTAGCAAAAATTTGTTTTGTTCAACCGTGACAACCCCTCCGCCCGTTGAAATAACAAGGGAATTTTGTTCAGAAAAACGTTTTAGAACTTCCGTTTCACACTGCCTAAAAACGCTTTCCCCTTTAGTTTCGATGATCTCTTTTGGGGTTTTGCTATATTGTTTTTTAATCTCGTCATCGATATCGACAAATGTTTTTGAAAGCCTTTTTGCAAGTTTGTTTCCAACCGTTGTCTTTCCGCTTCCCGGCATACCGATTAAAACAACGTTTTGTTTTTGAGCTTTAACTTCGTTTTTGATAAATTCAATTTTTTCTGTCTGTCCGTTTTTTCCCAAAAAAAGCTCATTGCCTTTCGCAGCTTGCGCAACAAGCATCGAAAGACCGCCCACCGCTTTTATGCCATTTTGCTCGGCTTCGAAACAAAGTTTTGTCAAAAGCGGATTATAGACAACATCAACAACCGCCGAAAGATTTTTAAACAACCCAACATCGACGGGGGTTTTGTTGCTGTTTGGAACCATCCCGACAGGGGTCGTGTTAACTATCATAAAAGCATCGCTGTGGTTCGATATGTTTTGATAGTTTTGTTCGCCGTTTCTCGACACAACAACGGGGTTTGCCAAAAGCGAATTCAGGACGCAAACGGCGGTTTTCGAAGTTCCGCCGCTTCCAAGAACTACAACTTTTTTGTTTTCAAGCCCAAGGTTTTTAATCGTGTATAAAAGCCCGAAAAAATCTGTGTTATCCCCCAAAAGGCTCCCGTCTTTTTGTTTAACGATAGTGTTAACAGCGCCGATTTCGGCGGCGGTTTTTGTTAGCGCATCGCAATATTCTATAACGCTTTGTTTATACGGCAATGTAACGTTTATTCCGTCGAAATCTTTTTTTGCCATAAACCTTGAAAGTTCGTTCGGCAAAAGTTCGACCAAGTCATATGGGCAGTTAAAATATTTTTCATGAACATTCTTGCTGAAACTATGTTTTACAGGGTTCCCGATAAGACAAAACTTCATAGCTCTTAAAGCTCCGTGTATGCGCCCAAAAACTCAAACTGGGCATAAGTTTCGGAAAGATCGCCAAAAAGCCTTGTAACCTCTTTCGACCAAACCGATGCATCAACGGTGAAATAGAACATAAACGGAAACTCCGAACCCGGCATCGGTCGGCTTTCGATCTTGCAAAGATTAATTCCCATAGCGGAAAATTTTCCGAGAAGATATCCCAGCGCCCCCGGCGTGTGGGGAACCGTTGTCATAAAGCTTATCTTGTCGGCACCGCCGTATATCTCGAGTTTTTTCGAGATAACGATAAACTTTGTGAAGCTGTCCTCGTTGTTTTGAACCCTTTCTTCGATGCTTTCAAGGTCATAAAGCATTGCGCAGTTGCTCGACGCTATCGCCGCTATATCTTTGCGCTTTGATTCAAATATCATCTTTGCCGCATACGCTGTGTTTTCGCAGGGGATAACTTTAATATTCTTATGTTTTTCTAAAAATTCGCTACACTGCGCTATCGCTTGGTTGTGGGAATATATCTCTTTTACCTCCGAAACATCTACACCTTTAAGCGCCAAAAGATTATGGCTCAAACGTTGGTTAATGCTTCGAACTATATAAAAGTTATGTTTTTTCATGAGGTCATACACCTCGTTGACCGAACCGTTAGAGCTGTTTTCGATAGGCAAAACGCCATATTGGCAAAGCCCTTGTTCAACAGCGTTAAATACGCCGTCAAACGACGTCATATACATGATGTTTGCAAGAGGAAAGATGTTGTCGCAAGCGACTTGGGAATATGCCCCCTCGACCCCTTGGCACGCAACAACGGCTTTTTTGGGAAACAGCGGAATTGATTGTTCAACTGCTTGTTGAATTTTTTGTTCAAGCTCGGTGTCGTGGGGCTTAAGGCTAACTTGATATGCCCTCGAAACATCAAACATCGAGTTGAACAAAAATTTCGCATACATTGAAAACTGTTCGTCAACGTTTTCAGTAACCCTTGAAATTATCTCTCGTTCCCTTTGTTTGTTTATAACGGGGAGATTGTTTTTAGTTTTATAATCCGCAACGTTTCCGGCTATCTTCATTCGTTTTTCAAAAAGTTTTGCTATTTCATCATCGATGTTGTCGATCTCGTTTCGATACTGTTCAAGTTCTACCATAATTGTTATACCTCTTTATAAATTATTTGTTTTAATCTGTTAAACATCCTGCAACATATCATACACAACAATTGACGCCATCGCCTCGACAACCGCCGCACCCCTTATGACAACACAAGGGTCATGACGCCCTTCTATCGTTAACGTTTCGTTTTTCAAATCAGAAAGATTAACGGTTTGTTGGGGCTTTGCTATCGAGGGGGTGGGTTTAAACGCAACTTTAAACACAATCGGCATACCGTTTGAAAGGCCGCCCAAAATTCCGCCCGAATTGTTTGTCTTGGTCTTGATAGCGTTATCTTTCATCTCGTATTGGTCGTTGTTTTGGCTTCCCAAAAGGGATGAGCCAAAAAACCCGCTCCCAAATTCGATACCTTTAACCGCCGGTATTCCAAACATTCCATAAGACAATCTGTTTTCAATTCCATCAAACATCGGGCTTCCAACCCCAACCGGCAACCCAACAACGGAACATTCAACCGTTCCGCCAACGCTGTCGCCGTTTTGTTTTGCCAAAAGAATTTTTTCAATCATTTTTTCTCGTTTTTGATCGGAAAAAACCGGAATTTGTTTTTTTAATATATCCTTTAATTGGGTGGGTGAGCCGGTCAAAGGATCTATCGGATCATCGATGATATCCCCAATCGACGAAACGTGTGTTCCGATGAATATGCCTTTTTGCTCGAGCAGTTGTTTAAATATAGCGCCGGCTACTACTAAAGGAGCGGTGAGCCTTGCGGAAAAATGCCCCCCTCCTCGAATATCGTTGTTTCCGCTATATTTAATGTGTGCCGGAAAATCCGCATGACCGGGTCTTGGAACGTTTCGCAGTTTATCATAGTCTTTAGACCTCGTGTCGCTGTTTTGTATTATTGCGGTAATCGGCGTTCCCGTTGTTATGCCGTCTTTGATTCCACATATAAACGTTGGATTATCGGTTTCGCTCCTCGCCGTTGAAAGCCCGTCTTTTTTCGGCCTTCTTCTTTCAACGAGTTTTTCGATGTTGTCGAAATCTATCTCGATGCCGGCGGGAACTCCTTCGATAGAAACTCCGCAAGCGTCTGAATGCGATTCGCCAAAAATCGAAACTTTAATATTTTTGCCTATGCTTGAAGCCATTCAATCTGCCCTCCGAGTTTTTTAAAATCTTCAAAAAATGCAGGATATGATTTTTCAACCGCCAACGCATCCTTTATAATTATATCGTCTGTCGCTATAACCGAAGCGATAGCCGCCGCCATCGCTATTCTATGGTCGTTGTGGCTTTCGACCGTTCCGCCCGAAAGCGTTCCGTTTCCGTTTATTATGATATCATCGCCATCGATTTTGATATCCCCCGAAAGCGCCGTTATCATCTCAAACGTTGTTGAAAGCCTGTCGCTTTCTTTAAGCCTTAGCCTTGCGCAATCGGTTATCGTTGTTTTGGCTTTTTTAGAACACGCCAAAACCGACATAATCGGCACAAGGTCGGGGATATCCTTTGCGCTAAACGAAAACTCTGTCCTGTCGTTTTGCTCATAGCTTTTAACGATTTCGGCTATCCTTTTGTCGCCCTGTTTTGAATGTTGGTCGATGTTTAAAACCTCTCCGTTTCCCAAAAGCCCAACAACAAAAAACGCCGCATTGCTCCAATCCCCTTCAACCTTTATCTCTTTTGGGGATATAAACTTTTGAGAACCTTTAACAAGATAACCACCATTTGTTTTTATTATATCAACATTAAACTGCTTAAGACAATCAATTGTTAAATTTATGTAGCTTTCGCTTTGAGTTTCCCCTTTAACGATAATCTCGCTATCCCCCTTTAAACAGGAAGCCGCAAACAAAAGGCCGGTTATATATTGCGAGCTTATGTTTCCGAAAATCTCAAACGTTCCGCTTTCAAGCGTTCCGAAAACTTCGAGCGGCAAACTTTTTCCCTCTTGTTTAAAGCCGACCGAAACACCGTGGTTTTGCAAAACGTCGGTCAGTTCGCCTATCGGTCGCAAGGGCAACCTTCCGCCACCTTGAAACAGAGCCGAAAACCCTTTGGCGCAAACGAGCGGCAACAAAAATCTAAACGTTGAACCGCTTTCAAAACAATCTATCGTTAAGGTTTTTTGAGCATCGTTTTTGATGGGAGAAACGGTGTAGATATTGTTTTCAACCGTTATCGTTGCGCCCAGCTGTTTTAATGCTTCTATCGTTGCGGTTATATCTGCGTTGGTGTTGTTGATGATAAGCTTTGTTGTGTCGTTCGCTACCGCCGCCGCAATCAACATTCTATGCGCAACCGATTTTGAGGTTATTGCTTCAATATTTCCCGAAAGTTTTTTGGGAGAAACTCTAACGTCCATACCCTGTCCCCAGTTCTATTATCTCTTGAAGTTTAGTTGTCGGATAGTTTTTTATAACACATTCCCCGATACGTTTTGGTAACACGAGGGAGATCTCGCCGCCATCCCTCTTTTTGTCCGACATTGCGCATTCTGCAAGGCTTTTTGCGGAATATTCGCAATCGACCGAAAGCCCAAAACTTTCTAGCAGTTTGGTTATCTTGTCGGCGCATCCTTGTTCCGATATGCCGGAACGTTCGGCAAAATTCGCAACGACCGCCAAACCGATAGCCACCGCCTTTCCATGCGACACGGTGTAATCGGTTAGCTTTTCGATAGCGTGTCCGATGGTATGCCCTAGGTTTAGCTTTTTGCGTTCCCCTTTTTCGGTTTCGTCCTGTTCAACAACTTTTGCTTTATATCTAACCGACATCTCGATAATCTCTTTAATATCAAACTGTTTTGTTTCAAGCAGTTTAAACATATCGCTGTCAAACAAAACGGCGGTTTTAACTATCTCGGCTATGCCGTCAAGATAGTTTTCGTTTGGAAGAGAAGCAAGACAGTTGGTGTCGCATATAACAAGGTCGGGTTGAAAAAACGTTCCCATAAGGTTTTTGCCTTTTTCGAGGTTCACCCCCGTTTTGCCACCAACCGAGCTATCAACGATAGCGAGCAGCGATGTCGGAATCGCTATCACCCGTATTCCCCTTTGATAGATAGATGCGCTAAACGCCGAAATATCCCCCGTTATTCCGCCCCCTACCGCCACCACTATATCGCTTCTTGAAAAATCCTGTTGCGACAAAACTTCCACTATCTCGAGGGCGGTTTTTGGGGTTTTGCTTTTTTCTCCCGGCTCAAATGTAAAGCTCGACACCAAAAACCCATTCTCTTTAAGCGAAGTTTCAACCGTCTTTCGATATAAACAACTTGTGTTTTGGTCGCAAACGACAAGCGCTTTTTGGGCCGTTATTATCTCTTTTATCATAGCTCCGCTTTTTTCCAATAGGTTTTCGCCAATCAAAACTTGATAATTTTTTGAGGCGGTTTTAACCGAAACTTTTTTCATTTTGTTTTCTCCGCATTGTTTAACTGTTGTTTAATAATTCGTCCTTGCTTTAAAAGATCCTGCATATATGAAAGATCATTTTGGTCAAGCGCTTTTTTGTATTCCGAAAGATGCCGGATAAGCGTTTCTATTTCGTTTGAAAGAAACATTCTGTTGTCGATAAAAAGCCTCGACCAAAGTTGTTCGTTGAGCCAAGCTACCCTTGTCATATCTCGAAAACTCCCCGCCGAAAAACCGTTGTATCTTGTTGCGGTTTCGCTTTTAACGTATGCGCTCGAGATTATGTGGGCGAGTTGCGAGGAAAACGCTATTATCCTGTCGTGTTCCTTGGCCGAACTTTCGGTTATCTCTTTAAAACCCAGCGACAGGAAAAACCGCTCTACCTCTCGTTGAATTTCGCCGTCTATCTTTTCGGGAAAAACCAAAATCATCGAAGCGTTTTTAAACATATTGTCAAACGATCCGTCATACCCCGTCTTTGCTACCCCTGCCATAGGGTGTCCGCCTATAAACAAAAAGCCATGTTTTTTTGCTAGCGGAAAAACATTTCCACAGACCGTTTGTTTCGTTCCGGCGCAATCGATTATAACGGCGCCTTTTTTAAAAAAATCTTTATATTGCTCTATAAACAAAACGGTGTCGTCGGGGTAGAGCGCTATTAATATATAATCACATAGTTTTATGTTTTTTTCGGATAAAACCTCATCGATAATGTTTTCCGACTTTGCTTTTTCGATAGTTTCGGGGTTTGTGTCAAGCCCGAAAACTTGGTCGTCTCGCCTTTGTTTAATCGCTTTTGCAAGAGAACCGCCGATTAACCCCAGCCCCACTATCCCTATAATCATTCGAAATCCTCCGGTTTCATCGAATACGGACGAAGAGCAAAAACAGCTTTCGCAACATCATCAAACTTTTTTGGGGTCAATGACTGCGCCCCATCACACAACGCTTTTTGCGGATTACCATGAACCTCTATCATCAAACTGTCGCAACCTGCCGCAACCGATGCCATAGCAAGGGGTTTAACCAGCGTGTAGCTTCCGCTTGCGTGGGAGGGGTCGATCATTATCGGAAGGTGTGTTTTTTTCTTAAGCACAGGTATAGCCGATATATCAAGGGTGTTGCGTGTCGAGGTTTCAAACGTTCTTATCCCTCTTTCGCATAGAATAACGTTGCTGTTTCCCCCCGCCATGATATATTCAACGCTCATCAAAAGTTCATCGATGGTGTTGGCTAGCCCTCGTTTTAAAAGGATTGGTTTTTTAGATAATCCGAGTTCTTTTAAAAGTTGGAAGTTTTGCATATTGCGAGCGCCTACTTGAATAAGATCGATATCCTCAAAATATTTAAGTTGGGATATCTCCATAATCTCGGTAACCGCCGGAAGCCCCGAAGCTTTTTTTGCTTCAACCAACAGCTTTATTCCGTCGCCCCCGAGACCTTGGAACGCATAGGGCGAGGTTCTCGGTTTAAAAGCACCACCTCTTAAAAGGGTTGCTCCCGAATTTTTAACATCTTGTGCAACGCTTATCATCTGTTGTTCGCTTTCAACCGAACAAGGCCCTGCGCAGATTGCAAAGTTTCCGTTTCCTATCAAAACCCCCGAAACATCGACAACGCTGTTGGTGTTGTTGAATTTGCGGTTAGCTTTTTTATATGGCTCTTGTATACGTTTAACATCTTCAACTATTTCAAGCGCTCGAATCAGCTCGATGTCGACCGCCGAAGTGTCCCCGATTAGCCCTAATATCAAGTTTGAGTTTCCTTCGCTTTGGTTGATCGAAAGCCCAAGGTTTGTCGCCCAACCGACAAGAGCTTCAAGTTGCATCTTATCGGGATCTTTTTTTAACACGATAATCATTTTTTCTGTTCATTCCCTTCTTTTAAAAACAAAAACTCCCCGACGTGTTGTCGAGGAGCTAAAACACAAAATAGTTACAAAATAACCGGTTTTGATTTAACGTTTCTCACACAACACAACAAAGCCTTGCAAAAATAAAAGCCTGCAAAGCTAAAGTAGAAATAAAAGTTGTTTTGAAAAATGTTCATCGTTTTCTCCGATTAGTTTATGTTTTATATTTTAGCACATAAAAGCGCTGTTGTAAAGGGGGGCGCTAGCTTTGGTCTTTCGCTTTAAATATAAACGCAACGACAACCCCGAAAAAAAGCGCACCCGTTATCCCTCCGGCAGAGGCGGTAAGCCCTCCGGTTAAAGCACCCAGCAACCCGATTTTATCGACCGCTTCGACAACCCCTTGATACAAAAGATGCCCAAAACCTATTATCGGAACAGTAGCTCCCGCTCCGGCAAAATCGACAAATGGGCCATAGATTCCGAAAAAACTCAAAACACCGCCCGCCACAACAAACGAGGTTAGAATTATTGCCGGGTGTAGCTTTGCGAAATCAAGTAGCAGTTGACCTACTACACATATTCCACCACCGATTAAGAATGCAATTAAAAATCTCATAAACATAAATAAAAAAAATCATCTCTTTTTAAAGTACAAGGTTATATCTTGTATTTTGCCAACAAATGATTTTTTTATTCGTTTATTTTTTTAAGGTTCAACCTCAACTTGATACCAACTGTCAAAAATGATGTATCTTTTTGCTCCTCGCTCGATAAAGGTGAACACATTTTCACCGTCGACGAAAAATTTATATGTCTGTCCGCTGTCGGATTTCGCCAAAATTTCAGCTTGTTCGGGGTCTATTTCAACCAACACTAAGTCGTTATACCAATCAAATATCGGGTCCAGCGTGTTGTCGTCGGCGGAATATTCGCTTTTGCCAACAATATGCCGCTTAACCTCTGCGTGGTTGGATTGGATAATTTCAATTCTATGGGTTCCTTCCGGGAAATTGTAGATTTCAACGCTTGAAACTGGTTCGCTTGCGCAACCAATTAACATAACAGAACAAGCGACCAAAACTAATGTTAGAATAAACTTTTTCATAACACACCGCCTTTGCTGTAGTTGTTATTCAGTAGGCTTTAATTATATCGCATTATATATAGCTTTTCAAGGATAACTAGCTGTGTTTTTCTAAAAGATTATCTATTATCATCCTTGCGACTTTATAGACATCCCCACACCCCAACGTTATAACCATATCGCCGGGTTTTGCTATGCTTGCAACTCGTTCGGCTACGTTTTCAAACGATCCGAACCATTCGCCGTTTTCGATTTTAACGCAAAGATCTTTTGAATAGATATCTAAAATGTTGACCTCTCGAGAACCCATAATCTCGGTTAGAACAACTTTGTCGGCTATAGATAAAGCCTTGGCAAAACTATCTAGATGTTGGTATGTTCTTGTGTAGGTGAAGGGTTGGAAAACCGCTATGACCCTTTTATATCCCATGTCCTTTGCGGCGTTGAGCGTCACTTCGATCTCCGCCGGATGGTGTGCATAGTCGTCGTATATAGTTATATCGCCAACAACGCCGAGTTGTTCAAACCTTCTGCCGGCGCCTTTAAACGATTCAAGCCCCTGTTGGATTTCCTCTGCCGTGCAACCCGCTTCATATGCAAGCGCTACCGAGGCAGCGGCATTGTAAACGTTTTGCACACCCGGAACATAGACATCAAAAGTTTTTGGCTCTTCGCCGTCCACCGACATCGAGAAGGAATAAAAAGCACGTTCACGCTTATAAATATCGGTTATTTTGTATTTGCATATATCGCTTTTTCCAAAATATATAATCGGTTTTTTGCAGTTTTTAAGGGTATCTATCGTTTTTTGGTCGTCTCCGTTTGCAACAACCGCAATCGTCGCTTTTTCGGCAAACTTTTTGAAAGAGCGTTTAACTCCGTCGAGGTCTCCGAAAAAATCGAGATGATCGGCATCTACATTTAGTATGACGGAATATGCCGGCGAGAGTTTAAGAAAGGTGTCTACATATTCGCAAGCCTCGCAAACCATTAAATCGCTTTTTCCGCTTAGCCCATAACCATCTATAAGCGGAAGTTTTCCGCCGATAACCGCCGAAGGGTCTTTGTTTGCTTTAACAAAGATTGAAGTCAACATAGAAGTTGCGGTTGTTTTGCCGTGAGTTCCGCTGATGCAAAACGAACGCTCATAGTTTGATGTTAGATATCCCAGCAGTTCAGCACGTTCGATAACCGGAATGTTGTTGCGGTCTGCATACATAACCTCGGGATTTTTTCCGATAAGCGCCGCCGTTACAACCAACGCTTCGGCATCCGAAACGTTTCTCTCGTCGTGGTATAGCGTAACCGGTATTCCGAGTTTTCGCTCTTTTTGGATAATATCTCCGTCGTTGACGTCGCTCCCCGTTATGCTGTAGCCCTTTGAATGGAGTATCTCGACAAGCGGGAACATCCCCGAACCGCCGATTCCAACAAAATGTATTTTGTTTATACTGCTTAATAATCTAGAAAGATCCTGTTTCATTTTTAAAAAACCTCGTGTTTTTATTTACATACACTATATATTATATTGTATTTGCCTTTAAAATGGAACAAAAAATTTTTTAAGTTTTGGAATATTTATAAAAATCGCCGTTTTTTATCGGTTGGAGTGGCAATAAACAGGGGTTTTGTGTTAAAATATATTTTATGAAAGTTTTAAAGTATTTATTAGTATTTATAATATCAGTAGTATTAATGGGTTGTTCTGCGCCAAACACACAACCCGAAACTATCGCTGTTTTTGCGATGGACACTTTTATGACGATAACCGCATACGGCAACAACGCCAAAACAGCGGTGGCTGTTTGCGAGGATGAAATCGAAAAACTCGATAGCGCTTTTTCCGCAACATCCGAGTTCAGCGACATTTCAAACATCAATCAAAATGGGTCGGCTGTCGTTTCGAGCGATACAATAGACATTATCACTACCGCCAACGATATCTCGCAAAAAACGGACGGCAACTTTGACATAACGATCTATCCCGTTATGTTAGCGTATGGGTTCACGGCGGCAGAGTTCAGCGTTCCGGACGACGACGAGATATCCGAACTGTTGCAGACGGTAGGCTATCAAAACATCACGATAGACCAAAACACCGTTTCGGTCGAAGAGGGAACAAAGATAGATCTCGGAGCTATCGCAAAGGGATATCTTTCGGACAGGTTGTTTTCGATACTTAAGCAAAATGGCATAAACTCCGCCATGATGTCGCTTGGCGGCAACGTTGCGGTTGTTGGCAAAAAAACCGATGGGTCGCTTTGGCGGATTGGGATAGAAGATCCAAACGATGCCGAAAACTATGTCGCTTCGGTGTCGGTGTCGGATAGCTTTGTCGTGACGTCGGGAAGCTACAAACGGTTTTTTGAAGACGGCGGAAAACTTTATCACCACATAATCGACCCGGCAACCGGCAAGCCCTCCGACAACGGTTTGGTTTCGGTTACCGTTATATCGAAAAACGGCACTATCGCCGATGCTCTTTCGACGGCGTTTTTCGTTTCGGGATTAGACGGCGCCCCAAAAATTCTTTCGCAGTTCGACGATGTCGAGGCGGTTTTCATAACCGAACAAAACGAGATTATCGCAACAAACGGACTTAAACAAAATCTTACGCTCGCTTCAAACAGTTCATATGCTTTGGAGTTTTTAGATTAGGATTAATAAAAATAAATTTCAAAAGGAATGGTCATAGAGATGGGAAAAAACGAAAGCAGAGTGCCGGATTGGGCGGCAAAAAATCAGCTGGTTAAGCTTATGTATAAGACGGTTAGGATGCTTAAAAACGAGGGGCTATCCCAAACGGTCTTTGCCGCAAAATACGTTACGGGTCGATATTTTAAACTAAAGAAACTTAAAAAACAATTTTTTCTAACCCCCGAACAACGCCGGTTTGAGGAAAGCTATAGTTTCGAGAAAACGCCAAAGATAAGCATAATTATTCCGCTCTACAATACGCCGGAAAAGTTTTTGCATGAACTTTTAAATTCGATTAAAGATCAAAGCTATAAAAATTTCGAGGTATGTCTTGCAGACGGGTCAACCGAAGAGGGGAAATATGTTGGCGAAATTTGTTTGAAATATCAACAGGACGACGAAAGATTTAAATATAAAAAGCTTGAAAAAAACGAGGGTATCGCCGGCAACACCAACGAGGCTATCAAGCTTTCGACAGGGGAATATATCGCCCTTGTCGACCATGATGATCTAATCGCTCAGTCGGCTCTTTTTGAGGTTGTCAAAGCTATCAACCAACACGACCCGGATTTTCTCTATTCCGACGAAGCAACGTTTATAAATCGCCCCTCCGACAGCAGATCTATGCACCTTAAACCTTGTTTTTCTCCCGACTATCTTAGAAGTTGCAACTATATCTGTCATCTTTCGGTCATTAGAAAAAGCCTTGCGGAAAAGGTTGGGTTATATAACCCCGAGTTCGACGGAAGCCAAGACTATGATTTCACGCTACGGGTAACCGAGCAAGCAAAAAAAATAGTGCATATCGCAAAACCGCTATACTATTGGCGAATACACGCAGGGTCGGTTGCAGATGATATCTCGGCAAAACCCTATGCCTACACCGCCGCCAAAAAAGCGGTTGAGGCGCATCTTGAAAGGGTGGGGCTTAAAGGGGAGGTTTTGTATTCAAAAGCTGTTCCAATGCTTCATGTTGCATATGAAATAAAAAACCAACCATTAGTTTCGATTGTTATCCCAACAAGCGATCATGCGGATGTTTTAAAGGTTTGTTTAGATTCGATATTTAAACACGCAACGTATAAAAACATCGAAATTATACTAGTTGAAAACAACAGTAGCAAAAAAGAGACGTTTGAATATTATGAACAACTTAAACAAAATCCAATAGTTAAGATAGTTAATTGGGAGGGTGAGTTTAATTTTTCTGCAATTAACAACTTTGGCGTGACGTTTGCAAAAGGGGAGCATATCTTGTTTTTAAACAACGATATCGAGGTTATAACCCCAAACTTTATCCAAGAGATGTTGATGTTCACCCAAAGATCGGATGTTGGGGCTTGCGGAATCAAGCTTCTTTATCCCGATGATATGGTTCAACATGGCGGTATCGCTATGGGGGTTTGCGGTTCTGCCGCCAACATTTGCCCGCTTTTCCCAAGGTCACACGAGGGATATATGAGCCGCCTTGCGGTTGTTTCGAATATGTCGGCTTGCACCGCCGCTTGCCTTATGGTTAGGAAAGATGTGTTCCAAGAAGTTGGCGGTTATCAAGAGATATTGTCGGTTGCGTTTAACGATGTTGATCTTTGTTTGAAGATTCGTGAAAAAGGATATCTCGTTGTGTTTAATCCGGTTGCGGAGTGTTATCATCATGAATCTCGCTCGAGAGGGTATGATAACAAAGGCGAGAAAAAGCAGCGAATGGAGCGAGAAAAGGCTATTCTTAAAAGCCGTTGGGAGAGGTATTATACCGAAGAGGGCGACCCATACTACAATAGGAATTTCGGGAAGAATAGCATTAGTTATGATGCTTAAGGGGTTTGATAGCAGCAGGGTTTAGGTTTTTTTGGTTAGCTTTCTGCTTTGGTTTTTGGCTTGCAGTAAACGTTAGGGCTTTTTGATTTAGTTTTCAGCTTTAGTTTTTTGTTTTCAGTAAACGCCATGAATCTGTTGATGTTAGGGGGCGTGAGGGGGTTTTTCGACTAACCCCCAGTGACGCCCCCTAACAACCCCCCACAACCCCCCTTAACGACTTAGGGCGACACACGCCCTAAGAACCCGCTCGCTTTTGCCGCTTGGAAAACTGATTACTGGCAAAAGCTGGCTCGGCGAATTTTGGGGAAGAGCCAGCCACGCTTCGGGAATTAATTTGCCGAGCGAAAGCACACAGGGCTTCCATCAAACGCTGGGGCTTGCGACCGTAAGGTCGACGGGAGGAGTAAACGCAGCAGCTACATTACACCATAATTTTTCAACCTTACTGGTGCAACTTTTTTATTGCGACACTCCCGACATCCGAAGAAGACTAAGGGGCTATCCAAAATCGGTGTATAGCTTGTTGTCAGATTAAGAAACAAGCTTTAATCGAACTCCCTCCATGAGGGAGGTGCAGTGTGTCAAAATCGGTAGGGACGACCATCGGTCGTCCGTTTAAATTAAAAAGCTTGGCGTTTGCTCAAAGCCCAACGCCCACCCAAACAAATTAATTCCCGAAGCGAAGCACCCTCCCACCCAAAACCCACCAAACAAGCTTTTGCCAGTCACCAAGATCTCAAGCGGCAAAAGCGGGCGGGTTCTTAGGGCGTGTTTCGCCCTAAGTCGTTAAGGGGGGTTGTGGGGGGTTGTTAGGGGGCGTCACCGGGGGTTAGTCGAAAAACCCCCACACGCCCCCTAACATCAACAGATTCATGGCGTTTGATGAAATCCCAAAATCCAAAAAAACGTATTGCGCTACGCCGATTTAAATATATAAAAGAAAAAAGAAAAAAGAAACAGAGGTAACGATGCTAAACACAGAACACCAACTAGGACACGAGAGTATTCCAAAACTTATGGCAAAACTTGCGGTTCCTATGATTATTGCGCAGTTTATAAATGTTTTATACAACATGGTCGACCGAATATATATCGGAAGAATCGAAGGGGTCGGAACGCTTGCGTTGACGGGGCTTGGTGTCTGCTTTCCGGTTATCATGATAGTGTCGGCGTTCAGCGCTTTTGCAGGGCTTGGCGGTTCTCCGCTTGCGGCGATAGAACTCGGCAAAGGCGACCGAGCCAAAGCCGAAAAGATTATGGGCAACGCTATAACGATGATTTTGACGTTTTCGGTTTTGTTGACCATCTTCTTTTTAATATTTAAACAACCAATTCTTTATACATTTGGCGCTAGCGACCAAACCTTTAAATATGCAAACGACTATCTCAGCATCTATCTTGTCGGAACGGTTTTTGTTCAAGTGTCGCTGGGGCTTAACGCTTATATAACCTGTCAGGGCAGAGCGATGGTTGCGATGGTTTCGATACTTATAGGAGCAATAACCAACATCATTCTAGATCCAATTTTGATATTTTCTTTTAACATGGGGGTTAAAGGGGCGGCGCTTGCAACGATTATAAGCCAAGCGATAAGCGCAGTTTGGATCGTTTCGTTTTTGTTTTCAAAAAAATCTTCACTTAGAATTAAATTTAAAAACATTAAACCCAACTTTAAAATAATCGCAAGGATTTCTTCGCTCGGCATCTCGCCGTTTATCATGCAAGCTACCGAAAGCATGATATATATATCGTTCAACACTCTGCTCCAACGCTATGGCGGCGACCTCTATGTCGGTTCGATGACGGTGCTGTTAAGCGTTATCCAGCTAATCTTTGTGCCGGTAAGCGGTTTCACGACGGGTGTTCAATCGATAATAAGCTTTAACTATGGCGCAAAAAACTACGATCGAGTTAAAAAAACCGTTCGCTATATGCTTGTAGTTTCGGTTATAATGGCAACATCGGTGAGTTCGTTTGCTATGATAAAACCCGAAGTTTTCGCCAAGATGTTCACAAGCGACCAACAACTTATCGACCTTTTAATCGAAGTTATCCCGATCTTTGTGATGGGTATGCTTATATTCGGTGTCCAAATGACCGCTCAAAGCACCTTTGTCGGTCTTGGAAAAGCCGGCATCTCGCTTTTTGTTGCGCTTTTAAGAAAGGTTATTCTGCTTATCCCGTTGTCGTTCATCCTGTCGTCGGCTTTTGGGGTGATGGGTGTCTATTATGCCGAGCCTATATCCGACGCAACGTCGGCAACCGTTGCCGGAATTTTGCTGATAATAACCTATAAAAAAACGTTGTCAAAGACGTTGCCGACGGAAAATTTAGCGGTTGAAAAAAACGATTAATTTTACTTAACACAAAAATTCAACACAACTTTTTGTTTAAAATTATTTCCAAAATCAAAAGGAGCAAAAATGCATAACAATACAATCGCCGCAAAAGCCACCCCAAACGGCGAAGGTGGCGTGTCGATAATACGAATATCGGGACAGAAGGCTTTTGAGATTTCCCAAAAAATATTCTTCCCAAAACACAAAAAATCGCTTTCCGATATGAAAGGCTACACAGCAACGTTTGGAGAGGTTCGAGATATCAAGGGGGATTTTATCGATCAGGCAGTAGCTCTTGTTTTTAAAGCTCCCAAAAGCTACACGGCAGAAAACGTTGTCGAGCTTCAATGCCACGCCGGACAAGCGGTGTCTGACATGGTTTTGCGTGCGGTGTTAGATGCCGGCGCAGAGCTAGCCCAGCCGGGCGAATTTACAAAGCGAGCATTTTTAAACGGCAGGATATCGCTAAGCCAAGCCGAAGGTATCGCAAAGCTGATATCAGCCGAAACAAAGCAAGCCGGCAAAGCCGCCGCCGCTTTAATGAACGGCGAAATGTTTAAAAAGATCGACGATATAATGAACCGCATACTCGAGCTTGAATCTCACCTTTCGGCTTCCCTCGATTTTCCGGAAGAGGACATCGAGCCGGTTGATGTTGAATATGCAAAACAAACCCTCGAGTTTTGCATAGTCGAACTAGAGGAATTGTTGAAAAACTATGATGCCGGAATTGCGGTTTTAGACGGAGTTACCGCAACGATAGCCGGAGCGCCAAACGTTGGCAAAAGCACCGTCATGAACCTGCTTTCGGGTTTTGAAAAAGCGATCGTCACCGACAAAGCCGGAACGACAAGGGATGTTATCGAACAAAGGATAAACATAGGGAAAACAACCCTTATCATCTCGGACACAGCCGGTATAAGGGATTATTCGGATGACGCTATCGAGGTTATCGGAATTGATAAAGCAAAGGAAAAAATAGAGCAAAGCTCGCTTGTTATTGCGGTTTTCGATAATTCAAAAACTTTAAGCGACGAGGATTTTAATTTTATAAAATCGCTTGAACAAAAAAATGTAGTCGCCCTTGTTAACAAAAGCGACCTTGAGCCAAAGCTTGATATCGAATATATAAAACAGCAGTTTAGCTGTGTTGGGATAATCCAAGCAAACGACCAAACCTCTAAACAGGAGGTCGACCGCTTGATTTCGGTTGCGATTGGAACAAACAAGCTTTCCGACCAAACGCCGGTTCTTGCAAACGAGCGCCAACGAGTTTCGGCAAAGAACGCTTTTGAAACGCTGGTTTCGGCAAAAAAGTTGCTCTGTGGCGGCGAAACATATGATATAATCTATGATATACTCGAAGAAGCTCTTGAACATCTCGCAACCGTTTCGGGGAAAAATGTTCCGGAAACGGTTATCGACGAAGTTTTTTCAAAGTTTTGTGTCGGGAAATAAAAGGAGAGCTTAAATGTATAGCGGTATTTTTGATACACACGCACATTATGATGATGAAAAATATGAGGGCATTTTGGAAAAATCCCTCGAAACGGTTTGTCAAAACGGGGTTGAATTAATCCTTACTTGCGGTTCGGATGTCGAAACAAGCGAACAAGCGGTTTCGTTGTCCGAAAGATTTGATTATATCTTTTCAACGGTCGGGGTTCATCCCCACGCCGCAAAAGATGCCGAACAAACAGGATATCTGCAAAAGATAACCGACCTTTCAAACCACAACAAGGTTAAAGCGATAGGGGAAATAGGCCTCGACTATTTCTATGATTTTTCCCCTCGAGATATCCAAAAAAAAGTTTTTATATCGCAACTCGACATAGCAAAAAAGCTTGACCTTCCCGCCGTTATCCACATGAGGGATTCAACGCAGGATATGCTCGAAATTCTTTTTAAACATAAACCAAAAGGGGTTATCCATCGTTATCCCGGTTCGGCCGAAACCGCAACCGAGATATATAAACACACCGATTTATACATCGGTATTGGTTGTTCCGTTACATATAAAAACTCAAAAAAAGAAACCGAAACGGTTAAACAGATGCCTCTCGAACGGCTTTTGCTCGAAACCGATTGCCCCTATCTTTCGCCGGCGCATATAAGGCGAGAGATCAACCTTTCCCATTATATATCGTTTGCCGCCGAAAGGATTTCCGAAATAAGGGGAGATTATGCCGCTCAAGAGATTATAGACATAGCAAGGCAAAACGGCAAACGGCTTTTTAATATTGATTAAAACAAAATAGCTATAAACGGGCCATGCCGTGTTTCATGGATTTTCAAATAATAGAGGAGCATGGTTTTAAATTATGTCAATACAAAACGTTAGAAAACAGTTTGCGCAGTTTGGAATTGAGGACAGGATTATAGAATTTCCGGTCTCGAGCGCAACGGTTGAACTTGCGGCAAAAGCCGCCGGCACCGAGATGCAACGCATCGCAAAAACGCTGTCGTTTGATATATCGGGAAAACCCGTCCTAGTTGTTGTTGCAGGGGATGCGAGGGTAGACAACAAAAAATTCAAAGAATTTTTTAAAACCAAAGCACGAATGTTGTCGGCGCAACAGGTCGAACAACTCATCGGTCATGCGGTTGGCGGCGTCTGCCCATTTGCGGTAAACGACGGAACAACGGTCTATCTTGATATATCGCTAAAGCGTTTCGAAACGGTGTTCCCCGCCGCCGGAAGTTCAAACAGCGCCATCGAGATGACGATACAAGAATTAGAAAAATATTCAAACTCAATAGGGTTTATAGATATAGCAAAAACAAATTAATTCCTGAAGCGAAGCAGGCTCTCCCCAAAATCCGCCAGACCAGCTTTTGCCTGTTATCAGTTTTCAAAGCGGCAAAAGCGCCCGGGTTCTTAGGGCGTGTGTCGCCCTAAGTCGTTAAGGGGGGCCCAGGGGGGTTGTTAGGGGAGCGTCCAAAACGCCCCCTAACATCGACAGATTCATAGCGTCTACACCAAGCAAAAAACCAAAGCAAAACCAAAAGCCCCATCGCAAACACCCAAACTAATTCTACTCGCCAACCTTTACAAGCCAAAACAAATGACGGAAAAATGGTGTGACGGAACACCCCAAAAAAACACAAACAAAAAAACTATAAATCACAAAAAAGAAAGGTCTAATTTAATATGTATTGTAAAAGATGCGGAAGCGACAGATGCCACATTATCAACGAAATAACAACAAAAGGAAAAGACTACAGCGCAGGAAAAGGAATCTGCGGTTGGATATTAATGGGCCCTGTCGGCATCCTCTGTGGCCTCTGCGGAGAAGGCAAACAAACCAAAAACACAAACTATTGGGTCTGTGACAACTGTGGCGCAAAGTTTAAAGTTTGATGAAAAACTCCCTTTTGAAATGGCATAAGCTCATGCAACTTGGCGAAAAAACAGGGTGTCACCAGATGCCGAAACGCAGTTTCTTTGTTAACGGCTATCAATTCCCGGTTTGCGCTAGGTGTTTTGGTGCGCTGTTAACGTCGGCTTTGGCGATCGTTATGTTTTTTGTTTTTCGCATACCGTTTTGGCTTGCTGTTTTGTTTTGCGCCGTCATGTTCCTTGATTGGCTTATCCAGTTTTTAAAGATAAAATATTCCACAAACGTTCGCCGTTTTATAACGGGCTTGTTGGGTGGCTATGGCTGGGCAACCGTTTGGATGTATGGGCTAAACTTTTTGTTTTCCCTCGCTAAAGATCTTGATAATAGATAAACATATTTCGTTTATAATCGATTGTTCCGCCCTTTTTCATAGCGGAAAGCTCTCTTGATAGCGCCGCTCGGTCGGTTCCGAGAAAGCGGGATTGTTGCTCCCTCGTATGCGGAACGCAAAACCATTCGTTGGGGTTTGCGCCATACGACAAAAGATAACCTTTAATCTTATCTCGAATCCTCTTGTTGCTAAGAAGCAGGATGCGTTTGTTTTGTTCAAAATATTTTTCCGAAATCGACGAGATAAAGTTGTTGATAACTTTTGCTTGTTGATCGAAAAGCCCCGGCATTTCTTTGAAAAGAGACTCATATTTTATAAATAACACCTCGGACTGTTTTAAAGCCAAAACAGTTACGGGGCTTTTTGTTGCGCTTGCCGCCAAAATCTCGCCAAACAACATTCCTTTGGAAAGTTCGCTCAACGAATAAGATGCCCCATCCTCGGTCGTTCTTTCGGATATAAGCATACCCGAAACAACAACCCCTATCCTTGAAACAAGCTCCCCCTCGAGAATCACAATCGAACCTTTTTCATAGATTTTTTCGGAAATATCAAGATGATTAACTATCTTTAATGCATCAAATCGAGCAACACCGTTAAATAAGACTGAATTTATCAAATTTATTTTCATACACCCTCTTTTTCGTTGCAATTGCAACATATTTTTTGTTTTAAGTATAATATAATACTCACAAGAAAACAATAAAAAAACTAGGAAGGACTAATAAAAATATGAAAAAAATTACACTGTTAATTTTAACTTTAGCTTTAGTAGCTGTTGTCGCCGTTGGTTGTGCGCCGGCTGAACAACCGGCAGAACCTCCCGTTGAACAACCGACTGTCGAGCAACAAACCGACACAGACAGCGCCGCAACGGAATTCGAAGGGGCCGACCTTTCGATAGCCTCCCTCAAAGGGCCCACCTCAATGGGGCTTGTCAAGCTGTTTTCCGACAGCGATGCAGGAACCCTAACAAACCGTTATAGCTATGAAATATTCGGAGCAGCCGACGAAGTTTCCGCAAAGATTATAGCACAAGAACTCGACATAGCTTCTGTTCCGGCAAACCTTGCCGCTGTTCTTTTCAACAAAACAGGAGAATACAGCGTTATCAACATCAACACGTTAGGGGTTCTTTATATCGTTGAAACAGGGGAAGAGATTAGTTCAATCGAAGACCTTAAAGGAAAGACGCTTTTGTCAACGGGCAAAGGAACAACCCCTGAATTTGCGCTAAACTATATTTTAACCCAAAATGGTATTGACCCGGCAAGCGATGTTACGATAGAATATAAATCAGAAGCTACCGAGATTGCGGCTTTGCTTTCGGAAGAGGGCAACCAAGCTATCGCAGTTTTGCCTCAACCATATGTAACGGCGGTTGCGGCGCAAAACCCAAACATCAAAATCTCCCTTAACCTAACGGAAGAATGGGACAAAGTTTCAAACGGCGAAAGCACATTGGTAACCGGCGTAACGATAGCTAAAAAATCGTTAATCGAACAAAACCCGGCGGCAGTTGAGGTATTTTTGAAAGAAGCTATGATGTCGGCGGAATACACCGAAACAAACGTTGAAGAAGCAGCAGCTCTTATCGAGCAATACGAAATAACCTCTGCGGCAATAGCAAAAACCGCTCTACCGCTATCCAACATCGTTTCGATAACGGGGGACGAGATGAAAACATTGCTTTCGGGCTATCTTCAAACCTTGTTTGACCAAAATCCGGCATCGGTCGGAGGAAGTTTACCATCTGATGAATTTTATTACACAAAATAAAAAAACATTAACAACTATATCCGCTATCGCTTTTTGGATAGCGGTATGGTTTGTTGCAAGCGAAATAATAGGCGAAGAGTTGTTTCTCTCTTCGCCTATCTCTGTTTTAAAGGCTTTTTTAAATCTTTTAACCCAAAAAACATTTTATGTAGCGCTGTTAAACTCTTCGCTAAAGATAACGATTGGGTTTTTGTCGGCGCTTGTGTTTGGGTCGTTGCTTTCGATTTTGGCAAAAAATCTTTGGTTCGTCAAGATCCTTTTGTCGCCGATAATGTCGGTTATAAAATCAACTCCGGTTGCTTCGTTTACCATCCTTGCGATAATCCTTTTCGGAACGCAAAACCTTTCGATTATAATTTCGTTTTTAATGGTTGTGCCGATAATATATCAAAACGTTTTAACCGGCCTTGAAAACACCTCGACACAACTTTTAGAGATGGCAAAAATTTTTGAATTTTCCCGTTCTTCTCGTTTTCGATATGTAATAGCGCCCTCTGTTATGCCGTATCTTTTTTCGGCGTGTTCCGTTTGTTTGGGGTTAAGCTGGAAATCGGGGGTTGCCGCCGAAGTTATCGGAATTTCAAGCAACACGATAGGCGGAAAGCTTTATGATTCCAAGATATATCTAAATATCCCCGAACTTTTTGCATACACTGCGGTTATCGTTGTTGTCAGTATGATGTTTGAAAGGATATTTTTAAAACTTCTTAAAAAATCGGAAGCGAGGGTTATGGCTTATGAAACCAACAATCGAGATTAAAAACCTTTCGCTTAGTTTTTCAAACCATAAAGTTTTCGATAACTTTAACGCTACGATATCTAAAAACAAAACTACCTGCCTTTTGGGAAGTTCCGGAAGCGGAAAAACTACCCTTATGCGGGTTATATTGGGGCTTGAAAAAAACTATAGCGGCGAGATTTCAACCGGCGAAAAAGGCGCTGTGTTTTCCGCTGTTTTTCAAGAAGATAGATTGATTGATTTTTTAAACGCCGTCGAAAATGTTGCGGTAGCAACAAAGGGATTGGATAAAAAGGATATAGAAAAGGCGCTTTTTGCGGTAGGGCTAACGGAACAGGATATAAAAAAACCGGCTTTAGAACACAGCGGCGGCATGAAAAGAAGAATTGCGATAGTTCGAGCCGTGTTAAAAAAAGCCGATATTTATATAATGGATGAACCGTTTAAAGGCCTTGATAAAAAAACTAAACAAAAAACCGTTAGATTTATCAACCAAAAACTAAAGGGAAAAACCGTTATCGTTATAACGCATGACAAACAGGATATCGAAGCGCTTTTGGCGGAAAGCTTCGAGATCTAGTTGACCCGTTATATCGGGTTGGCGTTGTTATGATTTAATGTTATTACGGCATGAAAAGTTGACCTTTTCGGATAATAAAAACATAGTGATAGCAAAAATCAAAAGATAGAAAGGGTATAGACCAAACGATGTGTTTTGCGCCAAAAGCCCAAACAACGGAGGCATAAGCGATATGCCGGTGTAGGCGCTCGACATCTGAAGCCCGATTATAGTCTGGCTGTTTTCAACCCCGAAAGTTTTTGGGGTTTCGTGTATAAGGCAAGGAAAAACAGGGGCGCTGCCGAAACCAATTAACAAAAGACCCGCCATACTAACGAAATCTCCAAGAGGCAATAGCAACATCAATATCGAGAAAAACGCAATAATTTGACCGCCTCGAACCATGTTTTTGTTGCCGAAATAATCCGAAATAAAACCGCTCAAAAAACGACCCAACATTATTCCGAGATAGTAGAGCGAAGCGAGCTTTGCGGCAAGCGTTTCTTCAAAGCCTTTATACAAAACAAGATAGCTGCTAGCCCAAAGCCCTGTTGTTGCTTCAAGCGAACAGTAGGAAAAAAATATTAGCATACGGTATTTTGCATTTTTAAGTTTTACAGCTTGCAGAATACCGACGTTGTTTTTTTGGGGAATTTCACTTTGTTGTTGCAATAGCGCTTGTTTTTGTTTAAAAAGAGGAATCGATGCAATTAATATGACGGTTAGAATACATTGGAATATAGCAACCGCACGATAGCCGACGGTCCAAGAAAGGCTGTTTGCCAAAACAAACCCCATTACATAAGGCCCAATCGAAGCGCCAAGCCCCCAAAAACAATGTAGCCAACTCATGTGTCGGGATTTATAGTTAACCGCAACAAAGTTGTTAAGCCCGGCATCAACGCTTCCGGCGCCCAGGCCATATGGAATTGCAAGCAAACAAAGATGGAGCGGTGTCGAAGCAAACGAAAACCCAAGCAACGAAACCGCAGTTAGCGAAACGCTTACCGTTGTCACGGTGCCGGTGCTATATCGGTTGAGGAAATACGAGCTAAACAGGCTTGAAACTATCGTCCCGACAGATATCAGCATTCCGACGACGCCGGCAAACGATATCGGAGCGGAAAAATCTTGATACATAACGGGCCAAGCCGAGCCTAGTATTGCATCGGGCAGGCCTAGGCTTATAAACGAAACATAGATAATAACGAGAAGCAGAGTAGACATATTGTTTTTTCCTTAGTTAAAAGTTTATCGATTTTGTTTGACAATCTTTTTGTCGCAAAACTTTTATAATTATACATTAAATAATTAAATCGGTATATAGAAAATAAAAATAATTTAAAAATAGATATATACATTCCTTTAATTTTTGAAATATATAAAAAAAGTTAATGAAATAATTTTAGTTTTGTAGTAAAATTAAAAAAGCAAAAAGTTGTGTTTTGAATTGCCGTTGCTATATTAACGTTAATCGGTGATTTTGATAATAAAAAACTTACATAGATAAGGGGAATATGAATGAAATACTGTAAACGTTGCGTTATGCCGTCTACAAGACCCGGCATAACATTTGACGAAAACGGAGTTTGCGCCGCTTGCAACAACTATGACAACAGAAAAAACATTGATTGGGATAAACGATATAAAGAGCTTGAAGCGCTCTGCGATAAATATCGAGGGATGAATGGCCCCGGCGGCTACGACTGTGCGATAGCTGTTTCGGGCGGAAAAGATAGCCACTATCAAGTTTATCTCATGAAAGAAGTTATGGGGATGAACCCCATCTTGTTTTCGGCAGAAGACAACTTCCCGATGACCGAAGCCGGAAAACATAATCTTAGAAACATTTCGGAAGAATTCGGTTGCACGATAATCAGTTGCAAACCCAACATCAAAGCACAAAAAGTTTTGATGCGCAAAACGTTTGAAAAATACGGAAAACCGACATGGTTTATCGATAGATTGATCTACACCTTCCCGCTCCACATGGCGATTAAATTTAACACACCGCTGTTGGTGTATGGCGAAAACGTCAGCTATGAATATGGCGGAGCGCAAAAGGAAGAAACCTATTCCGCAAGAGAACAGATTAACAACGGCGTTGCGGTTGGCATCGATATCGAAGAGCTAATCGGCGACGGCGTTTCGGAAAAAGACCTTTCGCTAACGCTAGCTCCCACCGCCCAAGAGATGGCGAAACTCGACCCGATGTATGTTAGCTATTTTGTTGATTGGAACAGCTTTAAAAACTATGAATTCGCTAAAAAACGCGGATTCCATGACCTTAGGCATGAATGGACAAGAACCCACCATATCGAAGATTTCGATCAAGTTGATTCAAGAGCATACCTTGTTCACGGTTGGATGAAGTATCCGAAATTTGGCCATGCAACCGCAACCGACTATTCCGCAAGACAGGTTCGCTATGGCCTATTAACAAGAGATGAAGCTGTTGACCTTGTTAATAAACACGACGGTTGGTTGGACGAACTTTCGGTTCGGGATTTCTGTGAATTTGCCGGATACAGCGAAACGGAATTTTGGGCGATTATCGACAAGTTTTATGATCGAGAGATATTTGAAAAAAACATCTACGGAAAATGGGTGTTGAAAAATCCGTTGGTTAAATAAAACCAACTATAAAGATTAAACAACAAAACAAAGCACTAAAGGTGGCTAATCCTTTGGTGCTTTGTTTTGTTTTACCTTGTGGATATATTAAAGCCCGGAAGGGACGGCTAGGCGTTTTGTTTTTCAAGTTCGCAGACGGCTTTGTTTCTTGGGATTGTTATGGTGTAGACAACCGAATCCGAAAGCTCTTGTTTTGCTATCGTCGATTGTATTCCGGCATCGTTCATGACCTCTACCGCTCTTGAAACGGTGTTTAAAAAAAGCCTTATGTCTTTAACAACGATCTGTTTCTTTGATTCGCCGATGTAATGAAGCTCCAATATCTCACGAACTCGCCTTTCGGTCGCTTCGTTGTCGAGCTTCTTTATCGAAATTTCATTTAACAAAGTTTCTCGTTGAGCTTCGGGTATCTGAAGAATAGTTGTTATCTGGCGTTCGGTTAGTTTATTTTCGATCGAAAACATTATTTCCCGCTCGTTTAGCCCGCAAAGCTTAAGTTTCTCTCGAAGTTCATAGGAACTCATCATTAATTTTTCCGACATCTCAAGTCGGTCGGTTTCGTTTTTAACAAGCGCATCCTTCATCAAAAATGCTTGTTCAAAAAAATGTAGCGGTTCTCTTTCAAGATTATCGACAAGCGAAAGAATAGTTTCGCAAGCATAGGAATGTTTCGGAAGAACAACGCAGGGGATAACATCAAGGTTTAAAAGTTTCGCCGCTCTAACACGCCGTTTCCCCGAAACGATGTGGTAACCGGATTTTTGTTTATAAACAATGACGGGTTGTATAACACCGTTTTTCCGTATACTGTCGCACAGCCTTTTCATCGCCTCTTTGTCCGACAACCTAACCGAAAAAATATTTCCAATATGAATTTCACCCGGCGAAAGATATCGTATCTTTAAACGATTTCGGTACACCATATTAACGTTTTCCCTCCATTTAAAAAAATCTATCCCTGTTGTGGTTAAATAATAACACAACTAGGGATAGATTAAAAGAAAAAGCCATCTACAATATATTGTGGTTTTCGCCGTTTTATGAGTTATTCAAGAGGATTTTTAGTAATGTTTTTTGATGTTCTTGGGTATTTTGTCGAGGTTTGCGATATCTTTTTTATAACGATTAATAATCTAGTTAAATCATCCGGCAACACAACATTTTTTGAATAGCAAATCTCGCCTCCCAATTTTTTGATAGCGTTTTTTGCTCGTTCAAGCTCTGCTTCTCCGTCGCTTCCTTTCATCGCTATAAAATATCCGCCCACCTTAACGAGGGGCAAACAGTATTCAGCAAGCGAACTTAAGTTTGCTACTGCTCTTGCCGTTACAACATCGAATGATTCTCGATATTCTTTTTGATGGGAAAGCTGTTCCGCCCGTCCGTGTAGCGTATCAAAATTTGAAACGCCAACCTCTTCAAGAGATTGTTTAATAAACCCCAACTTTTTTTGGGTGGCATCGATGAGGGTTACAAAACTTTGCGGTTTAAGCATAGCGATAACAACTCCCGGGAAACCGGCGCCCGTTCCAACATCGGCTATCTTTCCCTCCATCTCGGGCAACTCCACAACCGACATACAATCGAGAAGATGTTTAATCTCGACATCACGAGGCTCTGTTATCGAGGTTAGGTTAAACTTTTGGTTTGTTTCAACCAATCGTTCGCAATAGGTTTCGAGCTGTTGCGCCGAACTTTCCGATAAAGCCACGCCAAGGGTTGCCGCTTCTGTTGTTAATCTTGATTTGTTAAGCATAAATTTAGCCTAAGCTCCTTTATCGCACAAACTTTCATGATATGCGAAACAGCTCCGCTTATACAGTTTTGTTTGTGGTTATATTTAAATCTTTGGTTTTTTGTTAACTTTCGTTTTGGTCTTGTTCAAACTGTTTGTTTCGCTTTTTAACCGCTTCGTTTAAAAGATATTCTATCTGCCCGTTTATCGAGCGAAAATCGTCCTCTGCCCAACGATTGATCTCGTTCCAAAGCGAGGGAGAAAGCCTTAGCACAATCTGTTTTCTTTCGTTTTTATCTGCCATATCTTTGAACCATTAATAAATAGTTCCGCTGTTTATTATCGGTTGTGTTTCTTTGGAGGCGCAAAGAACTACAAGAAGATTAGAAACCATCTGGGCTTTTCTTTCTTCGTCTAGTTGAACAATCTGTTCTTCCGAAAGTTTGTTAAGCGCAAGTTCAACCATGCCAACAGCGCCTTCAACGATCTTTTGGCGAGCCGCAATTATTGCGGAAGCTTGTTGGCGTTGGAGCATAGCCGCCGCAATTTCGGGGGCATACGCAAGGTGAGAAATTCTAGCTTCAAGGATCTCGATTCCCGCTATCTCAACCTTTGTTTGAAGGTTTTCGCAAAGTTCTTTTGATACCAAAGTGCTGGAACCTCTGAGGGATTTTTCATCGCCGCCTTCGTCTTCCGAAACGTCATAAGCATACAGCCTTGCAACGTTTCTTATCGCCGCATCGGTTTGGGTAGACACAAAAGTTTTGTAGTTATCAACTTCAAACACAGCTTTTGTTGCGTTCTTAACACGCCAGATAACTATAACACCAATCTCTATCGGGTTGCCGTCTTTGTCGTTAACCTTTTGTTTGTCGTTGTTAAGGGTAATCGCTTTAAGCGAAACTTTTTTGTTGGTCAACACCGAAACCGAGCCGATGCTTGCCGTCGATCCCGAAGCTATCATCTTTGCGTTTGCTTCCGAAACGGTGGCTTTTGCGCTGTCTACCGTTGGGTTGATCATCGAGCAAAATGGATTGATAAAGAAAAATCCCGGTTTTGCTATCGTTCCGTAGTAGTTACCAAACAAAACATAGACCCCTGCTTGGTTGGGTTCGATAACTTTAAGACCGCCCAAAGCTATGATGCATACAGAAAATACAATGCTCGCAGCAACTATGACAAATGCATTGGCCCAGATTATGCCAAACACAAATATCGCTATACTACCCGCTATACCAAACATTGATAAAAGCAAAACAGCGATACCGCTTGCCGGGTTTAAAAGTTTTTCTTTAATGTTTTCTTTGTTGTTTTCCATAATAATTATTAACTCCTTTGAAAGTGATATCATTATGATATCATCATGATATATCAATGTCAACGGTTATTTTGCTTTATCGCTCTAAATTCTCAACAAAAATCAACAACCTAATTTGTGATAATTAACAACACTCGCAAAAAAGCAGTATTCTTTTTACGCTATTAATATTAAAATCCATTAGTTTTTTGCAAATTGCAAATTGTTTTTTAATAATGTATACTTGTCTTAAATTAATACTATAAAGCAATTTCACCAAACCAACGTCCCGGCGTTTGCTGAAATCCAACCCCACCACACAATCAAATTAATTCCCGAAGCGAAGCACCCTCCCACGGCTAACTTAAACAATTCTTTATAAAAAGGCAAAGGAACTAAAATTATGTATGAACTTATAATGGTTAAAGGAAATTCGGGCTATATCGATATGCCGTCTAAAGCCGGCGTCTATATCTTCGATGACAAAAGTTGCCTACTAATTGACACCGGCAACGATAAAGATGCCGCTAAAAAAATCCTTAAAACCCTTGAACAACACGATTTAACGGTTCGTTTTGTTATTAACACCCATTCCCACGCCGACCATATCGGAGGAAACTCGTTGATTGCAACAAAAACAGGTTGCAAAATATATAGCTCTCGAGAAGAATCGGCGGTTGCCTCAAACACTATATGGGAACCCACCTATGTTTTTGGCGGATATCCTCCCAAAGAACTATGCAACAAATTTATCATGGCGCCGATAAGCGATGTTTCCCCTATAGAACATCTCGAGATTCCAAAAGGTTTCGAGATTGTCCCTCTTCTTGGGCATTCAATGGCTATGATTGGGATTAAAACCCCCGACAATGTTTTTTATATTGGCGACACCCTCATATCCGAAACAACGCTAACAAAATATAAAATACCGTTTATCGTTGATGTTGAACAACACTATTTAACGCTTGAAATGCTAAAAACCCAAGATAGCGAATTTTTTGTCGGCTCGCATATCGAAGCGTTAAGCGATGTTAAAAACCTTTGCGACATCAACACACAACATTTAAAAGAAATCGAAAAAGTCGTTTTGGAAATAATCAAAACCAAAAAAACATTCGACCAACTTCTAGCAGAAGTCTTTACCAAATACGATATAAAAATGGATATAAACCAACGGTTTTTAATCGGGTTTTCAATAAAATCGTTTCTTTCATATTTTTCTCGTAACAAAAAAGCAGAGTTTGAGTTTTCCGATAATCTTATGTATTGGAAATCAACGGAAAGCGAGCAAAACGATGGATAGTTTTGGATTTTCGGCGCTTATAGCAAGAATGAGTTATATCAACCGTTGGGGGCTAATGCGCAACACACGCCACGAAACGTTGGCGGAACATTCTCTTTTTGTCGCTTCAACGGCGCATATATTAGCGGTCATCGCAAGCGAGATGTTTGAAGCCGAAGTTTGCCCCGAAAAAGTTGCAACCTCCGCTTTATACCATGACATAAGCGAAACGATGACAGGGGATCTTCCAACCCCCATTAAATATCGAAACGAAACGTTTAAAAATGAATATAAAGCGGTCGAGGCCGAGGCGGTTGAGATTATTTCGGATATGTTGCCGATCGAAATAAAACAAACGATGAAACAAACAGTTTCGGGGCAATCCCTTAATTTAAGGGAAAAGTCGATTATTAAAACGGCGGATAAAATATCTGCGCTTGTTAAATGTATCGAGGAGGAACAGAGCGGAAACAAGGAATTTTGTTCGGCAAAAATCTCAACGCTAGAGATTTTAGAACAGGATAGTTTCCCCGAAACAAAATATTTTCTCGATAATTTTCTGCCGAGTTTTTCAAAAAATCTTGATGAACTTTTAAAAGTTTAAAAAACATATAAACCAAAAAATTTGAATATACTTTTTAAAAACAAATTTTTTGGTGGTGTATGGGGCTTGAATTATACAGCGTTGTTTTCGGTTCTCTTGGGATTGGTTTTGGGGGTTTTCTATCGTTATTTTTCAAAAACGTTAATGTTGGAATAACCTGTTTAATTCTATCCTTTGCTTCGGGCATGATGATTAGCGGCCCTTGTTTCGAGATGCTTCCGCATTCTATCGAGATATCGGGGGTGTCTTTAACGCTAATAGGCTTTTTCTTTGGGATAATAATGGTGGTTATTTTTGATCTGTTTATAGATAGTTATATCGATAAAAGGATTTTGAAATATAACAACCGACTAGATCCAAAAAACGATATGTTAAAAAGCGCTGTCATAATGGTGGTGGCTACTATGTTTCACGATATACCCGAAGGCATAGCCATTGGCGCAGGGCTTTCGCATGGTTCGTCGCTTGTTTTGCTTATGGGAATAATGTTGATTCTACACAACGTTCCTATAGGTATCGCTATCGGTGGGTCGTTGTTATCCGCCGATTTCAAAAAAATATCTATGCTGTTAATAACTTTTTTTGCCGGAACTATAACGCTGGTTGGTTGCCTAATCGGCTATGCTTTTGGTAGCATTTCGGAACAAGTTACCTCTGTTTCGCTTGCGGTTGCCTCGGGTGCAATGCTCTATGTTGTGTTTGAAGATATCCTCCCAAAAACCGTGTTGATAAGAAAAGATGGGTTGGGAAATCTATTCACGGTTTTCGGCATAGCGTTTGGTATTTTTATTATAAGTTTAACCAAAGAGATTGGATGAATTTTGTTTTATCAAAAATCTTTTGTGTGGGTGGTTTTTTCTCCGCTTTTAAACTATAATACAATGATGAAAATTTTAATTCAGCGATATTTTTGCAAAAGAAAAAACCTTGCAATCGCCGAAAAACGGCTTAAATGCAAGGTTTTTGCCATCGACATTGTTCAAATCAATTTGAACAATGTCGATTTGCGTGCTTGAAGGGATTCGCTTTTCTGAGGAAAAGCTACACTGGTGTGAAGCGACTAATAAGTTGACATCATTAATTTTCGGAACATGACACAACGGAACTAAAAACGTACCGAAAACGTACCGAAAATTCAAAAAACGCTGTCTTAAGGCAAAAGAAAAAACCTTGCAATCGCCGAAAAACGGCTTAAATGCAAGGTTTTTGC
>CAYJKJ010000021.1:0-36642 GCA_964370715.1 uncultured Faecalibacterium sp.
AAAACCCTTTATCTATCAGCGTTTTCGCCTATTCGCCTATACTCTCAGCACTCTCAAGCATATTTTCAATAAATATCCCATATCCCTTTGTTGGGTCATTAACAAAAACGTGGGTAACGGCGCCGACTATCTTGCCGTTTTGGATTATTGGGCTTCCGCTCATACCCTGAACAATTCCGCCCGTTGCTTCGATAAGCTCCGGGTCGACAACCTTGACTATCATGTTTTTTGTTGGGTTGTTATCCGAAAGGCGAATGCTTTCGATCTCGATATCATAGGTTTTGGGACCTGAATTGTCTATCGTTGCGATAATCTTTGCAGCGCCTTTCTCTATCTCTTGGCGTAGCGCAATTGGGATAGCGGTTCCGTCGTAGAATTCGGTATCGTATTCGCCATATATACCGGTTTCGCAGTTCGACAAAAGAGAGGCATATTTGTTTTGCGAAACGAACTTTCCAATCAACTCTCCGGGCGAACCTGATTTTGCTTTTTTAACTGAAGTTATCTCGATCTCAACTATCTCGCCACTTTGTATCGGCATAATCTCGCCGGTGTCTATATCGGTTATTGCGTGCCCTAGCCCTCCAAGCGTTCCTATTTCTTGATCAATATACGTTATAGTTCCTATCCCCGCCGAGCTATCCCTGACCCACATCCCTATTTTATACTGTCCGTCATCTCCAAAAACCGGCGAAATCTTTGTCATGATAGTTTCCCCATCTCGCAAAAACACAACGACTATCGGTTGTCCTTCGCTTTGTTCAACTATTTCGGCGATATCGCTGTTGCCTGAAACTTGAGTGCCGTTAATCGTTGTTATTATATCGCCGAGTTTTAATCCGGCGCTTGTAGCCGGGCTATATGTTTTTCCGTCAGCAGTTACCGAACCAAACCCCACAACTAATGCTCCGTCTGTGAACAATTTAACGCCAAACGCCATGCCCCCCGGCACTAGATGCGTTTGCTCGATTGTCGATATTCGAACGTTTTTAATCGGAATTAGATCAAAAAGATAAACGGTAGCGCTTGTAGAACCGGATTTAGACGCAGTAATTACAGGCTGTTCCGACGAAGGTTTTTTCTCGACCGTTAACAACCCATCACGATATGAAAATTCTTCTCCCTCAAAAACTATAAATTCTTCTGGAAGCAAAAATTTTGAAACTATAAAATAACCAATTATAAAAATCCAAACAAGCATAGCTACGAAAACAAAGCTCCTAACTGTTTTTCTGATTGTTTCCACCCCCGGCTTAATTACTGTACAAGATAGTTTGTGTCGGAATTAAGCATTTATTTGTAGCTATATAAATTTGGTAAAATAATTTTGTCGTATAAAAAAACAAAACCCATCGTTCGACATGGGTTTTGTTTTTTTGAGTTTTAAGCTTTGCTCCCCGCCCCTTTTCCGTCCCCTGTTTTAGCCTGCAAAAGGAAAAAGCAGTGCCAAAAAACAGCACTGCTTAATAGTATTATTATTTAACCTTCTAACGACTACAACGTTTGAGCAAATCTTAAAAACGCCTGTTTTCCTTGTTCGTCACGTTTAAATACGCCGGCATGGTGCAACACCTCTACAAACGCTTTTCCAACCTCTAATCGAATAACCTCGGCGATATCCTCTTTGGTAAGGTCGTGTTGCTTCGCTATTCCCCTTGCCCAATCGGCATGAGCTGCGGTTTTTGGGTTAGCATCGAGATCAAGTTTTTTCTCAAGCGCTATCTCAACTTCTTTTAGCTCCTCTTTAAGACGAGCCGGCAAAACAGCAAGCCCCATAACCTCGATTAAACCGATGTTCTCTTTTTTTATGTGGTGTAGCTCTGCGTGTGGGTGGTATACCCCCAGTGGGTGTTGTTCTGTCGTTTTATTGTTGCGCAAAACAAGATCCATCTCGTAATATTCCCCTCGTTTTCTCGCAATTGGGGTTACTGTGTTGTGTGTTTCTCCGTCTGTCTCGCTAAAGATAAAAGCTTGTTGATCGGTGTATTTAGCCCATTTGTTAAACACGTGCAAACAACATTTCGACAACGTTTGCTTTTCTTTTGAGCGAAGCCTTATAACCGACATAGGCCAACGAACGATTCCGCAATCAACGCCGCCGAATTTCTCTATCGCAAACTCTGTTTCAACGGGGGCTTTCGCCATCGCAAACTCATAGTTTCCGCCTTGGAAATGGTTATGCGAAAGAATTGAGCCGCCAACTATCGGAAGATCGGCATTTGAACCTACAAAATAATGAGGTAGTATCTTAACAAAATCAAGCAATTTGTTAAACGTATTTTCGGTTATCTTCATGGGTGAATGGCTTTTGTCGAGAACGATGCAATGTTCATTATAGTATGTATAGGGCGAATATTGAAGCCCCCATTGTTCGCCATCTAACGTCATGTTGACAATGCGAAGATTTTGCCTAGCCGGATGTGTTAGCGTTCCGGCAAATCCTTCGTTCTCAACACATAAAAGGCATTTTGGATATCCGCTTTGCTTTTTGTTTTTTTCAGCCGCAATGGCTTTGGGGTCTTTTTCGGGTTTTGAAAGATTAATCGTTATATCAATCTCGCCATAGTCTGAATCGATTTTATACGAAACATCTTTTTTCACCCTGTCGCTTCTTATATAGTTTGTGTCTTTGCAAAGTGAAAAGAAATAATCTGTAGCCTTTTCGGGCGATTGATTGAATTTTTCCCAAAATTTTCTGTTAACAACAGAAGGAGGTGGGGTAATTATACCCATAATTTTTGTGTCGAAAAGGTCTGCGGAGGTTATGCCGTCATCTATTGTGCCGTTTTGTTTTGCGGTTTGAATAACCTTTTGCAAAACTTCATGGATATCTATCGCTCCACCCTCGATGTTTTGAAAGCTTTGATCCTCGATAAAATATTCCGCCGACATAGCCTCAATCAAACGATTAACGACATATTCTTTATCTTCTTTAACAATAAGCTCTTTTTCAAGCGCATATTCCGTTAAGCAATATGCTGCATAGCTGTTATAATCCATCTCGTTCCCCCAAATTTATAGTAGGTTGTTAAGGCAGGTTCCACCATATTGACGAATGCTTAGTATGTGGCAGGTTCCTTCGCCGCCTATCTTTTCAATCTCGGTTTTAAATGTTTCAACATAATCTTCCGGAACAAACGCTTGAATTGTTCCGCCAAAACCACCGCCATGAATTCTATAAGCGCCTTTGCCTTTTAAAAGCTTTTCGCAAACCGCAAGCAAAACCGAAATCTCTTGTTTTGTCGGCGACGATGAAGCATATATATTTTGTAGATATTTGTAGGAGCTATCCCCCGATTCGATGACAAGTTGTTTAAACGTTTCAAAATCGTTGTCTAGAAGAGCGTCAACCTCTTTTAGAACTCGATTGTTATCCGAAAAATAATGTATCGCCCGAATTACGCCACGGTCGGAAACAGCGCTTTTAAGTTTTGCTATGTTTTCGTAAACATCCTGTTCGTCAACCTTCGACAAAACATCTTTTCCGAAAAACTCAGCTATAGCTCTCATCTCATAATTAATGGCGGAATATTCCGGAGTGAGGTCGGCATGGTCGCCTTTAGCATCAACTATGCAAAGTTTGTATCCATGCTTTTCAAGATCTAGGTCGATCCTTTTAATTTTTGGATTATCGTTGTCGTAAAAATCAATAGTGACAAGCCCTCCGACCGAAGAAGCCGTTTGATCCATAAGTCCGCTTGCTTTTCCAAAATAGTTGTTTTCTGCATACTGTCCTATTTGGGCTATGCTAACCGCAGTTTCTTTCCCCCTGCAATATAGCTCATTAATTATCGATCCTATCAAAACTTCAAAAGCCGCCGACGACGAAAGCCCCGAACCTTTAAGAACGTTTGAGGTTGTCGTTGCGTTAAATCCTTTAACTTGATAACCCAGTTGCATAAATCTTGCAGCAATTCCCCTTATAAGAGAGATAGCTTTGTTTGTTTCATTCTCTTTAATAGCCATATCGGAAAGGTCGATAACATCTTCAGGGTAGCCCTCCGACTTAACTCTTATCACCATGTCGTCGTTTGGTTCGACCACAGCTATAACATCAAGGTTAACCGCTCCCGCCAAAACATTTCCTTGTTGATGGTCGGTGTGGTTGCCGCAAATCTCGGTTCTGCCCGGAGCCGAAAAAAGAAATAGTTTGCTACTATTCGGAACGTTGTATCGTTCGCAAAAATCAGCGTATATCCTTTCAAAACGTTCAGCATTCTCGCTCGCTTGTTGTTTTGTATATAGTTTTTCAAATGCAGGTTGGAATTTTTTTGTATCAAGTTTATGTTCCATAATTTTTCCGCTTTCTATAATTTTTTGTTAATAGAAATATTATATCAACCCAAACGATAAAACGCAATTATTAATTAGAATTTTTATTCAAAAATAATATAAAAAGACGGCGTCTGCTGAAAGGTTCAACACCGCCGACTGATTATATTAATTATTGATTTTTATTTATATTTTTTAATCAAACACTAAAGCTTAATTCTGTTTTCTATAAACTACCGTGTTTATCTCAACAGCGCTGCGCACCGTTGTTTGTTTGGATTTTTCTTTAACTTTTTGAATAATGTTGTTAACGGTGTTAGGGCTTATTTTATATATATCCGCAATCTCTGCATAGGATATGCCTTCCGAAAGCTTCATCGATATCTGGCGTTCTCTTAGCGTTAATCCTTTTGTTATGCTGCGCCCCAAAACCTCGTTCATAATATCGATCAAGTTATCTGTGCCGTCTTGCCAACTTCGCCACATAACTTTATAATGCTTGGAATATTTCTCTGAAAGCACCTGTTTAATCTCGCTGCTTATCAACGGGAAACTTGTAAGATACATAGACAAGATATTATAAGGAACTGTTTTTTCAAAAACGTTTGCTAAAATTTCTTTTGCTCGGTCATAATTTTTTATCTCGATATTAATTGCCGAATACAAAACATTTAACATAAATGAAGAGGTTGAAAAACAGCTATATTCCGACATTGCGTCGCATATCCCAACAGCTCTTTGATAGTTGCCAACTATAAAAAGATAGCGCGCATACGCCAACATTGCGCTTAAATAAACGTTTGGATAGGTCTTTGGAAACCTCGCTTCACAAAACCAATCCGGCAGATCACCAACATCCAGCATTCGTATCTTTGAATTAATCAATGCAATGTCGATTAAAAACAACATATTCTCATTGGTGCAATTTTTTTTCAGGTCGTTAAGGTCGGCCAATGTTTTATGAAACAGTTCAACATCTCCAAGTCTCAAAGATAGTTCATGTTGAAGGTGTAGCGATGTTATATAAAACGGATTGTCTTTTTGGGTTAAGCTAGCTATCTCAAGAGCTTGTGTCGGTCGATTTTGATGAAACAGCAACTCGCTGTCAAACTGGCGACGATAACTCTCTCCCGGCAAACTCTCCCGTATGTCCGCTACTTTTGTTCCATCAAGAGAAACAACATCCAATAATCCCAGCCCGCAAAAATATTGTTCACAAAACGGAAACGATATAGGTTGTTTGTTATTTTGCATAATACCTCCTATTATGTATCCAATTTAAATTACTTTTATTTTCTATTCACCTTTGAGGAGTTAAACTGTTTGATAACCCCTTAATATAGTCCATATACTTAAAATCATACCATATTTTTTTATCATTTGCAATTGGTTTAACCAAACTTTTCGCTGTTTTATCTATCGTATTTGTCGCAACTTTGTTGCTGTGTTAGAAACATAGATGTAAAACCGCCACACTTGAAATTATACCACAAGAATAATCTACCTGTTTTTTATAAAAAAATATCACTTAAAGCGAATGAATTTTTTTGTGAAAAACATAACAAAAATTATTAATCACCACTTTTAAACAAGATAAAGCAAACCAGAGGACACCACGACGAGCTTATTCGCTCCTCCATGATATCCCCTAGTTTGCTTTTTTGGTTTTGAAAAAACTATCTTAATATTTGTTGTTTGCTCGCAACATATATTTCAAACCATTCATGATGCTTAAGTTTAATGTCAAGAGCGGCGATTGCGCTATCTAGACGTTCGAGTTTGCTAGAGCCCACTATTGGCATTGCACCAACCGGATGATAAAGTATCCAAGCATACACAATCGTTTCAGGCAACGTGTTGTGGCGCTCGGCTATTTCGGTAATCTTAGCAAGAGCGGATTTATATATCGGCAAATCGCTTGTGAACAATTGACCGCCAGCAAGGGGGGACCAAATCATCGGATGAATTTTGTTCATCGAAAGATAATCAATCATACCCGAGTTGAAATGTTCAAAACAAGTTGGGTTCCATTCGATTTGATTTGTAACCAAACTTCCATCAACTGCTTTGTTTAATGCTTCAAATTTGAACGGATCAAAGTTTGAAACGCCAATTTCTTTAACAAGACCTTGTTTTTTAAGGTCGTTTAACGCTCTTGCTGTTTCAAAAGGATTGAAACAAGGATCTTCTCTATGAATTAAATACAGATCAATTACGTCGGTCGAAAGCCTTTTCAAGCTTTCTTTGCAAGACTTTATAACACGATCATATGATGTGTTGTAATGACCAAAATCTTGTCCGTTAATGTTTTCAATAAATATTCCGGTCTTTGAAACAAGCTCGATTTTGTCTCGGATAGTTTTGTCTTGTTTAAAAGCTTCCCCCATAAGCGTTTCGCATAATGTTCCGGCATAGATTTCGGCGGTGTCAAACGTTGTCACCCCTCTATCTATGCATTCGTTCATAAACTTAACCAAATCACCAGTTGAAAAACCCCAACCATCCAACCGCCAAAAACCTTGAATAATTTTAGACATTGCGAGGTTTTTTGAAACTTTAATCTTTTCCATTTTAATTAATCTCCTAAAATATTATGTGTGTTTTCTCATATCTAATGCAACTGCGCTACAGATGATGATACCCTTGATGATAAGTTGCCAGTTCGGATTAACTCCGATAAACGCTAGACCATAACTTATGATTGTGAAGATGATAACTCCGATAATAGCGCCCGAAACCTTTCCAATACCACCGCTTAATGAAACTCCCCCAACAACGCAGGAAGATATAGCATCAAATTCATACGATACGCCATAAGCGCTGTTTGCGCCGCCGGTTCTTGCAACCTCTAAAATTCCGGCTAGCCCAACTAAGCAACTCTCGATAACAAATGCCGAAATTATGATTTTCCCAACATTTATCCCCGAAACTTTTGCAGCCTCCTTGTTACCGCCCACTATGTATAGGCATTTTCCATAAACCGTTCGGTTAAGAACAAACCATACCACAAACGCAACCAGAAGCGCAATGTATACTAGCAAACTTAAATCGAAAATCTTTATCGTGCTAAAATTAGTTAACGATTCTTTTATTCCGCCTATCGGTTGCGAGCGGTTTGGCTCCATCGAAAAGTATAGCGAATTTATGCCATAAACGATCGTTGACATACCAAACGTTGCGATAAACGGAGCCATCTTTAGCTTCGCTATCATCAATCCGTTTACAAATCCGATAACCGCAACAACAGCAATTGCTATAAAGATTGGAATTATAATCGGCAGATCAGGAAGGTTTGGATAAAAGCGATTTGCATACGTTGCAGTTTGGGAAAGCGAGGCAACTATAACAGCTGCAAGCCCTACTTGACGGCCTCCGGCAAGGTCGGTTCCGCCAAGTAGAAGCGGAAACAACAACCCCAAAGCAGTTATTAGTTTAACTGAAGATTGAGTTAGTATATCCTTCAAAACTCTAAGTTGCAAAAAAGCCGGTTCAACAAAAATCATCATCATTATTATCAACAGCAAAACAATGATTAGAGCATTATCAGTTAATGTTTTTCCTATATTGTTTCGATCTATCTTTTTAAAGCTCATTTTAATTTCTCCTCATTAACAGTTTTATCGCTAAATTTGGTTGCAAGCCGCATGACCTCAACCTGTGTAGCTTGCTCGCCTTCAAGAATTCCCGTTAGCTTTCCGTCACACATAACCATAACTCTGTCCGACATTCCTAATAGTTCCGGCATCTCACTCGACACCATTAAAACAGCATTTCCATTTCGTGCAAAATCTCGCATTATTTTGTATATTGCATATTTTGCCCCAACGTCAACACCTCTGGTCGGCTCATCCAAAATCAAGATATTACAGTTCGCTAAAAGCCAACGACCAACCAAAACCTTCTGTTGGTTTCCGCCCGATAGGTTTTTAATCTTAACCGATTTGCTAGCCATTCTAACATCCAAATCTTTGCAAACTTCATCAACCGGAGCATCAAGCTTGTTCGGGAAAACAACCCCAAAAGTTTTTTTGGTGAACTTTTTATATGCGGCAACCAAAGTATTATCTTTTACCGATAGCATAGGAACTATCCCTGTTGCCCGTCGTTCTTCCGTGAGAAGAGCAAAACCGTTTGATATAGCTTCCCTTGGCGTTTTGTTCTCTATCATAACGCCATGCATAAACATTTTTCCAAAAGATTTTTTTCTTAATCCAAATATAGTCTCAACCAGTTCGGTTCGTTGAGCGCCAACCAAACCGCCAATCCCGAGAATTTCCCCTCTCTTAAGCTCAAAACTTATATCCTTAAACGATTTTGGGTTATCGCTACATAAAGATTCAACCTTCAAAATTGGGGATTCATTCGGTGTCTCATAATCTTTTAGAGGGAAGCGCTCCTCCATATCACGACCAACCATCTGTTTAATAAGTTCGTCAATTGTGATATCCTCTATACCCCAATTGCCAATATACTTTCCGTCTCTCATCACAGTAACTTCATCGGCAATTTCGAAGATTTCTTCAAGTTTATGAGAAATGTATATTATTGAACGTCCTTCTTCTTTGAGTTTTTTTATCAGTTTAAATAAGTGTTTAGTTTCTGCAACAGTCAAAGAGGACGTAGGTTCATCCATAATTATAATCTTAGCATTATATGAAATCGCTTTTGCAATTTCAATTGCTTGCAATTGTGAAACCGACAGATCTTTTGCCATAGTTTTTGGTGAAATATCAAACTCTAATCCTTTAAGAAGTTCTGCTGTTTTTTTGCTCATTTTTTCTTCATCGACAACGATACCTTTAGTTGAGAAACGCCCCATCCAAATGTTGTCGACAACGTTTCTATGTGGAACTGGGTTTAACTCTTGATGTATCATAGAAATTCCTGTTTTAAGTGCGATGTTCGTGTCCGGAATTTGAACCTCTTTCCCATCAATTGAAATAGTTCCTTCCTCTGCCTTATATATACCGAAAAGGCATTTCATAAGTGTAGATTTTCCGGCTCCGTTTTCGCCAATAAGCGCATGAACCGAACCCGGCTTAACATGAAGCTTAACGTTGTCTAAAGCCAAAACGCCGGGAAAAGCTTTTCTCATATTGTCGATCTTTAAACGATAGTTTTCCAAACTTAGCCTCCAATTTCTCTTTTTGACAATCACACTGCATACACCAAAATTCACAGTGTATGCAGTGTGATATAAAAAGCGGATAATTTAAGAATTACTCAAACGAAAGCATCAATTCAAGGGTTGCGTCGAGGTTTGTTGAATCAACGATTTGATAAGGAACCCAAACATAATTATCTTCTATTGTGCAAGGAACTGTTATTGTTGTTTCATCAACAGGTTGGCCATTAGCTACAGCGTCAAGAGCGTTGATAACAGCTATTGATTGGTTTGTGCGATCGTTAAGAACTGTTCCTAACAAAGCGCCGTCTTTCATAGCTTGAAGAGCTTCAACTGTTGCATCGATACCAACGATAGGCATGAATTTTGAAGGATCGCCTGTGTTATAGCCATTGTTTAAAGCCGCTTGAACAGCGCCCATAGCCATTCCGTCGTTGTTTGCAAGAACACCTTCGATACCATCAATACCAAAAGCAGTTATCCATGCGTTCATTTTGTCAAGAGCTTGTGCTTTGTCCCAGTTTGCTGTGTCCATTGCGATGATTTCATATTCGATTCCCGCAGCTTGTAGGGTTTCTTCATAAGCTTCTGTTCTAAGAACAACGTCTTGTTGTCCGATTTCACCTTGGAGGATAATTAATTGAAGAACTCCGTCGCCATTTTTGTCAGCGATTTCTGTGTTTTCTTCCCAATAGTTGATCAAAGCTTGCGCACACATAACGCCGGATTCTTTAGCTTGAGCGCCAACATACCAGATCGAATTGTATGCTTCCATAGTTTCGGGCATCGGTTCCATGTTGAAGAAAACAGCCGGCACTCCATCTGCGTCACATTTGCTCATTAGTTCAGCTGTGCTCTCACGGTTGGGAGCGCAAATAGCAACGATGTTTGTGCCTTTTGTTAGAGCTGCTTCGAGTTTGTTTGTCGTTTTGGTAACGTCGTTTTCGCCGTCTTGCATATCGAGAGTTATTCCCTCAACTTTTTCAGCTTCGCTTTCCATTATGATTCGGAAACCACTTTGGAATTGGTCGTCGAACGCTCTCCAGATAACGGTTGCGTTGACATCTTCAGCAGCGGGTGCCGCTTCGTCGCCACCTTGTGCGTCGGTCGAAGGTTCTGCTGGGGTTGTGCTACATGCTGCGAATGCAAGAAGCACGATTAGCGCCAATACTAGTGTTAGAATCTTTTTCATTTTTTAAATCTCCTTTAATATTTTATCCGTTAAAAACGGATTGATTACATAAACCTGAATTCATCCATCTTGGATTTGATAAAAGTTTTCATTGCATCTTTAACTTTTGGATAGATCGCTGTGTTGTATTTAAATCCGGGTTCTGTCGAAAGCTCTGTGTAGGTTTTAATCATCGTTGTTAACACATCGGTTGCAACGTTGATCTTTCTAATACCATTTTTAATAGATTCTTGAACTTGATCAATAGGAGTTCCCGAACCACCATGAAGAACGAGGGGAACGTTAACAGCTTCGTTGATAGCTTTTAGACGTTCGATGTTCAATTTTGGTTCATCAACATATGCTCCGTGTTGTGTTCCTATGCTAATCGCAAGGCAATCTACGCCGGTTCTTTCAACAAATTCTTTCGCTTCTAAAGGATCGGTTTGAGCGCCTTCCGGCCCTTTAACAACAAGGTTTCCTTCTTCGCCAACAAGCTTGCCCAGCTCTCCTTCAACAGTTATTCCGAGCGGATGTGCGTATTCAACAACTTTTCTTGTCAATGCGATGTTTTCTTCAAAAGGAAGGGAAGAACCATCTATCATAACGGAGGAATAACCTGCGTTAATAGCTTGAACACATTCTTCGTAAGTACGACAATGGTCTAGGTGAAGAGCTATAGGTATCATAGCGTTTGCTGCCGCTCTTTTAACCGTTTCAACCGTTCCTTCAAAACCTCCCATAAGCTCGCAACAGTCTGTTCCTGTTATAAAGATAACCGGAACATTTAGTTCAGATCCCGCTTCGATAGCCGCAAGCGCAGAATCATAAGAAACGATTACATATGCTCCGTATGCAATATTCTTTTGTTCTGCTAGGTCCAGAATTTCTTTCATTGGTGCAAATTTCATTTGACTTTCCTCATTCTTTAATTAAGATTTATCTTTAATCGCCAGCGTAGTATGCGCAACCGATTAATCAACTTTTTTTATCAGTGTTTTTTATGAAAAATTCGTATGCTGTTTCAAAATCGGGTATCGCTTCGGTTCCTCCAACCGCTCCAACGCTAATCGAAGCAACTGCATTTGCAAATTTAACCGCCTCTAAATATCCCCAATTCCTAGATATGCAACTAAGAAAAGCTGCTACAAAAGAATCTCCGGCGCCGGTTGTGTCGACCACCGGCATCCAATCTAACGTTGGAACAATTTGTTTTGTTGAGCCGTCTGAGAAATAACAACCTTTTGAACCCAACTTTATTATTAAAACTTTAAAATTATATTGTTCAAAATATTCAGCTATCTTTTCAAGCTCGCTTTCCCCCGAAATTAGTTCAGCTTCTATAATACTTGGCATAAAGATATCTGTTTCTAACAATGCCGGGTCGAGGATGCTTTCCCAATCTAAATTTACCCTTTCGCTATCGATAGCGGCATCCATTGCAGTTATCTTGCCAAAGCTATGCGCCCGTTTAAATACATCCACTATTCCGCCGTTATCCATTCCCTCTAGCGCCATTGCCGAACCAAAATAAACTATATCTGCATCTTTAATCTGTGAGTTAGAAATGTGGGAACCATTTAAAACAGGAAAGATAGATTTGTCGGTTAAAAAGTGTCGTTCGCCATTTTCATCGATAAGCGCATATGTCGTCGCTGTTGCGTAATCATTTAATGTTTTAATCCCGTCGGTGTTGATTCCCGCTTCGCTACATTTCTTTTTAATGAAATCTCCATTAGCATCATCACCAACAACGCCGGCTATCGAAACATCTTCCCCCAGTTTTGCAAGCGCCATCGCCACGTTTAATGCATCTCCACCACAAGATGGGTTTGGCTTTTCGATGTTCACACTGTCCCTTTTTATTATGTCTATCGGAACAGGTTTTATTGGTATATCGCAACACATCATGCCTACGCTCAAAATTTCCATTGAATACCTTTTAGTCCCTTCATTCTTTTGTACGTACCAACTAACATGATACTATTCTATCATTTTTTCACGCAATGTCAACAATTTATTTTAAAAAATGATAAACAAACTTGTTGCAATTTAATTAGTTATAGTTTACAATTGTATTGTTTAGTGCGAACAAAGAAACCAACTTATAAGAAAGGCGGGTCATAAAAATGTTTAATTTCGCTGCAAAAATTGATAAAACAATACCGATTCCTTTATATTATCAATTGCGAAGCATAATTCTAGACCAGATTAAAAGCGGAGAAATTGTTGTTGGAGAATGTATTCCAACAGAACAGGAGTTTCGCGAAAAATATGATGTCAGCCGATCTACCGTTCGCCAAGCAGTTTCAGAGCTTGTGCAAGACGGTTGGCTTGAGCGCAAAACCAGCAAAGGAACTTTTGTTATAACGAGAGCAAAGAAAACCAGCCAAATAAGAGCGTTTGAACCATTCCACCAGCAAGTTGCTCGAAACGGCAACACGCCTAGAACCGAACTCATTGAGCTTAGCGTTATCGAAGCCAACAACGATATATCGGCAAACCTCGGGATTTCGGTTAATGATAAGGTTATATTGATGTTTAGAAGAAGGTTCTCCAACGAAACGCCGATGGTAACTATCCGTAACTTTCTGCCGTTTGATGTCTGCAACTACATATTAGGACATGATTTCAAAAAAGAATCGCTTTATGAAGTTTTAACGCAAAACACCGTATCAAAAGCAGAAACAACCAAAACTATAATATCCACCGAAAAAGCCTCTGCGGAAGATGTAGCGCTTTTAAACATAAAACCGTCGTCACCAATTTTATGTTTTAACACAATTTCAAAAAGCGCTTCCGGAAGAGTTATCGACTATGCCTTTTCCCGATATCACGGCGATTTAAACTCGTTTGAAATAGACATTCAACCCATCAAATAAAAAAGCGATTTTAAATCGTGGTAGTCTTATAATGAACAAAACCCGACGAGGCTGAGCCAATTCGAACAAATCAATCGAAATTATTAAAAGATTAAATTAATTCCCTAAATTTCATAAAACTTGTGACAAAAGCAAATCCAACAGCTTTTTCAATTAGTATTATCTATTTAATCCCTACTGAACAACCCCACAAAATTTCCAGTGGCACCCTCTGAGACGTTCAAAAACAAACAACCAAAATTGGGGGGCAAAGGCAGACTGAATTTTTCTTAAATTCAGAACAACAATACTCAAAGCAATAACGCTGGCTGTAGTATTTTGAAGTTTAGCACGAATTAAACCTAACCCACATTTTTGCTTTGCAAGACCGATGTTTCTTTCGACCTCTACACGCTCACAAATGTCGGTGTAATCTTGTTTTTTATCAACAACTTCGTCTTTTTTGGGTCTTCCGAGTGCAGGTCCTGAAAGGCGAATGCCGTGCTGTTTGCAGTAGTTCAAATTGTTTCTGTTTCGATAGATTTTATCCGCCAAAACTCGTTTTGGATACTTGCCCTCACGCTCTTTGTATCGCTCTATTGTTTGTATTAAAAATGTTGCTTCATTGTAGGCATCAAAACTGAACGTTTCAAGCCTTGCATATCCGTTTACAACACTTATGTCTAATTTTGCTCCAAATTCAACAGGACTTTTCGCTTTGCCACGAACAATCGGTCGCAGATACGGTTGAGTAAAGCTAACAATCCTATTCTCAACGCTATGAGTCTTTTGAACCAACATCTGCTCCTGCTGATGATATACAGCTTGAAGCGTTTGCAACCGCTCTTCAAAGCGAGGTGGTAACAACTTGCCCTCTTGTAGCATTTTATCTATTGTGTTCAAGTTTCTCTTTAGATATCCGAGTTGCTTTTTTATCTGCTTGCGTATTTTTTTGCTGTTCGGTCTACGTATTCTTACAAATTGTTGATACTCTTTCTTTGCTTTTCTTCGATATGTACGAGGTTTTTCGTCAACGCCTTTTTCATGCAAAGCGTCTATGATTTTCTCGCTGTTTCGACGTGCCTCATCAAGCAACTTTGTATCGGTTGGATAGCTTATGTTGCTTGGTGCGCAAGTAGCATCGACAATCAATGTCCCACTGTTTTGGTCATCGTCACTATCCCCATTATCGTTATCTTCGTTATTGTTTTCAAGCGTCTTAGCTTGTTCTTCTATAGCTCTTTTGATAATCAATTCGTTTATTTCTCCGAGAATTTCCGGCGTAAGGCGTTTGCGAAAATACACCATTAATGACGAATCAAATGGTGGCTTGTCTTTATATTCGGCAAACCCACAGAAATATTGCAAGTATGGATGCTCTTGTATCATCAACGTTGTTTCCACATCGGAAAAGCCATACTCTGCTTGTATTATACACGCTCCCAATGCTAACCTTAACGGCTTTGCTACATTCCCGTTTCTGTTCCGAAACAGCTGCGCATATCGTTTTTCTATCTCTCCCCACGGAATACTATCCGCCTTTTTTACCCACCGATTTTCCGCACTCATTGTCATTCCCACCGGTTGCCCAAAGTCCGAAAAACTTATTTGTTTATCTTTAAACTTGTACATTTTTTGCTCCCCACCTTAACTTTTCTGCAAGGGTTTTATGTCTTTTTTCGCCTTTTCCTTGCTTTTATTATACTATATTTTAGCTGTTTTTGCTGTGGTTTGGGGAGATTTTGGTTGTTCAGTGGGGATTATTTAACAATTAATTATTCTTTTGCAGAAACAATCGAGATTTTGCTCATTATCAGTCAACAACATAAATAAATCCGAACCAACTGAGAATATAAAATTCTCATCAAAGTTGGTTCGGATTATTTTGTATTATGTCGAAACATCGTAATAATACACCACGTTTGTTCTCTTTTTTACTACTTTTTTTCTTTCAAAAAGCTTTTGATCTCTTTGTAGATCTCGCCGGTTTTTGTTGATCCAAATTCTTTAACCAAAGCATTGTTAATGCCCTGCTTGGTCTTATATTTATTTATAATAGAAGCCACTTTTTGGATATCCACATTAGCGTTTTTAAGGCAACTTTTAAGCTCAGGCGATATCGTGTTGGGTTGTGGCGTTTGTTTGGGTGGAGTTGTTGGTTTGGGTTGTGTTGTTTGTTTGCTTTTTTGCGATTTTTCAAGTTTAACATTAACTGCTCGTTGTATCTTAATATTTCGCTCTTTCCAAAAACTACACACATAATCAAATCCGGTGTCCTTGCTCACTATAACAAAATGCTCATCTTTGTTTTGTTGAACTAGATACCCAAGATATGTTGAAAGCTGAAAATCAAGAGCATTTTTTCCGCCGGATTTAACAGGAATATATTCTTTAATCACATCAGATTTCTCCAAAAGAAGATGTGTATTAATTGATATCTTACCCGCTTGTTGTGAATAAAAAACAATCAACCTGTTGCTGTTATCAAGATTTTCGATTCCGGCCAAAGCATTGTCCGATACATTTTCAAAGTCGATCAAAAAAATCATTTTCAAACCACCTATTCAAAAATTTTGCGAGTAGTCTTTCTATTTTAAACCTTTATCCTGCTAAAAGTTTTCCTATTAATATAAGCCTAGTTTTTTAAAATCGGGTTATCTTAATCCTGCTTTTTGTTTTGTTCCAAGCTCTTTTTTGCCAAATATTCTGAAACTCTCGAATCTGTTGCTGCAAATTCTTGTTCATGCCCCGGTCTCGCTTCGTAGCATTTTTCTGCCAAATCAGGATCTTTATATAACATTTCGAAATATACGAGACGACCGCCAAGGGAAATAAACATCGCTACATTTATAAACATTAGCGTTCCGCAAAGCAAACCTATATAGTTATATTCCCCAACCAAAAATCTAATTGCACCAAAAACAAGAGGGATCGAAGCAGCAGCTATCGTTATTCCAAAGTTTTGGCCGCTTGATAATTTTTTTAAACGAAAATTCTTTTTTTTGAAATACGGTTTCAGAACAATATATCCAAGTAGCGAAATTAAAGCATAACTAATAAGTATGGCGCAATAAGCAATGTATAGCGGTGATGCTATTGGTTTAACAAGCCCATCATATTCAAATAAAACCAGCACCGTTAGAAACTGTGCCATTGTATAGCCTGAACTGAATCCACGAATAAACGCAGCATCTATCGGTTGCTTTTTATCCAATTTTAACGTGTAATTAGTGACAGCTAAACAGATTACGCCTAATAATGTGTGTACAATAGCCAAAGGTTTATCGTAAAAAAACATAAGCAGTCCAATAGCTACTAAAAGCGCAGTTGTTCCTTCAACACTATTTTTTGTTGTATCGCTCATTATCCAAGTATAGTTTATGTTCTCAATAATATTTCTTTCTGTTATGTTGTCCATGTTAAAAGCTGCACCTATTCAAAAATTTTGCGAGTAAGTTCTCTTTAGCAAGTCTTAAACCGACTAAAACCAACAATATGTTTTTATTATACAGCAAACTGTTAATAAAGTACATTAAATAAATCCCAAAGTTTTTTCTGTTAAGATATTATTCTACAGGATATTTAATATTTTATAAACTACCTGCATTACTATTATAGACACAAACCAATATAGCGCAATACCGATAACAACATATCTTGCGATAGCGTTTGGAACAACTTCAAACTGACCCAAAAGCGCAATAGTTATGATGCATCCCGACATTATAGCCCAGCTTATTAAAGTCGACACTCTAAGCGCTTTCCCTCTTATCATCTCTTTGCGTTCGTCAAATAATTCGATGTTGGCGTTTTGTTGTTTTTCCCGATATTGTTCCGGTCTTTTTCTCCAGTATAAATACTTAAACAATATAAACACCATAGGCCCAAAACAAGCTCCGGCAAACCCAACAAATATGCTTATATTCGGAAAGTTAAAAGCCAAAACAACAAACACGATACCTAATGTTAAAAACAGCACACAAGCCTTCAGTTGATTTTTCATCCTTTTTGTTTCCTTTCGTAAATAAAAATTTCTTCAATGCTCATCTCAAAATAATCAGCTATCGCAAACGCAAGTTCAAGCGAAGGGTTATACTTTCCGTTTTCAATAGAACTGATAGTCTGCCTTGAAACTCTCATTTCCTTTGCAAAGGCTTCTTGGCTAATTCCGTTTTGTTTTCTTAAAAATTCAACTTTGTTTTCCAGCATCATCACCCCCCCCGATTTTGTAAAGGTAGCTTTACAAAACAATAGTATCACACATTTATATTGTTGTCAAGTAAACTTTACACATCAAGATCACCCGTGGCCGAGGGGTGTTATCATGCCTATTCAGCGCAACAAAAAACAACCTATCAGCGTTAAATGTTGATAGGTTGTAAAACTTTAAGAGTATACAAATAGACTTATCGTTGTTATCTCCTAAACTATGATTCGAATAATACTTTCAATTATTCAACGTTCATCTATTGTTTAAAATTATTTTTTATTTTATCATACCCTACCTTTGTAAAAGGGCAAACAGCTATACAAATCCCGCAGCCATATTGCGCAAATCCACTGCCACATTTGGGGTTTGATATACACTCTACATGGCCATTTTCATCCACCTTGCTTTCGGTATAGATAGCATCATACGGACAGGATTTCACGCATCTATTGCACTCGCTGCAAAAATCTTTTCCAAAAGAAAAATCTTCATCATTTTGCAAGAATTCATCTAAATTTTCAATGCTTGTATAAACTATACTCAATCTGTTGCAAGAGCCGCTATGCGGAGTAATCAGCATACCGTGCTTTCCGATATATCCTAAATTCGCTTTATACCCTGCTTTTGTATAATCGACATTCCCACCCAAGCTATGGTTTGGAACAGCCCCGAAATTCATGTTGCGAAGAAACTCTGTTGCCTTAAGACAGGCAATGCCTGTATCTCCATAAACTTTCATAACTTCAATCATACAATCCATGTTTGGTAATTCTTGTGTGATAAATGCGTCTTTATCCATGTGCCTTGACATAACTATTATATTTTTATAAGGGATTGAGTCGCCCTTGTAGATCTCTTTTTCCTCAAAGGTGCAAACGCCCCAGCTATCCATTCCGAGGTCGTTTTTTATGTAGCTATCAAGTTTATCAAACTGCTCTTTTGTGATGTTTTTTAAGTAGTCGGCGTTGACATCATGCGCTTTTATTACGCTTGCTGTTTTAATTACAGATTTTAAAGTAGGCCCTACTTTATCTTTGTTTTCAAACATTTTTTTAATATCTTTAGCCTTGAATTTTCTTTTTGGAAATACCCCTTTCGCTTTTGAAAATTCATTCGATTTAATGTTAGATATTTTATTTATAGCATTCTTTTGCGCATAAGTAATGAATTCCATTTTATAATTCCCCAATGTAGTATCGTTGTTAATTCCAACAACGTGTTGTATAATCATTCTATCATTACAGGTGTATCAATTCAACCGACAACTTAACTTTATGTATTAGAAAAGGAGAAAGTATGACCGATAACAAAACAAAGCAAAACTGTTTGAGTGAGAGACGACTTTGAGATAGATATCCCGCGCCTTCCTCTCGATATATCAAATACATTCCTATAAAAATAAACTAAAAACTCAAATCAACGCATATAGCTTTCATCTACTTAACACGTTATACCAACGGCTCATGAGAGATATAAATATAATCCTCTCCATCTTGCTTTAAAGTCATGATATGTTCCATCATCTCGTAGATATCCCCTGTTTCTGGATCATATCCACGGAAGGTGAGTTTAACTTCATCTTCCATGCGAAATCCTTCACTAAAACTAACATGATACCCTTCTTGTTCAAAAAGTATATCAAAATAGTTATCATTAAAAAACGTCAGTTGTTCAGCTGTTAGAAGCCCTGATTCATCAGTTGTTGATTGCTGGGTACTTTCAGTTTCTGTTCCGCCCGAGACAGAGCCACCACTACTTCCGGGTCCCACACACCCAGCAAGAGCCATTACAATTATTAGAACAAAACTTAAACTTAATATCTGTTTCATTAACAGTTCCTCCGATGCTACATAAATAATTTGTCTTTATTATACACTGCTTCACTTATAGTTTCTATAGTTGTTTTTATGATACTGAGCGGAAAGGTACTATGCCAAAAAAACAAGTTAAAGCAGAAAATCGCTTAATAGTACCATTGATAGTTGCAATGAATAACCGTTTCGCCTATCTGCAAATTGTGGGTAGGCAGTTTTTGTTTGAATATTTTATTATTGATTTAGATTTTTTCTTTTCATTCAAGCTCTATTTCCTTGCTTCAAAATCATCATCTATATTTTTTCGCCAGTTGCGATTTAGCTTTTTGTTGCTCCTAATCTCGCTAATTGCATCGCTCATAACCATAAAGTTTAATTCTGTTCCTGCGTTGTCGGAATGATAATTAACCGCCATTTCTTTATCAATGCCAAATTTATCAGCTTCGGCTTCGGCATCAATATTTGCACCTAAGAAGATGAACTCAAAACTATACTTTTCCTTGGTTTCGCTGATGAGCGACAAATAATATTAAATCATTATCCTAGTTTTTCTATTACATCCGTTAAAAAATCTGAAAACAAGGCAACTTCTTTTATATCAAGCGATAGAGAATAGTATTGCTCGGTTATACAATTATCAATAAGCGGGAAAAATAATAACTTCATTTCCTTTGCTTTTGGATTTATCATTATCTGTAAATACGGCTCAATAAACTCTATTTTTTTCTTTAAATGAAGTTTTCCCATAAGTAAGCTTTGCATCTTTTCATTTAAATTTATTAATTCCGACCACTCCAAAAAATCCGGATATATTTTATAGTTAAAGCACCGATTTGAAACCGATATACTTGCATCTGTCCAATAGTATCCACAATCATCATAACCTTTTTTTGTTATAGAAAAAACAAAATCAGTTCCTTCAACATTAAGTTTTATAGTCACAACTATCCTCCTAACAAATTTTGCTCAAAAGCAAACAAAGTTTCGTTGACTTCAAAAATATTGTAGATTTCATTATTGATGAAGTATTCAATAATGAGGTCAAACTTGCTGCTGCGTGACAAGGCAATCCCTGCTGCTCTATGAACCATTCCATCAACACCACCGCCACCACGCAAGGATTTATTAGCGGCGTTTACAATAGCGTCACTTTCATTTTTGTTATGTCATCTCTGACTATAATTAGTGGCATGGCGGTTCTCCTTAAAATGATTTATAGCATTCCTCTAACTTCTTTCATTTATATTCTTGATATCTTTACCCATTACAGATTCCGGCGAACCCAAGTATCTTCCGGCCAAAACAGACATAATATACCATTTAAAAACATCTCTTTTTATATCGGTTTTATCCACTTCGATATATATCCTCTGTTTAACATATTTTTGTGTTATTCATCGCTTGCAAATCATGTCAAAAATTCAGTCGTTCTAATTTGTGTTTAATTAATTTAATATAACACATTAGTTTAGATTGAACAACAATTTTCGATTTATTATTTTCTTTCTTTACCTAACTGCATATTAATACTGTCGAGACAAAAAATATAAAGCCACGACTTTAATACATTAGGTTGTTCCGATTAACCAATACTTCATTCCAATATGGTTCGATTTATATCGAGAAAATTCGCCCGGTTTTTCTCTAAGAACAGCCTTTACATTCCAATATGGTTCGATTTATATGATAGCACGAATATATAAATTAAGGAGGTAAATTACTTTACATTCCAATATGGTTCGATTTATATTTTTAGTCCACTTGCACAAAGTGGACACATATCAATCTTTACATTCCAATATGGTTCGATTTATATTGTTGATGCGTCATCTTTACTTTCGATCACTTCCGCTTTACATTCCAATATGGTTCGATTTATATTATCCATTTGAAATTCAAAACGAAGGTCGGCAAAATTCTTTACATTCCAATATGGTTCGATTTATATCTGTATTTCCATTACTATCGTTTTGATTATTTTATTCTTTACATTCCAATATGGTTCGATTTATATATAAAAACTATGTGTTTCATATCCTAACCAATTTAGCTTTACATTCCAATATGGTTCGATTTATATACTTTGCATTGATATACTATTAGATGTTCTGAATTCTTTACATTCCAATATGGTTCGATTTATATCAATGCGTTCTGTAATCTTCAAATTGCCCGGAACATCTTTACATTCCAATATGGTTCGATTTATATGTCAAGATTAACGGTCGCTATAACAGGATATGTTGTCTTTACATTCCAATATGGTTCGATTTATATCAAGAAAGGGCGGTGTTGTTAAATGGCACAACATAACTTTACATTCCAATATGGTTCGATTTATATTTGTTGCGTGGACTGATCCACAAACAATTCTTTGCTTTACATTCCAATATGGTTCGATTTATATATTTTAGATAGTGGATTTATATCGTTATTTAAAATCTTTACATTCCAATATGGTTCGATTTATATGAGTTCTCAACCAGTGCAAATGCGAGGGTGTAACGACTTTACATTCCAATATGGTTCGATTTATATTTGCGGCTTCCGTTGATATAACAACGCCGTTTGAAGCTTTACATTCCAATATGGTTCGATTTATATTTGTTATCTTTTAAATATAATAAGTTTCAATTTTTCTTTACATTCCAATATGGTTCGATTTATATAGTTTTTGTTAGATCATAAAGTTTTTCTTTTCCAACCTTTACATTCCAATATGGTTCGATTTATATCATAACAGCGGTTGATTTAACTAGCTTTGTTGCATTCTTTACATTCCAATATGGTTCGATTTATATGTTTCTTCTTCATCTTTTATAGATACGATAGTTTCCTTTACATTCCAATATGGTTCGATTTATATAAGGTCATCAACAAACGGTTGCGGAATGATGTAAGACTTTACATTCCAATATGGTTCGATTTATATCATTCCATAAACAAAAACAACCTCGGGTTCAACAAGCTTTACATTCCAATATGGTTCGATTTATATTTAGCTTTAGATATGCACCGGTTAGGATGTTTCAAGCTTTACATTCCAATATGGTTCGATTTATATATCTGTGGGTTTAACTGTTTGTAAATCTTCATTGTCTCTTTACATTCCAATATGGTTCGATTTATATGCAACCTTTTCAAAAGCACGGACTTTGCCATTTCAACTTTACATTCCAATATGGTTCGATTTATATTGAGCGTAAATTTCATAGACAATTCGCCTGAAATATCTTTACATTCCAATATGGTTCGATTTATATCTCTCGCAATTCAATTTCATCTTTTTTGTAAGGGAACTTTACATTCCAATATGGTTCGATTTATATGGATTTTGCAAAGCAACCCAAAAGTTCCAAGATGTGCCTTTACATTCCAATATGGTTCGATTTATATACTATGAAATGTACAACATAACGGACGGCGGTCACTTTACATTCCAATATGGTTTGATTTATATGGGAACACCTGAAAGCACAGGAATTAAAGATTACATCTTTACATTCCAATATGGTTCGATTTATATGATATCCTTATAATTCGATATGGTTTTCTCGTGGTTCTTTACATTCCAATATGGTTCGATTTATATTTTTTGGATTGTTAAAAATTCAGGCGGTTTAGACGACTTTACATTCCAATATGGTTCGATTTATATAAGCCGGAGGGAACGGATTTGCGGACAATAAACTTTCTTTACATTCCAATATGGTTCGATTTATATTGTTTCTTTAATTTCGGCTTCAGATTTAAAAGCCATCTTTACATTCCAATATGGTTCGATTTATATATTTTGAAAAGATTAAGGCGATGAGCGTTGAGGAAACTTTACATTCCAATATGGTTCGATTTATATGAGGATGCAGAATTGAGCATGAAGTTGCTAGATCTTACTTTACATTCCAATATGGTTCGATTTATATTATTTTTTTTAGCGCTGTTTACATATAATCTCCACCTACTTTACATTCCAATATGGTTCGATTTATATAGAATGACGATTGAAGATTATATATACTATCTTATCTTTACATTCCAATATGGTTCGATTTATATCCTCTCTAAATCTCTCGACAACATCTTGCTTTCTTCTTTACATTCCAATATGGTTCGATTTATATATTGTAGAACGATGAGGGGGCGAGAAGTTGGCTAACTTTACATTCCAATATGGTTCGATTTATATGAAGCGAAACAGTCAGACCAGTGGACTTTAACGGACTTTACATTCCAATATGGTTCGATTTATATTGATAAAAACGATAACACGAACACAATAAAAAATACCTTTACATTCCAATATGGTTCGATTTATATCGAAACGGAAAAGGACGTTATACTAATTATTTTTACACTTTACATTCCAATATGGTTCGATTTATATCCGTGCCCAAAAAAACACAGGAAACATAAGGTTTTTTAATAGTCATTTTGTCGACCCTTGATTTTTTTAGCAGATTACAGACATTTTAACATTGTCTGAGCGGTAAAATAAAGTAAATGCTTTTACAAATCCTTGCTTTGTCAATCCCCCTTCATTTTTGCATTATTTGTGGTAGACAACTACAAAAAAACAGATGTGTTGTCTTCTTCGAGTCCCCAAATTTCTTTGTCCAACCACCTCTCGTTTCTGCTTTTAAAAATAATAATCGAATCGATCGACCTGTCGATATTTTGTTTAATTTCAAGCTCCATTTTTTTAATCTGCGATTCGGTAAGTTCGCCCTCGAAAACCGACTTTTGAACATGAGTTAAGTATCTTTTGCATATACCAAAAACTTTTCTCCATCTGCGGCTGCCCTTTTGCTCTTTGGATATGTCGTATACCAAAATGACATACATAACCTACCACCACATTTCAAACCCTTCATATTCTTTTTCATAAAGCAGGTGTTTTATAAGTTTATATGCCTCGAGCCTTATTAAGTATTTATATGTAATCTCCTTGTCGAGTTCTTTGTGTTTAATCGTCCGAGAAAGAGTTTTGTCTATTTCCGACATGATAGTTGCCGATGCTTGTTTGGTCAAATGCAGATAATTTAACCCTTCGGTAAAACTTTTTTCAGTAATTTGGTTTCTGTTTAATAATGAAAATATAACTCGGTCGCCGATTAACGGCTTAAATATTTCTGCAATATCTAAACAAAGCGAAAATCTTCTTACCCCCGGCTCGTGAAGATAACTGATTGTTGGATTAAGCTGTGTTTGATAAATTTGGGTTAAAACGGTTGTGTAAACAATACTGTTGACAAAAGAAATCAAACTGTTTATTTGGTTGTCGGGTGGGTGCATAACTCGTTTATCAAAGTTTATTTCTTGATCTACAATCTTGTTCCAAGCCTCGTAATATATACGGCGTATGTTTCCCTCGCAACCCATAATTTCTTGAATAGTATCATATTTTTCGATATCTCGGCGAAGAAATTCTATCTTTGTCATTGCGCTTGAAACGTCTTTCCCTCGTCCGTTATAATATCTCAAATTCCTGTAAATATTCGCAGCAGCCGCTATTAAGAATTTTTTCGCTATAACGGTTCTTTTTTTATAGTCGGAATAATGCTCAACTTGTTTCACCAACAAACTTCCCGCTAAAAGCTGCTCTTTTGGGTAAAACGAGCCGATATAAAAATCATAGTAGTTGAAAAAATGAAGACAGATACCTTGTTTTGAAATAAGATTTAACAACGAAGTGTTTAACGACATTTCAGACATAACATAGATATCCGAAATCGTTTCAACCGGAAGATCCCTCTTTTCGCCCGTTTCGTTTGTATATCTCAATGTATTATCCTGCCTTTTTAATTGACCGCCGTTATAAACATAAAGACTTTTTTTCATCAAACACCTCTAAATAAAACAAAGATCATAGTATGCGCATTTTTTGCAGATAGGCTTTTTAATTAATACGGGAGGTAGCGGGTTGTTGCAGATTTGTTTTATATCTTCTATAGAATTTTCTATCTCTTCGATATCTTCTTTTGACAAATTAACCTCTCGAGTTTCACGAATTAATGGATAATCTATCTTTCCAACAACTCCAAAAACCCCTTTTTTATTAAGATAATACAGATAATATTTAACTTGAAAAATCGAAGCTTCCTCTATCTTTTTGCTTTTTTTAACTTCATGTAGTATCTTTTTGCTTTTAATAAAATCTATATTTATCTCGTCGTTTATATTAATGTGTTTTTCTTCTCTCGAATAAGAAGTTTGGTCTATAACCTTTCCGAGCGCTACCGAATCGCTTGTGTTTTCCATCGTTATACTATGATTGAAATACCAAAGTTTGCGCTTGCAAACCTTATAGTAATAGACCATAACGCCGGTTATCTTTTGTTCCATAATCCTGTTCCCTTAAACAAAAATTCCGAAATCTTGTTTTTCATTTTCGTTTGTACCGCTGTTTTTTAAGAAACCGAGCTTGTCATCATAAAAACAATCGGCAACCTCGACATTGTTAAATTTGTTAAGTTTAATATTTAAAGCAACATCTTGATTTTTCACCTCATAAAATTGGACGCCGACGCAAAGTTCCTCTATAGTGTTTTTTGCGTTTTCCTTTTGAACTATATCATAAATACCCTTGCTGTTTAATATCTCGACCGCTGTTTCAATTGCTATTTTGTTTTCGTCATACAGGCATTTTGGGATAATGTTTTTGGAACGTATTCTTCTAAATCGCTTGTCTATTTCAGCAGCGTCATTCGTGTCTACAAATATGTTTTTAACATAACTATATTTCTCTCGAAACGTTTTAAGAAAAACACTACTCTCAAGGTTTTCATGCGTGAAAAATTGTTCCAAAAGTTCTGTCTTTGTTTTCTCGTCTATAACTCCGTCTATACCGGCAAGAGCTTTTTTGCTTAATTCGTATAAATCCCTGTCAATAAAACCTTTGTCGGAGTTGTATTGCGATATTAGAATGCTTTGGCTAATTTCGGAAAACACAAAACAGTTGTAGTTGTCCGTAGGTTTCAGCCCTTTTCTATTGCATCTTCCCAAACGTTGAAACAAACCGCTAAGCTCGGATAGCTCGGTGAATATATAGTCGAAATCGATATCGAGGCTCGCTTCAACTATCTGTGTCGATATCCAAATAACCGATTTGTTTGTTTCGCTTTTTCCGTCCTCTAAGATTTCTTTTTCTTTTTGCGCCCTGTCTTTTTTAACGAACTTAGAGTGCAGAAGCTTAACGGTTTGTTCGCCAAACTGTTTTGAAAGCTGTTTATACATAGTCTGTGCGGATTTAACCGTGTTGCAAACAACCAATGTTTTGTTGCTTAAACCGTTTGAATTTTTCAAAAACATATCGCTTATATACTCTGAATTTATCTCGATTTCAACTACCTTTACGTTGTGTCGTAAAGCTGTCTGACCATTGGAAAAATCCGCTTTAACAAACGGCGATGTCTCATATGGTTTTTCGATTAATTTTAAAATATAGGGTGGCAACGTCGCTGTGAAAATCGCTATGTTTCCGCCCATTTCGATTATCCTGTGGATACCATAGATTATATAGGACAAAAGCTCGGCGTTATACGCTTGAACCTCATCAATTATAATCTTGGAATAAGAAAGCGTCGCAAGTTTAAGCTCATAACCCTTATATTTAAACACAAAATCAAAAATTTGGTCGGGGGTTGAAACGGTTATTGGAAGCGACAGGCGTTTGCTTAAATTTTTGTAAGAAAATAAATCAAGCTCGGAAACGGTTTGATTTTGCAAAACAACTGACAACAGATCGGAATGTAGTAGCGCTACCTTTTCTTTAACGTTATCGCCTTTTATAATGTTGTTGCAGATTCTGAGATACATACTGTTAATGGCGGTTTTAAGCGGAAGTATATAAAACCCTTTGTTGTCTCCAAGCCATAGCAACGAAGCCTCGGTTTTTCCCATGCCGGTGGGGGCTGTTACTATAAGGTTTTTGTCGCTGTTTTGCTTGCAAAAAACCTGCATATCGTTTAAACCTTTGGAAACACCTTGGTCTTTCCAAAGGTCAAATAGTTGTTCTATGCTTTGATTTAGAAAACTGTTTTTGAATTCAACCGTTGTTTCGCCGCTTGCGCTGTAATCGCATTTTAAAAGAAGACCCAAAACCAAAATAGCTTTGGGGGTTTCTCTTGAATTAATCATCTCTCTTAAAACAGGGCTTTTTATCTTTTTGAAATCTTTATACTCGGAAAATCTTTGATTAAGATTTTCCCGCTCGTTTTGTATAAAGCTTAGATTATCTATATAGTGATGATGATTTAAAACGGCATTTAAAACTATCGCAAAGTCGCTGTTTGAAAGCTCACCCCGCTCCGCAAAAAACGCAGAAAGAATATTATGCGGAATTTCACTCGACGGGTCGAACTTTTTGTTGTTTTTTATGCGGGATTGAAACTCTTGGTTAATCTTTCCGTAGTCATGAAACTCGCAAGCAATTTTGCAAAGTTCTATTATTTCAACATCCTTTATATAACCTAAATCGGTTATTACATCAAGACATTCTATAAGCTCGTCGGTATGTTGACGAATAGTTTTTTCGGGAAAACTCTTGGCGAGCAGTTCAAGATTGGTTTCAATAATATTAATCCCCCCTAAACAAAGTTTACGATAAATCCATCGCTATCGATATAAATTCCGCTGTTGTCGCCCTCTTCGGCAGTTGCGTTAAAACCGCTTATATATAAAACCGGCTCTTTTTGAAAAACCCTTTTTCCGTCTTTAAGCGTATAGTTTTTGTTTAAATAATATTTCGTGCCCTGCGACTCGGTGCCTCTTGCAAAAATGTTTCCGTTTCTAACGTTTTCGACTTTAACGTAGGCGCTGTTTTTGTTTGCGATATCGTCAATTTCTTGCGATAGTTCTACAATTTCGCAAGATTTAACATCGACAAAATCTTCGCTTCTCCCCAAACAACGCAGATTAAAGATGTTTTTTTGAACAATTTCCAAAGCTTCAGGATCGCTTTCGATATGCAACACCAAATTAACATCATATAAAACCTCGTAGTATTTAATAGATGTTGTGAGAGTTGCAAACTTTGAAAGTTCCTCATCGATAAACTTCTTTTTGGTATTAAAATCTTGTTCAAGCTCTGTTTGTTCTTTTTTAAGCAGTTCTCTTTTCTTTAAAATCTCGTTAAAATTCTCGCTGTTTTTTTCAAATTCTTTTAGCTGTTCCTTTAATAGTTTGAGTTGGTTTTTTATCTCTCCTATTTTAGGGTCAAGCTCGGCTTTTTTAAATTCATCAAGCTCTCTTCTCGAGGCTTTAAGCTGTTGATATTCCGTTAAACACTCTCGGTTTAAAACTTCAATCGTTATCTCTTTTTCAAAATCGTTGCCTTGGCTTTTTTGTGCGGCGGCAACCTTTGTGAAACCTGTTGATAAAAAACTGTCGTTAGCTAACTTAACAAGAGTTCCTCTGTCGTTTTGCAAACTGTTTAAAAAAGCATGGTCACGATAGACCTCTTGACCCATAGAGCCGAAAGTTCCTTGAATGCTTATGTTCATAGGTTGACAGCTTTTAAAACCGCAAGCAGAATGAAGAGCGCCAATAACCGTTGAAAAAGGGGGAAGCGGATATGTCATTTTGTTAAGATCCGCCTCTTCCTTTTTATAACACGCTTTGTATTGAGTTAAAATAATTCTCAACGCTTTCATAGCTTTAATCCCCGTAGTATTCGGCAACGTTTTGGCGAAGTTCGTTGAAGAAACTTGATATCGAAACGGTCGAGAGCGAGGCTTTTATCTCGTCTTCATTTTGAAGATTTTGCGAAGCCATTAAACCCGCCTTGCAACCATTTTTAACTCGCTCGATAAGTTCGTCCGACAAAACGAGGTTTTTGTTTTTAACTATTATAAGGTTTTCAAAATAGTGGCTTTTTCTTTCAACTAATCCCCCAACTGCAAACAATGGCTCGGCATTATCAAGATTACCCTTAACAATCAAGCTTAATTGTTCTACCGCCGTTAAAATAGCGTTAACTCTTTCGATCTTTTCGCTGTTTTCCGCTTCGCTGTCAAAGTTTTCATCTTTGCCGACCATATCTAAATCTATAGTTAAGCTATAAATTTTCAAACCTTTGTCGTATTCATATTGATATGGCATAAGCCCGCAGTCTTTGCTTTTGTCTTGCAGGTTTAACCCTTGTTGTTTAGCGGAGGTTTGCGCAAGGAATAAGTTGTTATGGAAACGAGTTTCAATTACATACTCGTCACAAGAAATCGCATCGGTAAGATAAAGCGAACTGTTTCTTATGTATGTAGCCTCTTTCGAGGTGTTCATATATCCACCCTCTAAAGCTTTACAGTTGCTTGCATTTAGTTTATCCGTAACATTTTTTTGAGTTGCCCCATCAACAACAACCTCTAAATCTTGGTACATTCCGGAATTAACCATAATTGCGTTTTTCAAACTTTCTCTTGACCTTATTGAATAGGTTTTTCCGTTTCTAAAAACTTTTTGAACTGACGATACATTTCCAAGCCCCTCACCATAATTTGACGTCATGTTCGCTATAACTGTTAAAGATAGGTTCATTTTAAGTTTCCTCCGTTACTTGTATTTATTTCGTTTAATCCGTTTACAAAAGCATAGGCAATATTTTTGTTTTTCTCAAAGTCATCAAACAAGTCATAGGCAAAGTTAAAGATAACTCCCGAATAATCCGACAACTGCAAAAGAATTTGGCAAAACCTATCGTAGTCTTTAAACGTTATGGCGCTAATAAGTTTTTGCCGATAGCTTTTAATCTTGTTGTTGTCGATGTTTTGTTTAACCGCATACGCCGTGTTTTTTGCTTTTGAAATTGTATCATCCATATTTTTCTCTCCTCCATATATTTTTGAATTTATTTTAATTATTGTTTCTATGTTAAAATACCGATTAGGCATTTTCTTTATTAAATTTTCTATTAATCCATCAAGATATAACCCGTTTAAGATACTCTCGATCACCTGTTTTTCAATGTTAATATAGTATTGATCATTCAATTTAAGCGAAAACAAAAGCGAATTGTATTCATTTTCCTTTATGTTTTTAAATATTTCAATTGCCTTTTTTCTTATATAAGATGTTTTGAAGTATCCATCATCTTGGCTTTTAGTTATTATCTCAACATCAAAATCAAGATAAGCAGAGTTCTGTTGATGTTGAAAAAATAAGTGCTTTCTTATAGAGGAAACATCTTCGTTTTTTAAATCTATCTCGTTTAAAAGGTTGTCGTTCGAGCGAACAAGAAAGTCTATGCTGTAGTTATTATTAATGAAAAAAGCTTCCCTTGTTTTTGTAAACCCAAAAGGTATGAAGTCGAACTCCGGTTCATCTTGGAAAACAAAAGTTTTGGTGTCCCAATAATACGAAAGCGATTTTGTTTTTCTGCCCGTGTCAACATAATATCCGTTAATTCGGCAAACAGCCCCGCTTTCCGAAAACATTTTTCCGCTATTTAAAAATTTATTATACATACTGTCTGCGTTTCTAAAAGTTTCCGATATTAAATCCAAGCGCTTTTCTTTTATTAAATCAACAAAAACAGTTCTCTCGCTGTCGGAAAACTTCATTTTCGGAAAAACTTTTTTGCAAATTGAGTTTGCCGCAAGTTTTTCATTAAACAGTTTAACCTGTTCTTCCGAAAGTTCGCTATTTTCAAGAAGTCCAAGAAGTGTTATGTGGTGCATTTTTTCTTTGAAAAATTCCTCTGCAAAAAGCAGATAGCTGTTTTGGTCTAAAACAAGATCTTGTTCATACTCGATATAGTCTTCGGTTGGATTATAGTCAAACCCTCGATCCTTAAAGTATCGAACAATCCCGACAATCGCGGCGCTATACCTCCAATCGGAAGGATATAGCCGCACAATTCCGTTTTCTAATAGCTGTTTCAAGTCATATCCTCCTCTATCCTATTACCTCAAATTTTCCAAACCCTGCTGAATTTTTTGAGCCGATGCCGATTAGGCTTAACTTTTGCAAAACCTCGGGTTGGCCAGTTAGCTTAAAAACCCCAAGGGTTGAGGGTATATTTGTTCCAAATGCCTTTACAACAACTTTTTTGCATTTTATTGGTTCAATTTCCGGAATTTTTTCATGGTGCGAAAGTTGCGTCGATACATTTGTTTTAAACACATCAAAAAAGCCCTCTTCATTGTACAGAATATATCTGTCCTTTTTACCTTTCTCATGGTGTCTTACAACTAAAGGGGATAGCATATTAACGATTATTTCGTCCTCTAAAATCTGTTTCTCGCTTTTTAACCCTACGTGTTTTACAATAGCAAAATTTTGCTCACCAATCGAAAACTTTTTTTTGGTTTTTAAACCGTTGTACAAAACAAAAGACAACTTTGAATCGTTTGAAGAAACAAAAAACGAAAACTCTTTGTTTTCAAAAATTATTTCGTTTTGGGTAAACTGCGCTTTCGGCAATTTCGCCCAAAATGTAAATGGTTTTCTTTTTGTTGAATTATTTGAATAGTATTCTTCAAATAATTTCTCATCTTGTGACGCCAAAACTGCTTTTAAAAAATGCAAAATAAGTCTTCTGTAGTCGAGCGGTATGATACCTTGATTTAAACTAACCTTAACTTGAATTGTCATTATCCCACCAACTTCCTATAGTTTCTAAATCGCTACACAAACTTTAACATATAATTGTAAAAATTACAATATTTTTATCGATTTTTATTATATTTTGTTTGTTTTTATATATAATCGCTTATTAAGATTGTAAATAATACAATAATTTTTGCAAATTGTCAGATCAAAAACACCCTACCTGCTCACTAATTTGTAACAGTAGGGTGTAGGTGGCCCAATCACTCCGGCTAAATGTCATCATAGATTCCCCTTTTTGACAACCTTGTAATGACGAATTTCCTTTTAGGCTTACGGTAGTTCTTGCCTCTTGACCTATTATCGGGATATAGTTTTTTTGAGCTGCATAAAAGCATTCCGCCTGAGCAGCTTTGTATTTATTAGGTTTATGATAATAGTTATATGATACTGCTTTCGCCATAATATTCTCCTTTTCTATGTGTTTGTTTTTTTTAAATAATAAAATAAAAAAAGACCGCAAACACACAATGTGCTTACGGTCCGTTAAATATTTAAAAAAGGTAGCTCCTTTTCGAAGCTACCTTTTTTCTCGTTGGCGGAGACGGAGAGATTCGAACTCTCGTGCCTTTTGGGCAACCTGATTTCGAGTGCCAGTTTGCGAGTTTCATTTGGTGTTTTTTAGTGGCATTTAAGTGCCTTTAAAACCGCGAAAAATGGCTTAAACACTGCGCTTTTCGGCTGCGCACCGCTTGGTTACAGGTTTTTTTAAAAATGCTCACAAAAGCAGATTTTCGGGATAAGTGTGAGCAAACTGTGAGCAGAGGGGGGTGGGGTTGTGCTCTGAACAACCTGTCCTTAAGTTTTAATCCATGTACGGACACCAATCCTTATTCCCATAGCAATGAGGGCAATAATCACAAGCTTCACCACCTGCACCATAAGAGCGACCACTCCCCTCTTTGCATTCGTTTTTTGTAACTGGTTGTTTTACAGTAATCTCAACATTTGGCGCATATTCCTGCAACAGTTCTTTTAGCGTTTTCTTTTTTTCCATGATAATACCTACTTTCTAAATTAACTTAATCTATTAACATAAAAAAGAACAGAACCCCACCGTATATAAATACAGCGGAGTTCTGAGAAAACCGTATACATCTCTATGAAATGCTTAGTATCACTTGTCTTGCACCAGAGGCAAAGCGTCTGTATACACCTCAAAGAAGTGCTTGTGCAAGGACTAACGACGGCAGAGTAAGATAAAAATCACTATGCCTAATATTATGTTTGACATTATTATACTGCGATATGTTATACTTGTCAAGAATTCGAATTGTTTTGTATGCTCTTGAGCGCAATATAATTAGAAGAGTGGTGTTACTATCATCTAATATATTTAATTGTAGTACCTTTGGTCTTTGCTTTTAACTGTCTTGATGAATTCATAATAACACCTCCAAATATCCTCGGAATACTGATGTTACCTTAAATGTTTCGGCATATCGCATAAGTTTCGGGATGTTTTTCTCTCCACTTTTCACATACCTTTTTACAGCATCAGTCATGATAGCAACATCTATTTTATTGCGATTTCTAAGGCAATCGCACAATGCACGTTCTGCATCATACATTCGCACTTCTCTACCAAATACAGTCGTTCCTTGAGTTAAACCTACTTCAAACAAATCCTTTTTAATTGAGAATGTTTTGATACCCATTTCCTTTAATTTTGTTGTCTGGTATCCTGTGTATACCGTTACAGTGTAATTAATAGGATCACGGTCTGTCAGTCCGTGAAAAAATAGTGCAGTATCGTGCGAAAAGACAATCGGTTTAAATCTCATTTGCAGGCGATACATCTCATCATCAAAGGCATCCGGTGATATATATGCACCACGATCAACTTTTTCAAGAAGTCCTTTTTCTATAAATTCATTTAGAAATTGTCTTGGAATTTCCATTTTTGATAAATCTGATGTCACAATAAATCCGTTTTTTTCTAAGATTAGCGCATTTAGTTTATCGGAATAGTTCACTGTAATATCACCTCCATTGACTTATACACCCATATTGTAATAAATTTGTGTGCAAAAGTCAACGAAAGATTTATAATTCATGTTATACGTTAGCGATAAATAAAATTAAAAAACCAGCCTTTTTACGAAAACTGTACACAGAAAACTATTTTTGAAGTAACCAATCTATAAAATTAATCTTTTTAACACCGTTATAGTTTGCGTTCGGATGTATGGTATCCAGAGTTAAAAGATATTTTGGATAATGGTCTGCAATTTTTGAAAAAGGCTTAAGTTCTCTTTCTAAAGTATTTGGGTCAAGTGTTGTTGCAGAAATTTGATAATAGTGGGTATCGTCACCTTTTGTTGCGATAAAATCAACTTCAAATTCATCAATTTTTCCAACACAAACACTATATCCTCTGCGCCTTAGTTCTAAAAATGCAATGTTTTCAATAACATGTCCTATATCTGTGTCAGTGCCTTTTACTAATAGATTTCTAAGTCCTATATCAGAGACATAATACTTGTTAGGCGCTGTTAAATACTCTTTACCTTTTATATTATACCTTGGTGTTTCATAAACAAGCAAGCTATCACAGAGTCCCTCAAGATATTTTGATATTGTCTTACTATCGGTATTTCTTCCGCCCGATTTTAAAGTATTTGCTATTTTAGTAATTGAAGTTATATTGCCTATGTTGTGGAAAATAAACTGCGTAACACTTCGAAGACTGCTTACATCGCTGATTTTTTTTCGAGCGACAACATCATTTAGAATAACAGAATTGTATAAACCACTTAAATATTCCATACCATCGCTACCGAATAATTCGTGTTTAGTCACATATGGGAAAGAACCGTACCTAAGATATAGATTGAATTTTTCAGATTCGCTTAAACTTGTTCTGTCCCCTTTTAATCCCGAGCAAAACTCAGCGAAAGACAGTGGCAACATTTTCAGTTCAATATATCTCCCCGAAAGCAAAGTCGCAAGCTCTCCCGACATAAAATAAGCATTTGAGCCTGTTATATATACATCGCAATACTCTTTGATAAAAAGGCTATCCACTGCTTTTTGATAATCCCTTACATTTTGAATTTCATCTAAAAAAATATAATTCATTTTATCCGGGTTCAAAAGTGGTTTGATATACTCGTAAAGTTTTTTATAGTCATCCAAATGCTCAAAATCAACATCTTCAAAATTTATAGAAATAATTTGTTCATTTGATACACCACTGTTCATTAAATGTTCTTTAAAAACATCAAACATGGTAGACTTTCCACATCGCCTAATTCCGGATACAACCTTTATTATTTGCTTGTCTTTATTTCGAATTAACCAATCAAGATATTCGGCTCTAACGATATTTTTCATGGTAACACCTCGCTTACTAATATTATTATATACATTATATTCCTAATCTATGCAAAAATCAATCAAATTAAGGAATGTATTCCCTGAAATAATAAATTAAGCTGAAAATACGGAATACATTCCGTATTTTCGAAACAAACTGATACTATTTAATCAATATATTCATAAGCATTAGTTTTACGAAATCCGTGAACAGAGAAGGTGGGGTTACTCGCTTAATATTGAAATATACATCGTGAGTCTTTCGTTTATATATCCTGCGAACAGCTTTTCCATAACGCCAAGGCTATTCTTTTCGTGATACTCGTCGAAAGCATTGTAATATTTTATTCTATCGGTAAATTTTATATCTATCGGCGGAAATCCCTCTTTCATAAGTTCAAGGTTTACGAGTAGTCGCCCTGTTCTGCCATTGCCATCTATAAAAGGGTGTATTGCTTCAAATTCGATATGAAATCTTGCGAGCTTTGTGGCTATATGTTCGGTGCTGTTTTTATAATCCTCAAGCAACTCATGTATTTTCGGCTCGATTAAATATGGCTGTAGCGGTGTGTGCTTTGCCCCCATAATAGTCACGGGTATTTTGCGATAGACACCTCGGTCGTCTTTTTTATCAGATAACACAAGATAGTGAATTTGCTTTATAACGCTTTCTGAAATCGGTGTTTTGCTTTTAACAAGTTCGGTGACATAGTCAAAGGCTTCCTTATGTCCTACAGCTTCTAAATGGTCTTTTAACGGCTTTTTATCTATTGTAAGACCTTTCAGAACCAAATCGGTTTCACGAAGTGTTAGCGTGTTTCCCTCAATAGCGTTTGAGTTATAGGTGAATTCAACGGTGAACTGCTCGTGTAGTCGCTGTGTTTCTCCCTCCGTCAGCGGACGCATGGTGTCGAGCAGTGCTTTTTTCTCAGAAATGTCAGAAAATAAGCTTTCGCCGGTTTTGTATCTGCCATCCTCCGGTTTAACAGCATCCCCCGGAATTAGCCAAGCTCTGCCGTCACGATAAGCGCCTTGTATCTTATTTTCCGAGCATAAAATCCTCGCTCGCCTATCTGAAATTCCCCATTTTAGAGCCGCCTGTTTTACAGTCATATACATTTTATCCCCTCCTCGCTATTACTTAGTATAGCACTTTATCGGAACAATATCAATGCTATCGGAATAATATTTTACCACTATCGGAACGATAGTGTGTTATCGGAATGATAGATTTTGCGATTATATCCATTATAATATCCTTACGACAATCA
>CAYJKJ010000022.1:0-35542 GCA_964370715.1 uncultured Faecalibacterium sp.
GGAAGACTAAGCGGAGCGGCGGCATATTTTGGAACGCTACTCGGAATTAAACCTATACTCCATGTTGATAACGAAGGTAAACTTGTAGCGGTTGAAAAGGTCAGGGGTAGAAAATTGAGCCTCGACGGTCTTGTTAAACGCCTTGAAACTACCGGTACCGACATAAAAAACCAAACTATATTTATTAGCCACGGCGATTGCATCGAAGATGCAAACTATGTTGCGGCGCAGATTAAAGAAAAGTTTGGCGTTAAACGCATCGAGATTGGCCACGTTGGTTCGGTTATCGGTTCGCATAGCGGCCCCGGAACAATAGCGTTGTTTTTCTTCGGAAGTAACAGAGACTAACTATAAAAGCATAACAAGCTTAAAAGGCTGTGACATTTTTGTTGTCATAGCCTTTTTAATATGGTTTTGCAGAAACAAGAGCGTTTTATAGCATTAAAAACGCTACGAAGTTTCAAGCCCTAAGCTTATGCCGATAGCTCGGTTGATCTGTTTCATCGAATGGGCATCTACCGCTCCGGTTCGTTCTTTTAATCGGCTTTTGTCGATCGTTCGAACCTGTTCGAGGAGAACGACGCTGTCGCAAGAAAGCCCGCAATGCTTCCCCCTTATCCCGATATGCGTCGGGATCTTTGCTTTTTGCTGGTTGCTTGTGATAGCGGCGGCGATAACGGTGTTGCTAAAGCGGTTGCCGACATCATTTTGAAGAATAAGTACCGGCCTAATACCGCCCTGTTCCGACCCGACAACGGGGCTTAAATCTGCATAGAAAATCTCTCCGCGTTTTATGGTTGACATAATATTCACCTACTGTTAAAAAAGTTTGTGTCTATAGTATTGTCAACTTTAAAAAAGTTTAATCACTTTGAAAAAATTTTTTTTTTAAAAATTTCAAAAGCTTGATAAAACAACGTTGAACGCAAGTTGAAGTTATTTTATGAAATCGAAATATTGTATCTCGACCGCTATACCCTCGCTTGCTATGTAAAACGAAACCGGCTTTTGATTTGAGAATGTTATGCTGTTGCCGCTGGCATCTTCAAATATTGTGTAGCCGTTTGGTAGCTCCTTTTGTTTAAACGCCGACGTTAGATCTTGTTGCGCTTGAAAAGACAGGGTGTTCATAAATTTTGTGTATGCTTTTATAAAATTTTGTTCCAAAACTTCGCTTAAGGGTTTGGAAAATTCAATTGTTTTAAAGCTGGTTTTATAGATATCGGAACTAACCGAAAGTTCCAACCCGTTGATGTTTTCGGGAGACCTGAACACAACTTTTGTGTTGTGCTTCCCAAAATGCACCGTTTCAACATCAAAGCTTTTACCGCCTGCGCTATACGTTGCGACAAAACGAAATGTGCCTTCTGAAAACTGTTTAAAAGCTTGGATATCGCCCTGCTGTTTTGAGCAACCACAAAGCAAAACGCAAACTAATAGTATGTATAAAAGCACCCTGATTTTTGCTAAGCATTTTTTCATATTAACGATGATTTCCTTTTTAAAAAGTTGACGGAGTTTGTTTTAACAACCGTTGTTTAAACGAGTTGTTATATGAATTTTTATGCGAGATATAATTTTTTTATTCTTAAAAGGAATTGTTAATAAAAAATATACATTAAACGTTTGATAACTTTTTTGTTTTATTATATAATTGTATATTAGATAAATATGTGTTGCGTTATAAACAATACAAAGAAAAAAGGTTTTAATATGGATGTTTCGGTTGGAGATATTTTAACGGTTAAAAAAAACCATCCTTGTGGCGACAACCGATTTCTCGTCACAAGAGTTGGGGCGGATTTTAAGATTAGATGTATGACGTGTAATCATGAAATAATGCTGCCTCGGCAAAAAATAGAAAAAAATATTAAATCAATAGAGAAAAAGGAACAAAAATATGTTTGAAAAACTAAAAGACATTAAAATACGATATGAGGAGATAAACGAAAAACTAACCGACCCTGCGGTTATTTCGGACAATGAACAGTATAAAATTCTTATGAAAGAACATAAGAATCTAACCCCGCTCGTTGAAAAATTCGATGAATACGAAAAAGCGAGGGAGCTTTTTGAGGAATCTAAATCCCTTCTTGATGAAGGCGGAATGGACAAAGATTTTAAAGAGATGGTTCAACAAGAGTTTGAAACCGCCAAACAATCGCTTGAAACGATAGCGGAAGAGATTAAAATTATGTTGTTGCCTCGTGACGAAAATGACGACCGAAACGTTATCATAGAAATTCGAGGCGGAACGGGCGGCGATGAAGCGGCGTTGTTTGCGGCGGCTCTCTACAGAATGTACACGATGTATGCCGAAACAAAACGTTTTAAATATGAGATAATATCGGCGAACGAAACGGAACTCGGCGGTTTTAAAGAGGTTAGTTTCTCGGTCGAAGGAGACGGAGCATACAGCCGATTTAAATTCGAAAGCGGTGTTCATAGAGTTCAACGTGTTCCAGAAACCGAAAGCCAAGGAAGGATACACACCTCTGCGGTTACCGTTGCGGTTTTGCCGGAAGCGGAGGAAGTCGATATCGAGATCAACCAAACCGACCTTCAAATAGACACATATCGAGCAGGCGGAGCGGGCGGACAACACGTTAACAAAACGGAATCGGCTATTCGAATAACCCACATTCCAACGGGGGTTGTTGTTGAATGCCAAGATGAACGAAGCCAACATAAAAACAAAGATAAAGCTATGAAGGTTTTGCGTTCTCGTTTGCTTGAAGCCAAAAGAAACGAACAGGAAGCCTCGGTTGCAGCCGAACGCAAAAGCCAGGTAGGAAGCGGAGATCGAAGCGAACGAATTAGAACCTACAACTATCCCCAAGGCAGAATGACCGACCACAGAATCGGGCTTACGCTTTATAAACTTGAAGCTATCTTAAACGGCGATCTTGACGAAACTATCGACACCCTTATAACGGCGGACCAAGCCGAAAAGCTTAAGGAAAGCTCTTTGTAATATTATGGTGACAAAAGTAATAAACATTAACAACGAGACGTTTGTTGACGCTTGCGAACTGGCGGCGAAAACTTTGCTTTCGGGCGAGCTGGTTGGACTTCCGACCGAAACGGTTTATGGCCTTGCGGCAAACGCCTTTGATGACAGGGCGATTAACAAAATTTTTGAAACAAAAGGCAGACCGCAGGATAACCCATTGATAGTTCATATATCGGATTATGAAATGTTAAACAACATCGCTTGCAACATTAGCGACAGCGCAAAAAAAGCTATCGATGCTTTTTGGCCGGGTCCGTTCACGGCGGTGTTAAATAAAAAACCGACTATAAGCGACGTTGTCAGTTGTTCGCTCAAGACGGTTGCGGTTCGTATGCCGTCACATAAAGTTGCGCTCGAAACGATAAAGCGATGCGGTGTTCCGCTGGCGGCGCCCTCTGCTAACATCTCGGGCAAACCCAGCACAACGACGGCAGATCACGTTTTAGATGACCTTGACGGAAAAATTCCGCTAATCCTTGATGACGGCGGTTGCGAAATTGGGGTTGAATCAACCGTTGTTTCGTTCACAGGGGAACAACCCGTTCTTCTTCGCCCGGGGTTTGTTTCGCTCGAACAGCTTAAACAAATACTACCCGATATTTTAGTTTCAAGCGGAGTTGAAAACAGCGTTTCGGAACAAGAGCAGGTTGAAAGCCCCGGCATGAAACATAAACACTATGCTCCAAAAGCGGCGGCGGTTATCCTTAAAGGGGAGCTTTTGGCGGTTCAAAAATATCTATCTTTAAACAAACAGCTAGGGGACTATATAATGTGTTTCGAGGGGGAACAAAATCTTTTTGAAATACCCTCGATAGCGTTTGGGTTTGAAGACGACGGAGCGTCGCAAGCAAAACAAATTTTTTCTGTTTTAAGGGAACTCGACCAACGAGATGCTAAAAGAATATTCATCCGTTCGCCAAAACAAGAGGGCGTTTCCTACGCTGTTTTTAACCGACTTTTGAGAGCGAGCGGGTTTAAGGTGGTTGAAGTTTGAAAAAAGCGAAAGACAACCACAAACCAATATCAACGGGTCGATATCGCATTTCATGAAACTATGAACAAAAAAGGAGCATCGGTATAGATGAACACGTTTTATGTAGCCGCCCTTACGGGGCAATCGGGGACGGGGAAAAGCTATGCTTCAAGGTATCTTGCGCAAAATGGTATCGCCATTATTGATGGAGATATCGTTGCAAGAGAGGTAGTTACCCCCAACAGCGATTGTCTTTTGCGGCTTATCGAGGAATTTTCTGTCGAGATACTAAACCCCGACGGAACGTTAAACAGAAGACATCTTGCGAAGATATGTTTTTCAGATCCCGAAAAGAAAATTCTGCTTGATACCATAACCCATCCCTTTATAATTAAAGAGATAATAAAAAAATTCGATGTTTTGCAGCAAGAAGGGCATAGATTTTGCGTTATCGAAGCGGCGGCATTAATCGAAAGCGGTCTATACACAAGTTGCGATAAAATTATAATGATTAAAGCCGAAAGAGAGCAAAAGATCAGTCGTATTATGGAACGAGACAGCATAACGAGGGAGCAAGCAGAAACTCGAATTTCAGCACAACTCGACGAAGATTTAATCGAAAAACTGTCTCATGAAGTTATTGAGAACAACGGCGATAGGCAACAGTTTAACCAACAACTTGATGGTTTGATTGTGAAGCTTAACAAATGGTTTGAATAACGTTAGAGACTAATGGTTAACATAACATTAAATATAACAACAGGAGATTTAAAAAATATGGATAAACAAAAAACAGCAGGTCAACAACTCGAACAAAGCTTGCTACACAAAAAACAAACAAGCTTTAAACTTATTGCAGATAAAAAAGACGAAGCAAAAAGTTTTGCAGATGAATATATAAGATTTATGAACCTATACAGAACCGAACGTGAGATAGTTTTGTTTAGCGTTTCGTTGCTTGAAAATTCGGGGTTTGAAAAATTTGATCCCAAGAAAAGCTACAAAGCAGGGGATAAAATCTATTATGAAAACTATTCCGCAAGCCTAATCGCCGCCGTTATCGGCAAAAAGGATATCGAAGAGGGTTTAAGAATAATCGCTTCACACATCGACAGCCCAAGGCTAGACCTTAAGCCAAACCCACTATACGAAGAAGGCGAGATTGGGTATCTTAAAAGCCACTACTATGGCGGTATAAAGAAATATCAATGGGCAACAATTCCGCTCGCTATGCATGGTGTTTTTGTTAAAAAGAGCGGAGAAAAAGTTTTTGTTTCGATAGGGGAACGAGAGGAAGACCCCGTCTTTTGCGTGACCGACCTTTTGCCGCATCTTTCCCACAAAACACAGGATAAGAGAACCGCAAGAGAGGTCTTAAAAGGCGAGGAGTTAAACATAGTTTTCGGAACAGAACCATACGACGATGAAAACGTTAAAAGCCCGATTAAACTCGCTATCATGAAACTTTTGAACGAAAGATACGGAATAGTTGAAAGAGATTTTATCTCGGCGGAAATTCAATTTATTCCGGCTATCAAAACTCGATATATCGGGCTTGATCAAAGCCTTATCGGCGGATATGGTCAAGACGACAGAATCTGCGCATACACATCGCTCAAAGCGTTTCTTGAAGTAGATAAACCCGAACACACGGCGCTTATCGTGTTTGCCGATAAAGAGGAAACGGGAAGCAACGGCAACACAGGGTTGAATTCGGATTTCTTGAAAAACTTTGTTTCGTTGCTTTCGAAAGCACAAGGAGGGGATGTTGAAACCGTTTTCCACAACACAAAGGCGCTAAGCTCGGATGTTGCGGCGGCGTTCGACCCAACGTTCCAAGAAGTCTATGAAAAACGTAATTCTTCACATTTGAACCACGGACCATCGCTCGAAAAATACACAGGCTCGGGTGGCAAAAACGGAACAAACGAAGCATCGGCAGAATATGTTGCTTATATCAGGGATCTTTTGGATAAAAACGATATCCCATGGCAATCGGGAGAGCTTGGAAAGCTTGATGAAGGCGGCGGCGGAACGGTTGCTAAATATATCTCGAAACTCGGGGCAGAGGTTGTAGATTTTGGCGCACCGCTTCTTTCAATGCACAGTCCGTTTGAGATTTCAAGCGTTAGCGATCTTTATTATATCTATAAATCCTACAAAGTTTTTTATATCTAAAAAGGGTTAGAACAAACCAGATTATTGGGATATTTTTAAGCATCATTTTATATTTTAATCGAACGAGAGGTAGTTAATGCGAAACACACCACAAGGAAACGACCGCAGGGAACAAAACAACAACCCTGCTACATACTATAAAAGCCCACAATATGCACAGGATTATATCGAACGTAAGCGAAAAGAAAGAACAAAGATTATAATTATAGCAGCAGCTATCGGTGGTTTTTTTGTGGTGTTAATGGTGGCGCTTGCGGTTATGTTTTCGCTTAACGGAGCTGTTCATACCTCTGGAAATGCAAACGGCCATGTTGAACAAAAAGAAGATATCGAAAACTACACCTCGATTTTTCCCGAACCCATCGATGTTCCGTTTAACGATTATGATCTATCTGCATTTGCTTATTCCGATGGATTTTTGGAATATTCCGGCGAACAGACGACCCTTAAAGGAATCGATGTTTCGTCCTATCAAGATGATATCGATTGGGTAAGCGTTGAAAATGCCGGCATAGATTTTGCGATGATAAGGGTTGGATACCGAGGATACACCGAAGGCGGATTGTTCCTCGACAACAAGTTCCATCAAAATATGAAGGGTGCTAGCGAAGCCGGCGTTGATGTTGGGGTCTATTTCTTTTCCTCCTCAATCTCAAATGAAGAAGCTCTCGAAGATGCCGAACAGGTTATCGAATGGATAGAGCCGTATAAAGATATCATCACCTACCCTGTGGCGTTTGATTGGGAACCGCATTATGAAGAGGACTCAAGAACCGCCGACACCAGCAAACAGGTTGTAACGGAAGCTACTATAACGTTTTGCGAAAGAATTATACACGAAGGTTATAAACCGCTCGTCTATTTCAACCTAGATGTTGCCCAAACAAGGCTGGATCTTTCGGCGATAGCGATGTATGATTTTTGGCTGGTTGAGCTTTTGGGTCTTGGAGATCTTCCGACGTTTCCTTATAAATACTCGATGCTACAATATTCTTGGAGCGGGAATATAGAAGGCGTTCCGGGAGAGGTCGACCTTAATATAGGTTTTAAAGACTATAGCAAAAGTTAAGTTTTTTAAAGATTAAACATTAATAAAAACGGCTATGACGATTTTTTTACATCACGTCATAGCCGTTTAAAGTTATAGAATATTTTTAATATTAGGTTAACAAAAACACCGTTTCGCCCGGGTTTTCGGTTAGTTTAATCTCTTTAACTCGTTGGTGGTTTTTATAGTCATATCGAACGAGGTCTAAAAGAATCGTTCCTTTGCGGTAGCCATGGACTATCGTTATGCTTTTTGATCCTTTAGGAGCGGTTCGCAAAAGGCGGTCTATCTCTATTCTGGCTTGCTCTTCAGTCATGCCATGGATATCAGTTAATATTTCCATCAAAGCCCCTTTCAAAAGAGATGTGGGTGTGTTGTGAATAAGGGAGATTGCGTGGGGTTTTGGGGCAATCCCCTACACGCCTTTAATCTTCTGCAAAATTTCTTTCGCTGTGAACCTCAAGTATCGATAGGCGGGGAATATCTTTTTATAAGCAAGATACGCCGGTTTGTTTATCGGTAGGTCGTATTCTCCGATAAACTCGACATAGCGCCCGCCATATTGTTTTTTGAATTCGTGGAGCGATTTTAGTTTGTGGTTTTCGGGATCGCCAATCGTTCCGAATTGGTCGAGCCAAACGCTGTTGTTTTGTTTGCAAAAAAGCATCTTTTTAAGATAGACACGTTTGTTGATAAACGTTTCGGTGAAAGCGTTGTCGCTTCCGGCATGAACCGCCCAGCTATGTTTACCATAGCACACTATTATATGCGCTGATGTTATATAGCTTTCGGGGAATTTTGAAGCTTTGGTTTCATATGCTACAAGCTCTTTTTCAAGCCTTGCTTTTGTTGCGACAGCCTCGTTAATCAAGTTTGGTTTAACTAGCGTTTCAAGGCGTTTTTCGTTTTGCAAAAGCTTTTGTTCAAGCGAAAGTTTAATCTCTTTTGGATAGACTTTTCCAACAAAAATTTTTGCCATATCGTGGGCGGCGAGGGTGTCATAAAAATGTTGATAATAACTTTTTGAATAGCTGAAAAAATTATCTCGCTCTCCCGTAGCTTTTATTAAACGATAAAAGTCTTCGATGTTTTCGCTGTTTCCGATAGAAACGTCGGAAGGATAGGTTTCCCCTTTTCGAACTGCCTTGGTTATCTGGTTGTCAACTCGTTTCATAACGAAATCCTGTTCGGGGGTAAGATCGATTCGAAAACTAAACCTCGGAAGATTTTTCTCAAACCCCAGGTTATAACCACCATGAACAAAACCATATGACAAAAGGGTTTGGTGCAATGGGTTTTGTTTGCTTTGGTCAATCGGCTTTCCGTCTTTTGATATGTCCCATCTTTCGATATCGGGATCTATCGTTATCGACATAACTTTTTTAAGCTTTGCAAATGCCGCTACTTTTTTGATAAATTCATCTAGCAGTTGATTGTCGTTGAAATCTATTACAAAACCCCTAGGGCAATAGAAGTATCCCGGGAAAAGCGAAGGTTTATTATATAAAAGAAGAGCCGCCGCTTTGATGTTTCCGTCGTCGTCTTTAAGCGAGGTATAGTATGCGGTTTGACCTTTTGCTTTTTCGCAAAGTTCGCCATAACCAACGCTTTGCATAAAATGCGATTTTGTCGGATGGTTTTTAACAAACAGATCAAACTGCTCTTTATCGGTTGTGTAGTCGAAGATCATCGTGTTGTTTTTCTCCAAAATCTATTTTTATTAATATGAGTATGATAACTGTTTTGGCTAGCAAAGTTTTTTCGTAACCTTACATTATTATAACCCGTTTGACAGAAAGCTTACAAAAAAATATTATAGCATTACACCATGTATAATAATATTGTATTTTTAAAAAATAATCAACAGTTTTTATAACAGCTTGTCCGATAAACCAAATGCATTGTATGCGTTCTCTAACGTGTCAAAAAAGGTAACTCTAAAAAATATTGCACAAAATTATAAAAATACCGGTAGGGGGCGATGCCCACATCGTCCCGTTCCAGGGCATTTGTGCTGATTTTCGGGAGGAGAATCCCCTCCTCCTATCTTGTTTTTTGCCACCATCAAACGCAATGAATCTGTTGATGTCAGGGGGCGTTTTGGACGCTCCCCTAACAACCCCCCACAACCCCCCTTAACGACTTAGGGCGACACACGCCCTAAGAACCCGCTCGCTTTTGCCGCTTGAGATCTTGGTGACTGGCAAAAGCTAGATTGGTGGATTTTGGGGGAGAGCGTGCTTCGCTTCGGGAATTAATTTGCATGGGTGGTGGGTTTGGCTTGCAGCAAACGCTGAGGTTTTGCCTTGTGTACACACCGAATATTCGTATTATTTGTTTTCCGCAAAACTTCGATCTTTAGAAATACTGCGATTTTTGCACCAACGGTGCAAAATGGCGAGCGACCGCTCGACAAGCAGTATTTCCAATAGCTTCACCGTAGGTGAAGATTCAGACTGTCGAAAAACCTTTATTGCAAATTTAGATTTCGTCAAAATGCACAAACCCAATAGGCGGAGTGTAGGGGAGGGGCTCTGCTCCTCCCGAAAAAATCATAGAAAACAAGGTCTTTTACAGCTAATCTCCACACCCAAGCTAATTACTTCCCGAAGCGAAGAACATTCCCACCCAAAACCCACCAATCTAGCTTTTGCCTGTCACCAAGATCTCAAGCGGCAAAAGCGGGCGGGTTCTTAGGGCGTGTGTCGCCCTAAGTCGTTAAGGGGGGGGTGTGGGGGGTTGTTAGGGGGCGTCACTGGGGGTTAGTCGAAAAACCCCCACACGCCCCCTAACATCAACAGATTCATAGCGTTTGATGGAGGCAAAAAACAAAGCAGGAGGAGGGGCTTCTCCTACCGAAAATCAGCACAAATGCTCTGGAACGGGACGATGTGGGCATCGCCCCCTACCAGTATTTTTATAATTTTGTGCAATATTTTTTAGGGTATACCTTTTTTGACACGCTGGAGCTTCACCGTAGGTGAAGATTATTTATAATATTGTCATTACCGCAAGGGATTTTTTAACCTTTTGGTAGATATCGTTAAAGTCGCCATAGTCGAGCGGATTTTTGCCTTTGCCAAGCTCTATCGTGAAGCCGGGTTTTTTGTAGCGATTTATGAACCAATCTTTAAATCCGGCATGAGAAGCGGTTCCTTCGTTTGGGCAAAGTTTATACCCCGTGAGGGTTGCTAGCGTGTTTGCTATATACTTTGAGCGTTCAGGGGCTTTGTCTTGATAGTTCCAAAATATTTCCTCTCCTTGAGAATGAAACGAATACGCCGTTCTAAAGGAATGGGCTTCGCAAAGATAGAGAAGGTTTCTTGTTTCCCTTTCGCTAAACGGAAACAACCCTCCGTATTTTGTTGGGGAAGGTCCCGTTATGCCGAGCTGTTCAACCGCTCTTTTGGCTCTGTAGAATCCCGGCGGAAAGTTATGGTTTATATCAACCCCTTTTGAGTTTGCTTGCCAATATTTAAAGCTTTCGGGGCTGTGTTGTCGGCGCAGCGCCCTCGTTGTTGTTCCGCCGTTTGTTCTTGCTATTTCATAGCCGTCGGGGTTAACAAGAGGGACGATGACAAGCCCTCTCGAAGCTATTGTGCTGTGAATATTTATCCCATAAAGTTCGTCGAAATTGTCATACGCTTTGGACAGTTCATAGGCAAACCGCAAAAGACACAACACCGAACTCCATTCCGTTCCATGCGTTCCGCCGATAAGCAACACGGGGTCGCTCAGTTTCCCGATATGTAGCGAACCTATCTCGCGCATATCTCGAGAAACCCCGAGTTTTTTATAGTTGATTCCCTCATATCGTTCCGACAGTTGTTTCAAGAACAATCGAACTTTTTTCTCGCTCATAGATTTGATATCATCAAAAATCCCTTTCAATTATAAAACACCTCGCACACAATTTTGTAGTATTAAAATTTTATGCGATAACTTTTATTAATATAATGAAAATTTAATCTTTTTTTAGTTGTGGTTGATGTGATATAATAACATTGTCTCCGCCTGTGGCGGAGACGTTGGAAATACTGCTTGTCGAGCGGTCGCTCGCCATTTTGCGCCGATGGCGCAAAAACCGCAGTATTTCTAAAGATTGAAGCTTTGCGGAAAGACATGAATTGTCTTTGCCTATGGCGGAGACGTTGGAAATACTACTTGTCGAGCGGTCGCTCGCCATTTTGCGCCGGTGGCGCAAAAACCGCAGTATTTCTAAAGCATTAAGTTTTGAGTAAATATAAATAATTCGAATACCCTGTGTGGGGAATGCACCTGTATGCATTCCGAAATCTGAAAACGCTGTGGTATACTCAAAGATGGCGGAACGCATACAATGCGTTCCCTACAAATATTCTTATAATTTTGTGCAATGTTTTTTGGGGTATTCCTTTTTGACACAATGAAAATATAAAAAAACTAAAAGGTGATTTTGTTATGACTGGTTCTACAACGAAAAATTTACAACGCTATGATTGGGTTGATGCGGTTAAATGTTTGGCGGCATTTAGCATTGTGGCTTGTCATTGCATAGAATATCTCTATGAAGTTAACGCCGCCGAAGCGCTAACTCTTAGCTCAACCGACCAAATATTCAGCGTTATGGGTTTCACGTTTGGTCGAATGGGGGTCATGCTGTTTCTTATGATATCAGGATTTTTGTTGTTCCAAAAAAACATAACCGACGACAAAAGCGTTTTGGAGTTTCTTAAGAAAAGCTTTATTCCGATATTAACAAGCTTTGTCGCATGGTCCGCTATCTATTATTTTTTCTTCATTAAATATATCAACATACCGTTTAGCATCTATGAATTTTTTTGGATGGTAACGTTGGGTGCCGAGGTTCCGATGAAAAATATGTGGTTCTCTCCGCTTATTATCGCTATATATTTTGCTGTTCCTTTTTGGGCGCTGTTTGTTAAAAAGCTTTCGTTTAAAATTATGTTAATCCCAATTATTGCGGTTGTCATGATAAGCTATGTTTTTTCGGATTTTAATACATTCCAACAATTAAGGCAAGGAACGTTGATGTTAAAATCGATGCTTAATGTTTCGCTTATAGGCGGAAACTATGGTGTGCTTTTGTTTTTGGGATATTATATCGGAACGTCGACGATTAAACTTAAACGCATACTGTTTGCGCTGTTTGCCGTAGCGCTATACGCCGGAATAGTTTTGATGACGCTTTATTTCTACGACATACAGTTTGATTATAGGCTTTGGTATACCTCAACGCCGCTTTTGTTGCTTTGTTTATCTACATTTGTTGCGTTTAAAGATCTTCCGATAAAGGACGGTATAATAAAAAAATTTATGCGCCTTGTTTCGGGAAACACCCTTGGAATATTTTTTATCCATCTGCCCATTATAATGTTGCTCGATAGGCTTAATCTTGAACAAACATTAAACCGCCCTAAAACCGCTTTGGTTTATTTTGCGGTGTCGTTTTCCGTTTCGCTGGTGTTGTCGAAACTGCTTTCGAAAATTCCGTTCATCAGAAAATATATAATTCTGTCGAAATAAACTTTTAACAATAAATAGCGTTTTATGTTATAATGTATTAAATAAAATTATAAAGGAGTTTTGTTTTTTATGATAGCTTTAGGATCAGACCACGGAGGGTATAGCCTTAAACAAGAGATTATAAAATATCTTGAACAACAAAACATCGAATACACCGATTGTGGTTGTTATGATGAAAAAAGTTGCGATTATCCCGACATTGCAAGAGTGACCTGCAAAGAAGTTGTTGAACAAAGAGCTCAAAAAGCTATTTTAGTTTGCGGAACAGGAATTGGGATTTCGATTGCGGCTAACAAAACAAAGGGTATAAGAGCGGCGGTTTGTTCCGATTATTTCAGCGCAAAATACACAAGGCTACATAACGATGCAAATGTTCTTTGCCTTGGCGGACGTGTTGTTGGAGCAGGGCTTGCAACGGAACTTGTTGAGGTGTTTTTAAACACCGAGTTCGAAAGCGGCGGTCGACATAACACGAGAATTGAAAAAATAACCGATATTGAAAACGGCGACAACTAGGAGACGGGAAGGAATAGCATAACTTTGGCAAAGAGATTTTCAAGAAAAAACAAAAAAGCGGAACTTTATATTCCCAAAATAATAATGGCTTCTTTAGTTGCTATAGCGGCGGTTGTTGCTATTGGCTATCTTTTCATGCTTTTTTCTTCGGTAGACTTTTTCCCCGAAACGTTGTCGATTGTGTTGATGGTTCTTTGCGGGATTGCGTTTGCCGCTACGGTGTATCTGTTTTTGAGATATATTGAATCGCTTAAAGGGTGATTTGGGATAAAGGGGCTTTGTTTTTGCTTCCGGTAAACGCTAGGTTTTTTTGCTTTGGCAAATTAGCCTCCCTCTATGAGGGAGGTGGCAGGTGAAGCCTGACGGTGGGAGTTTTTCTCTCATCAAACGCCGTGGATCTGTCGATGTCGGGGGAGTGTGGTTTTTTTTGGAGTAACCCCCGGTGGCTGAGAGGGCGGACGACCGATCGTCGTCCCTACTTAATATAAATATAAAAGGTTAATAAAATATCATGTCGTTTGTTTCAATTGAATACATAGCTTTTTTATGTATAGCTGTTTTGATCTACTATATCCTTCCGAAAAAACTTAACGTTAAAAATGTTTTTTTGGTTGTTTGTTGTTTTTCGTTTTACTATATAGCAGCAAAAGGCTATATAGTTTTTCTGTTGTTCTCGCTGTTTTTGACATATGTTTTTGCAATAATAATTTCAAAGATAGAGCAAAACAACAAGCGGTTGGCGGTTCATATTTTGGGAATAGTTTTAAATCTTTCGGTTTTGTTTGTGTTTAAATATTACAACTTTTTCGCCGAAACGATGTCGCCGATATTAAACATAACAACATTTTCCGATTTAATTGCGCCGCTCGGAATAAGCTTCTACACATTCCAAACGATCGGCTACCAAATCGATGTTTATAACAAAAAACAACAGCCCGAAAAAAACATCATAACCTATGCGCTCTATGCATCGTTTTTCCCCGCTCTTTTTTCGGGGCCGATAGCGAGAGCTTCTGTTATGCTTCCTCAATACAACGAGATTAAAAGCTTTGATATGCAAAACATAAAGCTTGGTGCTTCGAGATTTTTGTTGGGGGTATTTAAAAAAACCGTTGTAGCGGATTGGTTGCTTCTATTTGTTTCAACCAGCTATCAATCGCCACAAGACGTTTCGGGAACAGGGTTTATTTTGGTTTCGATAATGTATGCGATAGGCCTGTATGTAGATTTTTCAGCATATTCCGACATGGCAATAGGTTCGGGAAAGATGTTTGGATATCGCCTAATCGAAAACTTTATGTCGCCATACCTTGCAAGAAACTTTTCGGGATTTTGGTCGAGATGGCATATATCGCTCACGTCGTGGCTTCAAGACTATCTCTTCACCCCTCTCGTTTGGTCCAACTGGTTCAATAAACTTTTTCATCGCAAAAACCTCGACAAAGCACCACCGCAGTTTTTGGTTAACATTATAATAGTGTTCCTAGTTAGTGGATTGTGGCATGGCGCTGGCTACACCTTTGTAATATGGGGTTTGCTAAACGGCCTTTTCAGGATTTCGGAAGAGATTATCCATAAATGGCGCAAGCGACCGATTAAGATACAAAACAAATTTTTAGATAGTTTGAGGAACGTTTCAAAATCACTTTTGGTTTTTTCGCTGTTTTCTTTTTCCCTTATCTTCTTTAACGCAAAAGATATCTCGCAAAGCTTAAGTGTTGTTCAAAAGCTATTTGATTTTGGTTCGGCGCAAGGGTTGTTTGAACTAATCAACAACGTCTATGTTTCCGAAACAACGGGAGCGACCTATTTTATGCCGATATTCGTATGTTTGTTAACTCTTTCGATTATACTAACGTTTATTTTTGACATAATAATCTTTAAAGGCAAAAAACAAGACCCACTTGTTTGCTATCCAACCGCTAGATTGAAACCTTTAAAAGCTTATGCTTGTTATTATTTTATGATTATAGCTATAATCGTTATAGGGCGTTTTGGCGACAGTTCGTTTATATACTTTCAGTTTTAAACTGTTCAACACTACTAATAGTAAATAAATATTAAATTGAGAAACTAACAATATGAAAAGATTTTTAACTACAATTATAGCGGTTGCATTGTCTCTTTGTTTGCTTTTATTCGTTGTCAATATCGCCGTTGATTCGGCTAACCTATTGAGGAGCGACAGGATAACAAGCGATATATTCGAGATAAACAGCGCCGGAAAAAACGCCATAGTTCCAAACAACTACAACGACAGGGATCTTGCATATAACAACATAAAGATGCTTGAACAACCTGTTGACACCGCTGTTTTGGGGTCCTCTCGTGGGATACAGATATCCTCTCAGATGTTGGGGCTTTCGGACAGCGAGCTGCAAAACAGTTGTGTAACGGGGGCGGTGCTTGAAGACGTTGTTTCTCTTTGGCAAGCATATCTCGACACCGGAAATATTCCAAACAACGTTATCCTAGTGACAGACATTTGGTTTTTTGATCAACGAAAGATAGACGAAAGATTTTTGTTGACTTATGAAAACGAGTATAAAACATTTATCGAACAAAATGTTGAAACCGAGATATCTCTTTCACAACCAAACTATCTTGCTAATCTGCAACCGCTTTTGACTATTCCGTATTTCCAAGAAAACATGAAGACCGTTTTCGATGGTTCGTTTTTGACCAACAAGGTGTATCAAACCGAAAACTACAGCGAACCCGATAATTCGGTTATCCACCCCGACGGAAGCTATAGCTATCCATTAAACTATGTAAACGCTTCTAAGTCCGAGATAGACGAGAGGATAAGGATAGGATTGCCGACGATATCCTCCGAAGTTGGTGGATATGAAAAGCTAGACGAGCAAAAAGTTTTGATATTTGAACAACTTATTAAATCGATGACACAAAACGGCGTACAGGTTGTTTTGTATCTTTCGCCCTATCACCCAAGCCTTGTTGAGGAATTTAATTCAAACACTCTAACGTATCAGATGTTTTTCAAAACAGAGGAATATTTGAAGGAACTTGAACAGGAAGGCGTTTCGGTTGTAGGGTCGTTTGACAACAAAAATGTTGGGCTTTTTGAACAAGATTTCCTAGATCCGCTACACATAACGGAGCAAGCTACCGCCGAGATGGTAGAAGGGATAGGATAAAGTCGAAATTTGTTTTTCTAATAAAAAAGGTATATTCGCTTGACATTTTCAGTATACTTATATATACTATTAGCCAATGCATACCTTTATATAGTTTTATATAAAGGGGCTATTTTTTTAATTTATACCCTAAAGGACGGTACTAAAGATTGCAAAAAGAAATATTAATGAGTTACGCAGGGCTAAAAGCTCTTGAGGAAGAACTCGATAATTTAAAATCAGTTAAGCGTAAAGAGATTGCGGAAAAAATTAAGGTTGCTATTTCGTTTGGAGATCTTTCGGAAAACAGCGAATATGATTCGGCGAAAAATGAACAAGCTTTTGTTGAAGCTAGAATTGTTCAACTTGAAAAGATGTTGACCAACGTTAAAGTTATAGATGAAAGCGAACTTTCTACCGATGTTGTCGGGGTTGGCTGTAAGGTTAAACTTCGTGATCTCGATCTTGATATGATCGAAGATTATTCTATCGTCAGTTCCAACGAGGCAGATATTTCGCAAAACAAAATTTCGGACGAATCCCCCGTTGGCGGTGCTATTATAGGCAAGGGCTTGGGCGATAAGATTGCTGTTTCGGTTCCGTCCGGAATGGTTATTAACTATGAAATAGTTGAGATTGGGAAACAGGATCTATAAGAGTTTTGGCGAATATTTTTAAAATAAAATTAATTTTATTTTAAGTGTGTATTGCTTGAAGGTGAAATAATTTTGAACAAAAACAGTTTGCTAATAAAAAACAAGAAAACAACAAACGTAATTAGCTTTGTTGTTTTCTGTGTTTTTTTCTATCTTGCGTTTAATCAACAACTATCAATAACAAACGATGCGGCATCTTACTATAATATATCTCAGCAGTTTGGTGTTGTTGATTTTCCTTCGGTGTATAGTTATATCAGCAACCTTTCGGGATATATTGGGTTTAGAGGTTATTTTTTTTCTTTTATCATTTTTTTGTATGATACATTTTTCTTTATGTTGCCGCTACAATATGTTTTTGGAATAATGTCGACATCTATCTTTGCGCTGCTAATTGTTTGCCTTTGTAGCCTGCTTGAAATTAATTTTAGCATTAAAAAATTTTTAGTAGCATATCTATTAACCGCAGTTTTGTTTATAGAACTTTTTAAAATGCCTCTTTCGGATTTATATGCAGTTGCATTTTTAGTGTTTAGTTTATTTTTTGCAAAACTTTCGATCAACATTCAAAATCATAATAAATTTTTGTCGATTGCGTGTATCTTTGTTTCGGGATTTTTGGCATACGCTACATACAACACAAGAACAATCTACTTGTTTTCGATACCGATAATTATCTTGTTTATTTTTCTTTATGAGAAAAAAATAAATGGATTATCTTTGTTTGTTATTAAAATAGCAGTATTCGGATTTGGAATGATAGCCTGTTCTGTTCCTCAGATTGCAATTAACTATATTAACCAAGGGGTTGTTAATCCTTTTGTTAACAGTGCGCTCCATTATGGGGGCGAAGATTTGATGGTTATGCAATTAAAGTGGGGGCTTTTTAGCGTGAGATACGAAACGTTTTTGGGGGATGCGTCTATTTACCCACAGCCACAGGTGCATTTCACGGAGCGGTTGTTTAGCTCGAAAAGCTCGATGGCGCTAGAGATTTCTTCTGTTGGCGAATATATTGTTTTTGCTTTAAGCAATTTATTAACCTATATAGTTTTTTATTTTAAACATATGATAAGCTTGTTTTCTGTTTTTTTCACAAAAGTCTATTTAACAGACCTAAGCGTTTCGGTCGTGCCTTATTTTTTATCTTTAAATATAATGTTTGTTGCGATATTTAATAGCTTTAGGAATTTAAGAAATATATTTAATATGCCATATGTTAAACGTCTTTCGACAATAGCGATAACCACCGCTGTTTTTTTGCCAACGCTTGCAATAATCCCCGGAGTAGCAGAGGGTAGGTTTGCTATTGGCGGATATATCATGTTTATTTTTTATGTCGTATTTGTCTTCAAGGCAGAAGATTTTATTAGATTTTTTAAAGAAAAAAATTTTTTTTCGGTTTCAAGTTATATATTGTTTTTGGTGATAATGGTTTTGGTTGGGCTAAATATTTTAAGTTGCTTGCAGTTGACCGATTATTCAGTAGCCTTTAAACTTTGGTAATAAAGAGGGCGTTTATGTTGCGAGATAAAAAGAACACAACAATTAACTGTATCAGCTTTTTAGCTTTGTGTGCGGTTTTTGTTTTGGTTTTTAATCAAGATTATATTTTGGTTTGGGATGCCCTTGAATACAACACTTTATCCGAGCGTTTTTCAGAAGATAGTTTCTTTTCTTTTGCAAGCTACATAAAAAGCTTGGATATAAATTCATCGGAGCCGGTTCGAGGATATTTTTTCCCGCTTTATATATTTGTTTTCAAATCGGTTTTTTTCCTTTTTCCAAACCATATAGTGTTCGGAATAATGTCGACCGTAACATTTTATTTAATTATGGTAGCTCTATGCTATTTGTTTGATGCAGAATATCGATTTTGGAAAAGCACCGTCGCTTTTGTTCTTCTAGTGATTCCCTTTCCCGATTTATTTAAAATCCCGCTGTCTGATATATATGGAACAGCTTTTATACTATTCAGTTTGTTTTTCGCAAAAGTTGCCGTTAGCAATGTTCAAAACAAAACAGCGATATCACTTTTGTTTGTGTTTTTATCGGGGGTGTTTGCCGGAGCGAGCTACAACACAAGAACCATCTATCTCTTTTCGATACCAATAGTGATGTTGTTTTTTTACCCCTTCAAAAAAAAGCTTTATGCAAAATTTTTTGTTAATATAGTTGTGCTGATAGTTGGATTTGTTGTTTGCTCAGTTCCCCAGGGTTTTTTAAATCTGTATCATAGCAACAGTTTTAACCTGATGATCGATACAACCTATTTGTATCAAGATATGGATCTTATGTTATCTCAACTAGTTTGGGGATTAACTAGCGTTAGGTATGAAACTTTTGTTGGGGATTTTTCGATATTCCCTCAGCCACAACTTCATTTTCTGGATGTAACGTTTATATATAATTTGGAGCAAATCCAACAGATTAGCTCGCTTAGAGACTATATAGCGTTTGCAATAAACAACCTCGGGCGATACATAGTTTTTTATATAAAACACGCAATAAGTTTGTTTTCTGTGTTTTTTGGTAAAACATATCTAACCGATCTTAATGTTTTGGTTGCGCCATACCTTATTTCTTTAACAATAATGTTTTTGGCTTTGTTTAATAGCGTGAGAAACATAAAAGCATTATTTTTAAAAAAAATTGGAGATATAACAACAACGATATCTGTTGTTTTAGCTGTCTTTATTCCGATAGCTGCAATTATACCCGGAGCAGTTGAAGGAAGATTTGCTGTTGGCGGGTATATATTATTTGTGTTTTATATAGCGCATATTATAGATTGGAAAGAGTTTTTAGCATATGCAAAAAAACACAAAGTTATATGCATAACTGCATATATAGGTTTTATGATGGCGATGGTTTTAATGGGGCTTTATATATTAAGCTGTATGCAATATCCCGAATATCCGCTGTCTTTTAAATTTTGGTAGGAATTTTATCTTAATATAAATATTTTAACGGAGAAAAAACATGATTGAAAACAATGAAACCAACGTTTCGGAACTTGATTCCGAAGTGTCGACCAATGAACAACGTGAGGTTAGAAAAGCAAAGCTTCATAATTTAAAAAAATCGGGAAACGATCCTTTTAGGCAAACAAAGTTTCCTGTTGACAACAACACCGCAAACATAGTTGAAAGCTTTGAAACGCTCGAAGGAACGACGGTGTCGATTGCCGGACGTGTTATGAGCTGGCGTGATATGGGCAAGGCAAACTTTATCGATGTTATGGATAGATTTGGTCGCCTTCAATGCTATGTCCGCAAGGATGCTATCGGCGACGATAACTATGTTGAATTTAAAACATGGGATATAGGCGATATTGTTGGTATTAGTGGTGAAGTTTTCCGCACAAAACGAGGCGAAATTTCGATTAAGGTCGAAAGCATCACCCTTCTTGCGAAAGCGCTTTTGCCGCTTCCCGAAAAATACCATGGATTAAAAGATGTTGAGCTTCGCTATCGCAAACGTTATGTTGATTTAATCGTTAATCCCGAAGTTAGAGAGACGTTTAAAACCCGTTCAGCTATCATAAAAACCATGAGGAACTATCTTGATGAGCTAGGGTTCATGGAGGTTGAAACCCCTATTCTTCAATCGATTGCGGGGGGCGCTGCGGCTCGTCCATTTGTTACCCACCACAACACTCTTGATATGGATATGTATCTTAGAATAGCGCATGAATTATATTTGAAGCGTTTGATTGTGGGCGGCTTTGACAAGGTTTATGAGATTGGCAGAGCGTTTAGAAACGAGGGTATCTCGGTTCGACATAATCCCGAATTCACCATGATGGAACTATACTGGGCGTTTGCCGATTATCAAGACATCATGAACTTGACCGAAAATATAATCAAAACTTGCGCCGTTGCTGTTTTGGGTGATGACTGCAAAACGACACTCGACGGTGTTGAATATGATCTTTCAAAACCGTTCAACCGTGCATCTATGAAACAACTTGTGCTTGAACATAGTGGCGTTGATTTTTCGAATATAACAACGGTTGAACAAGCGAGAGAGCAAGCAAAAAAACATGGCATTGAATTTTCAAACAGCGATGGAGTAGGGAAGATTTTAAACTACTTCTTTGAAACGTTCTGTGAAGATAAATTAATCCACCCAACCTTCGTTACAGGGCATCCTGTTGAGATTTCTCCGCTTTCAAAGCGTGATGTTAACGACCCTGATTACACCGAGCGATTTGAGCTTTTTATCGGCGGACGAGAATATGCAAACGCATTTTCCGAGCTTAATGACCCGGAAGACCAAAGAGAGCGCTTTTTGCATCAAGTTGAGATGAAAGCATTGGGAGACGAGGAAGCTTGTGATTTCGATAGCGATTATATCAACGCTCTTGAATATGGCCTTGCGCCAACGGGTGGCCTTGGCATCGGTATCGACAGGCTTGTTATGCTACTTACGGGAAGCAGCTCTATTCGTGATGTTATACTGTTCCCGGCTATGCGCTCCGTTAAGGAGGACTAGTCTTTGCGGATTTTAAGCGTTGACCTTGGCGAGGTGAGAACCGGCCTTGCGGTGTGTGACAGCGGCGAAACGCTGGCATCGCCTCTTTCTCCGATCGTCGAAAAAAACAAAAAGATACTTATAAATAAAGTTTCAGAACAAGCGGTCGAACAGGGCGCTAAGCTTATTGTTTGCGGGCTTCCGGTTAACATGGACGGAACAGAGGGCGCAAGGGCGAAACTTTGCCGAGAGATTGCCGAGAAAATCGAGTTTCAATCGGGTATAAAAACGGTTATGTGGGACGAGCGAGGAACGACAAAAACCGCTATTTTCTACATGAATCAAACCGACACAAGAGGAAAAAAACGCAAACAGGCGATAGACAGCGCTTCGGCTAGCGTTATTCTTCAAAGTTATCTTGATTATAGGCGAAATAACAAACAAGCTACAGAGTTGTAAAAGAGCGCTTGGGCAATATGTTTTAACAAAAAAATACTCTATATCAAAAGTGACATCATTTCCACGATTGATATAGAGTATTTGTTTTTTTATAATCTGTTATTCTTCGATTGGGCAGACGACCAAAACTGTTCCGAGATCCTGATGTGTTATCGGGAACGTTGCTGTTGTTTGGAACAAAGGTCCGTCGTTTTGCTCTTGGATTTCGTTTGCGGCTTCTATTATCGCATCTACGCCGCCGGTGTAGTCGGTGGTGAACAGTGTGAAAGCTTCGGGGTCGGTTATCTTAACTTCGAAATATCCGGCGTTCTCGTTGATGTTTTGGCAAAGCGTTGCCGCTAGTTTGTCGGTTATTTCGGAAGGGCTAGCGCAAACAAAACCGTTTTTGTCATACCAGTTTATATCAACGCCGTCGGGAAGCATAACCGATATATCCTCGTCGATTATATGGTCGGCTTCAAATTGTTTTTCGGACAATCCAAAATACATATGGCTAACTGCGTTTATCGAATATTCGGGGTCAAGATTTGTTTCAAGGTCGAGATCGTCCCACGTTGCATCGATGTTTGTTATAACCCCGTCTAGCATAACCTTGTTCCAAGCGTGGCCCTCTTCGGTGTCCGGGTTGTTGTCGTCGCCTAATATAACGTAGCTGTCTATTCCGAGCTGTTCGGCAATAAGAGAAAACGCCAACGCATATCCATCGCATACCGCTGTTTTGTTGACAAGCGCACCATAGGCGTTGTGGATATCGGTTTTGCTTAACGTGTAATCATATGTTATGTTTCGAATTAGATATTCATAGATAAAAACTGCGGTTTCATATTGCGTTGAAAAGTTTTGCGCTTTAGTAGCGTTTACAGCTTGGTCGATAGCGGCGTTAAACTGTTGCTTTTTTTGTTCAAGATCCGCTCCGCTGTAGTTATATGTTAGGTTGACGGTTGTTCCAAAAGAATCTATTATAAAATGCGTTTCAAAGTAGCTAATCCAAAAATATTCGGGATTTTTAAATCCCATATAGTTCATTATTTCTTGAACGCTATCTTCTGTGTAGTCGGTGTTTTCAACCTTGACTTGCGTTTCGCCCTCTTCGATTCCTTTTATAATCGCATTATAGAGCAGTTGGTTTTTTTGTGAAAGAATTTCACCAACAGGGATATCGGTTAAGCTTGATTGTTGATCCCCCGAAATATCGGCATCGGGTTTTTTCGGTTGTTCCGGTTCAACAAACTCTACCCAATCGGGGTGTTGAATAGTAGCAACTGCTTGTTTTTGCGTTGGAACGATGTCCCAAAACCAAACGTATGCAGAAACTGCGGCTATCAACAACAGCGCAACAAGTTTAATTATTATCTTCATATTAAAAGACCATACCTTTCGTAGCTATGCCATGTTTTTGCTTTTATATAATCCTACACAGTATACCATATTATTGAAAAAAAAAGAACCGAATTTTTTAAAAAAAGCTTTACAAAGCCATAACAATATGATACAATTCAAAACTAGGAAAACAATCCTTTAAGTCGATACAGAGAGATCGACAAGGTTTGAGAATAATTGCTATGCAAAGTTTCGCTGTTTTTAAAACTGCGAATACTTTAATGTAGCGCAACTTTAAACCTTAGTCTCTGTCGATTTAACACGACAGAGATTTTTTGTTTTTCAAATTTTTAAACAGGAGGGAAAAATGCTAAAAGCTGTTGTTATGGATGAAGTAGGCATGACACGGGCGCTTCATAGGATCTCGTTTGAGATAATCGAAAGAAACAAGGGTGTTGAAGATGTTGTTATTGCGGGAATAAAACGCCGAGGAGTAACGCTTGCAAAGACTATTTCGCAAAAGATAGCGGCGGTTGAACAAACAAACGTTGAAGTTTGCGAGATTGATATCACGCAATATCGAGATGACAAAGAATTTGATGAGCAAAAGGAAGATAACATAGTTATTGATATCGACCTTAAAAATAAAAATGTTGTCTTGATAGACGATGTGTTGCACACCGGAAGAACCGTTAGGGCGGCAATAGATGCAATTCTATCGGCAGGGCGACCGACGACAATACAGCTAGCGGTTCTAATCGACCGAGGCCACCGAGAGCTTCCGATTCGTCCCGATTATGTCGGCAAAAATGTTCCAACTTCAGCTTTAGAACAAGTTTCGGTTATGGTTAGCGACATAGACGGCATAAACCAAGTCGTTATCGAGCAACCAGACGACTAAAAAAATTTAAACAACAAATTAATAAGGAAGGTAACACACAAATATGTCTAAGTCAAATTCAAATAATACACTCTACAAAAAAAATTTGACCCCAAAAAATCTTTTTCTCGGGGTTCAACATCTTTTCGCTATGTTTGGAGCAACCGTTCTAGTTCCCATGCTAACAGGGCTTAGCGTTTCAACCGCTCTGGTAACTGCCGGAATAGGCACTCTTATATTCCACGCTTGCACAAGCTTTAAAGTTCCTGTTTTTCTAGGATCCTCCTTTGCTTTTATACCGGTTGTTGCGGCTATAACCTCGACCGAAGGGGTGCAGAGCGCACAAAGCGGAATTATAGCAGCCGGTTTTGTTTATCTTTTGTTTGCGCTCATCGTTGCAATAGTTGGCGTTGAAAAGATAAGAAAATTTTTCCCGCCTATAGTTACAGGCCCCGTTATTATCGTTATCGGTTTAGGGCTAGGATATGCCGCCGTTAACAATTCAACCGGAATATTAAACAGCTTTTTTGCTACAGGAACCTACACAGCAAACGGAATTGATGTGCTTATTGCGCTTGTGACGATAGCTTCAATTCTTGGAGCGGCAATATATGCAAAAGGATTTTTCAAGATTGTTCCGATACTAATCGGTATGATTTCGGGCTATGTCTTTTGTTTAATTCTGTCGCTGTTTGGGGTGTATACAATAGATTTTTCGGCTATAGCATCAGCACCTTGGATCAACATTCCGTTCACTACCGTTGAAAACGAAGCAACCGGCGGAACATTTTTTTCGATGCCAAACGTTAGCATAACGGCAATACTAACGATAGCTCCCGTTGCGTTGGTTACCTTCATGGAACATATCGGCGATATAACCAGCAACGGAACGGTTGTCGGAAAAGATTTTCTTAAAAATCCCGGTCTTTCCAAAACGTTACTTGGGGATGGCCTTGCAACGTTAACTGCAGGATTTCTCGGAGGTCCCGCAAACACTACCTACAGCGAAAACACAGCAGTTCTTGCAACGACAAAAAACTATAATCCGTTTGTGCTTGAGATTGCGGCGGTGTTCGCTATAATCTTGGGGTTTGTCGGAAAGTTTGGCGGATTTTTGCGCTCGATACCAAATCCCGTTATCGGCGGAGTTGGAATCGTTTTATACGGAATGATAGCGGCTATCGGCTTAAGATCGATTGTAGATGCCAACATAGATTTTTCTAATTCAAGAAACCTACTTATCGTTGCGGTTATATTATGTTCCGGAATAGGGGTAACGACCGCAACATACTCAGCAGGTTCCAGCGTCGGTATTCCAATCACCATCGGTTCGATAAACTTTAGCCTTTCGGGTCTTTTTATCGCCGTTGTTTTGGGAGTAGTTTTAAACATACTTTTGCCGGCAAAACTTGATAAAGACTAGATTGATTAAAATTACAATTAAAAAAACCTTTATAAACAACTAAAAATTCTTGAAAGTAGACTTAATATATGGTAACATATAGAGTAATATTGATATCAATAGTTTGTTTAAGGGGTATATTATGAAAAAATTTGCCAAAGCTTTGTCGATTATTTTAAGCATTGCTGTTATATTTGTAGTTTTGAGCTTTTCCGGTTGCGGGCTAAGCGAGCAGGAAGAAGCGGAAAAACAAGCGTTGTTAAACGATTTTTCAAACTTCATTGTGGTCTACCCGTCGACGGTTGCCGAGATAGATGTTGAAAGGCTTTCGGAAAACGCTGCTCAAAGATTTGAGGATACTCAAAGAGATATATCAAGATACATGGAGATAATAGCTCCGGCTGTTTCGGGAGACGAGATTGACAAGATTAAACCCGAAGAGATAGCCGAAATGCGTGGACACGTTGAAACGCTCAACGGATTGCTAGCAGACCTCACAAAGATAGCGGCAGACGATCTAACATAATAAAACATAACAATTAACAAAAAACCCACCCTAGCAAAAACCGACCTTATATTATAAGGTCGGTCAACAAAGGTGGGTTTTGATTAATTTTTTAAATAAAAGCCTTTGTTTAAAAGGCTATTCTTTTTTGAGTTTTGGGATAAACATTCCGGCGAATTTTCCTTCGCCATTCATCTTTTGGTTTAAATAACCTATAATAGAGAACACAACAGCTCCAACAAAGTTAACAAACATATCGAGCATTGTGTCGATTAAACCAATATCGATATATCCGCCATAGTTCCATGTTTCGCCGTTTATGGCAACGCTTTCAATCGGAATCGTTATCGAAACGTTTCGTCCTTCCGGATTAAACATAACCGACGAAATTTGAGTTATAACGGTGTCTTTTTGCATATCGGTTAAAAACAAAGCGTCCATTGAATATTCGAAAAATTCCCAAATAACCGCCGTTGTCATCGAAAAGCAAAACGCAAAAAACGCAACGAAAAATGGGGTTAATGTAAACTGTATTCTGTCGTTGTTGTTTAAAACCGCAATTAATGAAAAACCTATTGCCGCCATAATAAAGCCGTTTGTGGTGTGGAGCATATCATCCCACAGGGCATATTCAAGATAGTATTCTCGAACCTCGCCCAATATTTGAGCCGCAAACACAAACAGAACTATAACGATCTCAAGACCCCAAGGAAGGGATATATGAAACTGTCGGTCGACTATCGAGGGGATCATTATAAGGATAAGGCTGAAAAGGCACATAAAAACGTTGAACCAGTTTTCGGTTACTATACTTGATATCATGACACCAAAAATAAGTAGCCTTATAATAAGATAAAAGGTTGATCTTCTTTTGTTTTCTTTAACATATGCCGTAAACTGTTTGAAAAAATTTCTCACAAGCACACCTCGTTTTTAAGTTTGATTTTGATATATAGTTTTTTGTTAGTATAAATATAACATTAAATTTTGAACATTCTTTTAAGAAAAGAGATTTTTAAATGATAAAGACTCGAAATATTTCTAGTAAGATATTGCAATTTATAAAAACCGATATACCGCTAAAGTATCTCGTTATATCGATATTGTTGTTGGCGTTGTTTAAGCTGTTGCTAGTGTCGTTCCAGATGATTAGCATCTATCCCAACGCCGCACCGATAGATGATGAATTGATGTTTGCTGCCGCCAACAGCATCGGTGAAGGAAACTGGCTTGGCGATTATGGGTACGCAACGATGGCTAAGCATATGTTTTTTTCTGTTTGGATTGTGGTGCTTAATTTTCTTCATATACCATATCTAATCGGCGGACAGCTTTTGTATCTTGGCGCTGTTTTGCTCGTTGTTGTAGCTTCAAGACCGCTTATGCAAAAAAATCTTTATTCGCTTTTGTTGTTTGATATTATGTGGCTTTCGCCATATAGTTTCGCCGAATATACAACGAGGGTTTATATTGATAATATATATTCTTCCGTTTGCCTTTTGTTTTTTGCATCTGTTATCGGGATATGTTTAAGGTTTAACAAACCGATTAAAAGCTGTTTGCCCTATACAATATTAGCGGGGCTTTCGCTTTCGGTTGTTTGGTTAACAAAAGATGATGCTGTTTGGGTTTTGCCGTTTGGAATCTGTGCAATTGGCATTAATTTATTATTCATTTTAACATCAAAAGTTTCGTTTGTCGACAAAATGTTAAAGATATTATCCCCGATATTAATAATTGTATTATTTATCGGCGGAACTTCTTTATACAAAACTCAAAACCTTAACCATTACGGAAGGTATATAATAAGCGACTACACCTCGGAAGATTTCCAATCATTTATTGGGGCGATGGTTGCCGCCGACACAAACGGCCCTCACGCCGGGATATTGATAAGCAAAGAGACAAGGCAAAAACTTTATGATGCAATCCCCGAGTTAAGGCCGCTTGGCGAAAAGCTTGAGACCGATAAATACTACAACAGCGTTGGATTCCCCGATCGACAGGAGCTAAAGAGCGGAGGAGTTTTGTGGGCAATTCGAGAAGCTGCGTTTGAAGCAGGGCTTGCCGATACGCCGCAAAAAGCCGAGCAATACTACAGCGATATGACGGTTGCTATCTACGACGCTATTGCTTCCGGAAAGATCGACGGGGATATATATGGAGGAAACCCAATCTCTGCAACGCTTGTTCCGTTTGATTATCGCTATATTCTGCCGACAGCTCGTGAGATGATTAATTCTATCGAAGTTCTTGTTAACTTCCAACAAACGTCGTCGCTTGCTCCGCTTAGCGTTGCAACGCTTGAAGAGACCGAACAATGGAGTAGCTATACCTACACAAAGGTTAGCAACGCCGCCATAGTTAATTCCGACGAACCGTTTTATAATCCGCTGCAACTTTTAGTTGAGGTTATATTTAAAATAATAACCACCGTTTATCGAGTGGTTGTTCCGGTGCTTTTGATTTTTGGGCTTTTGTTGTTGTTTAAAGATATCAAAGAAACTTTAAAACAGATTAAAAACAAAGAGTTTTCGTTAAAAGCAATGAGAACCGTTTTGTTAATAGGAATTTTGCTTTCGCTTATACTACGAGTGACAATTATATCTTATATCGAGATAAGCAGTTTTAGAATAGGAACAGATCTTATGTATCTTGCACCCGCCGGAACGTTGCTTTTGTTGTTTGCGGCTTTTTCCGAAATTAAGTTGTTTAAAAAATTTGAAAGGAAACTAGATAGATGAAAAGCATAAAACCGGGCAGAGGTCCTTCGTTTATGGGTGGAATTGTCGGAATTTTCGTGATTATATTTGGTGTGTTTTGGACTGTTATGGCGTTTTCAATGGTTGGCTCTTCCGGCGGAGGATTGATTATTTTTCCGTTGTTCGGAATAATGTTTATAGTTATCGGCATTGCCAACACAGTTTATAACTTCAAGAATGCAACGGGGAAAAATCGCTTTTCGACGTTTGATATAGTCGATAGTTCCGAAGAGAGCGATCCGTTTGATAGATTTATCGATAACGAAAAACCACAGCAAAAAGAAGGTTCGAGATTTTGCCCTTATTGCGGAACGGCGGTAGAGGGTGAGTTTTCGTTTTGCCCAAAATGCGGGAAAGATCTGCCGGATTTGCCGTAAGAATTAGGTGGGGTGTCGCCCAAAGGCTCTGCCTTTGGAAACCGCAATTTTTTTAAAAATTTGAGTAAAACTTTTGTTTAGTTTAAAGAGCCGTGTCGGTTTAGCTTTGTGCTGAATTTGCATGGCTTTTTTTGATCTCGTTAAGCTTTATTGGTGGGTTATTCATGGCTAATATTAGTGTGATTTGTAACAGTTTCTTAACAGATGTTAATACAATATTTAGTTTTAAATGGTATAAACTGTATTATTAGACTGAATTTCGATATAAAACAGGTTTTTTGACGAGACCAATATTTTATTTGATTGACCGCAATTGCAATATATGGTACTATCTAGAAGTAGTGAAGACAAAATAAAAAATTGATAGTTCTTCATGCGAGGTGTCAAAAAATGAGCGATAATTTTCATAATACAAACGACATAGAACGGCTTAAACAACAGCTTAATATAGTTGAAAAAGAGCTAGATTTCTATAAGTCTGCGCTAAGAGCATTGCCTAACCCTATATTTTTGAAAAATCATGACGCTGAGTTTATTTTCTTCAACAAAAGCTATGAAGAATTTTTCGGTGTTGATGCTAAAGATTTAATAGGAACGACGGTAGAACAATCGACATATCTTGATGAAAAAGATAAATTTAGATACCATGTCGAAGACACCACTCTTTTGCAAAACAAAACCAAGATTAGCTATGAAGTTCCTTTTGTTAACGCAGATGGCGAAACGGAAGCTTCGTTATATTGGAGCTGTGGTTTTGGTTCTGAACAGGACGACACAAGGGGGCTTATTGGCGAAGTAGTGAGCATTAGCAACCTTAAAGATGTTGAAATGAACATTCTCAAAGAGATAGATTCTCCTTCTTCTGAACACACTGAAGCGCAAAAAAATTCAAAGATACGCAAACAGTCGACACTGTTTTTTAACACAATCCTAAACTACTACGACGCTCAATCTGTTTTAATTCTAGAGTTCAATTTTCAAAAAGACAAGATATATAGCATTAACATAACCGACAACGAGCATAATAAAAATAAGCTTGACATATATTCCGGCATAACGCTTGGAGATATCAAACCTTTTTTAAGCGGTCTTTCAAAAGGTGTTGCAAAACATCTAAAGGTTTCGGATTTTATTTTAAACGAACAAATCAAGAAAGAATTGAGTTATATTGTTTCGGTTATATACGCTCCGTTATATTCTGAGGATCAACAGCTTATTGGTTTGGTTGTTGTAAAAAACCCTAAACAAAACACAGAAAAGCTTCAAATACTTCAATCTACAATACCTTTTGTTATCGAAGATCTTCAAAAATCCAAGGTATACGATAGGTTGTCGCAGATTAGGAACATTGATGAAACGACGTCGGTTTTTAATCGATCAAAATATCAGTCGGTTATAAACCATATACAAGAAAAGCCGCCCGAAACCATAGGGATTTTAACAGCAGATATAAATGGGCTTAACACAATAAATGATTTCTACGGGGTAAGCAGCGGCGATAAGGTGCTTTTAAAAAGCGCTACCGTTATGCGTGAGGTTTTCGGAAACAACTGTTATCGCACAGGCGATGATGAATTTATTGTTCTCGATTTTGATGTCGACGAGATGGAGTTTAAAGACAAAGTTAATCGTTTTAAACAGGAGATCGAAGAAAGCGAGTTTTGCAACCTTTCGTTTGGGTATGTTTTTGCCGAGGGTGATTATGATGTTAAGCAAAAAATAGCGTATGCCGGAGAATTGATGACGATCGAGAAACACGCATACTATAAATCCGCCTCTAGCAAACACACAAAGATAGTTAAATATTCGCATAGTTTAATTCAAACATTGATTTCCGAACTTCAAAACGATAGATTTTCGGTTTTCCTTCAACCTCAAATAGATCTTAAGACAAACAAAGTCGTGAGTGCTGAAGCGCTGATTAGAAAATTTGATATCGATGGAAACATGATATTGCCGTTAGCTTTTCTGCCGCTTTATGAAACCGAGAAGATAATTCGTCATGTTGATTTGTTTGTTATCGAAACGGTTTGTGAAAAGATTTCGCAATGGATGAAACAGGATCAAAACATTAAGGTTGCTATCAACCTATCAAGAGTTACCCTGATGGAACGCAACATAATTGATGAAATTGCAAGCATATGCGATAGGTACAATGTTCCCAGAAACTTGATAGAACTCGAAGTCACCGAAACCGATAACACTATTGAAAATTCACATCTCGAACTTGTTCTTAAAAAAGCATTCGACAAAGGGTTTAGCTTAGCGCTTGATGATTTCGGCGCAGAATATTCCAACCTAAAGATATTAACATCGATGCATTTTTCTCAAATTAAGTTTGATAAAAGTTTGATTGATAGCATCTGCACCGATTTAAAATCTGCTACCATCGTTGAATATGCAATAAAGATGTGTAAAAGCCTTGGTATTGAGCAACTGGTTGCTGAAGGAATCGAAACCGAGGAACAGCGTGTTTTGCTAAAAAACATAGACTGCACATTGGGGCAAGGGTATTTGTTTTCAAGACCTATTCCAATAGTAGAATTTGAAGAAAGATATCTTTAATACAAAGACCAGATAATTAAAACATAAAAAACGAGCTTCAAAAATGAAGCTCGTTTTAATATTAATGTAGTTAATAAGTATTCGTTGAATATCTATTAATAGTGTGACAAAGCGTAAAGAGCGACAAATATAATCGAAAGAATCCATAGAGTAATGGGGATTTCTTTGAATTTGCCTTTTGCAACTTTGATTATAATGTAGGAGATAAAGCCGGCTGAGATACCGTCTGCTATTGAATAGAAGAAAGGCATTCCGATGATTGTCAAGAAAGCCGGGATAGCATCTTCCATGTTGTCCCAAGCGACTTTAGAAGCGTTTTTCATCATAAATACACCGACGATTATGAGAGCCGGAGCGGTTGCTGCGCCGGAAATTATTCCTGCGATAGGAGCGAGGAATATTGCTAAAACGAACAATACGCCAACAACTAAAGAGGTGAGACCTGTGCGTCCGCCTTCTTCAACGCCCGAAGCGCTTTCAACATATGTTGTAACGGTTGAGGTTCCGATAAGAGCGCCTGCACACGTTGCAACTGCGTCTGCTATCAAAGCTTTGTCGTAGTCTTTGCCTTTGATTTCTGTGCCTTCTGTAACGCCGATTAGTGTTCCCATTGTGTCGAACATATCAACCATTGTGAATGTGACAACAGCTGTTATGAAAGGAAGAACTCCAAGAGCTAGAACATTGAAATCAAGTTGGAAAAGTGTTGGAGCTAGGCTGATCGATGAAAGCGAGATTTGTTCCGGTATCATTGTTACTCCCATAGGTATTCCGACAAGAGTTGTTGCGACAATGCCGATAAAGATAGCGCCTTTAACTTTCAAAACTAAAAGAACAATAGTTATTAAAAGGCCGATTAAAGTTAGTGTTGGGCCTCCGACAAACGAGGGGTTAAGGTCAGGTATGCCGGCGCTAAACTGGATAAGACCGCTGTTAACAAAACCGAGTAGGGCGAGGAATACGCCGATACCGCAACCTATAGCGCTTTTTAAAACTGCGGGGATAGAATCAATGATAACTTTGCGCAGAGGAGAGATTGTTATCAAAAGGAATACAACGCCCGAGATTAAAACTAGGGTTAGAGCTTGTTGCCATGTGTAGCCCATGCCAAAACAGATGGAGTATGTGAAGAATGCGTTGAGACCCATGCCGGGAGCTTGTGCGAACGGAACGTTTGCCAAAAATGCTGTTAGGAAACAACCGATTGCTGATGCGATACAGGTTGCAACCAAAACTGCGTTTTGATCCATTCCGGTTTCTGCGAGCATACCGGAGTTAACAAAGATGATGTATGCCATTGTGAAAAATGTCGTGATACCGGCGACAATTTCGGTTCTTACGGTAGAACCACGTTCGGAAATCTTGAAAAACTTGTCCATTATTGTAGTCTCCTCATAAAAAAATAAATTATTTAAAAAGAAGACAAACCTACCTTACAGAAATCTAAAGATACCTTTGCCCTCTTTTTGCTACAATATTGCTTAAATTATTAACCGCCTACAAAACTATGCTTTTATTTTATCATATAACTTTATTGTTTACAACAAACGACATCAAACTTTGTCAAAACATACTAAATAATTATGAATAATTTTTGAATTATTGCTATTGCGACAAGCTTTACTATTTCACTAACTATATTACATTTTTTTAGTTAAAAAAGCAAGAGGTTTTTTATTGCTCGAGATAAAGCGTGTAGCTAGAGTTGGTCATGAAGCTATAAATCGTTACAACTTGGTCTCGGTCGGAAAAATCGAAACGAAATTGTTTTGTCCAAGCGAGTTCGTCTGAACCTATATACATTATGTCTTCCTGAAAGCTTGTATATAATCCGTAGTAGCCCGGCAAAACATAGCCCGGTATGTTGTATTCCGGGTCGCCCGTTCCAATAGTTGTGTCCATCTCGAAAAAATATCCGCCGCCCGTGTATCTTTTATCAACAAGGCGGTGATAGAGATACTGCGTTTGCCCGATGCCCTCGAAATCTCCAAGATCATAGATGAGCTCAAGATTGTTACGCACGTTTTCTTCGGTGTTCCATCTTGTTTGTTGAAGGGTGCGGTATTTAAAGAAGTTGTCTGAATCTTTGAACCCTTGCAGAATAGGTTGGTCGAACCCTTCCGGAACGATGCCCAGTGCTTCATATTGCACTATTAAGTTGTCATAATATGCTGTTTGAGCCGAAACAATAAGTTGTTCGGTGTCGAGGAAGTCTTTTGGAATTTCGATTAGATACGAAAAAGCAAGCGAATAATGTTGTTGCTCTAAAGCTTGAACGCCAAGTTGATACAGGCTGTTTTCAAAAATTTGTTGTTGATCATCATATTGGGAAAGGTGGGTTGAAACCAGATCTGCTGCTTCTTGATATTTCCCACTGTCGTAGAGTGAAAGCGCGCCGTCAAAAACAAGTTGAACAATTTCGTCGCTGTTCTCTTTAATTGTAATATAAGGGAGAAGCTGTGCAGCGGCGACATAGCCTTTGTTTTGGATTAATTTTTTAGCGCCAAGAAAATAACTTTCCTGCACCTTTTCGCCAGAGTTTAAAAAATCCGGGTATTCTGAAAAAAGTTCGATCGCTTCGGTATAGAGCGTATCAGACATCAAGCTATTAGCTTTAATGTAATTATATAAAGGCTTTCCTAAAAAAATCGATAGCAATATTAACGCAAACAATAGAATAGAGGAGAGGAAAATAATAAGTCTTTTTATTATCTTTGAACTTATTTTAATTTTTTTTGTTTTTTTAGGAGGAGCAACCGAGGTTTGTTTATTAGTTTCGTTGGAAGGTTTTTCGGCTTTGTATACCATTTATAAAAGTTCCTGTCTAGTTTGATTTAAAATATTTTAACAATGTTTTGTTTTTCTCGATAGTACGAACGAGCAACACGCCCAACAAGCAACAACTAACCGCTTGACCGATAGCAACTGTTGCTATGTTGAATAGCATAACGTTAATATCGGTTGTCCCGATAAAATAATATGTAATCATAGGGCCGATAATAATTGCATTAACGATAACGGGGGGGAGGCTTGCTAAGATTGGCAATCCTTTAAAGCGATAGTTTCTCAATAGATATGTAAGGATAGCGGCTATAAGGGTTGCAATGGTTCCGAACAAAACGTCGATGGGGGTTGAAAACATAAAGTTGGAGATAAGGCAACCAATCGTCACCCCAATAATAGCTTCGGGAAACAACACACACAACAGAACAAGCGCTTCGCTGACTCTAATTTGAATAACGCCAAAAGACGAAAAAGAGAACGTAATAGTTAATACTATATATAAGGCGGCGACAAAAGAGGCGAAGAGGATTTTTTTAATAATTGGATTTTTCATAATTTAAGACCTTTGATTATTATTTATAGATTAAGTTTGTTGAAAAAATTGACGAGAGTTAAAACAACAAAACAATTCAACACGAAAAATTGACAATCTCTTTATATAGTATTAATATATTAAATATAAAATAAAATACTATAAGGATGTGAAAGATACAGTTAGATTTTATCAAAACTTAACCGAAACTGCAACAATATGCGCTTTAAAAGTGCGAAAATACGCACTTTTTCAGCTTTTTTAAAATTTTTTTAAAAAATTTGAAAAAAAGTGTTGACAAATGGTTAGAAGTTTGATAAAATAAAATTCCTGTCACGGAGAACTCACACAGAGACACACTGAGAACTGTGACGCTGGACCTTGAAAATTAAACAACATTAGATTTAAAAAGCTTGAAGGAACCCGAATGTTC
>CAYJKJ010000023.1:0-14178 GCA_964370715.1 uncultured Faecalibacterium sp.
CCTCCGAATGTTAACGACAAGTCATATCGTGCCTTAAAATTATATCACATAACAAAGCGTTATGTCAAACAAAATATTTTTAATGCTAGTGTTGATCTCTTTTTTTTGCAAAACGCCCCTTTAAAAGAGGCGTCTATATTATTTTTTTAGATCTTTATCTCTTTCATCTCAACGCTATCCCAAAGCGAACGGTTGGTCAAACGAATTTCGGGAATAACCGGAAGAGATAGGAACGAAAGCGTTATAAAGGGGTCGCTCTCTTGCGGAATGCCCATTTTGTGTGCGGTTTCGAGCATCTTTTCAAGGTTTTTGATAACGTCGTCGATAGGTTCATCGGTCATTAGCCCTCCGATGGGTAGCGATTGCGAACCCACAATTTCGCCGTCTTTAACCAAAACATAACCGCCGTTTTGCGCTTTGATCGCTTCGACCGCCAACAGCATATCGCTGTCATTGCTTCCGACAACCACGATGTTATGGCTGTCATGCGACACCGTTGTTGCAACGGCTCCGTTTATGTTAAACCCTTTAAGAATAGCAACGGCTTTTTTTCCTGTTGCTTTGTGGCGTTCAAAGACAGCTATCTTTTGATAGACCTCGTCGGCAACGAATAATCCATCTTTAACGGTCACTTTTTCTACTAGATGTTTGGTTAAAATCTCGTTTGGAACAACTTCGATTATATCGCAAACATCGTTTTTGAGTTTAAGTTCAAAATCCTTAAGCGAAACCGGTTTTAAATTTATGCTTTTTGTTAAACTTTGGTCGTATGGTTTTTGTTCAAACGACAGCGGCTCAATCGTTGGCGCAACAAGTTTTCCGTTTTTGTAGACCTGTTCAACAAAAACATTTTCTTTGTCGTATAAGATGACGATGTCGGCTTTGTGTCCTTCCGATATTGCTCCGATGTTTGAAAGCGAAAACATCTTTGCTGAGTTATAGCTTGCCATTATAAAAGCATCCTCGGGAGCAACGCCCAGTTTAATAGCTTTTTTAATGTTTTCTCTTATATGCCCGTGGTTTCTTATATCTTCGATATGTTTATCATCGGTGCAAAACGCAAAGTTTTTAAACGGCATCTTTGCTTCTATCGCTCCGCTGAGAATTGCTTCAAGATTTTTTGCCGCCGTTCCTTCTCGGATTAATATCTTCATTCCTTTGCGGATTTTTTCATGCGCTTCTTCAAAATTGACGCATTCATGATCCGTTTCAACCCCGGCGACACAGTATGCCGAAAGCGCTTTTCCTTTAAGCGACGGAGCGTGTCCGTCTATCCTCTTTTTTGAAAAAAGAGCTATCTTGTCTGCGAGCTTTTGGTCGGCATTGACAACGCCAACATAGTTCATAACCTCGCCCAAACCTAAAACTTTTGGATGATTAATAAGCTCCGCAAGGTCTTCCGCCTCGAGAACCGCTCCGCTATCCTCAAACGGCGTCGCCGGAACGCAGGAAGGAAGCATATAATACATATCGCAGGGAATGCCCTCTGATTGTTCGAGCATATATCTAATCCCTTTGATACCGAATACATTCGCTATTTCATGGGGATCGATTATCATCGTTGTCGTTCCCCTTGGAACAACTTCGGCGGCGAATTTCCTAGGGGTCATCATCGTAGATTCGATATGCATATGAGCATCGATAAATCCCGGAACAAGGAATTTTCCCGAAACATCAACTTCGGTTTGTCCGCTGTAGCCCTCGCCGACGGCGGCGATATATTCCCCCGAAATAGCGACATCGCAAACTATCCATTCATTTGTAAAAACATTAAGCACCGTTCCGTTTTTTAAAACAAGTTCGGCTTTTTTTCTCCCCGAGGCAATCTCGATTAATTCTATTATTTCGTGTGAATACATATCTTTGACCGTTCCTTCCAACGCTTATCATTGAATCTTCGTTTTTTTGTTTAACTGCTATTATAATACTTTTTGTTAACAATTAATATGGTGAAACTAACAAATTTCGACAATATTTATCGTTATTATGCTATTTTTCAAAAATTCTTTGTCCGTTAGCATAGACCGAGGTGATGTTTCTTTCCCCCGAAAGGAAGACTATTCGCCCAACACGTTGTTCAAACCCGATGCTATCGCTTGCGGCAAAGTTGCTGTCGTCTATAACTACCGCATCAAACAAGTTGCCTTTTGCAAAGCCCGGTTGTTCCCCAAAGAACAGTTGCCCCGCCGACGTTGCAAGATACAAAGCAACCTTAAAATCTATGTTGTTTTCCGAAAACAAGGCTCTTCGAAGTTTCGAGACACGAACGGCAAGCGCCGCAGCATCAAGCACCGAAAGCGACGTTCCGGCGGCTATATCCGACCCTAGCGCAACCGATATCCCCCGAGACAACATATCAAAAACGGGCGCTATTCCGCTTGAGATGTTTGCGTTGGATTCGGGGCAATGCGCAACGAGAACGTTATATTTTTTAAGCATCAAAAGTTCCTGCTCGCTACACGAAACACAGTGTGCCATAATCGACCTAACGTTGTCGCCAACAAGGCCGTATTTTTCGTAGACCTCGCAATAAGAATCTGTTTCGGGTTCAAGCTCTTTAACCCATTTAATCTCGTTGAGATTTTCCGAAAGGTGGGATTGAACAGGAACGTTGTGCCGATTTGCGATGTTTCCCAACTCTTGCATAAGTTTTTTAGAACACGACGGAACAAACCTTGGTGTTATAATCGGTTTAACGTTTTTGTGTTTTTTTGTAGCTTCAACAAAGTTCAACGTATCGTCTATCGATTGGTCGGTTGTCTCAACAAGGAAATCGGGGCTGTTTCGATCCATGTTGACTTTGCCAACAAACGCCCTCATTCCGCTTTGTTCGATTACATCGCACAAAATTTTACTGGAGTTTAAATGTATCGAACTAAAAAAACAAGCTTTTGTCGTTCCGTTTTTTATAACATCTTTAACAAGAAAAGGATAAAGCTTTTTTGCATATTCCTCATCTTTATATTTTTTCTCTTCGGGAAAGGTGTATGTTTCAAGCCAAGGAAGAAGCGGAAGGTCTAGCCCAAAACCTCGGTTTGCATATTGAGGGGCGTGAAGATGCATATCGCAAAGCCCGGGGATAACTATTGTGTTTTTAAAATCAACAATCTCTTCTCCCAAGATTGGTTTGTCGGAAATATCCGTTATAACTCCATCTTGGGTTTCGATATAATGGTTTTCGAGAACACGAAGTTGTCCTATCGTTGGGCAATCAATAAAGTTGCCTTTATATATTTTTTTCATAAAAATACCTCTAAAAAATAAAAAATTACATATTAAAGAAAAATTTTACTTGCTAACTTTATATTATCACTTTATAATAAGAGAATACAAGTATTTTAGAAAAGATTTGTTCAAAGTTTATACATTTTTTGGAGCACCTGATGAAAAAGAATAAATACCTGTCCTATGGAATATCTTTCGGGCTTATGTTTGGAACAACGATTTCGCTTTTAATCGCAATGTTTTTCAACCTAAATATGGCGCTTGCTCTTTCGTTTGGCCCCGGAATTGGGATGTTGATAGGGTTAGTTGTTGGTATGCTCATCGATAAAACATATGAAACAAAAGATGAGGACAAAACAAATGGCAAAGGTTAATCGGCAAAAAAGCAAAATGAGTTAGTATTATTTTTTTAAATTTTCAAATATAAAAACGGAGGTTAAGCATTTTGAGTGAGAAAAAATTTCGTTCGGTCGGTAAAAGTTTTAAACGTGTTGATGGCGTTGAAAAGATAACCGGCCGAGCAATGTTCACCGATGATTTTCTGTTGAATGATGTTTTGGTAGCCAAGATTGTTCATTCCGAAATAGCAAACGGTGTTGTTAAAAGCATTGACACAAAGCAAGCTGAAAAAATCCCGGGAGTTGAAAAAATTGTCACCTGTTTTGATGTTCCGAAAACCAAATTTCCAACAGCAGGGCATCCTTGGTCTACCGATGTTTCGCATCAAGATATATCAGACAACAACCTTTTAACCGAAAGGGTTCGGTTTTATGGCGACAACATCGCCGCCGTTATCGCAACCGACACGGTAGCTTGTGACAAGGCTATTCGTGCGCTTAAAATCGAATATGAAGAATACACCCCTCTTTTAACGGTGGAGCAAGCCGAGGGCGCAACCGACAGTCCACCAATACACGAGGATTTCCCCGACAACGTTCTTGCTCGCTCAACATACGAAGTGGGGGATTTCGACGAAGCTATAAAAGAGGAGGGGCTAATTAAATTTGAAGATGAATTTAAAACCCCCATCGTTCAACATTGCCATATAGAAAACCCAATCTGCTATGCCTATTCCCACCGTGGGCGCATGACGGTTGTGTCGTCCACCCAAATTCCCCATATCGTTCGCCGTGTCGTTGCGCAAGCGCTCGATATTTCTTGGGGTAAAGTTCGAGTTATAAAGCCGTATATCGGCGGCGGTTTTGGAAACAAACAGGATGTATTGTTTGAGCCAATCTGCGCTTATCTCTCGACAGTCGTCGGCGGAAGATGCGTTAAAATCGACACATCAAGGGAGGAAACTTTTGTTTCAACCAGAGTTCGCCATGCGATAAACTTTAAATTAACAAGCTATGTTAGACCAAACGGGCGTTTTGTTGCAAGGTCGATAGAAGCGGTTTCAAACCAAGGCGGCTATGCTTCGCATGGTCATGGTATCGTTGCAAAAGCTTCGGCCGTTTTCCGCAACGTCTATCAAGACGAAAAATCAACAAAAGGCGATGTCAGAACGGTGTTCACCAACACACCGCCGGCAGGAGCTATGCGAGGATACGGCGTTCCGCAGATTATATTTGCGCTTGAAAGCCATGTCGATGACATAGCGAAGGCTCTCGACATCGACCCCACCGCAATTCGAGAACTCAACATGATGAAAGAGGGATATCTCGAACCCTATTCAAAAGTCGAGGCGGTTTCGGTTGGGCTTCCAGAGTCGATCGAAATCGGCAAAAAACATATCGATTGGGACAACAAACGCAAGCAATACGCCAACCAAAGCGGAGACGTTCGCAAAGGCGTCGGTTGCGCTATATTCACATACCAAACCGCAGTTTGGCCAATCTCGATCGAGGTTAGCTCCTGCCGTATGTCGATGAACCAAGACGGAACGGTTCAACTAACGATGGGCGCTACCGAGATAGGACAGGGCGCAGACACGGTGTTTTGTCAGATGGCGTCGGAAGCGGTCGGCATACCGTTTGAAGATTTCCACATCCTTTCAACGCAAGATACCGATATTTCGCCATACGATCCCGGCGCTTATGCTTCCCGCCAATCATATGTTGGGGGAATGGCTATCAAACAAACCGGTGAAATTTTAAAACAAAAGATTTTAGAATATGCCGAGTTTTATAAAGGGATTAAAGCTTCTGAACTTGATATCGACGGAAGAGATGTTGTAAACAAGATGTCGGGCGAGAGCGTTGTGTCGCTTTCGGAGCTTATGACCGAATCATACTACAACCCGGACAATCCACAGCATATCGAGGCATATTCAACCGCAAATTGCAGGAGCAACACGTTTGCGGTCGGCGCTTGTTTTGCTGAAGTTGAAGTTGATATCTCGCTTGGAACGATCGAAGTTAAAGATATCATAAACGTACACGACAGCGGAATAATTCTTAATCCGATGCTTGCCGAAATGCAGGTGCATGGCGGAATGAGCATGGGGCTGGGATATGGGCTTTCGGAACAACTGTTGTTCAACGAGAAAACCGGAAAGCCGCTCAACAACAATCTGTTAGACTATAAATTAATGACGGTTCTCGACACACCCGATTTAAACGTCGCTTTTGTTGAACCGTATGACAAAACAGGGCCGTTTGGCAACAAGTCGCTCGGAGAACCTCCAACCGTTCCGGTAGCCGCTGCTTTAAGAAATGCGGTTCTCAACGCAACCGGGGTTAAATTTAATCAAAATCCATTGACACCCGAAAGGTTGCTCGAAGGATTTAGAGGGGAAGGTTTGGTTAAAAACTATGTATGATTTTTCAGCAATATATGAAGCAGAAAGTTTAAAACACGCTTTGGAGCTTTTGAATGAGCATAAATCGGCTCATGTCCTTGCGGGCGGAAGCGATGTGCTTATCAAAGCAAGGGAGGGCCATCTTGCAGGGATCGAGGTTGTCAGCATATTTATGCTGGATGAGCTTCGAGGGGTTTATCTCGACGAGGAACAAAACATCGTTATCCTTCCGTTGACTTCGTTTTCTCATATCGAAAACAACGAGATTATCAAAAAATATATTCCGGCTCTTTCCGAGGCGGTGGGGCAGGTCGGCGGCCCACAGATTAGAAACATCGGAACGATAGGCGGAAACATCTGCAACGGTGTAACAAGCGCCGACAGCGCCTCCACCGTCATGGCATACGATGCTTTGCTTAAAGTTTCGTCGATAAACGGAGAAAGAACGATTGATATTAAAGAGTTCTACAAAGGACCCGGAAAAGTTTGTCTTGAACAGGGCGAACTTTTAACCGCAATTGTTATCCCAAAAGAAAGCTATCAAAACACATATGGCGAATACATTAAATACGCAATGCGAAAAGCAATGGATATTGCAACGCTTGGCGTTTCGGTTAACGTTAGGTTGTCGAGCGACAACAAGACGCTTGAGCGATTGAGGATAGCTTTCGGGGTTGCGGCGGCAACGCCGATAAGAGCAAAAAACACCGAACAAGCTTTTGAGAACAGCCCGCTTGAACAAGACACCGCCCAAAAGATTGTCGAGAGCGCTCTTTCCGAGATATCCCCGCGTTCTTCTTGGCGAGCTTCAAAAGAACTAAGGCTTCAAATAGCATCGGAAAACGTTAAACGAGCGTTTATTAAATCTGTTAAACAAGCGAAAGGAGAGCTATAATGGAAAAGGTATTGATAAGTTGCAGCATAAACGGAAAACCGACCACCGCTCTCGTTGACCCCAGAGCTTCTCTTTCGGATATGTTAAGGGGCGACTATCGTTTGACAGGGGTTAAAAAAGGCTGTGAAGTTGGGGAATGTGGCGCTTGTTCCGTTATCATAAACGGCGAAGTTTATAATTCTTGCATATACCTTGCTATTTGGGCAAAGGGCAAAGAGATAACGACTATCGAGGGAATAACCCCAAAAGACGGAACTCTTTCCGAGATGCAACAAGCATTTTTAGACGAAGGCGCAGTTCAATGTGGATTTTGTTCTCCCGGGTTTGTTATAACCGCAACAAATATGCAAAACTCCAAAAAGGAATACACAAAACAAGAGATCAAACGAGAACTCTCGGGAAATATGTGCCGTTGCACAGGGTATGAAAATATCGTTAAAGCGGTGGATAAAGTTTTAAACAAATAGTATAAACAATTCAAACAGAAAAACAGGGGGCGGTTGCCTCCTGTTTTTGGTTTGGTATAGTTTTTTATAAGACGAATCAAAAGCTTTGGCAGTTTGCTGTTGAGCTAGGTTATATCCGTTTTAATCGACCGATATATTGCAAAATATCGGTAAAACGAAAACAGCATCAATGCGCCTACTATTATAACAAGCAAAAAATATAACCATATAGGCATATTCACCCAAAACACTATTAATAGCATTGAGCTGTAGAAAACAAACGTTGAAATTCTGCCAAACCATTTTGAACCTTCAAGACCGTTTGAACCTATCTTGCTGTACAAAACAAAGAATCCTATCAACTGTAGAACTTCTTTGATAAAACAGATCAGCGCCAACAGCATAAGCTCGGCATATTCAACCGACAAACAAAGCAAAACCGCAAACTGCGTCAGCTTATCTGCCAGTGGATCTAGGAATTTTCCGATCTCGGTTATCTGGTTAAACTTGCGAGCTATTAGCCCGTCGAACATATCGGTAAGACCCGATATTCCAAGAACAACCACCGCACGGAACAACAGCTCTGTGTCCTCTTGCGCAACACCCTTAAGATAAAAATAAGCGAATATCGGAATTAAAACTATCCTGAAAATTGAAATAGCGTTTGGAATGCTCCATTCAAATTTAAGTTTGTTTTTTGACATAATATAAAGCACCTTGTTTTTAACTTATGAATTAATGGTGAAATGAAGAAAATTAACCTCTAGATAAAAAGCATAACTATTTGAACTATTCCGACGATAAACGGAACGATTGATACCACGATTAATGATTTGTTTTGGTTGCGAATACCTATCATCATAGCGGAAAATCCCGAAACCAATGCGCAAAGAATAACTAAAGTTGTCATAAAAAAGCCCTCGTTTTTTTTAAAATAAAATTATAAACTATATCCGCCGTCGACAGATAAAACTTGTCCTGTTATATAGCTTTCGGTTGCAAGGAAATAAACCGACCTTGCTATCTCTTCGATAGTGCCGGCACGGTTTAAAGGGATATCTTCAACCAACCGTTGTTTTTCTCCGATAGAAAGATTGTTGTTGATATCGGTGTCGATAAAGCCGGGGCAAACGCAGTTGACCGTTATTCCGGAGGGGGAAAGCTCTGATGCCATAGATTTTGCAAACGTTATCATGCCACCCTTTGAAGCGGAATATGCCGCTTCACATGAAGCGCCTGTGATTCCGAAAACCGACGAAACCATAACGATGCTTCCGCTTTTTTCCTGTAGAAACAACGGAACAGCAGACCTTGTGCAGTAGAACGCCGACGAAAGATTTGTCGAGATTATCTTGTTCCATTCATCATCAGAAACCAGCGTTATTGGGTTTTGCTTTGCTATTCCGGCGTTGCATACCAAAACATCAAGGCGAGAATATTTCTCTTTAACATAGCCAAAAAGCGATTTGCATTCGTCGCTGTTTGAAACATCGGCTTTAAATATATCGGCAAACAGCCCCTCGCTTTTGATTTGTTCCAAAAGGCTAAAAGCGTTTTGTTCGGATTGGTTATAGTTTATCACAACGGTGTAACCGTTTCTTGCGAACAAAAGCGAAATTGCTCTTCCGATTCCACGAGCGCCGCCCGTTACAACCGCAACTTTTAACATACTGGTGACCACGCCCCCTTTCCTACACAAAATTTTATAAAATGCGACATCATATCGTCGATGTCGCTTCGCTTGTGGCGGTAGCTGTTTTTTGCTAATTTAACTATATAATACTATTAACTGAAAATTTTTTCAATATTTATTTGCTTTTTAGTTATGAAGTTGTATAAAAATAACCAAACGCAAGATATCTTTTTTGCGTTTATTTTTGTTAGGGCGGTTTAATCGACAACTTAAGAAAGATAGCGATAATTTTTAATTTTCTTTTAAAAAAATATTTGTTCCTTTTTTAAAATAAACATGATATAATTAATGCGTTTGAAACACAGATAAACATTGTTTTTTTAGGGAGTATACCGAATGGCAAAATCAGCAAAAAACTACACAAACGAAAGCATAACCTCGCTTAAAGGTGCCGACCGGGTTCGAAAAAGACCTGCTGTTATTTTCGGCTCTGACGGCATAGAGGGTTGCGAACATTCTATATTCGAAATTCTTTCAAACTCTATCGACGAGGCGAGAGAGGGTTTTGGTGATAGAATAATTGTTACGCAATATAAAGATAATTCGATAGAGATAGAGGATTTCGGTCGGGGAATACCGGTCGATTTCAACCAAGGAGAAAACTGTTTCAACTGGGAGCTTTTGTTTTGCGAACTGTATGCAGGGGGAAAATATCAAAATATCTCGGCGGAAACTTATGAATATTCTTTGGGAATAAACGGCCTTGGGCTTTGCGCAACGCAGTATTCTTCGGAATATATGAGCGTTGAAGTTGTTCGAGACGGCTTTAAATACAACATAGAATTTAAAGCGGGAAACCCTGTTTCCGAGATGCAAAAACAACCGGCACCCAAAAGGAAGACAGGGAGCCGAATTAAATGGCGCCCCGACCTTAAAGTGTTCACCGACATAAACGTGTCGAGCGATTTTTTCAAAGATATCCTTAAACGCCAAGCTATCGTTAACGATCGAGTGACGTTTGAATATCGCTTTGAAGCGAGCGATGGGCAGTTTATAACAGAGGAATTTTGCTATTCAAACGGTATACTCGATTATGCAAAAGAAACGGTAGGGGAAGCGGGGTTTTGCGACGTTCAACTTTGGGAGGGCGAACGAGAAGGAAAAGACCGAGAGGACAAGCCGGAATATAAAGTTAAACTGCGGTTTGCAGTCTGCTTTAGCAACAAGGTTCAAAAGCTTGAATACTACCACAATTCGAGTTTTCTTGAATATGGCGGATCTCCCGAACGTGCGGTTAAAAATGCGTTTGTCTATCAAATAGATGCATTGATAAAAGAAAAGAAACTTTATAAAAAAGATGAAAGCAAGATTAGTTTTGTTGATATAGAGGATTGCCTTGTTTTGATTTCGTCGTCGTTTTCAACCGTCACAAGCTATGAAAACCAAACAAAAAAAGCTATTACAAACAAGTTTATAGCGCAGGCTATGACAGAGTTTTTGAAACACAACATCGAAGTTTTCTTTTTGGAAAACAGGATGGATGCCGAAAAGATTGCGGAACAGGTTCTAATAAACAAACGAAGCCGAGAAAACGCAGAAAAAACAAGGCTTAACCTTAAAAAGACGTTGTCGACCAATTCGGACATGACCGCAAGGGTTCAAAAATTCGTTGATTGCAGAACAAAGGAAGTTTCAAAACGAGAGATATATATAGTTGAGGGCGATTCGGCTCTTGGTGCTTGTAAACAAGGGCGAGATGCCGAGTTTCAAGCTATCATTCCGGTTAGGGGAAAGATATTAAACTGCCTTAAAGCCGATTATACAAAGATTTTTAAAAGCGAAATTATAACCGATCTTTTAAAAGTTTTGGGATGTGGCGTTGAAGTAGACACAAAAGCCAACAAAGATATGTCGACTTTCGATATCAACAATCTGGGTTGGAGCAAAGTTATAATCTGCACCGATGCCGATGTCGATGGGTTCCAGATAAGAACCCTTATCCTAACTATGCTATACCGCTTGACCCCGAGCCTTATAACGGAAGGGTTTGTCTATATTGCGGAAACTCCGCTTTACGAGATAACAACCAAACAAAAAACATATTTCGCATATTCCGACGGCGAGAAAAACGACATTGTAGCTTCGCTTAAAGACGAGAAATACACCCTCCAACGGTCAAAAGGATTGGGCGAAAACGAAGCGGATATGATGTGGATGACAACGATGAATCCGGCGTCGAGAAGGCTGGTTAAAGTCACCCCCGACAACGCAAAAGAAACCAAGCGGGTTTTCGAGCTGCTTTTGGGGGACAACCTTGCGGGTCGAAAAGAATATATCGCCAAAAACGGTTCGCTGTATCTTGATGATATAGATGTTAGTTAAATTTAATTTGAAAGGTCAATAAACGTGGCAAAGAAAAAATCAACTAAACTTGATAAAGATATGATCGTTGAAAATGTCGAGATAGCAAACGCCGGAATAATGGAGCAAACCTCGATAACAAAAACACTAAAACAAAACTATATGCCGTATGCCATGAGCGTTATTGTGTCGAGGGCGCTTCCCGAGATAGATGGCTTTAAACCGTCCCACCGAAAACTGCTATACACGATGTATCTTATGGGGTTGTTGACGGGGGCGAGAACCAAGAGCGCAAACGTTGTTGGGCAAACGATGAAACTTAACCCACACGGCGACGGCCCGATATACGACACTATGGTAAGGCTTTCGAGGGGCAACGAATCGCTCCTTCACCCTTATGTTGACAGCAAAGGAAACTTTGGTAAAAGTTATAGCCGAGATATGGCATATGCGGCGTCGAGATACACCGAGGTTAAGCTTGCGAATTTAAGCGCACAGCTTTTTTCAGATATCCAAAAAAACACGGTAGACTTTATCGACAACTACGACGGAACGATGAAAGAACCCACCCTTTTGCCGGTTACATATCCTTCGATTCTCGTTAACTCAAACATCGGTATAGCGGTTGGAATGGCAAGTTCGATCTCGCCGTTTAACCTAGCCGAAGTCTGCGAAACGACGGTAGCGCTCATTAAAGATAAAGACCATGATATAATGTCTACCCTTAAAGCTCCCGATTTTCCGGGCGGCGGGTATATTATCTATGACCAAGACAACCTAAACACGATATACGAAACCGGCAGAGGTTCCGTTAAAGTTCGTTCTAAATATAAATATGAAAAAGCGGAAAACTGCATCGAGATAACCGAAATTCCGCCCTCGACGACTATCGAAGCGATTATGGATAAGATAGCCGAACAGGTTAAAAACGGCAAGATAAAAGAGCTTTCCGATATGCGAGACGAAAGCGATATAAAGGGGCTTCGCATAACGCTTGATCTTAAAAGGGCGACCGACCCCGAAAAGCTTATGCAAAAGCTTTTTAAATTAACTCCGCTTGAAGATAGCTTCTCATGCAACTTCACGGTGCTAATCGATGGCGCACCGATGCTAGTTGGGGTTCGAGATATCCTTAGCCATTGGATAGTGTTCAGAAGAAACTGCGTTAAAAGAAGAACGGCGTTTGATCTTGCGGTTAAAAAAGACCGTTTACATATCCTTAAAGGTCTTTCAAAGATACTGCTTGATATCGACAAAGCGATAAAGATTGTTCGAGAAACCGATGAGGAGGGAGAAGTTGTTCCCAACCTTATGATAGGTTTTGGAATCGATGAAATCCAAGCCAACTATATTGCTGAGATTAAACTGCGAAACCTTAACAAGGAATATATCTTAAAGCGCCTTGAAGAGATCAAAAAGCTTGAAGACGAGATAGCGGAGCTTTCCGAAATTTTAGCAAGCGAAAAACTTATCGACAAGATTATTATAAAAGAATTAGCAGAGGTTGCGAAAAAACACGCTCAACCTAGAAAAACCAGGCTTTTATTTAACGCTGAATACTATGTCGAGGAAGAAAAAGAAGAAATTTCCGATCATCCTGTTCATATTTTCTACACGAGAGAGGGCTATTTTAAAAAGATTACTCCACAATCGTTAAGAATGAGTAGCGAACAAAAACTTAAAGATGGGGATGAGATAGTCGATGCGATAAGTTGCAAAAACGACACTAATCTTATTTTCTTTACCAATCAACGAAACGCCTATAAAGCAAGGCCGGCGGATTTTGACGATTCAAAGGCTAGCGTTATAGGGGATTTTGTTGCCGGAACGCTTTCGATGCAAGAAGGCGAACTGCCGATAGCTATGCTCCAATTTGACAGCTATGAAGGAAATGTTTTGTTTTTCATGGATAACGGAAAAGTCGCTAAAGTTCCGCTTTCCGCCTACGAAACAAAGCTTAACCGCAAAAAGCTTCAAAACGGTTACAGCAAAACGGGAGAGCTTTTAAAAGCTTGTATCATCAAACAAGATGCGGAGTTTGCTATCTTTAGCTCAACAGGCAGAATGTTGCTTTTGAATTCGGTTCAAGTTCCGCAAAAGTTGACTAAAGATACCGTTGGGGTAGCGGTTCTTACCCTTAAAAAGGGTGCGTTTATCGAAAAAATTGTTGACGCAAAAACGATAGAGTTTGAACAAAAACATAGATTCAGAGCCAAAAACCTACCGGCGGCGGGCGGTATAATAAAAGAAACCGATCTGTTTGAACAGATAGAATTAATATAACATCTCCGCCTGTCGGCGGAGCTATTGGAAATACTGCTTGTCAAGCTTCGCTCGCCATTTTGCACCTTTGGTGCAAAAACCGCAGTATTTCTAAAACCTGAAGCTTTGATCTAAAATCTCCGCCTGTCGGCGGAGATTATGGAAATACTGCTTGTCAAGCTTCGCTTGCCATTTTGCACCTTTGGTGCAAAAACCGCAGTATTTCTAAAAACTAAAGTTTAATGTTTGATTTGAAGGGACTTTAATTTATAGTTTTGTGAAAAGGGGTAGAGTTTATGGAAAACGAAAAAAAGCCTAGCGAAACATCCTTAGACACAGCTAAACAAGACAAAGAAAATAATCAAGCTTTATCGCCGAAATCGCAACAGTCATCAGTTGCAGAGCGATATTTTGGCGATATCGATAGTTTGGTAGAAACTATCTCGCAAAGCTATTCCAAAATCAAAAAGCCGAATTTTGCAAAGCAGACTTCTACCGAGGAGGAACAGCCCGAACCGATAGCCGAGGAACAGCCCGAACCGACGGTTGAGGAACAGCCAAAGCCAACAGCTGAGGAACAACCCGAGCTAACAGCCGAGGAACAGCCAAAGCC
>CAYJKJ010000023.1:14278-32840 GCA_964370715.1 uncultured Faecalibacterium sp.
CCAAAGCCAACAGCTGAGGAACAGCCAAAGCCAACAGCTGAGGAACAGCCAAAGCCAACAGCCGAGGAACAGCCAAAGCCAACAGCTGAGGAACTACCCTATTCACAAGATGATAGAATATATGTCGACCCGAGGTCGAAAAAGACAAGGTCGTTTCAAAGTTTGTTTGATGATGAACACACTCACTTTGAGGACAAATCCTACTACGAAGAGGAATCTCACTATAGCGAGATAGCCTACAACGATAACAGACAAACAACCTATTCTCCGCTTGAACAGACGACGATAATGTTTAAGGGCAAACAGCAGACCAACAGCAATATTTTTAAATACGCCATAGCGGCTTGTTCAATGGTGGCGCTTTGTTTGATTGGTGTCGTCGCTTGGCAGGTTGTCGCATATAATCAAAAAACAGCCGAAACATTTGCGCCATTCACCGAGCAAAAGTACATATATGTTTCGCCAAAACAACATCACGAAAACTATGTCATATCGCTAGAACAGATAGCTTTTGAAGATATCGATGCAAATATGAGAACGTTGACAAGGGATTTCGGCAACCGTGGGTTTGAGAACAGGGGAAATCTTCTGACGGCGGAATATCTTATAAATTCCCTTGAACAGTTTGGATATACGGGCGAACAACTCGTTGTTCAAGAATACTATTATGATTATTCACCACCCGAAGGATTGCCCGAAGGGTTAAACGAAAATATCGGAACGTTTCCGGCTCCGGGAACAAGAACGCCGATTTATCAGGAAAATATCGTAGCAATTGTAGAAGGCAAAAGCGAAAACAGCCCTATAATAACGGTATGCGGACATTATGACAGCCACAACGAAGGGCAAGGGGCGATAGACAACGCCTCGGGAGTTTCTACTTTGCTTGCGATGGCGAAAAAGTTTAAGAAACTTAACATAAAGCCAAACTGCGAAATAAGATTTTTATTCCTTTCAACCGAAGAATTTGGATATCATGGAGCAGCCAACTATTTCAAGCAACTTTCGAACGAAGAATTTAAGCGACACGTGGCAGCTATTAACATAGATATGTCGGGGCATGATAAAAACAGACCCGATAGCGTGCTTGCGTTTTCTTCGATGGGAACGGTTGAAAACGGCAAAACGAGGGTAGCATCAAAGCAACAAGAGTTGCCTAATATCGTTTCGACAACATTAAATGAGATGTATGTAAAACATTCTGATGGGTTTGCTAAAGAAATATTTCCAGAGGCGTTGTTGTTTAAGGATGATGCTAGGATTTTTTTCAATAGAGGAATTAATGTTTCAACCGTTTCTTGGCGTGAAATAGATATCGAAAAATCATTCAATCGCCATGGATTAGTAGCGCCTGCTATCATTCATACAACGGAGGATGTTTATGAAAATATTGATATCAACTCGATTGTTAAGACATCGAACCTAGTGTTTAAAGCGACACTGATGTTGGATTTCACCATCGATGAAATGATACAGGTTTAAATTTTTTTAGGAGTGTTAATATGAAATATAACTACCTTTTGTTTGATGCTGATGATACCTTTTTGGATTTTAAGCGCTCCGAAAAACTTGCGTTTTTTGAAACGATGAAACTTTTGGAAATAGAAGCAGATGAACAGTTTTTCCTAGATTATAAAGTTATAAATCGAGAGCTTTGGAAACAACTCGAACAGGGAAAACTTGAAAAAGACGAGGTGTCGAAACAGAGATTTCCTGAATTTTTTGCTTCAAAAGGCATTAACCTTAAAAACAGTGTTGACGGCGGAAAGCTATACAACGAGGTTTTGTCGAAGCAGGCCCACGTTGTCGAGGGAGCGCAGCAGGTTTTGGAAAAGCTTTCAAAAGTTGCGTCGCTTTGCATCGTCACAAACGGTATTGCTTCTATTCAAACGCCGAGGCTAGATAAATGCGATTTGAAAAAATATTTCAAGCATACATTTATCTCTGAAAAAGTCGGCTACAACAAGCCGGACAAACAATTTTTCGATGCTGTGTTTGCTGTTATCGGGGAACAAAACAGGGAATCATCGATAATTATCGGCGACAGCTTGACCTCGGATATGCAGGGTGCGAAAAATGCCGGAATTGATAGTTGTTTTTATAACCCACACGGAATTGAAAACGAACAGGGAATTCCGGTTACCTATGAAATCAAAAAACTTGAACAGCTGTTTGAGATTTTTGAAGTCTAAATTCTAGAGAGAATATATACAGTGTATGGAAATTAATAAAATTGTTAATAAATATACAAAAAGGGCTGTGACGGAATTGTCATAGCCCCTTTGTTTATTATATATGGTGTGTTAATAGCGCCCTTGCCGATCGATGTAATGCGATGTTAAACTAGCTTAATTGTTGCAAGGCCGATTTCACATTAGCTAAAACTTTTTCGCTTAATCTTACCTTTGCTTGCTTTGTCATGCCCGATGGAACACCGACACAGCGGACGTTTTTATGTGTGAGCAGATTGTCGTTCCCCAGACATCCCGGCATATCGCAGATAAAATAATTGTCGCCGTTAATAAACTTTTCAAACGCTTTCATATCGAAAGTGGGGCTTCCGCCCGTGTTGATAAGTATCTTGCGGTTTCCGAAAATTTCAAACTGTTCTTCATACAGCAAAACAGTGTTTTTGTTTACACAACAGCAAACAACTTCACATTCGCTGAGAAGTTCGTTTAGTTCTCTATATTTAATTCCTTCGTCTTCAGCATTCGGTTTTCTTGTTCTGCTGTAATAATATAAATCCGCTCCGAAAAACTTCAGGGTCTTTGCAATCAAAGTTCCCAAAGCCCCAAGCCCGATAATTCCGACCTTTAATCCGGTCAATTCACGTGGGTAATCTTCCCACATTCTATCACCAAAACCGTGAAACAATCGGGTAAGTTCACTGACAACAAATTCTGCAACGCCCTCATCTCCATAATCACGAATACCATTGACAAAAATATTTCGTGCTCTTGCTGTTGCAATATCAACATTTGCGCTAGCTTCAGAATATAAACTACAACACATACCGATATACTTTAGATTTTTTGCATTTTTAATTACTTCTTCACTTACTTTAGAGGTGAAGCTCACTAACATTGCGTCTGCATCCCCAATACGGTTAGTAATTTCTTGATCATTTTTTGGAATATCAGGATAAAACACAACTTCCTTGGCATAATTATAGAGTTCTTTTTCTGCATAGAGTAATAGATTAACAGGCTCAATAGCCACTATTTTTTTAAACATAAATATTCTCCAATTTTAATGTATTATGCGATTATCTGTAGAATTCCTCAATTATAGGAATGAATTCTTCCGGTATAGTATAACACCAAGCAGTATATGGCTCATTATAAGAATAGTCTACTTCTGTGGTGATATACCACTTTCCGTCAACTGTACCCATATATCCAACAAAATCTGTTGCAAGAGGACAATCCTCATACCCAACATAAAGGTCACGCATCTGTGAGCCGTCTTCTGCATACCCGCTGATATTATCGGTTTCATATTCAAAATCTGTTGTAGCTTGCTCCATAATAATGGATATTGTGTTAAAAAACCTCTCATCCTCAATTAACTCGTCCTTCCAACTTGCTGTTGTTATTTTGCCGGAAGTAGGGATATTATAGTCTTCTCTTACAAACAACCTTTGGTCTAAAAAACTTCTGTAGACAACAAATGTATGCGTTTTGTCTTGCTCAACTTCTTTTACCTCATCGGCTTTAAATGTTTTTGCAATAGGTTCTCCTTCTGTATATCCTCCTGCAACAGTGCTTTCATAACGGACACCATTCCATATTAAAGAATCCCCCGGACGCTCAATGGTTTGTCCAATAATGAGATGAACATCGAAAATATACCAAATAAAAGCGAATAAGGCTATCAAAATAATAAGCAAAAACATTAATTTTTTTTTCATACTCAAACATCTCAATTCATTAATTATATTGCGTATCTGCCTTTGGCAAGTGTATTTTGATTTTAATACTTATATTTATTTTATATTATAAACAATGCAAAATCAAGCAAAAGCCAAACCAAAACACCCCGACGTTTACTGAAAGAAGAAATCAACGCCGTAGGGACGACCATTGTGTCGTCCGCTTAAATCAAAGCCCCGACGTTTGCCGAAATCCAAAATTATCACACAAGCAAATTAATTCCCAAAGCCTCCGCCCCCCACAAATTTAATACCCTTACCCCAAAAATCCCTTGCTTTCGTTTTTTTATAACAAGAACGGTTTGATAAAATAAATAGTGTTAACATAAATATGAATAAAATGTTAACACTAGAAAAAACACTTGACTAACCCCGTTAGCTATGTTATATTGCTAACTGTGTTAGCTAAAAAGATGGAGGGAACGATATGGCAACTAAACAAGATGTTGATTTAGCGCTTGAACTTTTCCATAAGCATAAAGTTAAAAATGCGTTTCATGAACTGGTTAAAAAAGAAATCGGATATTTTGCCGCTATTAAATATCTTAATGATGTTAATAAACAAGTTAACGCCAAAGATATAAGCAATGCGCTAGAGATAAGCACGGCGAGAACCGCTATATTGCTTAAAAAGCTTGAAAACAAAAAATTTGTTACCAAAACAAATTCTTCAACCGATGCGAGATCGGTGGTTGTTAGTTTAACCGATGAGGGGCGAAGATGTGCCGATGATTTGCGAGGCCAGATGATAAAATCGATGGAGAAGGTTGTTGATGAAATAGGGCTTCAAGAGCTTGAAAGGTTGTTCGAAACCCTTGAAAAGATTGAAAAGATTATGAAAGAAAATATGTTAAAACAAACGGAGGATTGTGAATGTTAAAGATATTAGGGAACCTAACGAAAAGGGAGTATCTGTTGGCTGTTATAGTTTTGTTGCTAACTTGCTTGCAGACATATCTCGACCTTTCGCTACCCGACTATATGTCCGAGATAACGCTATTGGTTCAAACAGAGGGTAGCGCTATGGAGGAAATTTTTTCAGCAGGATTTTTGATGTTGGGGTGTGCCTTTGGAAGCCTTGCGATTTCGATCGCTGTGGCTTTTATCGCCGCCAACATTGCCGCCAACTTTTCCTACACAACAAGATCTAAACTTTTTGGGAAAGTTATGAACTTTTCGATGAAAGAGATAAACTCTTTTTCAACCGCAAGCTTGATAACAAGAACGACCAACGACGTGACCCAAGTTCAGATGCTTATCGTCATGGGTATGCAGATGCTAATTAAAGCGCCGATAACCGCTGTTTGGGCAATCTATAAAATCTCGAACAAAAACGCAAGTTGGACCGTTGTAACCGCTATAGCGGTTGTGGTTTTGCTTTCGATAGTTTCGGTTTGTCTAACGCTCGCCGTGCCAAGGTTTAAAAAGCTTCAAGCGCTGACCGACAACATAAACAGGGTCGCAAAAGAAAGCCTCGATGGATTAAATGTTGTTAGGGCATACAATGCCGAACAATACCAACACGATAAATTCCAAGTTGCAAACAATCAACTCGCCGACACATTTCTTTTCACAGCAAAAACGATGTCATTTTTGATGCCGAGTATACAGATGGTGAGTAACGGTTTGGTGCTTTCGGTCTATCTCGTTGGTGCGGTTTTGATAAACCAAGCAGTAGGACCCGATAAGATGATCTTGTTTTCCGATATGGTGGTGTTCTCGGCGTATGCTATGCAGGTTATAATGGCGTTTATGATGTTGGTTATCGTGTTTATGTTGTTGCCAAGAGCCAGCGTTTCCGCAAGGCGCATCAACGAGGTTTTGGAAGCGAAGTTTTCGGTTAAAGAGGGAAGCAAAACCGATGGAATAGAAAGCAAACATGGAGAGATTGAATTTAAAGATGTTAGCTTTAAATATCCCGATGCGGATGATTATGTTTTGAAAAATATTAGCTTCACCGCAAAAAAAGGGGAAACGATAGCGTTTATAGGTTCGACAGGTTGCGGAAAAAGCACCGTTGTCAACCTTGTTCCAAGGTTTTATGATGCAACGGAAGGCGAGGTTCTAGTAGATGGAGTTAACGTTAAAGAATACACCAAAACAGCGCTTAATTCGCTAATAGGATATGTTTCGCAAAGAGCAATTCTTTTTGCCGGCAGCGTTAAATCAAACATCGTTTTCGGGGACAACGAAAGCGTTTCGACCAAAACAGAGGATCTTGTTTCGTCTGCCAAAACTGCGCAAGCGGATGAGTTTGTCGATAATCTTGAAGATAAATATCAAGCAGAGATCGCCCAAGGCGGAAGAAATCTTTCGGGGGGACAAAAGCAAAGAATATCGATAGCAAGAGCTATCTACAGACAACCCGAAATATTTATATTTGACGATTCGTTTAGCGCGCTTGATTATAAAACCGACCGAAAACTGCGTGAAGCGTTGGATGAGCAATGCAAAGGAGCAACAAGGCTTGTGGTTGGGCAACGTATTGGAACGATAAAAGACGCCGACAAGATAATAGTTCTTGAAGATGGCGAGATTGTCGGAATGGGAAAACACAGAGATCTGCTTTCGGGCTGCGAGGTCTACAAACAGATTGCGTTGTCGCAACTTTCTGAGGAGGAACTACAACATGGCTAAAAATGATTATGAAGTTGGCTCTGCTACAAAAAAAGCCCCAAAAGGTCGAGGACCGGGCAGCGGAATGGTTGGCGGAGAAAAAGCAAAAGATTTTAAAACAGCGATTAAAAAACTTTTAAACTATTCAAAAAAATATCGAGTGCAGTTTTTTACTGCGGTGGTATTTGCGATGCTGGGCGCAGTGTTAACCCTTTTGGGTCCCGATAATCTTTCGGCATTAACCGACGAGATAACAAACGGCATTGGCGAAAGCCTTATGGGAACGGGCGACGGCATCGACATGGATGAGGTATTTTCTATAGGGATTTTCCTTGGAGTGATATATGCGCTGAGCTATCTTTTGTCGATACTTCAAGGGCTTATCATCTCGACCGTTATGCAAACAACCGCTAAAAATTTAAGAACCGATATTTCACACAAGATAAACAATCTTCCGATGGCGTTTTTCTCCAAAACCTCAAAGGGTGATGTTCTTTCGAGGGTGACAAACGATGTAGACACGATAGGCCAAACGCTTTCACAATCGACCGGAACATTTATCTCGGCGGTAACGTTGATGATAGGTTCTGTTATCATGATGTTTGCAACCAACATAGTGTTGGCAACAACCGCTATCGTTTCAACGGCGTTGGGCTTTGTGTTTATGATTGTTGTTATGGGGATATCTCAAAAATTCTTCAAACGTCAACAAAAACATCTTGGCGAAATCAACGGGCATATCGAAGAGATGTATGCAGGACACACCGTTGTTAAAGCGTATAACGGCGAACAAAAAGCAGTTGAAATATTTAATTCAATAAACGATAAATTAAAGGATAGCGCCTTTAAAGCACAATCGCTTTCGGGGCTTATGATGCCGATGATGACGTTTATCGGAAACTTTGGGTATGTGTTTGTTTGTATAGTCGGTGCATTGTTGGCGCTCAACGGATATATCTCGTTTGGGGTTATCGTTGCATTTATGATATATATAAGGCTTTTCACTCAGCCACTAGGACAAATTGCTCAATCGATGCAAAACCTTCAATCGGGAACGGCGGCTTCCGAAAGGGTGTTTGAATTTTTGGAACAACCCGAAATGGAGGACGAACAGCAAAAGCAAAAACATCTTTCAGACGTAAAAGGCGATATAGAATTTAAAAATGTCCGTTTCGGATATGACCCCGAAAAGATAATAATTAATGATTTCAGCGCAAGCGTTAAAGCAGGGCAAAAGATAGCGATAGTAGGGCCTACCGGAGCGGGAAAAACAACGATGGTTAACCTGCTTATGCGGTTCTATGAAGTGAACTCGGGGGATATTCTAATCGATGGTGTTTCGATAAAAGATGTTAAAAGGGAGGATGTTCATTCGAAGTTTAGCATGGTTCTCCAAGACACCTGGATTTTTGAAGGAACGCTTAGGGAAAACCTTGTCTATGCTACCGAAAACATAACCGACGAAAAGCTAAAGGAAGCGACAAAAGCGGTTGGGCTTCATCATTTTGTCAAGACACTTGAAAAGGGATATGACACCGTTTTAAATTCCAAGCTTGAACTTTCGCAAGGGCAAAAACAACAGATAACGATAGCAAGGGCGATGATAGCGGATAAACCGATGTTGATACTCGACGAGGCGACATCTTCGATCGACACCAGAACCGAGCTTCAGATTCAAAACGCAATGGATAGCCTTATGGCAAACAGAACATCGTTTGTTATTGCACACAGGCTCTCAACCATCAAAAACGCCGACCTCATACTGGTTATGAAGGACGGAGATGTTATAGAAACAGGGACGCACAAAGGGCTTTTGGAACAAAAAGGGTTCTATGCAGAGCTTTATAATTCACAGTTTGAAAACTAAAAAAAGGGATGCGACAAAATTAAAATGTCGCATCCCTTTGATGTTTTGGTTAGATTGTTTTAAGATTATTCGAAGATTTTCCCTTCTTTGATTTTATCCAAAAATAATTTTGGGCAAAGTTTTTCTATCTCAACATAATACTTTGCGTTGGGGATCATCTCAAGATCATGGGCATCGGAATTTGTTATGTGTGGGATATTTGCCAAAACGGGAGAGCGCCTTATTATCTCCCCTTTGTTCGCTTCGCTCGAAAACTCGACAACAGGAAAGTTCATCATCTCGTCGTATAGCCCAAGGTTGGAGGTTATCGAATAGGAGGAACGGTCGATGTGTGCCGCTATCGCAATGCCGCCGTGTTGTTTAACTATTGCGACAACATCATATATCCCGATCATCGTTGCAACCGACAACAGCTTTTGTTCTTCGCCAACAACTTTGTCGTTTTCATCCAAGATATGTTGACGCCAGTTTTGCTTCATCTTTTCGCTCATGGGGGGAAGATCTTTTCTTATCAAATCGGAAAATGTTTCGGCATCATCGATATCATAGAAAAGACACAAAACATGAACCTCTTCCGACGTTGTGAGTTCGATAGCCGGAATGGCTAGAACATCATATTTTTTTGCCGCTTGAATGAATGCTCGGCAGTTTTTGGCGCTGTTATGGTCGCTTATCGCAACAACATCAAGCCCCGCAAGCTTCGCCATACCGGCGATGTTGTTAACCGTCATGTCGTCGCTTCCGCAAAGCGAAAGCACCGAATGGATATGTAGATCAAAATAAGCTTTCATTTTTTAAAGCGCCTTGTTGTATTCCGTTATAAGCGTGTATACATCTTTCGAGGATTTTATAATAGGTATGTTTTCGTCGGTTGCTTTTTGTATAAGCGTTTCATCCGGCTCAACATCTTCGCACAAAACGATAGCTCCAACATCCGCAAGCAACGCAACCGCCGCAACATTGACGTTGGTCATGATGGTGAACCAAAGGCCACCTTCAACGGCGCTGCTTATAACTCGGCTTAAAAGGTCGCCGGCATAGCATCCTTCGATCTCTCTCGATAGAGCTTGTTCATCTCCCGAAACTATCGAACCGCCTATGACGGCCGCATAATCTTTAACTGTCATCTATTCGTTCTCCTTTGATTTTCTGAATGGTGGGGGAAGATAGGCATCGGCATCATCGTTGCCCGTCATATACTGCACACGCTCTTTCATTCGGAATATGCAATCATCTTCCTTTGAAAACCGCAGTATAACGTCCTCTGCAAACGCCTTACAGGAGGGCGCACCGCAACAACCGCAATCGATGCCGGGAAGCGTTTCTTCAAACTTTTTGATCTCTTGAAGTTTTGCAAAAGCTTGGGTTACATCGGTGTCTAGTTGCCATATTGGGGTGTAGCTCAGTTCATGTTCCCACGCTATTTTATCGTTAAGGTCTTTTATCTTGCTTGATTTATTCATCGAAACGGGAAGATATTTCATGAGATGGCGAACCCTTGTTTTGGCGGCATAGGGATTTTCAACGGTGAGGCAACCACCAACGCAACCTTGGGTGCAAGAATTAATCTCGAGAAATTCAACATCGGGGAGTTTGTCGTCTTCGATATCTTCCAGTATTCGAATAACGTTTTCGATACCGTCTACAGCGAGATAGCTGTCTTTCAAAAGCGAAGCGCTTTCGCCGCCCGACACAGCCCAGCCAACCCCGATTAGACCGGTTGTCACGGAAAGTTCCGGTTCGGTTATGTTTTTCATCTCGGGCAACAACAGTTTATAGACCTCGTTCATCGCCAAAGCTCCGTCCATAACGGGGTTTTCAAGCCCAACGGGGCTTCTTGCCGCCGTCACCTTTGCGGCGCATGGCGAGATGAAAAACACCCCGATTTCGTTGGGGGAAAGCCCTGTCTTTTCGCTAGCCGCTATTCTAGCAAGCATCGCCGCAAGCTCGACCGGAGCAGCATATGGAACAACGTTTGCAACAAGGTCGGGGAAACGCTTTTTAATGAGCCGTATGCAGGCAGGACAGGCGGACGAGATAAGCGGCTTTTCGGTGTTGGAGTCTTTCAAAAGAGATCTCGTGTGTTCCGATATTATCTCGGCGGCGCAAGCCACTTCGAAAACATCGTTGAACCCAATCTTTAAAAGAGCCGACAAAACAACGCTTATGTCGTCGAGATTGTGGAACTGGCCATACAGGCTCGGCGCCGGCATAGCAACGTTATATTTAAACTGTTTTAGCTTGTCAAAGCTGTCGTAAACTGCGTTTTTTGCCCTGTGTGGGCAAACTTTAATACACTGACCGCAATCGATACAGCGTTCTTTTATAATCTGCGCCTTTCCGTGGCGAACTCTTATAGCCTCGGTTGGGCAATGTTTTATACAGGTGGTACAACCTTTACACTTTTCTACATCCAGTGTAACGGAATGAAATTCCATATCGCTCATGGGCAGACCTCTTTAATATAAAAATTAAACAATATTAACCGTCATGGTTATCTCGGTGCCTTTGCCTACTTCGCTTTCAACCACCATATCATCGCTCCACTTTTTCATGTTGGGAAGCCCCATTCCGGCGCCAAACCCTAGGTTTCTTGCTTTGTCGCTTGCGGTTGAATAGCCTTCTTGCATAGCAAGACCGATATCGGGAATTCCGGGTCCTGTGTCTTGAAGGTTGATGATGACTTTGTCGGGGAAGATAGAGGTTTCGGCTTTTCCGCCGTTTGCATGGATAACCATGTTTATCTCGCCCTCATACATACAGATAGAAACTTTGCGAATAATAGCAGACGGAAACCCCAGTTGCTTAAGCGTTTTTTTAACTTCGCTAGAGGCAGTTCCCGCCGCCGTGAAATCATTTCCGTCGACAGTGTGGCTTAAAATAACAGCTTCAGACATCTTTATACTCCCCTTTGGTTGAAACCGTTGGAATAAAGAACCCCGCAAGCTTCATACATTCTGTATTCTGTTGAAAGAATAACTATCTCGTTTTCTTCCGCAAGGTCTATCATAGCAGGGTCGGGGGTTTTTCCTCGAACTAAAACTATACATTTCATATCCATCATTTCGGCGGTTCTTATCGTTTGTTGGTTAACAAGCCCCGTTAAAAGAACCGCTTGATCTTTAACAAAAGCCAAAACATCGCTCATAAGGTCGGAACCGCAAGCAGAGTTGACTTCGCTTTCGAGAAGATGTTCGCCGGCAAAAACTTGTGCTTCGAGTAGATTTTTAATTTCAATGATTTTCATAAATAACTCCAATATGTAATATAATATTAATAAAACTAAGCGGAATGCAGGAATCTATATTCGTTCCGCTGTCATTTAACTTTATGTTTAATATGTTTCCTCTTCTTCGGTGTCCCAGTTGTAGTCTTCGGGGTAGGGGTCTTTTCCGAAATCGTCATAAAGATAATCTTTGCTATGTTCGGAAAAAGGAACTTCGCTTATAACTTCAAGCACCGGTTCACGCAAAAACAACGTTTGATCCGCCATTACGCAAAAGCCATGCCCGGGGGGCGGGTTCCAATCATACTGCGGTTTTTTAGGATACGCTATTCCCGATAGTATGTTGGCGATAACGCTAGCGTGGGTGACGACGGCGGCAGAACCTATCTTTTGTTTCATCATGTCGAGAACTATCTCTCGAGCGCCCAAAAGACAGCGGAAATAAAACTCACGAGGGTTTTCTGCACCTTCCGGTATTATGGAAGAATTTGGAGAAATGAACTTTTGGAACTCATCGTCGTCTTTGAGTTGTTCAAGGCTCTTTCCTTCATATATACCAAACGAAGTTTCGATAAGATTTTGGTTTGTTTCGGTTTCAACGCCGGGATATAAAATGTCGGCGGTTTCGGTTGCTCTTAGAAGGGGAGAGCAATAAACCCTTTCAACATAGGGGTATCTGTAGCTTTCTATCGCCTTGACAAGCTCGGCACGCCCAAGCTCGGAAAGAGGGATGTCGGTCGACCCACAGTATAGCCCTTGTTCGTTTGCTTTGGTTAGTCCTGTTCTTATTAAATAGAGTTTATATGTTTTCAATAGAAAAACCTTCCTATATTTTATTATAATTTATTAAAAAAAATCGAAAAAATATTTACAACACCCGATAATTAATGTATAATCTTAAATACTCATAGTATTAAACTTTGATAGGGGTAAGAAATATGGCTGAAAGTGGCTTTAATAGAATATTGACCCTTTTGCGAAAAGAGAAGGGAATAACTCAAAAAGAGGCTGCCGCCGCTTTGGGGGTTTCTCAAGCATTGCTTTCCCACTATGAAAAAGGAATTAGAGAATGTGGGCTCGATTTTATCGTTAGAGTTGCAGACTACTATGAAGTCTCTTGCGATTATCTTTTGGGTCGTTCTCCCGACCGAAGCGGTTTAACGTTGACGGTTGATGAACTTCCGGAAGGGGATTCAAAACAAGACGGCATATATAAAGGGAGCGTTTTGCCAACCCTTAATAAAAAACTAATAACAAACTCTATTGCGCTATTATACGACCTATTAAGCAAAAATCCCGAAAAAAATTTAGTTGGCGAGATATCAAACTATCTTATGCTTGCGGTTTATAAAATGTTTCGTTTGGTTTTCCGTTCTAATTCGGAAAACAAAGAGAATATGTTTTCGGTTAAAAGTTCTGTCTATTCGGGATATGCCGACGCTAAAATGACGATTAGCGAAACCAACGCATACGCTATTCTTAAAGGCGAAAAGGTTGACGACATAGTTCCGTTGAAATCTACCGAAGAATTTGCGTTGTCTACTGAAAAGATAAACAAAGACTATCCGCTTTATGCATCGTCGCTTTATAACTTGATTAAACAATGCGAAAACAATCTTGGGGGAAAAAGCTAGAGCTTTTTGTTTTTATAACCCGAACTACAACGAGTTGCCGCTCTGGCAACGAAATAAACGATAGAATTAAATACTTGGCTGTGATGAAATTTGTTTTTTATCATTCGCCAAGTTTTTTGTTTTTCGACAAAAAACGACAAGAGGTAAAGAAAAAAATTTTTAGGAAACAACCTAGTTGTTTTCCCCTTGAATATAATCTATAACATCCAGAAGGCTGTCGCAAACCTTAACGGCGTTGACCGAGTTTTGCGGAACGATTAGATCTTTAACGCATATGACGGGAATTCCGGCAAGCGTTGCCGCTTCGATTCCTTGGCTTGAATCTTCAAGAACAAGGCATTGTTGTTTTTCAAAATCGAAATGTTCATATGTTTTTAGAAACAGTTCGGGGTCGGGCTTTGCTCTTGCTACCATATCTCCGAATATTCTAAAATCCATTCGGTCGTATATATTTGCTTTTTTTAGGATGTTTTGGGCGTGTGCTGTTGGCGAAGAACTCGCAACAGCTTTTTTAATATTGTTTTTTTCGAGATAGTCGAAAAGTTCAAACAATCCGGCTTTTGTTGGAACGGGATTGTTTTCGCAATAATCAAACAAGTTTTTGGCAACAAGATCGGGAACTTTGTCGATGCCTTCGATGTCGGGATATGCTTTTATAAAGTTTTCCGCAATCTCTTCATCGGAAAAACCGATATATCCGCAGTATTCCTCGACAGAAAAAACTTTGTTGAACGAGGATAGAACGTTGTTCCATATATCGTATGCTACCGTTTCGCTATCTACCATTAATCCGTCCATGTCAAATATAACAAGCTTTATCATAAATATTAATCCTTTAATCCTTTATTTACAGTTGGTAATATAAATTTTCCGATAGTTCCAACGAGAATTAGCGATATAATTGCTTCAAACAAACCATTAGCCCCAACAAAAGCGATAAAGAATGTGAAGAAATTTTCAACCCCGAATGAATTCATAATCGCTACTATTTCGCTTGATGTTCCGAAAAGCAAAACGATAATAATAAAGAACAAAACAGTGTTTGATACGGCGGCCAAAGCTCCTGTTAAGGAGCAGGTGAAAAAATCTTTTAGCTTTGTTTTTTTCAACAGATAAAATGAAAGCCCACAGAGATAGCCGGCGGCTATTCTTGGCGCAAGACAAAGGACAAACGTTGAATAGGGGTTTATAGAAAGCAACATCACGCCAAACGGAGAAAACCCAAAACATTGAGCAAAGCTTGCCAAACCAAACACAACTCCGAAAAAAGCGCCGGCGGTAGGCCCTAGGATTATTGCGCCCAAAGCTACCGGAATCATTAAAAGAGATATCTCGACTGCGCTAATTTTAAGGAAGCCTAGCGGGGTTATTGCCATAACGATGATGATGGCGGTGAACATAGAATAAAGAACCAGTTGTCTTGTTTTGGATGTTTTCATTAGTTGTTTCCTTTCGGGATGTTTATCTCGTATATCTCTTTGAGACCGTCGAGCAAAATCATGTCATCTAATATTATATCATGCTTACAAAACGGGATGACTTTAGAGGCAAGCCCGCCCGTTGCAACTATCTTTGCTTTTGCGCCCAGTTGTTTGTTGTATAGGTCGCAAAGCCCGTCGAGCATGGCGGCAGTTCCGAGAATTGCCCCCGATTTAAGCGCATCCGACGTTGTTCTGCCAATCGGGTTTTTGGGTGCATCAAACGTGAACCCATGAAGCAGCGAGGTGTTGCCGATGAGAGCATCTGTCGAGGTTCGAAGCCCCGGTATTATTGAGCCGCCGAGAAAGTCGCCGTTTTTGTCGATGGCGGTGAGTGTTGTTGCTGTTCCCATATCTATGATAATGAGCGGAAATCCATGTTTTGCTTTTGCCCCAACTGCCGCCGCAACGAGATCTGCGCCGACCGCCAACGGATTTTCGAGCTTGATGTTCATGTTGATCTTTGTTGTAGCATCGATTATCATAGGTTCGATATTGAACAAACGCTTGACCGCTTGGCGAAGATATTCCGTGAGGCTTGGAACAACCGAACCGATAACCGCCCCCGATATCTCGCTTTGCGAAACGTTGTAGAGCGAAAGAATGTTGCTAATTTCAACGGCATATTGATCCGGCATTCTTTTTTTGTCGGAAGAAATTCTCGAAATAAACTTTATGTTTTCATCATCAAAACAACCTAGAACTATATTGGTATTCCCGATATCAACACATAAAATCATATTGGTTTTCGCCTTTCTCTAGTATCCGCCTCTTTCGCTGTCGATCGTCGAATCGTTCATAATCCATTCCGATTCAACATCAACAACGACATAGGTGTCGTTGGTTCTTCTTATGATAACCGTTTTAATTCCGGCATTTATTATGAAGCGCTTGCACATCGAACAGGCGTTTGCATCTGCTACGAGTTCGCCGTTTGCCTCCTCGCCGACAAGATAAAGAGTTGCGCCGATACAATCGGTTCTCGCCGCACTTATGATGGCGTTTGCTTCGGCATGAACCGAGCGACAAAGCTCGTATCTTTCCCCCTTTGGAACGTTGAGTTTTTCCCGCAAGCAGTAGCCTATGTCGCAACAGTTTTTTCGTCCTCTTGGAGCGCCCGAATAGCCCGAGGCTTTAACTTCATCGTTGCTAACGATTATCGCCCCAAAGTTTCGGCGCAAACAAGTTCCCCTTTGCAAAACGGAACCCGCTATGTCAAGGTAATAGTTGATCTTGTCTCGACGTTTCATTATATGATTAATCCTTCCTCTTTTAGAAATGACTGCATAAAAACGATGTAGTGATTTTTTGCAGTTTATGAGGTTGCTGATATTCCTTAAAAAACGTTGTATGCTTTTTATATTTAATTTAAACAGAATGCAGTTAATAAATATTATACATTATATCAAAATCGTTTTCAAGTATCGGGCGTATACTGCCAGCATTTTGAATATCAATGCTAAAATTTGAAAATTCTTCCTATTTTAAATAGGAGGATATAAGTCTCATTAATTGGTTTTTACGCTTAAAATACTTAAATTTAGAAAAAATTAATTATTTTGTGGATTTAATTTACAATTGTGACATATTTTTCAATAATAACAACAAAATTTACAAAATTTTTTTCATATTTTGAATTTTTGTTATAGATATTTTTTAAAATATATGGTATTATATTTATCGGTTGATTGCTTGTTTTTTAACAAACAAACTAAATATTTTATTTTAAGCTTAATCAAGGAGGTTATTCAATGGCAAAACTAGAACCTGCTGTGCCTTTTAAAGGCACAAAAGAACAGCAACAACAGCTGATGGCTTATATTGCTGACAACAAAGAGCTGGAAGGTGCTTTGATGCCGGTTCTTCAAAAGGCGCAAGAGATATATGGATATCTGCCGATTGAAGTTCAAACGATGATTGCGGAAGGTCTTGAAGTTTCTTTGGAAGAAGTCTTCGGAGTTGCAACATTCTATTCACAGTTCTATCTCAATCCAAAGGGCGAATACAAAATTAATGTCTGCATGGGTACAGCCTGTTATGTTAAAGGTGCTGGAGATCTTGTTGACAGAGTCGGGCTTGAACTTGGAATTAAACCGGGCGGCATAACCGCAGACGGAAAGTTCTCGCTAGATGCTTCTCGATGTATCGGAGCCTGTGGGCTTGCTCCCGTTATGACGATAAACGAAGATGTTTATGGGCGCATAGTTGCAGATGATGTTGTCGATATCCTCAAAAAATATTAAATCATGAACGAGCTTTCGTTACACATCCTCGACATAGTCGGAAACTCGACGGTAGCCGGAGCAAAAAACGTTTCGATCTCGATTGTTGAACAAACAAAGGAAGACAGTTTAACGATTAGGATTAGCGACGATGGTTGCGGAATGGACAAAGAGTTTTTAGAAAACGTTGTTTCGCCGTTTACAACAAAGCGAACGACAAGAAAAGTTGGGCTTGGTATTCCGCTGTTCAAGATGGCGGCAGAGCTTTCGGGCGGAAGTTTTTCGATCGAAAGCGAATTAAACGTTGGAACAAACGTTGAAGTTGTTTTTGGGTTAAATCATATAGACAGAGCTCCTGTTGGAGATATGGCATCGACAATTCAAACGATTGTTATGTCAGCACCCGATGTCGATTTTTCCTATCTGCGCCAAAAAGACGGAGAAGGCTTTGAGTTTAAAACAAAAGATGTTAGAGAACAGATTGGGGATATACCTATTGACAGCCTCGACATTCTCGCTTGGATTAAAGAATTTATTAAAGAAAACGAACAAAACTTAGGAGGTACTCTATAGATGAAGTCATTGGCTGAACTCGCTGCAATACGCGAAAAAATGCAAAGTAATGTTAATTTGAGAAACGACGACGCTTCCACAAGGATAGTAGTCGGAATGGCAACTTGCGGAATTGCCGCAGGCGCTCGCCCCGTTCTTACGGCGTTTGCAGATGAAGTTGCAAAAAGAAAACTTGAAAATGTTTCTGTTGTTCAAACAGGTTGTATAGGTCTTTGCCGTCTTGAACCGATCGTTGAAATTCATGAAGCCGGAAAAGAAAAAGTGACCTATGTTAAAATGACACCTGAAAAAGCCGCAAAGATTATTGCGGAACACATCGTTAACGGACAAGTTGTAACTGAATACACTGTCGGTGCACAATAATAAAGGAGAAAAGCTTAAATGGATATTGTCAGAAGCCATGTTTTGGTCTGCGGCGGTACCGGCTGTACCTCCTCAGGCTCGGAAAAAATCTATGAAGTTTTTGAAAAAGAACTTCAAGCAAACGATATAGCGGGGGAAGTTAAAGTTGTTAAAACCGGTTGTTTCGGTCTTTGCGCTCTAGGTCCTATCGTTATCGTTTATCCCGAAGGTTCATTCTATTCGATGGTTAAAGAAGAGGATGTAGCGGAAATAGTTACGGAACACCTTTTAAAAGGACGTATTGTTAAACGCTTGCTCTATGCTGAAACCGTTGAAGAAGACACTATAAAAACTCTTGATAAAACAAAGTTTTATGAAAAACAACAACGTGTTGCGCTTCGTAACTGCGGCGTAATCGACCCTGAAAACATCGATGAATACATCGCTATGGATGGTTATCAAGCTCTTGGTAAAGTTTTGACCGAGATGAAACCCGCCGATGTAATCGAACTCATGAAAAACAGCGGACTTCGCGGACGTGGTGGCGCCGGATTCCCAACAGGCGTTAAATGGGATTTTGCCGCAAAATCACAAGGTCCCGTTAAATATGTTGCGTGTAACGCCGACGAAGGCGACCCCGGCGCATTCATGGACAGATCGGTTCTTGAAG
>CAYJKJ010000024.1:0-31287 GCA_964370715.1 uncultured Faecalibacterium sp.
AGCATGCGGCTGTTAACCGCAGGGTCGTTGGTTCAAGTCCAACTTGGGGAGCCAGTTGTTATGGGCTGGCGAACTTCGACAGTCCATAACGCAAATTAATATGTTTTTCACGTTTTTTAAACGTGGGCCTTTAGCTCAGTTGGTTAGAGCAACCGGCTCATAACCGGTCGGTCCTGGGTTCAAGTCCCCGAAGGCCCACCATATTTTTTAGGGGTATAGCTCAGCAGGTAGAGCAGCGGTCTCCAAAACCGCGTGCCGAGGGTTCAATTCCTTCTGCCCCTGCCACTTTATTATTTCCAACGTGCTATGCTGTTGTAGCTCAGTTGGCAGAGTACGTCATTGGTAATGACGAGGTCGGCAGTTCGAATCTGCTCAACAGCTCCACGGTCGTCGCTAACTTTTAAGTTTGCGACGATTTTTTGTTGTTATTTTTTCTCAATTGTTTTTGTAAAATACACAAAAAATTCATGGAATTTTAAAGAATTAAATTGACTTTTTCTCTCGATTAAAATACAATTATATAGACAAAATATTTGAATAGGCCTTTTAATAATCGACTTGGGTTTATAGTTTGTGTGAAAGGATTTTGTTTATGGCGGAAGTTAAAAAAAATAAAATCATGGTTGTTGATGATAACATTACAAATTTAAATATAGCTAGAAAAGCTTTAGATGAATTATATGATGTTGTGTTGATTCCAAGTGGTGAAAAGGCGCTGGCAATTCTATTGAAAATAAAGCCGGATATTATTTTGCTTGATGTTGATATGCCGGGAATGAATGGTTTTGAAGTAATTAAACAGATAAAGGCTCTTCCGGCGCCGATATGCGACATTCCGGTTATATTTGTAACTGCGAAAGATGATGCAAACAGCGAGTATGAGGGGCTAAATCTTGGGGCTGTAGACTATATAACAAAACCTTTTTCTTTTCCTTTGTTGCAAAAAAGGGTTGAACTACACATGAAACTAGCGTATCAACAAAATGAACTTCAAAATTATAGTAACAACCTTGAAAAAATGGTTAATGAAAAGACAAGAGCTATAATTGAGATGCAATATTCTGTTGTCCACGTTTTATCGGATATGGTTGAAAAACGAGATGGATCGACGGGCGGGCATCTCTTAAGAACAAGAAGCTTTATGAAACATCTTATAGAAAAAGTTGTTGAACATAACATATACCCGGAACTAATGAAAGATATAGACGCCGAACTATATTCTCATTCCTCCCAGATGCATGATGTTGGAAAGATTTCAATTCCCGATGGCATACTGTTAAAACCGGGAAAATTAACTGAAGAAGAATTTAATACAATGAAAAAGCATGCTGAAATGGGGGAGGCTGCGCTTAGTCATTCTCTAAAAGATAATGAGGATGTTGAGTTTTTAAGGGTTGCTGCAGAGTTTGCAAGCACCCATCACGAGAAATGGGATGGCTCGGGATATCCTAAAGGCCTTAAAGGGGATGAAATACCTATAACCGGAAGGCTTATGGCAATCGTTGATGTATATGATGCGTTGATTTCGGAGCGCCCTTATAAATCAGCATTTTCACACGAGAAAGCTGTTGAAATAATACTTAATGATAGCGGAACACATTTTGACCCTGCTTTGGTTTCGGTTTTTGAGAAGATAGCGGACGACTTTAAAGAGATTTCACACGTTTCAAAATCGGAGGCATAGATGAGCGATAACAATATTCGCCTAACAAAAAATCAAATGATTGAACTTATTTCGATCACAAAAATTGGCTGTTGGGTCTGGTATCTCAAAACCGGAGAGGTTACATATAGCACCGAATGGGCAGATATAGTTGGGTACGAGCTTAATGATCTAGTACCCGATGTTTCAACATGGGAAAATATGCTTTTTCCCGCCGATTTGGAGATGGCTAACAATGCCGTTGAAAAACATCTTAGCGGAGAATCCGAGATCTATGAAGCTGAATTTCGCATGGTTAAAAAAGACGGAACGATCATTTGGGGGCATGACAAAGGAAAAGTTACAGAGTTTGATCAAGATGGTAACCCTTTGGTTTTGTGTGGGGTGCTTCAAGATATAACCCAAATTAAATTAACCGAAGTGAAGCTTAGAGAAAGCCAAGAGATTTTAAACCTTGCTATTAGTGCTGCCGGTTTCGGTACATGGGATTGGGATATCGTTAACGATACAATTAAATATAACGATGAATATCTACAGATGATAGGGATAACCCAAGCCGAGAGCGATGGTTCGATGAGGGAATGGGAAAGCACTATACATCCCGATGATCTTGAAAGAACCCTTCAAGAGCTTGATGACTATGTTGAGGGTAAAACGGATAAATACGAATGCGATATAAGAATGAAACACAAAGACGGCACCTTTGTTTGGACGAGGGACGTTGGGACAATTGTTTCAAGAGATGCCGAAGGAACCCCGATTAGGTTGATTGGCGGACACCTTAACATCGACAGTTTAAAACGTTCACAGGACGATTTGAAATCGGCTCTAGAACAACTTGAAGACTATAAACTTCATCTTGAAGAGCAGATAGAACAAAGAACAATAGAGCTTGTCGAACAGGACAAAATGCTGTTAACGGTTAACGATATTTCGCAAAGGCTTGTTGCGATTGACAGCGGCAAAAACATCAATCAAATCATCGAACAATGTTTGGTTGAACTTGGAGAAGTTACCGGGTTTAATAGAATTGCTATCTGGCGAAACAAGGAGATTAATGGAGAACTTGGCTGTTATCCTATCTTTAGAACAACAGCTAACTACGTTCTTGACGAACATACCTTAATCGAAAATCTTCAACAGTTTGATTTCACAGATTTTTCAAACGAAATGTTTAGCGGATTAAGTAAAACTGAGATAGTTGAAACGATGTTGTCCGACTTTTTGCCAAACGATTATGTTAGCTATCGCAACCAATTCCCAACGATATACAATTCCTTGAAACAGGATAAAGTTATCAACGCTTTTGCTAGCGAACTTAGCGTTGTTGAAAGAATATATCTTTGTATTCAAGGTATTAAATCAATTATAGTTTCGCCAATATTTATTGAGGGTGAATTTTGGGGATTTATTGGCATTGATGATTGCGAAAAAGAACATCGATTTACTGAACTTGAAGAAAAAATGTTGAGTTTAAGCGGAACGATATTAGCAAACGCAATTCAAAAAGCCGAGATCGATGAAGAACTTCGCCTTGCTCATGAAGAAGCTTTGATGAGCAGCCAAGCGAAGAGTAATTTCTTGGCGAACATGAGCCATGAAATAAGAACTCCAATGAATGCTATTTCGGGAATGGCAGAGCTTATTTTAAGAGAAGGAAAAAAAGATTCTGTTTCGGAATATGCTTTGAGTATTAGAAACGCTTCCGGAAATCTTCTTTCGATAATAAATGACATACTTGATTTTTCAAAGATCGAATCGGGCAAACTAGATATAGTAAACTCGGAATACGAACTAGCAGACGCTTTAAACGATGCTATCAAGCTTTCTCGAATGAGGCTTGAGAGCAAACCTTTGGGATTTTTCACCTATATCGACAGCAGTTTGCCGGCAAAGCTTGTTGGTGATGAGATAAGAATTAAACAGATTTTGTTTAATTTGCTTGGAAACGCAATTAAGTTTACCAGCAAAGGTTATGTCGGGCTTAATGTAACGGGCGAATATGCTGCCGGAAAAGTTAGGTTGAAGTTCGAGGTGTATGATTCAGGCATTGGAATAAAAGAGGAAGACGCTACCCACCTTTTTGAAGAGTTTGAAAGGGTTAATACAAGGAAAAACCGAAGCATCGAGGGAACCGGTTTGGGTCTTGCTATTTCTAAAAAACTTTGCGAGATGATGAACGGTTCGATTTCGTTGAAAAGCGTCTACAGAAAAGGCTCAACATTCACTGCGATAGTTGAACAGGAGTATTTGGCGTATCAACCAATAGCGGTAGTGGAAGAGAAAAAAAATGTGCTTTTATATGAGGCTAGGGAACAGTATGCTGAATCGATTAAAAATAGTATTGAAAACCTTGGTTCAAATTGTGTTGTTTGCGAAAACCAATCGATGTTGTTCGACAGGTTAAACGAGCATGAATTTGATTATATCTTTACATCCTCTATCCATTTAAAGAAAGTTCAATCGTTAAAAGAACGCCAAAAGCTAAAATCCAAGATAGTTCTTCTCGCAGAGACGTTAGAGAATGAATATTATGATGAACTGCAAAATATCCAGCATCCGGCAAACTGCATTCAAATTGCGGATGTGTTAAACAATATAACCACCAACAGCAAAGATCGGCTAAATACTTTGCGTTTTGTTGCGCCAACGGCTAGAGTTCTTGTTGTAGACGACAATCTTGTTAATCTTAAAGTTGCGTTGGGTCTGATGAAGCCATATAACTTTAAGATCGACACCGCAATGAATGGGCTTGAGGCGGTCGAAAAGGTTAAGAACAACAAATATGACGTTGTTCTAATGGATCACATGATGCCCGAGATGGACGGTATAGATGCAACGGTAACGATTAGGAAAATTGAGGGGGAATACTTCAAGAATATACCAATAGTAGCACTCACTGCAAATGCGATTTTGGGAACAAAAGAATTGTTTATCAGAGAGGGCATGAACGACTTTTTGTCAAAGCCGATTGAAATAGACAAGCTTAATGAAATTTTGATTAAATGGATTCCAAAAGAAAAACAAGAGTTCAACAAGATAGCCACACAGGTTGTTGATGTCAGCGACACCGAGATGATAATGGAAGATATCGATATCAACCATGGAGTACGGTTGCTTGGCGGTAACTTTGAGGATTATCTAGACATAGTCAGAGTCTATTACTCCGACGGGTTAAAAAGATATTCAAAAATTGCAGAATGTCACCAAACCAGAGATATTGAACTGTTGAGAATCGAAGTCCATGCAATAAAAAGCGCTTCGGCATCTATTGGTGCGTTGCAACTTTCTTCGGGGGCGTTAAAGCTTGAAGAAGCGGCGATATCAAATGATTGGGATTATATTGATAACAACATTGAATTTTTCCTTGATGATTTTAGCAAGATAATCGATACTATCAAAGAATTTTTAAGCTCGATACAAGTTGAGGAAGACGAAAAAGTGGTTGGAGAGATTGCCGTTATTAAAGAGCAACTGCCAAGCCTAGTTGAAGCTATTCAATTTGTTGAGATAACAAGAATCGAAAATATCCTAAGCCAGCTTATAGAATTTGATTGGGGTGAATCCGTTTCAGGGCTTTTAAAACGTGTTCAAACAAGCATTGAAGCGTATGAATACGATGAAGCGTTGCCACTAATCGAAGAGATCGAAAAAGAACTTTTTAGCTAGCTCTAAAACAGAATACATCTAAACAAACAAACCCTAAAATTTGGTTTTTGAAACTTAAGTTGTGGGGTTTGTTTTTTTTCGTTTTTTGGCGTTTGCTTTGTATGATTTAGAAAACAGGCTATACCGTTTGATTAGAATAAACCGTTTTTCGAATATTTTCAAAAACAATTATTTGTGTATTGCTACAAATTTAATCTAAACATTTTTAGATAGCACTAGGATGTAATTTTTGCAATTGCTCTTGATTTTGGCTATAATATGTATTATAATAGCTACAATGTGGTGGATAATGGTGTGTAGTGGGTAAAAGTGGGGTGTTTTCAACATTATCAACAGAGTTTTCAACACGAGAGGGGTGATTAAAGATGCTGACGGGTGAATATTTTCACACGGTTGATGCTAAGGGCAGATTAATTTTTCCTTCAAAGCTGCGTGATGAACTCGGTGAGCGTTTTTTTATTACCCGTTGGTTGGATGATTGTTTGGTTGTTTTTTCTGAAACTGAATGGGAAAAAGTTTGCGAAAAGATTAAAAACCAATCTTTAACCAAAGCTCGAGATATCCAAAGGTTTTTATTTGCCAACGCTTGCATGGTCGAACCGGATAAACAAGGGAGAATACTAATTCCCGAAAATTTGCGCCAAAGAGCCAACCTTGATAAAGAGATAGCGATAATCGGGGTTATGGATCGGGCAGAGATTTGGGACAAAGAAAAATGGATTAAACGAAGCGATGATATAGATTCCGCCGTTTTCGACAGTCAAATGGAAGAGTTGGATTTATAATATGAGTAACAAAGATTTTAAACATCTACCGGTTTTATTGGAACAAACTATCGATGCGCTTAATATTAGCCCAAACGGAACGTATATAGACGGAACATCAGGGGGCGGTGGGCATTCAAGCGAGATAGCAAACAAGCTGGGCGAGAGCGGAAAGCTTTTTTGTTTCGACAAAGATCCCGATGCTATTGCGGTGCTTGAAGAAAGATTTAAACAAAACGGTAATATAACTATAATTAACAACGATTTTTCCAACGCAAAACAAGAGATGGAACAACGAGGGGTAACGATAGATGGTGCGCTTTTGGATCTTGGCGTTTCCTCCCATCAACTCGACACGCCGTCGAGGGGGTTTTCTCATAGATTTGAAGGAACGCTCGATATGAGAATGTCTCAAAGCGGAATTTCGGCAGAGGAGGTTATAAACAACGATAGTTTCGAAAGACTTTGCGAGATTATTGGAGGATATGGCGAAGAAAAATTTGCAGGCCCTATCGCCAGAAAGATAATAGAATGTCGAAACGTTTCGCCGATAACAACAACAACACAACTTTCCGACATTGTTCTTTCAGCCGTTCCGGCTTCATATCGAAGAAAATCGAAACATCCCGCTAAAAAAACATTTATGGGGTTAAGAATAGCGGTAAACGATGAATACAATGTTCTCAGAAAAGGGCTTTTGGATATATTTGAAATCATGAATGTTGGCGCAAGGTTTTGCGTTATAAGCTTTCATTCTTCGGAGGATAGAATAGTTAAACAGTTTTTCAATTCGCTTTTGGTATCATGCACTTGTCCTAAAGATTATCCCATTTGCATATGCAACAAAAAGGCAAAAGCAAAGTTGGTTGTTAAAAAACCGATAGTTGCAAGCGAACTTGAACTAGAACAAAACAACCGTTCACACAGCGCAAAACTTCGCGTCTTAGAAAAACTTTAATTTAAGGAGTATTAAAAAAATGAGAACAAATGTAGCTTATGACCTTAACAGCTTTTCGGAACAAACCTATACTCCCAACATTAGGGTTTTAAAAACAAAGCAGTTAAAAACCAAACAGGTAGCAAGACCGAAAAACAAAATCAATCTAATTATAGTGCTTGATGCTATTATCCTTGTGTTTTTTATGGCGCTAACCGTTAACAGCCGAACAACGCTTATCGAAACACAAAATGAAGTTAACATTGCAACTTCTAGTTTAAACAGAATTAACAGCGAAAACGCCTATTATAATTATAAGCTTGAAAGTTCAATTTCATTAAAATCAGCGGAAGACTATGCAAGAAACGAACTAGGCCTTATAAAACGAGATGCAAACCAGGTTGAATATATCAAGCTTAACGACCAAAACAAGATAGTTGTTGAAAACAAAGAGCTAACTACCTATCAACACCTTCAAAATTTTTGGAATTTAGTAATAGATTTTGTAATTTAAAAATATAATATATAGACCAAAGGAGCGATATAGGTTATAATAGATTATAAACGCCGTGGCAAAGCCACATGGCGATTTATACAATATTTGTTCCAAATATTGTATAAATCAGAGTTTATCAATAATGTCCTTTAACAGAATACGGAGAGAGCTATGAACAACAAGAAAAACACTGCTAATGATGATGTCGGAATGAAAAGAAGAATGGCATTTGTAATAACGGTACTATCTTGTTGTTTTGTTTTTCTTATAATTGTACTTGCGAATATTTCGATAGTTAACCACGAAAAATACAGCTCTATTGCGCTTAACCAACAACTCAGAGACACCGTTATTGCGGCGGATAGAGGAACTATATATGACAGGAACATGAACATTCTGGCTGAGAGTGCGCCGGTTTGGACCGTTGCAATATCGCCTAACGAAATAAAAGATGATGAAGATAGAAATGCAATAGCTGATGCTATGGTTAAATATCTCGACGTTGAAAAACAGTTTGTCATGGATAAGTTCCAAGAGGATACATTCTATTCAATAATTAAACTAAAGGTTGACCAACCGATTGTTGATGATTTAAGAGAGCATCTTTCAAACGAAGGTTTAAGAGGGGTTTCGTTTAACGAGGACACTAAACGGTATTATCCATACGGCAATTTTCTAGCGCAGGTTTTGGGATTTGTCGGAACCGACAACTACGGGCTTTCGGGAATCGAAGCATACTATGATGATTATCTAAGCGGAGTATCGGGAAGGGTTGTTTCGGCAAAAAATGCTTTGGGTAGCGATATGGACTATGAATACGAAACGGTTCATGATGCCCAAAAAGGAAACGACCTTATTTTAACGATCGACGAGATGATCCAACATTATCTTGAATCTGCTCTTGAAACGGCGGTTAAGGAACACCAAGTTAAAAACAGAGCAAGCGGAATTATTATGAACGTTAAAACGGGCGAAATTCTCGCTATGGCAACAAAAGGGGATTTTGACCCAAACGATCCGTTTTATATATTTGATGATGCGGTAAGAGCCGAGATAGAGGCGATTACGGATGAAGAACAACGTAGCGCCGCCACATCGCAAGCACAACAGCTTCAATGGAACAACAAGGCAATTTTAGAGCTATATGAGCCGGGTTCGGTTTTTAAGGCTGTAACGGCGTCTGCTGCGCTTGAGACCGGAAGTGCTACTATAGAAAACACATACTATTGTTCCGGAGCATACCAAGTTATCCCCTCGGTTTCGATAGGTTGCGCCTTCACCGAAGGGCACGGAACGTTGGATTTTCAAGGAGCGCTTGTTCATTCTTGCAACCCGTCGTTTATCCAGATGGGTATTGATATGGGTTCTGAGAATTTCTATGATTATTTCAGAGCGTTTGGTTTAACCGAAAAAACCGGAATAGATCTTCCGGGAGAAGCTTCAAGCTTATACTACGGCGAAGATGAATATGGAATAGTTCAGCTCGCAAGTAGCGCATTTGGCCAATCAAATGCTATTACGCCTATACAGATGCTAACAGCGTTTTCAGCGGTTGTTAACGGCGGATATCTTGTTACACCTCATGTTGTCAAAGAGATTGTAGATGTTGATGGAAACGTTGTCGAATCGTTTGGAACGGAAGTTAAAAGACAGGTTATAAGCGCCGAAACCTCCGAGATCATGACGGGTCTTTTGCAACAGGTTGTTAATCTTTCGGGCGGAAAAAATGCTTATGTAGCAGGATATAGGCTAGGAGGAAAAAGCGGAACTTCGCAAAAACTCGGCGGCGAAGAGGGGGTCTATGTTGCCTCGTTTGCCGTTGTAGCCCCGACCGACGACCCCGAAATAGCTTGCTTAATATTGCTTGATGAAACCGACAGTTATTCTATATACGGCTCAACATTAGTAGGGCCTATAATCGCCTCGGTTATGTCGAACACCCTTTCTTATCTTGGGGTTGAACCGATCTACACCGAAGAAGAGATACAAAACACCGATGTCTCGGTTCCTGATGTTGAGGGCAGATCCCTTTCGTCGGCGTATGCATGGTTAAACAGCGTTGGGCTTTCGTATTTCGTTGTAGGGGAGGGAACTTCGGTTGTTCGCCAGTTCCCCGAGCCTTGGCAGGCGACACCTCGTTCTTCCTCGGTCATACTCTATACCGAAGAGATAGCGGAAGAAAGCATCGTTGAAGTTCCAAACGTTGCGGGTATGTCGATAGCCGACGCTACTCAAACGCTTCAAACGCTTAATCTTAACATAAAAATATTGGGTCCCGTTTCGGATCTTGCGGTTGCGGTTGCGCAAAACTACCAACCCGAAACATCGGTGCCGGTTGGAACGGTCATAACTGTTGATTTTGTCGACCGACAGACGGGGGACGAAGCTATTCAAGATGATGTTGTTGAGGCACCGTTACAACAAGACGACCAAACTGATGAACCAACTGACGACCAACAAATCGAATAAACAAAAGGCGATATTTCCTCCGGCGTATAGTATTTTTTTGGTTTTTTGGAGATAATAATGAAATTATATGATATAATAAAGAATGTTGAGTTTTTGGGGGAGGTTCCAAACGTTGATGTTTTAGATATCGTTATCGACTCGAGAAAGGTTAAGCAAGGTTCTTTGTTTGTTTGCCTAAAAGGCAGAAACTTTGATGCACATTCCATTGCATCAGAGATGATTGAAAAGGGAGCTTGTGCTGTTGTAGTTGAACGAGATGTTGGGGTTGAAAACCAAATAATAGTTAAAGACACAAGAAAAGCAAACGCTATGTTGTGCCAAGCTTTTTTTGAAAATCCACAAACTAAGCTTAAAATTATCGGAGTCACCGGAACAAACGGCAAAACGTCGGTCACCAATATAATTAAACAAGCTCTTGAAAACCTAGGATATAAATGTGGTCTTATCGGGACAATTTGTTGCGAGATAGCGGGAACTGTTGTTCCGGCGAAGTTCACAACCCCCGAACCATGGGATCTTGCAGCTCTTATGGACAGAATGGTAAGAGCTGGCTGTGAGTATATGATTATGGAGGCTTCTTCGCAAGGGTTGGAGCAAGGGAGGCTTTTGGGGATTAACTTTGATGTTGCGGTGTTCACAAACTTAACGCAGGATCATATAGACTATCATAAAACGTTTGAAAACTATTTTAATTCAAAAAAGCTTTTGTTTAAATCGGCAAAACACGCTGTTATAAATATAGATGACGACTATGGCAAGGCGCTCGACAGCGAAATAGATTACGATAAAACAACGATTTCCGCAATATTAAACGGCGCTGATTACACCGCTAAAAACATTGAATATTCGATATCGGGTGCGAAGTTTGTTATTAACGGAAAAAACTTTATCGCAAGGGTTGCGGTTAAGATGCCGGGGGTATATTCCGTTCAAAATGCATTATCGTCTGCAGCTTGTTTGTTTGCGCTAGGCATCGATAAACAAAAAGCCTGTGAGGCTGTTTCTAATACAAGAGGGGTTAAAGGGCGTTCAGAAGTTCTTTATTCCGACAAAGACAAAACGGTTATATGCGATTTTGCTCATACAGGGGATGCTCTGTTAAATCTATTAAGCTCGATAAAACCCTTTGTTAAAGGAAGGCTTATAACGCTTTTTGGTTGCGCCGGCGACAGGGATGCTGAAAAACGCCCTGATATGGCAAAGGCGGTGTGTAGCTATTCCGATATAGTTGTTTTAACATCGGATAATCCGAGAACCGAAGACCCGATGAACACCATCAACCAAATTCGACAGTTGATCGAAAGTTATAAAATTAAATTTACCGCCCACCCCGACCGTAGAAATGCGGTTATATGGGCGCTTGATAATATAGAAAAAGATGATGTTTTGGTGCTGTGCGGTAAAGGGCATGAAGACTATCAAGTGTTAGATGGTTGCACGATATATTTCAACGAACGAGAGATAGTAGAGAGTTATTTTGAAAATAGATAATGAGGTGTGAATATGATTCCGATTAAGCTTAGAGATTTGATTAAAGGGGTTGGAATAACGAATAATCCGGATGCTTTAGTGACCGATGTTGCGACAGATTCAAGGAAGATAACCGAAGGATCTGTTTTTGTTGCGATAGTCGGCGAACGATTGGACGGAAACGACTATGTTAAACAGGCCCATTCTCTTGGAGCTGTTGCGGCGGTTGTATCGAAAAGAAGCGATTGCCCGATTGAACAAATCGTAGTCAGCGACACTAAAGATGCATTAATCGAGATGGCAGGCAACTATCGATTGAAGTTTTCCCCAAAGATTGTAGGAATTACGGGAAGCGTTGGCAAAACGACAACAAAAGAGATGCTAGCGGCGATATTCGATAGTTTTGGAGACACCCTTAAAAATGTTGGCAACCAAAACAACGAGATCGGTTTGCCGTCGACTATATTTAAAATGACCGACCAAACGGAACTCGCTGTGCTTGAGATGGGAATGAACAACAGCGGAGATATCGAAAAACTAACCAAGGCGGCAAAACCTAAAGTTGCTATTATCACCGCAATTGGTGTTGCTCATATAGAAAATTTCGGAACAAAAGAAAACATTCTTAAAGCAAAACTTGAAATAATAGAAGGACTTTCAAGTGATGGAATTCTTGTTGTTAACGGCGACGATGAGCTGCTGTTAAGCGCAAAAAACGAACTTAATGTTGATACCGTTACATACGCTGTTAAAAATCTTGAAGCGGATGTAGTCGCTAAAAATATAATGAAAAGAGCTTTTTCGACCGAATTTACAATATGCGACAGAATAAGCGGTTCATTTAACGCTATGATACCGACTGTTGGGATGCATAATCTGCTTGATGCTTTGGCGGCATACACAGCGGCAACAAGAATAGGGCTTGACCCTAAACGTGCCGCATTGGCGCTTAAAAATTATGTTCCGTCGGGAATGCGCCAAAATATGGTTGATTTCAACGGAATAACGGTTATTGAAGACTGCTATAATGCAAACCCCGATTCGATGAAAGCCGCTCTTGAAACGCTTTCTTCTATGCACACCAAGGGAATAAAGATTGCGGTGCTTGGAGATATGTTGGAGCTTGGGGATATCTCGAGGGATGCCCATAAATCGCTCGGCGTTGAGGCGGCGAGATGTGGCGTTAAAGTTTTGCTTTGCTATGGCGAAAGCATGAAATATTGCGCCGATGCGGCAAAAGCCGCCGGAGTTACCTGCGTTGAACATTTCGAAAGCAAAACCGCTATTGCAAAATATCTTTCGAAAACTGCACATATTGGCGATATTGTTTTGTTTAAAGCCAGCAGGGGAATTAAACTTGAAGAGGTTATAGAGATGTTCTATGGCAACTAATCGGAGGAAAGTTTGAAAAAGTGTAATACAGCCACAAACAAGGTGGATATAAACGGGACCATGCCGTATTTCATGGAATTTTGTGCGAGAAAGGCGCAGGGTCATATAGATGAATAAGACAGCAATGTTGATAACTGCATTTGTTGCAATAGGCCTTACGGCTATTTCGGGATATTTCTTTATTCCGTGGTTAAAAAAACTTAAATATGGTCAAACTATAAACAAGATAGGTCCGGTTTGGCATCAAAACAAAGAAGGCACTCCAACTATAGGCGGGCTTATGATGATAGTAGGTTCAGCTGTTGCTTTGTTGGTGGGGTATATAACCCTTATAATCGACGTTCCGGAATTTTTAAATGAACAGTATAAAGTTGAAAACATAAGGCTATTTGCCGGATATGGCGTTGCGCTTTTGTTTGGTGCAATCGGTTTTATCGATGACTACACCAAGATTTTACACAAAGAAAATCTTGGGCTTACCGCAAAAGGGAAACTCGTTCTTCAGTTTATCGTTTCGGCGGCTTATGTTGCGGTTATGTATTATTTTGGTGGAATAGGAACGGCTATCGAAATCCCGTTTATCGGTTCGCTTGAACTTGGAATTTTCTATTTTCCAATAATGGTTGTTTTTATCTCGTTTTTCGTTAATGCTGTTAACCTAACCGATGGAATAGATGGTCTAGCCTCGAGTGTAACATTTTTCGTAAGCCTCGGGTTTGTTGTTCTTTCATCGGTTTTGGGATATATGGGAACCGGGCTTTTGTCGGTGGCGATAGCCGGCGGTTGCGTTGGATTTATTGTTTGGAATTTCTATCCGGCAAAGGTATTCATGGGCGATACTGGCTCGATGTTTTTGGGCGGAGCGGTTGTTGCAATGTCGTTTGGAATATCATTTTCAACGATTATCGTTTTGGTTGGTGTGATCTATCTTTGCGAGGCTTTGTCGGTTATGATACAGGTTGCATATTTTAAAGCTACAAAAGGGAAAAGACTTTTCAAGATGACACCGATTCATCACCATTTCGAGATGAGCGGTTATTCCGAAATTGCTATCGTTGCGCTATTTTGCTTCATAACGGTTTTGGGATGTGTGTTGGCATTTTTCGCAGCAACTTAAACTTTTTAACAGGGTGATAATTTGGAAAAAACTATAAGAAAAAATCGTTTTTCAATAGCCGGCTTTTTTTCAAGAGGCAGTTTTGATATGCCGCTTTTGATAGTGACATTAATCCTTGTTGTGTTTGGTCTTATAATGATGTTTTCCGCAAGCTATGCGAATGCATTATACTATCAAGACAACGCATACCACTATATAAGAAGCCAGCTTTTATACGCTATTGTTGGCGTTGTTGGGATGTTTATTGTCTCAAAGATAGACTATAATATAATCCAAAAATTTTCATGGATTCTTTATTTTGTATCGTTAATTTTGCTAATTATAACGTTGTTTATGAAACCAATTAACTATGCTAGACGGTGGATTATAATAGGTGGGTTCACGTTCCAACCATCCGAATTGGCGAAATTTGCGACGATTGTTTTGATTGCCGCTTTGGCTGCAAGATATCCCGAACGCATGAAAAAATATAGATATGGATTTGTTCAACCAATTATTTTAATCGGTGCTTTTATTGCGGTAACCGTTAACCAAACCCATCTTTCGGGGTCGATAATTATTATTGCGATAGCTTGCATAATGATGTTTGCGGGCGGAGCGAAGTTTAGATGGTTTTTGCCATTTATTATAATTGCTGTTATAGTCGCTGTATTTTTGTTTATGTATATGAACCTAGGTGACGATGCAAACGCCGAACAAACCGAAAATGTCGTTGTTGAAACGGTTGAAGAGGATAGTTCGCCCGGCGTCTTTGATAGCATATTATATCGATTGGAAGAAAGAATAGGCCTTTGGCTTGATCCTTTTGAACATGACGCAGGGTATCAAACGGTTCAATCGCTTGTTGCGATTGGCTCGGGCGGAGTTTTCGGATTAGGCCTTGGCAACTCAAGACAAAAACATCTTTATGTTCCGGAACCTCAAAACGACTTTATCTTTTCGATAACCTGCGAGGAACTCGGTTTTGTTGGTGCTGTTTTTGTTATAGTGTTGTTTATGATTTTTATATTCCGAGGTTTTTCGGTAGCTATTAAAGCTAAAGATAAATTTGGTGCACTCGTAGCTCTTGGGATAACGGTTCAAGTTGGTATACAAACGATATTTAATATAGCGGTTGTTACAAACGCCGTTCCAAACACCGGAATCAGCCTTCCGTTTTTCAGCCAAGGGGGAACGTCGCTTGTAGTTCTGTTGCTTGAAGTTGGGGTTTTGCTTTCGATATCTCGTTCTTCGGAAAAAAATTTCAGGTAGATGGTTAAAAAAATTCTTAATTGGAAAGTACGGTCTATTTATAATGAAAGTTGTTATAGCTGCCGGCGGAACTGCCGGACATATTAACCCGGCGCTTGCAATTGCGGGCGAGATTAAAAAAAGAGAACCGAATTCCGAGATAGTTTTTGTTGGAAGAGCCGACGGGATGGAGAAACAACTTGTAGAAAAAGCGGGATACAAACTTTTTCCCATCGAGATGCATGGGTTTATGCGAAAGTTAACGCTAGAAAATATTATCTTCAATTTAAATTCTATAAAATGTGTTTTTTCTGCCGAAAAAAGAATAGGGAAATTTTTCAAAGAATTTAAACCTGATATCGTTATTGGGTGTGGGGGATATGTTAGCGGCCCTGTTTTGAGAAAGGCTGCAAACCTTCATATACCAACAGCAATCCAAGAACAAAACGCAATTCCCGGAATAACTACAAAGCTTTTAGCAAACAAAGTTGATATAATATTTGCGGCATCTCAAGAAGGTTCCGACGCGTTGGGGCATAAACAAAAGACCATCGTTACAGGAAACCCGATAAGGCTTGAGTTTTTCAAAGCAAACAGAGAAATTTTAAGAAAACAATGGGATGTTAAAAATCGTGTCTGCATAGTGTCGTTTGGGGGATCGCTCGGAGCTAAAACGATTAACAAGTTGTCGGCTTGCTTGATGGCAAAACATCAAAACAGCGGAGAAATATTTCACATACATGGCGCAGGCGGGTATGACAAAACCTCGTTTGAGCAATATAAAAAACAATACGGCGTTGACCCTCAATCAAAAAACATCATGATAGTTGAGTATATCGACAATATGCCGGAATGTCTTGCGGCGGCAGATCTTGTTATTTGCCGAGCAGGTGCGCTAACAATAAGCGAACTCGAGGCTTCGGGAAGAGCCTCGGTTCTTATCCCTTCGCCAAACGTTGCGGAAAATCACCAATACTATAACGCTCTAGCTTTAGCGAACGAACAAGCAGCAATTTTGTTTGAAGAAAAAGAAATCGATTATGAAAAAGTTTCAAACGAAATATTAGCTCTCGCTTCCGATAAACAAAAACTTTCAAACATGGGAATAAACGCAAGAAACAGAGCAAAACCCGATACAGCGACCAAGATATATAACGAGATAGTTAAACTTATCGAAAAAAATAAACAAAAAGGATAGTAGATTTTGCATCAGAAACGAAACGAACAAGCGACAAGAAAACGAAGAAAAAGAAAACTTTCCGCAAAGATTAAATTGTTTTTGGTTTTTTGCTTGGTGGTGGGGCTTTTTGTTTCGGCTCTTTTTATCTGTCAAACGTCTACGATATCGGTTGTCGGAAATGATTTATACACAAAACAGGAGATTATAAGCGCTTCTGAAATCGAAAAAGGCGACAATCTTATGTTTATTTTTTCGGAGAATTCAGAAACAAAGATATATTCTAAAATGCCATACATAGAGGAAGTAGCGGTTAAAAAGATATTTCCAAATCAAATTAAGATTGAACTTATCGAATCTAAAGATAACATCGTTGTTGTTTCGCAAAATCAAGATATAAGCGTTTCAAAAAAGATGAAGGTTCTTTCGGTTAAGGAAAATATAGAAACAGAAGGGGTTGTGGTGTATGGCTTAAATCCCGAAAATGCTGTGGCAGGGGAACCACTTACAACTAAGGATCCCGAAAAGGTTAAATACCTTATCGATATATTTGAAATCTTAAGCAACAACAACGCATTAGATGAATTCACCGAAATAGACATAACCGATAAACTTAACATAACGATTAGATATCAAGATAGGATAAATGTTTTTTTGGGAACTGCGGGAGAGCTTGAATATAAAATTCTTTTAGCCCTCGAAACGTTAACAAACAACATTGAAACCGAAATCACAGGAAACCTCGATGCTTCGATTTCGGGACGAGCGTTTTTTAGCGAAACGTTTTACACACAACCAGAGCCGGTCGTTCCGCCGACAACTGAAACACAACCGCAAGAGGGGGAACAACCTCAACAAGAGACTGAACAACCCGAAAACTCAGATATTTCTGATACAGAATTAGAGTAATATGAGTTATTATTAAAAAAGTTCAAGTTTTTTTTAAGGTTTTTCAACTAATTGTTGAAAACCTATTTTAAATATGTTATATTATTACTTATAGAAGTATAATCTCTTATTAGGGGGGCTATTTTTTGAATTTCGCATTTGATAATGAATCTGCATTTGCTACTAGCATTAAGGTTATAGGTGTTGGTGGTGGTGGCGGAAATGCTGTTAACCGAATGATTGAATGTGGTATGCAGGGCGTTGAGTTTGTTGCAATGAATACCGACAGCCAAATTTTAAAATACAGTAAGGCTAACTACAAGCTACAGCTTGGGGATAAGCTAACAAAAGGAAAGGGCGCCGGTGGTGACCCTGATAAAGGCAAGCGTGCCGCCGAAGAAAGCCGAGAAGAGATAGCCGCAACGCTAAACGGAACCGACATGGTTTTTGTTACCGCCGGAATGGGCGGAGGAACAGGAACGGGAGCGGCTCCGGTTATTGCTGAGATTGCTAAAGATATGGGAATACTAACGGTTGGCATCGTTACAAAGCCTTTCCACTTCGAGGGCAAAAAGAAGATGGAAACGGCGGAAAAAGGAATTGAAGAGCTAAAAAGAAATGTAGACTCGCTAGTAGTCGTTCCGAACGAGAGATTAAAAAATATCAGCACCGAAAAGATGACGCTAACAAATGCTTTCGAGATGGCAGACAACGTTTTAAGACAAGGCGTTCAAGCTATATCGGATCTTGTTAACGTTCCGGGTATAATCAACCTTGACTTTGCGGACGTGTTAGCGATCATGAAAGGCGCCGGCAACGCTCATATGGGTATCGGAAAAGGCTCGGGCAGAGACAAAGCCGAATCTGCGGCAATTTCTGCGATCTCAAGCCCGCTACTCGAAACGACAATCAATGGCGCAAGGGGAGTTATCATCAACATTACTTCATCGTCTGATGTCGACCTTCAAGCGGTTGAAAATGCAGCTTCGATGATCACCGAGGCGGCGGATAAAGATGCAAACATCATCTGGGGTATTGCGCTTAACGAATCTCTTAAAGATGAGTTGCTATTAACCGTTATCGCAACGGGATTTGACCAAGGACCGCTTTATTCTTCAAAAGAAAGCGAAGTGTCTGAGAAAAAGATCGAATCGTTTGACATAGATGATAGCGACGACAACGATTATCAATCGATTTTGGATATACTTAACAGCCGTCAGCTTCCAAACGATTAACACTATTACCGCAGATACAAATATTGTTAATAAGGAAAGGTAGGTAATAGAAAGATGAAAAATGATGAAAAGATGTATCATATAGATCTTTCGATAGATGATATCGAAGGCGCAAAGTATGCTATTATTCCGGGAGACCCCGGACGAGTTCCTAAAATAGCAAAATATCTAGACAACGCACGGCAACTAGCGTTTAACAGAGAATACAACAGCTATATTGGGGAACTTTCGGGTCAAAAGGTTTTGGTTGTCAGCACAGGAATTGGCGGGCCTTCTGCCGCTATTTGTGTTGAGGAACTAAAGATGATAGGGGTAGAAAATTTCATCCGTGTTGGAACCTGCGGAGGAATCAACACAAAAGTTGAAGCCGGCGATGTTGTTGTTGTAAACGGTTCTATTAGGTTTGAAGGGACTTCTAAAGAGTATATGCCGATTGAGTTTCCGGCGATCTCGGATTTTGACATAACAACAGCACTAAAACAAGCGGCTCAAAACCTAGGATTTAGGCATCATGTTGGGGTTGTTCAATGCAAAGATAGCTTTTATGGGCAACACGCACCCGAAAGAATGCCGACCGAGCAAAATCTATTGTATAAATGGGAAGCTTGGAAAAAAGGCGGAACACTAGCGTCTGAGATGGAATCGGCCGCTTTGTTTGTCGTTGCGGCAACGCTTGGGGTTAAAGCAGGAGCGGTTATGCATTGCGTTTGGAACCAAGAACGAGAAAAGCTGGGGCTTTCCGATAAAGAGGATCACGACACAGAAAAAGCAATAATGGTAACTATTGAAGCGGTTAAGCTTTTAATAGAAAGCGAATAGATAATGATTAGTAAAAGGAGGTGGCGTCATGGATTATAACACAGAAACGAAATTTGAAACCGGAGCATTTACAACAAGAAATCTCTTATCTAATTCTTCAAACGGCGGAGCGGATGCTTTTAAAACAGCAATGCTGGGGTTTGATAAAGAAGCAGTTTTGATGTATATCGATGATCTATGTCATGATGCCGCAGAACAAGAACGAAAACTATATGAAATCATTTCGGATCTTGAAAAGAAAAACAAACGACTTTTAACCGAGATGAGCGATGTTAAAAACAACTACGACGCTTTGTCCTCCCAAGCAAACACAGGGGTGGATGCGGCGGCGTTTGAAGAGCGTGAACAACTTTTTCAACAAGCAATTAATATGCTTCAAGAAAAGGTTAATTCATTAACACATGAAGTTAATATAGCAAAACAATCTGCCGCCCAAAACTATCAAGGCGCAAACAACGGGGAGATTGAAAAATATATAGCGGAGATAAACAGGCTTCAGGAAGCTATCTCAGCCGAAAGGATTTCGAGGGATCAAGCAGTAGCTAATCTTCAAGGTTTAAACGTTAAAGTTTCGCAACGGGATAGCCAGATTAACCGAATGCAAGCGCTTATACAACAAAAAGATCAAGCGGCAAACGACCTTAACGCAAGAATAGCTTCGCTTAACAGCGCTCTTACACAGCTGAGTGAAAAGCAATCCAACAATCCCGAGATGGCAAAACAAAATGCTTCGTTGCAAGCACAACTACAAGAATATAAAAAACGCTATGACGAACTGGTTGCGAACTCTCAAAAGGTAGATGAAAATTCCAAGGCGTTGTTTGAAAGCAACGAACAACTTAAACAATCGGGTGTTGAGATTGGGCAAAAGCTTGCTAACTCTTTAAAGAAAAACGATGAATTAACTCTTTCGATTAACGCTCTTGAAGAGAACTATAAAATCTTAAAGCTCGAAAACGATGCTCTTAAAGGCAAGACCGAGAGCTTTGATAAATATGCTCAAGAAGTTAGCGAAAAAGCAACAAGGCTTGAGCAACAAAACGAAAACTTAAAGTCGGCTTATGAAAAAGCCGAAGAAACAGCAAAACAACTTGAAAATCAAACAATAGTTCTTAAAACGAGAAGTGAAGAACTTGAAAATCAGACAACTACGCTAAGTAGCGAAAACGAGAATTTGAAATCTGCGTATCAAAAGGTAGAGGAAACGGCAAAACAGCTAGCGGATCAAACAACATCGCTAAGTAGCGAAAATGAGAACTTGAAATCCGCTTATCAAAAGGCAGAGGAAGCCGCAAAACAGCTAGCGGAACAAACAACATCGCTAAGTAGCGAAAACGAGAACTTGAAATCCGCTTATCAAAAGGCAGAGGAAACCGCAAAACAACTAGCAGAACAAACAACATCGCTTAGTATGCAAAACGAGAGTTTAAAAACTGCCTATAGCGAAGTTGAAGAGATGGCGAAAAAGTTTCAAGAACATACATCGATGTTAAGCGTTGAAAATGAAAATTTGAAAAATGCTTATGAAGAAGTTGATATGTTGGCAAAAAAATTTGAAACGCAAAACATAACGCTTCAAACAAAGAGCGCCCAACTTGAAAGCCAAACAAATATACTAAGCAAAGAAAACGAAACGCTTAAAAATGCATATAGCGAAGCTGATACCGTTAAGAAAAAGCTTGAAACGCAATCGAGCTCTTTGTATCAAGAAAACACATCGCTAAAGAGCGCTCTCGATTCGGCGAAATCCGAGGCTGAAAACCTTAAAATCAACATCGAAACGATACGACGTGAAAACAACGATTTGATGGCGAATTCCTATAACATAATGCAACAGACGCTTCAACTCCAAGTTTCGGCAGATACCGCAAAAAGAGAAAGCGAAACTTTAAGGCTGAGCTATGATAACTTAAAAAATGAAAATGAAAAACTTGTTGAAGCGACGACGGAACTGCAAAAAACAGCTTCAACCGCACAAAGCGAAAAAACCAACCTTATAAATGAACTAAACAACATCAAGAATGAACTCGCAGCGGCGTTGAACGAGCGTTCTGTCTTGCAGACTGAAAGATCTAATCTCCAGATTAATCTTGAAAAGCTTCAACAGGAATACAGCATTATTGTTGAACAAGCGAACGGGCTTTATAGCCAAGTTAACGAGCTTCAACAGCAGTGCAAAGAAATCACCGAAACGAAGCAAGCAGAAAACAACGATCTTAAACAACAACTGAACAGTATCACACAAAGCTATGAACAACTTAAAAATAGTTTTGATGATCTTAAGGTTCAAGGCGAGCAACTTAAAGAGCAAAACACCAAGCTTTCAGAAGCTAACCAAATTATTTCCGAAAGAACAATCGAGCTAGAACAAGAAAAACAAACTCTAATCGAACAAAACTCTGTTGCTCTTCAAGACAATGAAAGATATATCGAAGCAAATAAACTTTTGTCTGAGCAAAAACAAAAGCTTGAACAGGTTAACAAACAGATTACTAGCGAAAGACAAGCTCTCTTTGAAAGCAATGAACAACTGTCGAAAGAAAAACAAGCCGTTATCGAAACCAACGAGCATCTGTCTAAAGAAAGACAAACTCTTGTTGAAAGCAATGAACAGTTGTCGCAACAAAGACAAGCTCTTGCAGAAAACAATAATCAGCTACAACAAGAAAAACAAGCTCTTGCTGAAAGCAATGAACAGTTGTCTCAACAAAGACAAGCTCTTGTTGAAACCAACGAGCATCTTTCAAAAGAAAGACAAGCACTTTCGGAAAGCAACGAGCAGTTGTCGCAAGAAAAACAAGCTGTTATTGAAAGCAATGAGAGGTTGTCACAAGAGAAACAAGCTCTTTCGGAAAGTAATGAGCAGTTGTCGCAAGAAAAACAACAAGCTGTTCAACAAAATCAAAAGCTTGAACAAGAGAATAAAAAGTTTGAAGATGAAAAACAAAAGCTTTTGGAAGAGATCGAAAACAGCCTTAACGAAAAGAAAAAACTTGAGGATAAAGAAAAAGATTGGCAAGAGTATCAAGCTAAAGTTTCGGAGTACATCAACGCTGTTACTGTTGAAAATCAAAAACTTAAACAACAACTCGAGGCTATGGCCAACGAAGTCGAGAGCATTAAAAGCAACGCCGGCAACGCTCAACAGATGGCTAACGATAGCCGCATGATGGCAACGGGTCTTGCAAACGAAAAAGGAAACCTTCTAGCGACGATTACAAGGCTACAGGGTGAAAACGAGAAATTCCTTTCGGCGTTGAACAAGTTGCAGGTTGAAAATAACAACATTAAAATGATGCTTTCCAACATCGACAACGAGAAAAACAACTATCAACAGATTGCTCTTAACCTTAAGCGACAGGTTGATGAACTGGGATCGCAAAACGCAAACATGAACAAAAGGATAGATCAACTTCAAGCGCAAAAACGAGATCAATCCCAAAAAATCAGTCATCCACCGTTGTTTGGAGATACCGCAACGATAGCTGTTCCCAAAAAGACATCAAAACCTAATTCTTCAAGGAACACATCCCAAATCCCACGACAACAAGGAAATAACAAATCAAATCCATTAGCATCTTCGCAAAATTCAGGGCAAAGAAACCCGCAACAACCAAGACAAAATTCTAGCAGTCGCCCACCTATGCAACAACAGCCAAATCAAAACCAACCGATAGCAAATAGGGGGAACTCTAACAGAATTGTGCAGTAGTTGTGAAAAAACTTTTGTGAAACTAAGATATAAAAGCTTAATTTTCAGTTTTGAAAATTAAGCTTTTTGACTTGTTTGGCTGGTATTGGTTTATTTAGCAAGTTGGATTTCTTTCATTTATACCTATACCTCGCAAAAAACATGACAAAGCTCAACTAAAGTGGTATAATAAAAATACTTATGAATTTTATAAAGATTGGCGGAATTAAAGGTATATGAACAATAAAGCCCATAAAAGAAAAGTAGCTTTATTTGAATGGATAGATTCGCTTATAATAGCGTTTATAATTATTCTTATATTGTTTGTGTTTGTTTTTAAATTTTACATCTCAATAGGGGTGTCGATGCTACCAACAATTAATGATGGGGAAAGAGTTTTTGTTTGGAGTTTGCTATATCAACCCGACAACAAAGATATCATTATTATTGATGCGAGCGATGTTCCATCGATTAAGGATAGCATAATAAAAAGAGTTGTAGCAACCGAGGGGCAGATTGTTAATATAGATGTTGTTTCGGGAAAGCTAACAGTCGATGGCGAGCCGTTTGAAGATCCGATAAAAAGCACGGTGTATAATCTAAGCGGTGACATGATTTTTCCGCAAACGGTTCCCAAAAACTCGGTTTTTGTTTTGGGAGACAACAGAGGAGCTTCGCATGACAGCAGGTTTTCAGATATAGGTATGGTTGATGAAAGCTTAATTATAGGTAAAGCTATGTTTAAAATATCTCCAACCTTTGAGGTATTAAAATGAATTTAGATAATATTGCAACTATCCAATGGTTTCCTGGACATATGACAAAAACGTTTCGAACTATCGAAACAGAACTTAAAAATGTTGATATGATAATCGAACTGCTTGACAGCAGAATTCCGTTTTCAAGCAAAAATCCGTGGCTTGAGGTTGCTTCAAAAGACAAACCAAAACTTTTGGTTTTAAACAAAAGCGACCTTGCCGACCCAAACATGACTGATCGTTGGCTAAAGTTTTATAAAAGCAAAGGATACGGCGCAATTGCGGTCACAAGTAAAGACCCGAAAACCGAGAAAAAAATTGTTGAGGCTTGTTTTTCGCTTATGCAAAACAAGATACAAGCTCTTCAAAAAAAAGGTATGGTTAACGCAACGATTAGGGCGATGGTTTTGGGGGTTCCGAACGTTGGTAAATCGACCCTTATAAACTGTCTTGCGAAAAGCTCCAAAACAAAGGTTGCAGACCGTCCGGGAGTTACAAGGGGTAAACAATGGATATCCCTCAAAGGAATCGATCTTCTCGATATGCCGGGGGTTCTTTGGAACAAGTTCGAGGACAAAAAGTCTGCGGTGCTTCTTGCTATATCGGGTGCGATTAAAGATGATGTTGTTGATATAACCGAGCTTTCGTGTGTTCTTCTTGAAATGCTCTCTTCAACAAACAAACAACAACTTATCGAGCGATATAAACTGGATGAACAGTTGCCCGAGCAAGGCGGAGAGATTTTAGAACAGATTGCTCTTAAAAGAGGAATGATAGTTTCAAAGGGTGAACCCGATTATGACCGAGCTGCCATAACCGTTATCGATGAATTTCGGGGAAACAAGCTTGGAAGAATAACGCTAGAGGAGCCGCCGGAATAGATGTTAAGCGAACTAAAACAGTTTGACAATGATTTTAAAAAAGAATATGGCGAAATTATTGCAGGTGCGGATGAAGCCGGCAGAGGTCCTCTTGCAGGTCCTGTGTGCTGTGCGGCGGTCGTGTTGAAACAAGATGCCAATATAAAAGGGATAAACGACAGCAAAAAGCTTTCGGAGAAAAAAAGAGAAGCGCTGTTTGATGTTATAATCGAAAACTGCGTTTCTTATAGCATTGTTTTTTTGGATAACGACAAGATAGATGAAATTAACATTCTTCAAGCGTCGCTTTTGGGGATGAAACAAGCGGTTGAACAACTTTCGGTCGTTCCGAATGTTGCGCTTATCGACGGAAACTTTTCGGTTGAAACTGATGTTTGCAGTGTGTTGGCGGTCGTTAAAGGGGATATGAAAAGCGAAAGCATTGCGGCGGCATCAATTCTTGCAAAAGTTTCGAGGGATCGATATATGAAACAGCTTGACACCGAGTTTCCCGAATATGGTTTTGCGAAACATAAAGGGTATCCAACCAAAGCTCATTATCAAGCTATCGATAGTTTTGGTATAACAAAATATCATAGAAAAAGTTTTTTGAAAGGGCGAGTTTAGATGGTTAAAAAAATGTTGGGGCTTTGCGGCGAACAAAAAGCTCTTGAGTTTCTCGTTCAAAATGGCTATAGCTTGGTTGAACAAAACTATAGTTCAAGATTTGGCGAGATAGATTTAATAGTTAAAGATGATAAATACATCGTTTTTGTTGAGGTTAAAACTCGAAAACAAAACCCGGCAATTTCTGGGCTTGAAAGCATAACCCCAAATAAACAACGAAAAATTATTGTAACTGCAGGGCAGTATATCTTGAAAAGCTCAACCGATCTACAACCTCGTTTCGATGTTGTAACGGTCACGCATACAAACGGCGAATATACCATCGATCAACACATTAAAAATGCATTTCATTAATTATAGGGGATTTTAATATGTATTATACATCGACAAGAAACAGCGATATAAAACTAAAAGATTATCAAGCTATATTAAAAGGAATAAGCGACGACAAAGGCCTTTTTGTTCCAAGCGAACTTCCGTCTTTTTCTCTTGATGAAATAACGGAACTTTCCAACAAAAGTTATGCTGAGGCTGCGGCGTTTATCGTTTCAAGACTGCTTGAGAATTTTCCCAAAGATCAACTTGAACAGCTGTCAAAAGAGGCATACAGCTCTTTCGACAGCAACAACGCAGCGCCGTTATACAAGCTTGATAAAACAACCTCTGTTTTGGAGCTTTGGCATGGCCCTACTGCGGCGTTTAAAGATATTGCGTTGCAACTTATGCCCCGCCTTTTCTTTGCTTCGAAACAAAAAGATGATAACAAAAACACAACGTTAATAATCGTAGCAACATCAGGAGACACAGGAAAAGCCGCTCTTGAAGGATTTTGCGACGTAGAGGGAACAAAGATAGCGATTATGTATCCTCGCTATGGGGTTTCAGAAACCCAAAGGCTACAGATGGCCACCCAAAAAGGGGACAATGTTTTTGTTGCGGGCATAGAAGGAAACTTTGATGATGCCCAAAGAATAGCAAAAACGCTAATGACGAGCAATGAATTTATAGAGGCTATGGCGCAACAGAACATCGAGCTTTCGAGCGCAAACTCGATAAACTGGGGGCGGTTGGTTCCGCAGATTGTTTATTATTTTTGGAGCTACAACACCCTTGTAGAAGACGGAACGATAAAAAAGGGAGATAGCATAAATTTTTGCGTTCCAAGCGGAAACTTTGGAAACATCCTCGCCGGATACTACGCAAAACTAATGGGGGTTCCCATTAATAAACTTATCTCTGCTTCAAATATAAACGATGTTTTGTTTGATTTTATCAACAGTGGAAAATACATTGCAAAAAGAGATTTTCATAAAACCATATCGCCCTCGATGGATATTTTAGTTTCAAGCAACATCGAAAGGCTGTTATATTTAGTTTCAAACGGCAACACAAACAACGTTAAAACTTATCTTGAAAACCTTGAACAAAACGGAAGTTATAAGCTTGACGAAACAGAGTTTTCAGCGATTAAAGAAATTTTCAAAGCATATCGTTGCGATGAAAACGAAACCGCAACCGAGATTAAAAGAGTGTATGATAGTTTTGGATATCTAATCGATCCACACACAGCGGTAGCTACTAGCGCATATAACCAATACAAAGCCGAAACAGGCGACGATTTACACACCGTTGTTGTGTCGACCGCAAGCCCCTTTAAGTTTTCCGAAAGCGTTATTAAAGCGCTGTTTAACAAAGATGTTAACGACCAAGCAGTTGAAACTCTTGAACAGCTCACAAAAGAAAAAGCCCCCGAATGTTTAAGAGGCCTTAAACAAAAGGAAGTGCGGTTTGAGGGTTGTTATAAACAAGATGAGATTGAGCCGTTGTTTTTTGAATTTGTTAAATAAGAGGTGTTTTTAGATGGCGTTGTTCGTTATTTCAGATCTCCATCTTTCTCTTGGCGGTTCAAAACCCATGGATATATTCCAAGGTTGGGAAAACCACACCGAGCGTATTTTAAACAACTGGAACAATCAAGTTAGCGATAGCGACACCGTTGTTGTTCCGGGGGATATCTCATGGGGAATGAGTTTAAAGGAAGCTTTTGCTGATTTTAAGTTTATCGATGATCTACCCGGGAAAAAGATACTGTTAAAGGGTAATCACGATTATTGGTGGACAACGATGACCAAGATGAATGAATGGCTTTTGGAAAATGAATTTAACTCAATATCGATTTTAAACAACAACTGCGTTGAAGCAGAAGGCGTTGCGATATGCGGAACTCGAGGTTGGATGATAGAGGAAGCCTCGGAGCATGACCGCAAGATCTTTAAAAGGGAATGTTCAAGGCTTGAGGCATCCCTTCAAGATGCTAATAAAAAGGGAATAGAGCGGAAATTAGCGTTTCTTCATTATCCGCCAATATTTAATCATGTTAAGGCAGACGAGATTATAGAGGTTTTAAATCGATATTCCGTTGAACATTGCTTTTATGGTCATCTACATGGCTATAGCATAGGTGGAGCGATCAACAGCGAGATAGAGGGGATAAAATATAAACTTGTGTCTGCGGATTATCTTAAATTTAGCCCGTATAGGATTTTTTGATAATTTAGCGATCTGAAACAGATAGAAAAAAGCTTTGGCGAATGATAAAAAACGCCAAAGCTTTTTTGTGCTTTGATAAAAAAGGTTTAAAGAAATTTGAATATATCGGAAAGTTCTTCGGGTTTAACCTTTGAAGACTTGCGGTCAAAACTTAAAAGACCGTTTATTTCTTGTTCAACATCCGAAAGTTGGGTATAGATGCAAGCGCTAAGCCCCATATCCTTTGCCGGAACAATCTGGTTTTCATAAAGATCTCTTAACGCTTCAACAAACTCAGATCTTGTTTTGAGCTTTTTATAACTGAAAGCTCTTTTTGAAAGATCGATTTCATTTTCTTTATAAGAAAAACCGCCAAACTCGCTTAGGATAACTGCTCGATTAAGGGCGTCTTTTTTATATTTATAACGCCTGAAATAGATATGCAAGCTTTTAAAATCACCAATACCTTGATCGTGCCAACCGCTTGCATGGTCTACTAATCTTGTTGGATCAAGCTTTTTCGTTATGTCGTATGCCTTTTGAGCGTCAAACTGCCCCCAACCCTCGTTGAACGGCACCCACATGACGATTGAGGGGCTGTTTTTAAGAGAATTAATCATCTCTTCAAGTTCGATGTAATATTCCTTTTTAGCCGCTGTATCTTGGCGAGCGAACGCTTTGTAGTTGTTGTCTTTAATCGAGAACGGGATAAATGCCGGTGCGGTTATAACGGGGAGTTTGTATTCGCCGCCACCATTTATCATATCCTGCCAAACCATCATTCCAAGCCGGTCACAGTGATAATACCACCTTAAAGGTTCAATCTTGATATGTTTTCTAAGCGTGTTAAAGCCCAACTTTTTCATCATTTCGATATCATATATCAAAGCGCTGTCGCTGGGTGCTGTATATAATCCATCGCTCCAATAGCCTTGATCTAAAACGCCGTTGCAGAAATATTTTTTGCCGTTAAGATATAAACGTTTTGTTCCGACTTCGTCTTCTCTTATATCAAGCAGACGCATTGCGAAATATGTTTTTATAAAATCGTTATCTGTTTTGATTTCAACATCATAAAGAAACGGTTTTTCGGGGGTCCATTCTCTAAACCCGTTCATATCAATTGTAGCAACCTCGTTACAACTAGCGCTTGTCGTTTGTCCATCAACAGTTATTTTGCAAAAAATATCGGCGTTGCTGTTGACCGTTATAAACACTTTTGCATTTTCAAAATCAGGGGTTATATCGACACTTTTTATATACTGTTCGGGAACACTTTCAAGCCACACCGTCTGCCATATTCCGCTTTGAGGGGTGTACCAAATTCCGCCACTGTTTGTTTTTTGCTTGCCTCTCGATTGATGCCCTTTGTCGGAAGGGTCTGTAACCTTTACCGTTAAGGTGTTTTCACCGTCGATAAGCTGACTTGTTATATCAAAATAAAAACTAGTGTAACCCCCTTTGTGTTCGCCAACTTTTTGCCCGTTTAGTGAAACGGTTGCATGATAATCTACAGCGCCGAAATGCAAAAAAACCTTGCCTTTGTTAAAATCCGGCGAAAGGCTAAATGTTCGATTGTACCACAGGGTGTCGGTGGGGCTAGGCTTTGTAACATCGCCCGAGAGTTCACATTCGGGGGAGAAAGGAACAACTATTTTTTCGGTATATTGGGTTGGATCCGAACCGTTTGTGACTTGAAAGTCCCATACGCCGTTTAGGTTTATATAGCTGTCTCTATAAAACTGAGGTCTTGGATATTCGGTTAAAATATTGTTTAAATCAAGTTGTTTTGAAAAATCAGTTAACATTATGTTCCTCCGATAGTGGTTTAGTTTTTGTTATAAAATAAAGAGGGATGAAAGCTAGAAGTGTGCAAACTCCGGCAACAACAAATATTATTGCGGAGGGCGAAAAACCATTGCTTCCGTCGACCGAAACGGGATATCCGAATGTTGAAATTAAAAATTGCCCTATATATGGTCCTATAATCATGGGCAACAAAACTCTAAACACCATACGAACACCTTGAAATCCTCCAACATCTTTGGGCGGCGTCATGTCTCTTAGCCAAGCTCCGCCAACAATGATTTTTGCAACGATGCCAAAAGCCATAACAAATATACCGATGCATAAAAACAACATATCTTTTGCCAAAGATACCAAAAAGAAACCGACAGCGGAAACTATAAGAGCAAACGCCATTGATTTTTCTTTTTTGACTTTGTCTACAGCAAATCCAAAAACAATGCCGGAAAGACCCGCAAGAAGCGTCATAACCCCGAGATACAAGCCAACTTCGCCATAGTTAAACCCTAGGGTGTCGGTGAAATATATTATCTGGTATGGGGTAGAGATCTGCTCTGCTGCAGTGAAAACTAATGTGCAGATTAATAGCCACTTTAGCCTTTTGTCGGTTTTAAGAACTTTGAAAGAAACTGTGTTTAAAAGTTGAGTTGCGAACGATATTTCGCTTTTAGAATACTGTTGTTTGCTTTTGTCTTTCATAAACAAACAGCCGATTATTCCGCTAGTGGCAACTATTATTCCAAGACTTACAAAGAAAACGGTGTAGCCGAAATTTTCGATAACTATGCCCGAGGCTACCGTCGTTATAACGAGAGCAACGAGAGGGAACATCTCCAATATACCGCTAACAGTTCCTCGGTTTGTTTTATCGGTTACATCGGTAATCCATGCATTAAAACAAGCATCGTTTGCGGTTGAACCGAAAAATGTCATTATGCAATCGAGTATTATTAATAGAACAATCGATAGTATTGCGGTTTTTGCATACGCTGAAAGAGGGAAAAGAGCCGTTGAAATTCCCCATAATATGTAGCCAAAAAGAATAATAATTTTCCTTTTTCCAACTCTATCGCTTAATGCTCCCATAATAAACGTTGTGACGGTTGCAGTTATAGCGCTTGCAGACACCATATAAAAGATTATTTCAGGATTTTGCGAGATTTCGTCGTTAACAAATGTGTTAAACCAAGTGTTTTCGACCGCCCAAGCAACCTGACCCGAAAGAGCAAGCAAAACTATTGCGAGCCAGTTGGTTGTAGATATCCTTGTTTTTTGTTTGAGATTCATTAAAACACCTCTAATTTTTATTTGCAAAAAAATCAAATTAAATCAATTGGTTTCGGAGAAATTAAACTGCATTAATTGTATCACAAAATAGACAAAACATAAATATAATTTACTGTTTGAGGTTTTAATAAAACTGAAGGATGTTTCAGTTTGAAAAATGAATAAACAAAATAAAAAACAAAGGGAAAACTATTGACTTAATTTAAAAAAACCGCTATTATATTATAGCGGTTAAAAATAATATGGAGATGTCGCCTAGCTTGGTCGAGGGCGCACGATTGGAAATCGTGTAGGTCTTAACGGATCTCGAGGGTTCGAATCCCTCCATCTCCGCCAAAAAAAACAAACACCCAAATAGGGTGTTTGTTTTTTTTGGCGAAAAGAGATGGGGGGATTCGAAAGC
>CAYJKJ010000025.1:0-29673 GCA_964370715.1 uncultured Faecalibacterium sp.
GGAGTTGGCTCTGGGGTCGGTTCCGGAGTTGGCTCTGGGGTTGGTTCCGTTAAATCATCACCTTCAAGCGTGCCTTCGTTATCGATATTATCATCACCTTCAAGTGTTCCTTCGTTGTCGAGATTATCATCACCTTCGAGTGTGCCTTCGTTGTCGAGATTATCTTCACCTTCGAGTGTGCTTTCGTTGTCGAGGTCATCTTGTCCATCCCCTTCAACTTTAGCTTCAACAACTGTTACAACACAACTTTGTGTGATTCCGTCGATAGTCACAGATATTGTTGCCTCGCCCTCTGCGATCGCTTTAACTGTTGCCGAAAGACCGCCGGTATTTGAAATTTCAAGATTTTCGCTTGCAACCCATTTAGGAACATGGTTTCCGAGAACTCCTAATGTCATTGTAGCGGTAAGATCAAAGCTTTCTCCAACTTCAAGGGTTTTTGTTTTCGGGGTTAGGTTGAATTCAATTTTTTTGATTTCTTCCTCGACTACCGGTTGATCAACTACAGGACCTGGTGTTGGCACTACTTGGGTTGTTGTTCCTCCGCTTTGTTGTGTATTGCTTGGGCGATAATAAGTGCCGGTTGGTGCATCTTCGCCTTCTTCGCCGTCTTGTTCTTCTTCATCTTTTTTATCTTGTTCGGTTTTTTCGTTTTCGTTATCAAATTCAACTACAGCTAGCGAATCCGGAATGTGGAAGACTTCTGTCATCATTCCCATAGCCATACTCATAGGCATAGGCATAGACATCATCATTATCCCACCATCAGCGACTTCAGGAATGAGTTCCCCTTGGCCAACAACGTGTATTGTATAAATTTTTGTTGTTATAGTTGGTTCGCCGCCCTCTTCAAGAGGTTGTTGGGTGAACGTTGCTTCAATAGTTGTATCTCCGGCTTTAATTCCGGTTACTCGACCGTCTGATGCAACAGTTGCTACACCGTCGTTGTTTGAAACATAAGTTGGAGTTCCTATGCCAGCAGGCGTAATTATATAAACTTCGCCGCCCTCTTCAACTGTATAGGTGTTTACTGACGCAGATATCTTTGGTGTTAGGGCTAATGACGATACACTAGCAGTGCTAGCATCAAGATTAAGAGATTTATGTACGCCGACGGTTACGGTTATTGTTGCGGTGGTTGCACTAGAAGAATGAGTGGCGGTTATTGTGGCTGTATCTGCGAGGGAAGCGCTAGCATCAACCTTAACTTCGCCAGTTGAAGTATCAACAGTAATGCCCTTTCCACCACCGCTCCAGGTTATGCCACTAGCTGCATTTGTGGATAGAACCAGTGTAGCACCTGGTGCTAAATTTATTGCAGTACCTTGGGTGATTGCTAGATCGTTAACAGTGATAGTAACAGGTTGTGTGGCGACAGTTGTTGTGCCATCGGTCACCATAGCCGTAAATGTATGTGTGCCGATAGAATTTGCGGTTATCATGTTGGTGGAGCTGTTAAATACAAAAGAACTACTTGTTATTGAATTAATAGTATACCCGCTTGGCACCGACAACTTCGTATCATAACCTAAGTTAAGCGAAGAATTTTGAGCCGTTAGTTTCGGTCTTGAATCGGTAACCGAAACGTTGCAGGTTGCGGTTATTGCTGAGTTTGCTGTTGAAGTTGCGGTTATAACGGTTGTTCCGCTACCAACAGGGGTCACTTGTCCGCTTTGATTAACAGTTGCAACCTTAGGGTCGTTTGAAGTCCATAAAACTGTCGGAGCCGGAACCGGAGAAGTAACTAGTAATTGTTCATTTACAGGAACATAAGTACGCGAACTATCACTATATTCAAATTTAAGTGCAGTTTTATTTAACGTTATTCCGCTTAAAGGAGAAGCAGTAACATCTACAGCAACAGTGTTTGTTACCGCTCCGGTTGATGTTGCAACAGATGCGGTTATATTTGCTTGCCCTATTCCAACCGCTGTTATTCGCCCGAATATATCAACAGTTGCTACGCTAGTGTTGTCTGACCCCCAGTTAACTATTCTGTTTGTTGCGTTATCGGGAAGAACAGTAGTGTGCATTTGGCGAGATTCATCGGGTTTTAATTGTATCGCAGTTTGGTCAACATTAATTGCAGTTGCATCAACAAGATCATTCATTTTTGGATATGTTATAACAACTGTAGCTTGGCTTTCGGTTCTGCTTGTAACTGCAACGGATATTGCGCCGCTGCAATAAATATTTGCCCCAATTAGAGTATATGTGTTTCGATATTCCTCGGTTATTGCAAATGTAGTTGTAACGGTGTATGATTTTGTGTAGTCGGTAAACGATGTAATTGTGTTTGATCCTTCCGACCAATAAAGCGCTCCAACACCCTCTAAGACCGAGCTGTGTTTAAAGTTTATTGCCGGTGTGTCTCCTCTAACGGGAGCCGGGATGTGTGCCGAAAGGTCGATATCCCCTGCCGAGATTTTTCCGCTAGGAACGGTGACAGTGCCTATCGAAACATCCTCAACCGTTCCATAGAACAACCCTGTTCCATATATTCTAACGGTCACGTGTTGGCCAACATCCCCTGCTGTTGGGGTGTAGTATGTTCCGCGAACTCTAAACACTCCGCCAACATACCAATCCGCAATGTAACTTGCGTTTGAAGGATATGGAATAGCCGCCAAAGAATGACCGACTAACGGATAGTCGTTGCTAATCGAAACGGCTTGAATTCTCCTTGAATAATAATTTCTTGATGTGCCTTGTCCGCCGGTTATGTTTGGTTCGCCATCTATTATTGGGTTGGTTGTTTCAACAAAATCTTCGGGATCGGCATTTCCGCTGAAATCGCTTTCTCGCCCAACTGCCGTTTCAAAAACTCCGTCGCCAACCGAATTGACTTCAACATCGGTTTCGGCGGCGATAACTTCTACAACACCGTTTGTTTCGATTAAAACTTCTGTCTCTTCGCTGTCTTCATATACCAACAAGTTTTCTAGATTTCCGTCTACCGATATAATTGTGTCGATGCCGTTAATCGAGGCTGTTTCCACCTCGGCGTTGGTATCAACTATAAGCTCATTTTTTTCGCCATCGATATCAACAAGCAAAGCTTCGCCATCAATCGTTATCTCGTTGTATGTGCTGTCTTTATCTGTTGATATACTTTCGATAACGCTATCTTTATCAAACGATATTTTGTTATCGTTTCCTTCGACTATAAAATCTTCAACTGTTGCTTCGTCGAAAGCTATATCCATCTCGTCGCCTTCAACAACAATCTTTTTAAACTCTCCGCTAAACGACACATCGTCGCCTGCGTTTTTAACTGTGACAAGATCAAGCACCGTTGCATCGTCGGTGTCTTCGTCGTTGTCGTTGTCGGTTTCGGTTATGATGTCTATTGTTCCGTCATCGCTGTCAATGATGACTTCATCGATTTCACATTCGCCGGAAAATTCAATCGAGACATCGCCGCCCGATTCGATTAGAACCTCGTCGGCCATGAGATCTTGAATTTTAATAGTTCCGTCATCAACATCTTTTCCAATCGTAATGCTGTCGACACTTCCGTCTTTAACAGTTACGTTGTTTGCGTTGATGATAACCTTTGTGTATCTATGACCAATGTCATAGACTCCTGGTTCGTCGATCGTCAAGATTGTTCCGCTTGCCAACGTTGTTGGTAAAGCCAAAAGAACAACCATGAGAACAACCAAAATTGCGCAGTTATGCTTTTTCATAATGTTCCCCTTGATATAGTTTTTTTGGAATTTCTCGGTGTAAAGCAAAACAACTTCACACCACGCCTTTTATTGTTTCATACTGTAATAATAACTAATTTGCAATTATTAGTCAATGCAAAACTTGAGGAAAATTAAATATAATTTGACTTTTTTTGATTTTTTTTTTAAAATTAGTAGTAGATTTATTTTGATACACTATATGTTGTATGCGGGTTAAATTAGATATCTTTATTCAAATTAAAGAACGGGGTGGAAAAAATTGAAAGCTGTTATTATGGCGGGCGGAAAAGGAACAAGACTTTTTGATATAACGGGGGACGAAATTCCAAAACCTATGGCAGAGGTTGCGGGCAAACCTATCCTCTTGCACCAGATTGAAACGCTTAAAAAAAATGGTATTGATGAGTTTATTTTTGTAGTAGGACACAAAAAACAAAAGATCATCGACTACTTTAAAGACGGCAAAGATTTTTCGGTTAAGATATCATATATCGAAGAAGATCAGCCGCTTGGAACTGCAGGGGCTTTTTTCTTTTTAAATAAGTATATAAATACAATAGAAACATTTCTGCTTGTTTTTGGCGACACGATCTTTGACATTGATGTTAAATCGATGTTGAATTTCCACCAACAAAACAGCGCACTCATCTCGCTTTTTGTTCATCCGAATTCACATCCACATGACAGCGATCTTGTTGTGTTGGATAAAAACAACAACGTCTTTGGTTTTGATAGCAAACATAACAAGCGAGACTACTATTATAAAAATTTAGTTAATGCAGGATTTTATATAGTTGATGGTTCTGTTTTAAAGATGGTTCCCTCCCCCGTTAAAACAGATTTTGAAAAAGATATAATTAAGAATTTAATCGATCAAAAATCCGCTGTTTTCGGATATGTTTCATCTGAATATATTAAAGATGTTGGGACGGTCGAGAGGATAAAAACTTGTGAAAAAGATTTTGTCGGCGGAATTGTTGCGGCTAAAAATATTTCGAAAAAACAAAAAGCCATTTTCCTAGACCGAGACGGAACTCTTAACAAGTTTAACGGATTAATCGACAATCCCGAAAAGCTCGAGGTTTTGGAAAACGCAGTACAGGCTGTTTCGCTGATTAACCGTTCGGAGTATCTCGCTTTGGTAGTAACTAACCAACCGACCGTTGCAAGGGGGCTTTGCAGTTTGGAGGATGTCGACGAAATACATAATAAACTTGAAACGGAGTTTGGAAAAAGCGGAAGTTATTTTGATGGTATCATATTTTGCCCCCACCACCCCGACAAAGGATATCCCGAAGAAAACCCCGAATTTAAAATACCGTGTGATTGCAGAAAACCGAAAATAGGAATGATTAAAACGCTTGAGGAAAAATTCAATCTTGATCTTTCAAAATGTTGGTTTATCGGAGACACCTCAACCGACATTAAAACCGGAGAAAACGCCGGAATAAAAACCGCTCTTGTTTTAACCGGAGAGAACGACAACAAGTTTGACGTTTCCCCAACTTTAACAAAACAAAATCTTTTAGAAGCGGTTAAAGAAATCCTTGAAAAAAAGTAAACAAATTAACAAAGATGTGTTATAATATTATTGCTATAAAAACTAACGCAATCTATTTATTTCGGTTCTTATAATTGAAAGGATGTTTTAACATGAAAAAATTATTAATTTTATTATTTGCATTAATACTATGTTTTGGCTTTGCCGCTTGTTCCCCTTCCGAACAAACCCAAGAAACCGAGCAAGAACAACAAGATCTAAGCTCTACCCAACTTCCAAACCCTATGACCCAGTTTGAAACTTTTGAAGAACTGGTTGCCGCAGTTCCCGATATAACTCTTTTTGATGCGCCAAACGGTTCGGCACAACTTGAATATTTTTCTATCGATGCCGATTCAATGATAGCGGAGATCCGTTTTGCTTTTATTGAGGATTACTATTATCTAAGAGCTACCGCTTGCGAAAGCAAAGAGGCTATTCAAGATATTTCGGGGATATATGAAGAAAGAGGCGAATCCAAAACCTTCACAACTCCGATAGGTGTTGAATATTCGATAGTGTCTGCCGGAGATTTTACAATTATCGATTGGTATATCGATGAGTATAAAACTCAATATAACATGACGGTTCAAACCGAGGGCGACGGCGAAACGCTTCTTTCCGAAACAATGCGTTTGGTTTTGGCAGATTATCAATAGTTTTTGTTAGCAGAAACTGTTGACCCGCTTTGTTCGTCATCTACACCGACGATAAAAAAACCTATCGCTTATTTTGCTTTTAACTTTAGTTTTTGTAAAATATATTAATTATTTAAAGTTTACTACTTGAATTATATATAAAATATTGTTAAAATATATTTGAAAGTTAAAATTTATTAAAAACGGAGAAAATTTAAATGGCTAACAAAATAACAGTTGAAATTTCGGCAAGACATATCCATCTATGCCAAGATGATCTCGATGCACTTTTCGGAAAAGGTTATGAACTAACTATCAAAAAAGAGCTTTCTGTTCCCGGCCAATATGCTATGAACGAAAAGCTTGATGTTGTCGGTTCAAAAAGAACTCTTTCGGGCGTAACAATCCTAGGGCCATTGCGTTCGGCAACTCAAGTTGAGCTTTCTGCAACGGATGCTCGTTCGATTGGCATTAACGCTCCAATAAGAGAAAGCGGAAACCTTAAAGATTCTGCTCCCTGTAAGCTCATAGGGCCTAAAGGCGAAATCGAAATCAAAGAAGGCGTTATCATCGCAAAACGCCATATACATATGCTCCCCTCGACAGCGGACGAACTAGGTCTTAAAGACAAACAAGTCGTTGAAGTTAAAATCGAAACTTCCGAAAGAACAACAACTTTTGGTGATGTAGTTTTAAGGGTTAACCCCGAGTTTAACGACTCTATGCACCTCGACACAGACGAAGGAAACGCCGCCGGAATCTCGGGCGAAGCTTTCGGAACGATTGTCGGTTGCTAGTTTAACAGCTATTAACTTTTAGTTTTATTTTGTAATTCGAGGTATAAAGACGGGTGAAGCCTGCGCGATGAAAATTCGCAAACCATGTCAGGCGGGGAACCGAGCAGCATTAAGTGAACGTTTCATGCGCCGCAGTCACTTTGCTCGTCTTTATGCCTCGAATTATGTCTATTTCGATTTTATTTTAAGAGGGTTAAATGAACTGTTTAAGATGCAACCAAGAGTTGGTTTCTGCCGGAATACAAAAGCTTCAACTCGGCGAAGTTGGGGTTTTGACGGGTGTTTGGGCAAATCTTTTGTCGGGTGCGCTTGATGTTGAGATTTATATCTGCGAAAAATGCGGAAAGCTTGAATTTTTTTCGCCGTATATCCACGATGTAGCCGACAAGATAGAAAAAGAGAAATGCCCCCATTGTGGAGAGCTTCATGAAATCGATGACGTTAAATGTCCACATTGCAACAAAAGGCTACAGTTTCTATAAATAATCTTCACCTTCGGTGAAGCTATTGGAAATACTACTTGTCGAGCTTCGCTCGCCATTTTGCGCCGTTGGCGCAAAAATCGTAGTATTTCTAAGAATCAAATTATTAAGGAGATTATATTGCAAAAAGCATTATATCGAAGTTTTCGACCAAAAAAGTTTTGCGAGGTTGTTGGGCAAGATGCGGTTGTGACTGCGCTTTTAAATCAAGTTGATGCTAAAAGAACAGGACACGCTTATATTTTCTCCGGAACAAGAGGAACGGGAAAAACAACCCTTGCAAAAATCCTAGCTAAAGCAGTTAACTGCGAGAACACGACGGGTGGAGAACCTTGCGGAGTTTGCGATATATGCGTTGGTATAGATAACGGTTCTATTCTCGATGTTTCCGAGATAGATGCCGCCTCAAACACCGGGGTCGACAGTATAAGGGAGCTTAAAGAAGAAACCGCATATATACCAACCGTTGCAAAATTTCGAGTTTATATTATCGACGAAACGCATATGCTTTCTTCAAGTGCATTTGCTGCGCTTCTTAAAATAATCGAAGAACCCCCTTCCCACGTTATGTTTATATTCGCAACAACCGATATCCATAAAGTTCCGGCAACCATTCTTTCGCGTTGTCAACGATATGATCTTAAAAGGATCTCGATTGACGTTATAACGGAACAGCTTAACATGGTAGCACAAAACGCCGGGATAACGCTTGACAGCGAAGCGGCGGCGCTCATAGCAAGGCTTGCAGATGGTGCGCTTCGAGATGCTCTTTCGATTTTAGACACGGCGGCGGCGGTTAACAAAACCGTAATGCTTTCGGATGTTGAACGCCTAGCCGGAGTTGCCGACAAACGATATCTTTTTGAAATAAGCGATATAATTAAATCACATGATGCTAAGCAACTTATGGAGAAGGTAGACGAAATATACCAAAATTCTATCGAACCGCTAAGGCTTTGTTTTGAACTTATTAAACATTATCGAAACATTCTTTCCGCAAAACTTTCGGGAACCAACCTTATTGTTGAATATTCAAAACAAGAACAACAACAATATCTAGAACAAGCAAAAAGTTTTTCAAACAACGAACTTTTCGAAATTCTTTCGGGGCTTGAAACATTGGCAAATTCCCTTTCTTTTGCGATGGATAAACGGTTAACTCTAGAGCTTTCGCTTTTGATGTTGTGTCAAGATAAATCAGAATTAAAGCATATTCAAGCTTGCGAACCAACTGTTCAAGATGTTAAACCAATAGCCAAAACAGTTTCAACCACACCCGAAATATCAAAGCCATCTCCTGTTCCAAAAGAGAACCCGCCCCCTGCCCCAGTAGCTCCAACGCCCGAAACGGTTGTTAAAAATGTTTCTACTAAAACTACCGGAAAGCTTGATGGTTGGGATAACGTTGTGTTGAAAATGAGAACCGCCTCCCCTATTCTTTGGGGCTTTATGGTTGGAAGCGAGGCATATCAAACCGAAACGCATATTTTAATAGATGCCGGCGAGATGTTCATGAAATATATGAGGGACACAAAAGGATCTGCCGAGCTGTTGAAAAACGCAATATTTGAGGTAACCGGCATTAGAAAACCAATTGGGCCATACACGAAACCTCAAGAAACAAAGATAAGCCAAACCGATGAACTCGAAAATTTCATCAATCAACTAGAACAAACTGACGTTAAATTAAATATTATTGAAAAGGAATAATTATTATGAAAGCAAGACTACCGGCAGAATATACCTCAAAAGGCGCAAACAATATGCTAAAACAAGCTCAACAGATGCAAACCAACATGGCTGAAATCCAAGAGCAACTTAAAAACAGAGAATACGAAGGAACAGCCGGCGGTTCGATGGTTAAAGCCAAAGTCAACGGCGACTATGAAGTTTTGGCTATCGACATTAAACCCGAAGTTATCAACCCCGACGATGCCGAGATGCTTTGCGATCTCGTTGCGGCGGCGGTTAATTCCGCAATATCAATGGCTAAAGACGACAGCGAAAAAGAGATGTCTGCTATAACCGGCGGATTAAATCTTGGCGGTATGTTTTAATTATGGATAGTTCAATCCCTATTCTCGAACGGCTTGTCGATAAATTCGCGGCGCTTCCCGGAATCGGAAGAAAGTCTGCTTCAAGGCTTGCATACCATGTTATCTCGATGCCAAAAGAGGATGCCGAAGAATTTTCAAATATCATAAAATCGGCACACCAATCTATCAAACAATGCCCAACCTGTCGCAATTTGACCGACGGCGAAAGTTGCAATATTTGTTTGAACAAAACAAGAGATGGAACGATTATCTGTGTTGTCGAAAGTCCTCGAGATGTTACGGCTCTTGAGAAAACGCATGAATATAAGGGAATATATCATGTTCTTCATGGGCTTATCTCCCCTCTTGACGGAATTGGACCCGAGCAACTTTATATCAAAGAACTTGTTAAGCGGTCGGCTGCCGATGAGGTTAAAGAAGTTATAATGGCGACAAATCCAACCGTCGAAGGCGAAAGTACCGCTATTTATATATCAAAGCTTATTAAACCGCTTGGTGTTAAGGTCACTCGCCTTGCGTATGGTATGCCGGTTGGCGGAAACCTTGAATATGCTGATGACGTAACGTTATATCGAGCGCTCGAAGGTCGAAACGAAATATAGAAAATTTATAAATTAAAGGTGCTACTATAAATGAAACAATCAGGAATTAAACAGGTTGCAGATAACAGAAAGGCTCGTCACGATTATTTTGTCGTTGAGGGGCTTGAAGCGGGGATCGAGCTTGTTGGCACCGAGGTAAAATCGATTAGACAGGGCGGAATAAGTTTAAAAGAAGCTTGGTGCGAGATAAGAAACGGCGAGATTTTTGTTAAACAGATGCATATTGCGCCGTATGAAAAAGGCAATATTTTTAATCGAGATCCATTAAGAGAACGAAAATTGCTGCTTCATAAAAAAGAAATCATGCGGCTTTTTGGGCTTGTTAAACAGCAAGGATTAACCCTTATTCCCCTATCGGTTTATTTTAAAAACTCTATGGTCAAAGTTAACATTGGCGTTTGCAAAGGCAAAAAGAACTATGACAAACGACAGGTTGAAGCGGAAAAATCCGCAAAAAGAGAGATGGATAGAGCAATTAAAGCAGGTAGAAACACTTAAAAAGCTAAAATGTTAATGATTTTTTAATAATTATATGTTATAATATATACATCGTGGGACCGTAAAGGTTTCGACGGGGGCATGGAATCATGTCTAGCGGGCAGTGTTGGGGACACACTTAAAACGCCTTAAAAGAAATAGCTAACAATAATAGATTAGCAGTAGCGGCTTAGTGCCGCTCGTCACGTCTTCCGAGTACTGCGTAGGTTGAAGTGGCGTAAAATTTAGCAGTGAACGTGAGCCTCCCAAAGCTTTGAGGGCAGCCATGATTTATGAAGCTACCGAACGCAACGCCCGGTTATCGGCATAGTGTTTCGGGAAATTTAATTGGTAACCTGCGCCCGGAGAAGGAAATGTGGAAACGCTTTCGGACAGGGGTTCAATTCCCCTCGGTTCCACCAAATTTTTTAACACCCCACAAGGTTGAAATGGATATTTATAGTAATATTGCAAAAATAGCAAAGCACTGCGGTGCCTCACGTGTCACTTTGTTCGGTTCTCGAGCTAGGGGTGATTGTCGCACTAATAGCGATATTGATATTGCTGTGTATGGGATGCCACAAAAGACACAGGGGCAGTTTTGGAGTGACATTGATGAGCTTAATACCTTGCTGAAAATTGATATTGTGCATATTACAACCGGTACAGATGCTACGTTGGTTGAAAACATCAACAGAGACGGAGTTATTCTTATGGACAAATTTAGTGATAAATTATCTAAACTGAAAAATGCTCTTGACAGACTAAATGAAAGCGTTGTCGAGTATTCTCAAACTAAATCACTTTCTGTTCGAGATGGGGCAATACAGCGATTCGAGTTTTGCACAGAACTTGCATGGAAAACTTTGAGAGAAAAACTTTTGACTGAAGGTATTGTCGAAGTTAACTCCCCTAAATCTGTTATGCGTGAAGCTTATTCTATTGGCTTAATTACTGATGAAATCAAGTGGGTTGATTTAATTTCAGACCGAAATTTAACCTCTCATATTTACAGCGATGACACTGCAAATACAGTTTACAAAAATATCGAGAATGTTTACTGTAAACTATTTAGTGATTTGGTTGAGAAACTGTCGTAATTCTTGTGCATTGCACAGGATTCCAAATAAGTCACATATACAATAGCAGATAATCCGAACTTTTGCCCGATTGGGGAAGAGTTCGGATTTTTATCGTATGGACTTCCAAATAGGTTGACCTGCTGATGTTTTGGGTGCAAAACCTGTAAACATCAGCTTTTTTTGAACCGTTGTAAAAAACAAACATTTTTTTGCAATACCTATTATTCACCTTACGTTCAAGTTTGAATAGTTGTTAAAATTTAAATTATTGTTTTAAAAAAGGAAAAAATCTATTTTTTTTAACTATATATTCATTTTTTTATCTTGCTTTTTTCGATAAAATTTGTTATAGTTTATCTTGTATTGTTGCGATATTCGCAAGTAATCAATACCAAAAAGATAGCTAATATCAATTAATATAAAATCATTTTTAAATTTATATTGATACTTAAGACAGTTCGGAGGGCTTATTTGAAACTAGTTAATTTAATTATAAAACATAGGGCAACTATAGTGGTTTTTTTAGCTATAACTGCTATGGGTTTCTTGCTGATTAGAGTAAGCACGGTTACAGACCAAGCGATAATCGATTCTACTTTTGATGAGATGGAACAAATCGGTGTTCAATATGAAATTCTTTTAACCTCTACCCTTGAAAACGCAAAGGAAGATCTTTCCCTTTTAGCTGATGCTATCGTCAAAAACGATGTTGCAAGCGAGAATATAATCGAATATTTTAATACCCAATCTCAGATTGGAGAGTTTGACAAGCTCTATTATATTGACCTTGACGGAAACGGTGTTTCGGTTAAAAATGAATATTATGATTTTTCGGAAGATCCATCGTTTAAACACGCTCTTGAAAACGACTTTTATATTGACAACCCTCATATTTCTGCGGATGCTTCCGACGTTGCTTTTGATCTTGCTATTCCTGTGTTAAAAGACAATCAACCGATTGCTGTGCTATTTTGTGAAGTTTCGGTGGTTGGTTTTTTTGAAATAATTAATCAAAACAAATACTACGAAGGTGATATTTTCTTTGTTGATAGTAATATGAAAATGATATTTTCAACAAGTGTTAACCACGTTGACTTAGATTTAATTCCGGAACAAGATGTCATCGAGATGGGGATCGAGAATGTCTACAACGCTCAAAAGGATATCCAAAACAAACGAAACGGCGGGTTCTACTACGATTATTTTGGCACACCAAAAGTTATGGTCTACTACCCTATCGATCTTACCAATATTGCACTGGCGATGAATGTACACGTTGAATCGTTAAGCAGCGAGATTATAAATGCGGCAAAATATTTCGATATGATAGGTATGATAGTCTATTGGTCGATTATCTTTCTTGTGATCTATATATCTATCATGCAGTATCGTTCCAAAAAGAAGATGATTAAAGTTGCGTATTATGATCCATTAACCAATCTTCCAAACTTAGCAAAACTCGAATTGGATATTGTTTCTGTTTTGAAAAACAACAAGAAACATCGCTACACACTTTTAGTTATCGATATTGAAAACTTTAAAGCTATCAACGAAATGTTTGGGCATGATATGGGAAATCGTGTTTTGAAAACGGTTAAGTTGCTATCCGAAAGTTTTAATGAGCCAAGCTTGATTACTGCTAGAATTGGTAGCGATAAATTTGCATTGTTTGCCGGAAACTCTTTTTTTGATGATCTAAGCTTTTTGCCGGGGGCTGTTACTGAACTTTATGATAGATATATTCCGGAACTTGCTGATTATGGCGGAACCTTCAAAATAGGTCGATACCATATTGAACTTGGCGAAACTAATTTCGATGATATCATGGCTAAAGCAAACCTTGCTCATGTTAAAGCAAAGACATCAAAAGGCGAGATCTTTTGTGACTACGATGACACTTTGAAAAATCAGGTGAAAACAGAAGCTGACATTACAAGCAAGATGAAAAGTGCGCTTGCTAATAATGAATTCCAAGTGTTTTTGCAACCTAAGTTTAGCACCAATGGAGAAATTATTGTTGGGGCGGAAGCGCTCATTCGTTGGATTGAACCCGATGGAAAGATGATATTCCCAAATGATTTTATCCCGTTGTTTGAACGAAATGGATTTATTATTGAACTGGATAAATATGTTTTAGAAAACGTTTGTATGACAATTAGGCGTTGGATAGATATGGGCGTAGGGCCATTAGCTATATCGGTTAACTGTTCACGGCTAAATTTAGAAAACCCATTCTTTGTTGATGGCATAGTTGCTATCGCCAATAAATATAACGTGCCTCATGAATGTATTGAAATTGAGTTGACAGAATCGACCACTATTGAAAGCGAACTTGTTATTGAGCAGTTGTTTGAAGCTTTGCATAGCTATGGCTTTAAAATCTCGATAGACGATTTTGGCGCCGGGCATTCCTCTCTTGGTATGCTTAAAAACCTACAAGTAGACACCTTGAAGATGGATAGAAGTTTCTTTGTTGGAGGAAAAAATGTTAGACGTGACGATCTGTTGATCGACAGCATTGTCAAGATGTCTCACAATCTTGGAATGTATGTTGTTGCGGAAGGAATCGAAACCGCTGATCAAATTAAGCTGCTTAAATCTATGAACTGCGATGCGGTGCAAGGTTATTTCTACGACAAACCGATGCCAATCCCCTCTTTCGAACAAAAATACCATGCACAAATAATCGAAAGCACGTTGAACAATAAAAGCAGAACCGATGTAATTAAGCGAATAAACGATATAAAATATGCTTGTTCCTTTGTTCCGGGCGGAATTGTTATCTCAAAGTTTGATGAAAACTTTACTATTGTTGAAGCAAACGACTATTTCTTTGAGATGATTGGATATACGAGAGCTGAAGTTAGCGATGTGTTTAATAACCAAGGAATCAGCATTATGACCCCTAAAAGCAAAGAGGAAATATTAAACTACTTTAAAGATCGAATGCAGCTAGACACTAGCCAGCTAATGGAAAGTAGAAGCTACTTTATAACAAAATCAGGCGAAGTACGCTTATTTCGCTTAAAAGGCAAAGTCGCTATAAATGAAAACGGAGAAACCCGAGTTTATGTTTCGGTTATCGACCTTTCCGATTATTTATAGGCTTATAGATTTTGCATAAACGAAAAACAGCGAAAAAAACGTCTTGCTCTCCCCTTTTATAACAAAACAAACTGTACAACAGCTGGGACAAAAAGCCTCGGCTGTTTCTTTTGTTTGTAGTTAAATCCTGCTGAATAACAAGTTGTTCAGCAGGATTTAATTAAATGCGAAACAAAGCCCAAGCCTTATTCTCTCGAAAAAAACTTGACATTCAAAACTAAACATGATATTATGCAATCATAGTATACTACTCAACTAACATACTATACCACAAATCAAAGAAAAGAGGTGTCGCATGAAACTTAACTTCGACATCGACACGCCGGTCTATCTCCAGGTAGCTGACGAGCTGTCTAATGCGATAATAATCGGTGCGTTTTCCGAGGAAAGCCAGATTCCGTCGGTAGCGGAGCTTTCGCTTTCGCTCAACATCAACCCTGCAACAGCGCTTAAAGGGGTTAATGTTCTAGTAGACGGCGGAATTGTCTACAAAAAACGAGGTCTCGGAATGTTTGTGTCTTTCGGCGCAAAACAAAAGCTATTAGAACAGCGAAAAAACAAGTTCTATTCAAGCTATATTGCCGGTGTGCTTGAAGAAGCAAAAAGGCTAGGTATCTCGAAACAGCAACTGTCCGAAATGATTTTAAAAGGAGAAAACTATGAATGAAATTGCTGTAATTAAAGCGGTTAAAAACTACAAAAAAACAACTGCGTTAAACGGAGTTAGCGTTAATTTTCAACAAGGAAAGATATATGGTTTAATCGGAAGAAACGGCGCCGGAAAATCTACGCTTATAAAAGCAATTGGAAACCGCGTATTTTTAAACAGCGGAAGCGTTACTATTAACGGAGAGCAAAACGCTGAGAACAAAAAAGCGCTTAGTAAAATTTGTATAATGAGCGAAAACAACATCTACCCTAAATACAAAATTAGAGATATATTTCGGTGGAGTAAAATCTTTAACGACCAATTTAATATTGATTATGCAAACGAATTGGCAGAGGCTTTTTCGCTTAATTTGAAAAAGAAACCAAAAGAGCTTTCTACCGGCTATGCCTCGATATTAAAGTTCATCTTAACAATGTCTTCAGGAAAGATGTATCTTTTTTTGGATGAGCCGGTTTTGGGGCTGGACGCAACACATCGAGATTTGGTTTATAAGATTATTCTTGATGTCCAGATTAAGACGGAATGTGCCGTCGTTATCTCGACACATATTATTGAAGAGGTTTCAAACCTTATCGAAGACGTCGTTATTATCGACAGCGGAACCCTTTTGGAATGTTGCAATAAACAAAGCTTGCTCGAAAACTACTACAACGTTAGCGGAAGCCAAAAAAACGTCGAGGAGTTTTCTGCAGACAAAAAAATAGTATCAAAACAAAACCTAGGTGGGTTTTCTACCTATTGCATAAAAGGAGAGTTTCCTGCTGAGAAAAACCTCGATATTACCTTCGAAAGGCTTTCGCTACAACAACTGTTTATCAACATGACAAAAACAAAGGAGGGCGAAAATAATGAAAACTAACGCCTCGTTCAAACACATTTTAAAGGATTACCTCGATGAATTCAAACTACTTGTGCTGATCTTCTTCGTTGCGCTTTTGTTGCTTAATCTGATAGTTATAACTTTTGGATTTCCTATAATGGTGAACTCTTCGTTTTCAATAGATCTCGCAATATACACATTTTTGCTTGTTGCGGTTTTGCAACTTCGAGAGCAACTTCCCTTCGCTCTTCAAAACGGAGAAACGAGAAAAAACTTTTGGCTTTCTAAGATAATTTCAACCCTTGTTTTTTGCGTTTTGTTGTCGATTTTTGATGTTGCGGTTTTATACATTCCGGGATATATAAAGCCGTCGTTTTTGCTTTCCGATATCGATGCATTGCTTTTGCAAAACGGCTTTGTTTTATCCGTCGTTCGACATTTTCCAATGTTGTTGGTTTTCGGCTCTTTGGGTCTTGTGATGGGTGCTATAAATATACGAACAACGAGAAAACAGAAGTTTTTGATTTACGGCGGTATAAGCGCAGTCTTTTTTGTTGGACTTCCGTTTTTAGATTTAGGGCTTTTAAACGCAACGATAACGAGAGCTTTAATTAACCTATTAGTTCTAATGGCACAAAATGCGGCGATAGCAAATTTAATATCTGTTTTTACGTTTCTTGTGTTTTCTCTTGTTGGCTGGCTAATTATACGAAAGTATGAATTTTAGTATAAAAAGCGTTGACTTTCTATAAAACTAAAAAAAGCTTTGGAAAACTCAGTTTTTTCAAGGCTTTTTTTAGTTAATCCCCTAGCTCTAATCCCTTTATAAACTGCTGTTTGATAGACAAAATGCAACTATAATGGTATAATTAACATACATTCTCGCTGTTAAAAACAGCCATAATGTGTGGTTGTAAAACTAATAAATTTGAAAATCATAATTATTAAACCCAACCCAAATTCCCACTAAACGAGGCTTTATTTTATGTTCACCGATGCTCCCGATATTGTTAAAGAATTTTTGTTTTATATCGAAACGATTAAAAACCATTCCCAAAAAACCGTTGATGGTTATTTTATCGATCTTAGAACATTTTTTAGATTTATGAAGCTCCAACGTGGAATGGTTGAGGGTGATGTTGAATTTAAAGAGATTTCAATAAAAGATATCGACCTTAAGTTTGTAAGCTCGGTAACAACGCTTGATGTCTATGAATATCTAAGCTTTGTCAAGCGAGAAGCCCAAAACGACACAAAGGCAAGAGCTCGAAAGCTTTCCTGTTTAAGGGCGTATTTTGCCTATCTTGTCAACAAGGCAAAAAAGCTTGAAAACAACCCCGTTGCTGATATCGAAATACCAACAATACGAAAAACTTTGCCAAAATATCTAACGTTTGATGAAAGTATGGAGCTTTTAGATAGCGTATCGGGAGACTATTACGAACGAGACTACTGTATGCTAACTCTATTTTTAAATTGCGGTATGCGTTTGAGCGAGCTTGTTGGCATTGACGTTTCGGATATTAAGGAAGACACCGTCAAGATAACCGGAAAAGGCAGCAAACAACGGCTTGTCTATCTAAACGAAGCTTGTATGTATGCGATAAACAATTATCTTGTAGCTAGGGGCGAACTGTTAAAAACTAATAAATCCGAAAAAGCTTTGTTCCTTAGCCGAAACGGCAACCGACTTACCGGTAGAAGAGTTGAACAGATAGTTGAGAGCTATCTTCAAGTTTCGGGGCTGTCGGACAAAGGCTATTCCCCACACAAACTACGGCATACCGCCGCTACTTTAATGTATCAACATGGCGGAGTTGATATGCTAGCGCTCAAAGAAATCCTAGGGCATGAACACGTGTCGACAACCGAAATCTACACCCATATTGGCAACGAGGGTCTAAAGCGTGCTATGAGTTCTTCCCCTTTAGCTAAAGTTAAGATGAAGAAAAAAAGATCAAACGATGATGGCTCCAAATAGTGAGATCGAAACACAGCTAACTATAACGCCAAAGCCTGTTGTTAAGTTTGCAACAAAAAAGCTTAACAACAGGCTTTTCATATTGTCTTGTTGCTTTTGGAGAATTTCGGCTTTAAAGAACAGTATTTCAAACTGATTATTTGCGAAATTTATCCCGTTTTGACATAGCTCAACTATCCCTAAAGTTTTAATAATAAAGGCCGGCATAAACACAACCGAGCTAAAAACCAAGCCTTTTAAACCGTATATAACTACAAGATTTCCGCAAAAAAGCCCAATTCCAAAGCCTTTTAACATAAGAAGTGGGGCTAACACAAACGTTCCAAACGGCGAAAAAGAAACGACCAGACAAAAAAACAAAATCAAGACATCGGGGAAAAACCATATAAAGAAGTTCCCTATACTAAGCATTTCCCCGCCTTTTTCCAACATCACATCCAATTGATTTTGCATCATAAACAAAACGCTTTCGCTACAGTTTGCTATAACAAACGTTCCGACAAACGTTCCAACTACAACAAATATAAGACAAGCTATAAACGCTGTCTCGTTTTGTTTTTGTTTTTTATTGTTATTAAATAATATACTTTTAAATATTGAGCCTTTTTTCATTAAAAAAACTATCCTTTCCTTTGTAAATGTTTACGAGGAAAAGATAGTTTTTATTCTTAAAATTAAAAATTACTTTGAAAGTTCGATAGAACGCTCTACCGCGCGGTCAAATCCTTTTTGTATCGAGGTTTCAAAACCGTTTTGTTTCATCGCATTAAGACCCTCAATAGTTGTTCCTTTTTTGGAACAAACCATATCTATAAGTTCGTCTATTTCGATGCCGGACTCTAGTATCATCTTTGCGCTTCCGATAAAAGTTGAAGCTATCATCTTTAACGCAACGTCAAATTCGATACCATGTTTTTGAGCTTGCGAGGCTATCACCTTTGCAAACTGGTATATAAAAGCAGGGCTGCTTCCGTTAACGGGAATAATTTGGTCAAACTTATCCCCCGGTATTTCAAAAACTTCGCCCATACAACCGAATATATCCAACACAAATTTATAGTCGCTATCCCCTATTCCATCGGGTTTTGCTATCGCCGTTGTTCCAAACCCCAACATGAGCGGAGTGTTTGGCATAGTTCTAACAACGGGGCAAACCCCGTCGATTGCTTGAGAGATCTTTTGCGTCGGAATGCCGGCTGCTATCGAAACCAGAATATGTTCCGAGGTTATATTGCTTTTAATGTCGTTTAACACCTCGAACATAACCTGTGGCTTAACGCAAAGAAATATATATTTTGCATTTTCTGTCGCATGGTTCACTTGTTCGCAAAGTTGAATACCTTCGACTCCCTCGCTAACAAACGGATCATAAGCATATATGCTGCAACTTTCAAACGCCGCATTTAATTTTATTCCTTTAGCAATAGCTTTCGCCATATTTCCAAAACCTATAAACGCAATGTTCATGTATTTAGTTCCTTTTTTTAATGTAGGTTATCTTATCTTCCTTTTGTATCTCAAAGAGTTTCCAAAAAAACTACCAATACCGCTAGCGGCTGTTAGCATTATAGCAAGATAAAGCGTTTTTTCGTTCAAGCTGTTTTGCATAACAACCGACGAGATAAACAGCAACACCGAGAAAACAACACCGCCAAGCAAAAAGCCGTTTAGCATATCGAACTTCACTGAAATTCGCCCGACCAACAACGTTGTTAAGAATATTGATACTACAGGCAAAACTACCGCAACATAGCTATAAACGTTGTGGGCCACATTAATTTGAGTGAAGATAAACGCCATAAGACAAACGAGCATAAATTCAATGACGCAAACAACGCCAAGAGAAACGCCGATATTCTTCAACACTGATTGATAATTTTTGTTTTTACTACGATTGATTTTTCTAACTACTTTTGTATTGTTCAAGAGAACACCCCCAAAGGATTATCTTTTTATACAAGATATTCGCTTTGAGGGTTTAATATTCTTTATTACTCGTCCATTTTTAATTTTTCAACTGTTTGAATTGCCCATTTGTGTAGACGAATTTTTGTTCTGTCTGAACCTGTTTCAACTAGTAGTGTGTCGTCTTTAATGCTTACAACACGTCCGATTATTCCGCCTATCGAAACAACTCCATCACCGACTTCAACGCTATCTCTCATATCACGGTCTTTTTTCTCTTTTTTCTTTTGGGGTCTTATAAGCAAAAAGTAGAATATAGCAACCATACCGACCATTAAAATAATGGGGTACATTGTTGACATTGTAGATTCTGTCATGTTTTGAATTTCTCCTTATTATTTTTTATTATTATACAATATTTTTTTAGTATCTGCAACTATTAAAACAAAAAAACGTGTTATATTCTATTGTCAAGTTTGTTTGTATACTGCTTTTTGAAACTATCGAAACTGCCGTTTTCGATATGGAATCGAATTTTCTCTAAAAGCTTGTTATAGAAATATAGGTTATGAATAACTCCAAGACGTAACCCTAGCATCTCTTTTGCTCTGTATAGGTGTCTGAGATATGCTCTTGTGAAGTTTCTGCAAACGGGACAATCGCATTCAAAATCAACCGGTTTAGTGTCGAGGGTGTATTTCTCGTTGTTTATGTTGATAACTCCGCTCCAGGTGAACAGATGCCCATGTCTTCCGTTTCGGCTTGGCATAACGCAATCGAAGATATCAACCCCACGAGACACCGCTTCGATTATATTTTCCGGAGTTCCAACCCCCATTAGATATCGGATTTTATCTTTTGGCATAAATGGTTCAACGGTATCGATTATTCGATACATCTCTTCTTTAGGTTCGCCAACAGCAAGCCCGCCGATAGCGTAGCCATCAAGATCAAGTTTTTCGATCTGTTTCATATTTTCAATTCTTATATCTTCAAAACATCCACCCTGATTTATTCCAAACAAAAGCTGGTTTTTGTTTATCGTAGTGTTTTGAGAATTAAGGCGCTCCATCTCTTCCTTACAGCGCACAAGCCAGCGAACGGTTCTTTCGCAGGATTTAACTACATAATCATAAGGAGATGGGTTTTCGATACATTCATCAAAAGCCATTGCAATAGTGCTTGCTAGATTAGATTGTATCTGCATACTTTCTTCAGGACCCATGAATATTTTTCGCCCGTCTATATGGGATTGGAACATGACCCCTTTTTCCTCAATCTTGCGAAGCTTTGAAAGAGAAAATATCTGGAACCCGCCGCTGTCGGTCAATATTGGTTTTTTCCAACCGGTAAAGCTATGAAGTCCACCCAGCGTCGCTACCGTTTGATCATTTGGGCGAAGGTGCAGATGATATGTGTTGCAAAGCATAACCTGAGTGTTTATATCCAAAAGGTCGGAATATGAAAGCCCCCCTTTAATTGCTGCGGCTGTAGCTACATTCATAAATGCAGGGGTTCGAACGGTGCCGTGAACCGTTGTGAATTCACAAACTCGTGCTTTGTCTTGCGTGTTTATTACTTTTAGCATTCTATTAACCCTTCCTTGGTTATTGAAATTAGAAAATCTTTTTTTTAAAAATCATGATATAAACATTGCATCGCCCAAGCTGTAGAAACGATAGCTTTTGTCGACGGCGTGTTTATATGCATCCATAGTGTTTTGATATCCGGCAAAAGCCGAAACTAACATAATCAAACTGCTTTCGGGTAGATGAAAGTTTGTTATAAGACAATCGATAACGTTGAACTTATAACCCGGATAAATAAAAATATCGGTGTCACCTTCAAACGGAACAACTTTGTTGTTTTCTTTAAAAACCGCTTCAAGCGTTCTGCAGGAGGTGGTTCCAACCGCAACAACACGACCGCCGTTTTTCTTTGTTTCGTTTATTAATTGGGCGGTGTTTGAAGAGATTGAATAGTGTTCGCTGTGCATCAAATGTTCTGTAATGTTGTTCGCCTTTACAGGCCTGAATGTGCCAAGCCCTACGTGTAGCGTGACTTTTGCAAACCCTATCCCCTTTTGTTCAAGCTTCGAAATAAGTTCATCAGTGAAGTGTAGCCCGGCGGTTGGGGCGGCGGCAGAACCCGGCATATTTGCATACACCGTTTGATAACTGTCGTTTTCAAGCACAGGGTTTTCGATATAGTGTGGCAACGGCAACACGCCGACGTTATCTATAATTTCAAAAAATGTTTTTGAGCTATCGAAGGAAAATTCAACTATGCGGTTTCCATCTTCTATCTCTTCGATGATCTCGCCGAAAAGTTCCTCATCTCCAAAAACTACTCTAGCGCCTTTTTTAAGACGTTTCCCGGGTTTGGCTAAACATTCCCAAACGTTGTTTGAAATGTTTTTCAAAAGCAAAATTTCTACCGCTCCTCCGGTTTCGCAACGCCTACCAAGAAGCCTTGCCGGCAAAACCTTGCTGTCGTTAACAACAATTGTGTCACCTTTTTGGAGCAACTCTAATATATTATAGAAATAGCTATCCTTTATCTCGCCTGTGTTTTTATCGATAACCATAAGCCTCGAGCTGTCTCGTGGTTGCGCAGGTTTTTGTGCAATCAATTCGGGTGGAAGGTTATAGTTAAAAAGAGATTTATCCATTAAATTTTTCCTTATTGTTAGTTTTAATCTACCCTTTAGATTATATGTTATAACAGCTTTATTTTCAAGTTATTAAACGGAATATGCTTTTATTTCAAATTAATTTTAAATAATAATTTTATAAGGAGTAATGCCCAATTGAAAAACCATCTTTTTGAAGGTGTTTGCACAGCAGTTGTAACACCGTTTAAGGACGATTTAACGGTGGATTATAACGCACTCGGAAGGCTCATCGATCTCCAATTGAAACACAATGTTGACGCTTTGGTTTTATGCGGAACAACGGGAGAAAGCTCAACCTTAAGCGATCTCGAAAAACTCTCGATCATAAACTTTGCGGTTGAAATGGTTAATGGCAAAGTTCCCGTTATAGCAGGAACCGGAAGCAACAACACCGCTCATTCAGCAAACCTTTCAAAGAAAGCTGAAGTTTTGGGGGCGAGCGCCGTTTTGGTGGTGACTCCGTATTATAACAAGACATCGCAGAATGGATTGGTCGAACATTATCGCACCATTGCAAAAAACATCGAAATCCCGATAGTCGTCTACAACGTTCCGGCAAGAACCGGCATGACAATCGAACCCGAAACATATAAAAAGCTTTCGGAAATAAAAAACATCGATTATGTGAAAGAAGCTTCAACCGATCTTTCAAAGATAAAAAAATCGATTGAACTTTGTGGGGAACGCTTTGTGTTTTATTCCGGAAACGATGATATGACAATCGATTTAATGAAGCTTGGGGCAAAGGGTGTTATATCGGTAACCTCTAATATTATACCACAAGCTTTTGAAAAACTTACCAAACAATGTTTGAACAACCGCTTTGACCAAGCCGAAAATTCCATGTCGGAAATTATAGAGCTTATCAAGATGATGTTTATCGATGTTAACCCCATTCCGATTAAATATGCCTTAAGTGTTTTGGGGCTTTGTCATCCAACGCTTAGGTTGCCTTTGGTTGAACTTTGTTTAAAAGATATGATAGCCATAAATCGAACGCTTTCAAAGATGAACTTCACGTTATAATCGACAAAAAAAAGACCTGCAACAAAGCAGGTCCGATTTTTGATGCTTTTAAAACTTATGCATCCTTCATTTTTGCGAAGCAGTCGCTGCAGTATACAGGACGGTCTTCACGCGGTTGGAAAGGAACTTTTGCTTCTCCTCCGCAAGATGCGCAAGATGCTGTGAAAATTTCACGGTTAGCACGGCTTGCGTTTTTGCGAGCGTCACGGCAAGTTTTGCAACGTTGTGGTTCATTTTCAAAACCGCGAGTTGCGTAAAACTCTTGTTCACCTGATGTGAAAACAAATTCATTTCCGCATTCTTTGCATTGTAGGTTCTTATCTGTGTACATGCTTTTTTCTCCTCTTTAGGTAGATAAAAATTTTTGCCCGCGGACGGAATTGAACCATCACCTTTGGATACCAACGCTCTGCCGTTAAGCTACTTTGGGCATATATAATTTTTTAAAATCTCAACTTTTTTCTTGCTCTAACGATTGCATTTTCAACCGACTTGTCGGAATAATTAAACATCGAGGCTATCTCTTTATAGGAATAACCGCATACAAAAAGAGACAGAACCTTTCTTTCAAGCTTAGATAGATCATTGCTCATTCTTTCGAAAACTCTTTCGAGTTCCGCACGTGCATCTGTTATGTTCTCAACATAATCCGAAGAAACCATGTCGGCATCATTTAAATCTAACGATACATAATCTTTTAAAGGCAAATTCTTTTTGCTTAAACAAGATTTAAGCGCAGAATAGATGCCATTATCAATGCATCGAACCGCATATGTTTTAAAGGAAGCGTCTTGTTTCTCGGAATACGAGGAAACCGCACGAAATAAAGCAATTAAACCTTCTTGAATAAGATCATCCGTCTCAATACCGGGCATATTGTATTTTGCTGCTCGGGATTTTATATATGGTAGAAACTTTTGGATTGTGGAAATATCCAAATCCGAAAAAAAATTGGAATCGCTGTTAATATCTTGCATATAGTTCCTAAATCTAAATCACGTTAAACCTATTATATAAAAATTATAGCAACTTGTCAAGTTTTTTCAAAAAAAAATAGTTAATTTGTAATTATTTATATATTTTTATCAAACAAAAAAACTGGATAAAAAATATCAATTAAAAAAATTTAAATATTCTTCATAGTTTTATAACAACATTATTGTAAAGTTTATATGTAATTTGTTTAATCATTTGTATTAACTGATTACATTTTCTATATCCGAAAATTTTCCTACATAAAAAAAGATAAGCCAACTTATTCTTTTCTTAAAACAACCAAAACAACCTCGGGGCGGTTAAACGTTCTTATAGGTAGTAGGTCGCTAACCCCAAGGCCACGGCTTATAACCATGGCGGTATCATTAAAATAATGAACGCCGTCGGTATATTTCGGAAAAAGCCCCTGACCCGGAGCGACAAGCGCACCGATAAACGGAACTCGCAGCTGGCCTCCATGAGCATGGCCTGTTAAAACAACATCTAGTTTGCTTTGCTCATATATCTCGTAGTAGTCCGGTCGATGTGAAATTAAAACTGAAAAATTTTCAGGAGCAACCGGAACAAGGCTTTTCAGCTCCCTTTCAGCGATAACTGCAGTTTTGTTTATTTTAATATCAGGAGCAAACCCGGGATCTCTTAATCCGATAATATCAATGCTTTGCGAACCTATTGTTAATGTATCGGTTTGGTTGAAAAGAACCTTCATATCTATGTCGTTTAGATAGCTTAGCATCTTATAAAAAGACCCATCATGCGATTCATGGTTTCCTGGGGTATAATATAACGGAGCGATGTTTGCCATAGCGTTAAAGAAAAACGTTGTTTTGTCAAACGTTTCGGGTAACGCCGAGACAACGTCCCCGCCAACTACGATAATATCAGGGTCTGTTGCTTCAACTTGTTTAATAAGATTTTCTTGGTTTTCCGAAAACTCAGCTTGATGCAGATCGCTTAAAAAAGTTATTCTAAAGCCATCAAATTGATCCGGCAACCGTTCGCTATATATAACGTGTTCCGTTGTTTCAAGTTTTTTTGTATCAACTATAAAATATATTATAAATGCAACAGCTATAATAAATATAGTAATTAAAAATATAGTCATAATATTTCTTTTCTTATTTAAATTCATATATAATATAATAAATCCTTTCGCGATTTATTTCAACAGTAAAATAAAAAGGAGGTTTTTTAATGCAATATATCTTATCATTTTTAGAAGGAATAATAACTTTTGTCTCCCCTTGCCTTTTGCCTATGCTTCCGGTTTATATCTCATACTTTGCTGCCGGCGAAAGTTCAAACGACAAAAAAACAGCAATTAAAAATTCCATAGCATTTGTGCTCGGCTTTTCGGTTGTTTTTATCGCTCTTGGCGCATTTTCCGCAACGCTAGGCTCATTGCTATTAAGATATTCTGACATCGTTTATCTAGTTAGCGGAATTATTATTATTCTTTTTGGTCTCTCGGTTTTGGGGGTAATCAAACTCCCGATTTTAACCATCTTCAACAAAGCAAACGGTGGGGGCAAAAAACGAGGGGTTCTCTCATCTTTTGTTTTTGGTATAATATTTTCCGTCTGCTGGACCCCCTGCGTTGGAGCGTTTTTAGGCTCTGCTCTAATCCTTGCGGCAGCTTCCGGAAACGTTTGGCAAGGCGTTATAATGTTGGCTCTCTATTCGCTAGGTCTTGGTATCCCGTTTATACTAAGTGCATTTTTGCTCGACCGGCTTAAATCATCGTTTGATTTTATTAAGCGACATCATAAAATTATAAATACTATTAGCGGAATTATTTTAATTATTCTTGGAATTTTAATCGCAACCAACATAATAAGTATATTCTATTCTTTTGTTATTTAGAAAGGAACAACAAATGAAAAACAATAAACTAGCGGTAGTCGTAACAATAATAGCGCTCGTTGCCCTTATCGGCACAACCTATCTTGCGTATGACTACTTGACAGAATCTGTTTCGGTGCCGCAAGTAGCCGCTACTGCACCCGCAACCTTGGCCCCATCGGCATCCGATACAACAGAACCCGACACCGACACCGAACAAACAACCGACAGTGAGGCTATTATGGCTCCGGACTTTGAAGTGTTTGACGTCGACGGCAACTCGGTTCATCTTTCGGATTTTCTAGGACAACCCGTCATTATAAACTACTGGGCGAGCTGGTGTCCCCCCTGTATAGCAGAATTCCCTGATTTTGAACAAGCGTATACAGAATATGGCGAAGATGTTGTCTTTCTTATGATCAACTCAACCGACGGAGTTCGAGAAACCTCGGAAAAAGCAATTGATTTTATAGATGAAAATGGGTATACTATGCCTATACACTTTGATTTAAACACCGATTTCGCATTAACATACGGGTTTAGATCGTTGCCTACCACCGCATTTATTTCCAAACAAGGCGAAGTCGTGTCCATCTACGCCGGACTTATCGGCAAAGATGTTATAGACGAAAATATAAATACAATAATATAAATTTAAGGAGAATAAAAAAATGAGTGCATTAATTATCACAAAAGACAATTTTGAAAGCGAAGTTCTAGGTTCAAACATTCCGGTATTAGTAGACTTTTGGGCTCCGTGGTGTGGACCTTGCAAGATGGTCTCCCCTATTATCGACGAGATTGCGAGCGAAAACGACAGCTTTAAAGTTTGCAAAGTTAATGTTGATGAGCAATCTGAACTTGCCGCAAAATATTCCGTCATGAGCATACCAACACTTATGGTAGTTAAAAACGGAAAAGTTGAAAATCAAGTAGCGGGCGCTCGCTCAAAACAAGCTATTTTGGATATGATGAAATAGTTTAATCAAAAATTAATAAGCAAGACAGCGGAATGTTCTGAATTAAAATTCTCTACATTTCGCTGTTTTATAAAAAATGTTTTTGGAGGGAAAATCATGAAGATGCTTTTTAAAACAACAATAATTTCTCTTGTTAGTCTCCTACTTACAATTATATTTGTTTCATGTTCAAGCGAGCCACAACAAGAAACCACACCAAACGAACAAACCGAACCGCCAACTACCGAGCAACCGACAACCACAACACCCGAAGAACAACAGGAAAGCGCCGAGACGGAGCAACCGGAACTAGCGTTTCTAATTAAAAGCGGCACAATTACCGATGGCGAACATTCCGTTTCAGCAACGGTAGATTTATATAGCGATAACACACTGGTTTTGTCGGACTTCAACTACGACGGCAAAGCACCCGATGTTTATATAGCAATAGGAAACAAAGCTGAAGGTGGCGAGTTTGAATTAATAGAACTTGTTACAACAAAACTAGAGGGAGTTTTTGAAGACAATGTTATTTCGATTCAACTAGAGAACATCGAAGGATTTAACGCCGTTTCGGTTTATTGCGATGCATATTCAGAAGATTTTGGGTCGACAATTTTGAATTCCAAATAAAAATTGGTATATTATTTTTATTTGCTTGAATATAAATAAATGCAATGTTATAATTAACGTCTATCGAAAAAAAGATGTTCGATAGACGTTAATTTTTTTCGTTTTTTGAGGTGTATATGCAAAAAGTTAGTTATAGCGAAAAGGTTGCAGTTGTTGATTTTGGAGGGCAATATGCCCAATTGATTGCAAGGCGTGTCCGCAATTTAAATGTTTATTGTGAAATAAGATCATACAAAACGGATATTCAACAGCTTAAGCAGTATAAAGGGATAATTTTTACCGGCGGGCCAAATTCCGTTTATCTCGAAAACTCTCCTAAATGTTCAAAAGAAATCTTTAATATTGGTATACCTATTTTGGGTATTTGCTACGGCGCACAACTTATGGCGTATCTTTTAGGTGGTGAGGTTAAGTCGGCAAAGATAAGGGAATACGGAAACTGTGACGGTGTTTTTGACAAAACTTCAAAACTCACCGGAAATATCGGCAAAAGCACCCTATGGATGAGCCATACCGACTATATCGCCACTCCCCCAACCGGTTTTAGAGTTTCGGCTACTACCGATAATTGCAGCTGTGCAGCGATGGAAAATGAGAAACAAAAACTCTTTGCAGTTCAGTTTCACCCCGAAGTTGAACATAGCGCTTGCGGAAACGAAATACTTAAAAATTTTCTTTATAACATCTGCGAATGTTCGGGAGATTGGAAGATGAATTCGTTTGCCGACGTTAGCATCGAAAACATAAAAAATCAAGTAGGAAAAAAAAAGGTTTTATGCGGACTTTCGGGCGGCGTAGATTCCTCGGTTGCCGCTCTTTTAGTCCATAAAGCAATAGGAAAAAACCTAACTTGTATCTTTGTCGACCACGGTATGCTTCGCAAAAACGAGGGTGATATTGTTGAAAAAGTTTTTAAACAAGAATTTAAGATGAATATTATCCGTGTTGATGCAAAGGAAAGATTTTTAACTAAACTCAAAGGCGTAACCGACCCCGAAAGCAAGCGAAAGATTATAGGCGAAGAGTTTGTAAGAGTTTTTGAGGAACAAGCAAAAAAACTAGGCGAACTTAATTTTCTTTGCCAAGGGACAATATACCCCGACGTAGTCGAAAGCGGAACGGGTGAAGCCGCTGTTATTAAAAGCCATCATAACGTTGGTGGACTTCCTGAAGACATCGGATTCGAGGGTCTTGTCGAACCGCTTCGTGATCTTTTTAAAGATGAGGTTCGTAGCGTTGGGTTAGAGCTTGGATTAAAACCACAACTCGTTTGGCGACAACCCTTCCCGGGACCCGGGCTTGCTGTTCGGATTATGGGCGAGATTACCGATGACAAACTGGAGCTGTTAAAACAAGCGGATGCTATCTTCCGCGAGGAAGTCGCAAACTTCGGGTTAGAACGAGATGTTAATCAATATTTTGCGGTGCTAACCGGCGTTAAAACTGTGGGTGTCATGGGAGACTCTCGAACATACGGCGATACGATAGCGCTAAGAGCCGTGACCACCACCGATTTTATGACGGCAGATTGGGCTAAGCTTCCGTTTGAACTGCTGGGTAAAGTGTCAAACCGCATAGCAAACGAAGTTCCAGGCGTCAGCAAGGTTGTGTATGATATCACCAGCAAGCCGCCTTCTACGGTGGAGTGGGAGTAAGTATAAAAAGGCTTAAAAGTGGCTTAAATACTGGGTTTTT
>CAYJKJ010000026.1:0-28887 GCA_964370715.1 uncultured Faecalibacterium sp.
AAAACCTCACCCTTGGAGGATATGACGACTGGAGATTACCTACTGCTGAAGAGCTGTTTTCTATAAGTGATTTTGAAACAGGATGGCCATATCTTGATACTGAAGTTTTTGGTTTTGACACATCTGAATCTTCGACCGGTGGCGCTCCTCAAGGTGGTTCACCACAAGGCGGTGGCCCTCAAGGAAATGGATCTCAAGATAGCTCACCACAAGGCGCTGCTCCTCAAGGCGATACAAACGAAATATCCGATGCACAAAACGCACAATTTAATATAGAAACACCACCCAGCACAACTTCTGATGGAAACATTTCAAAAGAAGAGGGTCAATATTGGAGTGCTGATTATAACCTCGTAGAAGGCGATGAGCGTCTTGGCAACATTGCTTTTGGTGTTAACCATTTAACGGGACATATCAAAGCATATCCCTCTAATTCCAAACAAATGGGTAAATATGTTCGTGCCGTTCGTGGCGATGTTTATGGCGAAGAGGACTACACAAACAATCAAGACGGAACAATAACAGATAACGCTTCGGGGCTTATGTGGTTAGAAGTCGATCTAGGTGTTGCGGTAGATTGGGAACAAGCGTTGTCCCTTGCCGAAAATTCAACGGTTGCCGGCTATGATGATTGGAGACTGCCGGATGTTAAAGAACTTCAAAGCATAGTAAGTTATGATGGTTCATATCCGGCTATCAATCAAGAATATTTCAGTTGTACTGAACTTTCAGAAAATGAAAACTACTACTATTGGACAAGCACATCAGCATATTTCAGCGAAATGGCACCCGAGTATGACTCAGCATGGTATGTTGCTTTTGGCTATACTTCTCACGGCGCCGGTGCTGTGAGATTTTCCCCAAAATACGTGGGTAGCGATGCCATTTCGGAAGGAGAAGATAATATATTGAATTCCGTGAGATTGGTTAGAAATATCGATTAATATACAAACTTTGTGGTTTAAACATAACACAAAAAGCCGATGGGGGATGAAACTCCATCGGTTTTTCTATGCTATAAAATTGCAAAAAACAACCGCTCGTTTGAGCGGTTGTTTAGTTAGCTTTTTGATTATACTAAGCAGTTGCTTGATATAATTATTAAGACTATTGGAGCAATTGAAGGATCGATTGTGGTTGTTGGTTTGCTTGTGCAAGCATTGCTTGAGCAGCTTGTGTAAGCACGTTTTGTCTTGTGTATTCCATCATTTCTTCAGCCATGTCTGTATCACGGATACGGCTGTTAGCAGCTGACATGTTTTCTGTTGTTGTGTCAAGGTTGCTGATGGTGTATTCGAGACGGTTTTGAACAGCACCGAGGTTAGCTCTGTTTGTCGAAACTTTGTTGATAGCAGCTCTGATAACGTCAACAGCTTCTCCTGCTGAAGTTTGGTCTGCTACGCTAATATTTGTGAGTTTAAGTGCTTCTGCGCTAAGATCATCAACGTTAACTCTGATGTTGTTGAAGTAGTCGTTGGTGTCTCCGATTTGGAGTTTCAATCCGCCGTTGCTTGCTGCATCGTCTGCAAGTGTGTGTGTTCCACCAGCAGTAGTATCACCAGCTGCTACATCTAATGAATCGCCCGACATTGTAAAGCCAAGAGTCCATTCATATATTTCGATGTGATCTTCTTCTTGATCTGCTGCAGGCTTTGCAAGTTCAGCTTTAAGTAGTGCTTCTGCTTTGTTTCTAACAGCAGCTACTATTTCTGACGAAGAATAAGTTTTGTCGCTAGCGTTATCCAAAGTAATGTTGATATTACCAGAAGTGTCATCAATAGTTACAGCAACTTTTCCTGCAGTAGCAGCGTTTGCGCCTGCTTGGATAGTTATTGTTCCTGCTGAAGTCAACGAAGAAGGTAATTCTGAAATTTTAGCTGTGTTTCCGAAAGTAACTTCAGCTTCATTGAAGTCTGTCAAAGTTGCGTCAACCGACATACCAGAAGAAAGGCTTCCGTCTAGAAGTTTAATTCCGTTGAAGTCTGCCGAGCTTGCGATACGCGAAATTTCGCTGTTAAGATCGTTAACTTCTTGTTGGATAGCTTCACGGTCAACTTCGTTTTGGATAGTTCCGTTAGCCGATTTTGTTGCGAGCTCTACCATACGGTTAAGCATGTTGTGGATTTCTTGTGTTGCGCCTTCAGCTGTTTGGATAAGGCTGATGCCGTCTTGTGAGTTAGCAGAAGCTTGTTCCAAACCTTGGATTTGAGCTTTCATTTTTTCGCTGATTGCAAGACCCGAAGCGTCGTCTGCAGCACGGTTGATGCGGTAACCTGAAGACAATTTCTCCAAAGATTTTCCAACCATCGAGTTGTTGATTCCTAATGAACGATTAGCGTTCATTGCCATGGTATTAGTTCTAACTACCATTCCCATTTTTGTTTCTCCTTGTTCCGGCAAAACCAAATTCCTTTTTGGTTTATATGCCAATAAAATTTTTTATTTATTTCAAACTTTAATTTTATTTGATAATAAAATTAAAGCATAAAATATGAAATTAGTTTCGAGGCTTTTCCTAGCTTGTCCCTCGTTATTAATATTATTCTACGGTTTTCGAAAAACTAAATAGCAAAATTTAAAAAAATAAAATTATTTTTGAAAAAATTATTTTGTCAGGTTTGAAAAGAATGCTTTATATTTAAATATACTATTTGGTGATACTCCGTTATCAATCATGCTTTAAAAATGTTTTAAGCTTGTCGGGCGCAACCGACATGGCGGCGCTTTTGTTTTCGATGATAGATTGGTATATCTCGTTTCGCCAAACTTTAAATTGTTTTGGCGCTTCCACACCGATTTGAACCTGTTTTTTTGAAGATCCGCAAGCGATGTCTTTTATGATAAGCGTTACAGTTTCGCCGCCTATCTCGATTACAAGGGATTCGCCTTTTTTTCTAGTTAAGTTTAACATTTTATGTTTCCCCCAGTTTAAAGGGATGTTTGTATGAATAGTCTTTTTCGATAACAAGTTGTTTTGCAAGCCTTGTCTCACGATTTATTAAAATCGGGCTTTTAAGGTTAAGGGTGGAGCTTTTAAGATCTGCGTTTATCACGCACATTGCCCAAGCGAAAACTTCGCCCTCTCCGATATCTTCGAGATGTTGTTCGCCAATTTCAGGCTCATAGTCGCCAACAAAAACATCGGGATCGGCAAGGATAAAGCAAAGCTGTTGTTCTTCGGTTGATTGAAGCCAAGCTATCGAGTTGCCAAGTTCCTTGTCGTGTAGCAACACATATCTTTTATACTCTTCGAAACCAAAGAGCGGTTGAACAAAAGTTATAACCTCCTGCTCCTCTATTTCGACATTTCCAAAATCACGAGTTTCAATATTCATAAATCTGCCCCTGTTCCTTTCTTGCACAAAACACCATAAGAAAAATTTAATATTAATTTTGGCGGTTTAATCTCGCTGTTTTCGTGTTGTCGCAACTTGAACACTTGTTATTTTTTAAACAACATGATAATATAGACAAAAATCCACAACAATAATTGTTGATAAAATAGATTTTATATAACTTTTTGTTTTAATTGAGTTCTTTGGACATCAAATATATCTCGACATATTAAATCGGTCGTGTATTGGTTGACGTCTAGGAACTCGCAACCGTATATAAACTCACGTTTTCCGGCTCGGTCGTAGACGGCTTTATGAACAATACGGCATTTGAGCTTGAAGGATTTAATGTATTTAAAGCGAAGGTTTGAAAGAACAATATGGTCGGATCTTTCGAACTCATGGTCTGACCTAAGCTTAATTCCGCTAAGGCTTAAATCGATTATCTTTGCATCATATTCCGGAACTTCGGGAGCTTCAAAGAAATCGTCGTTAGCGTCGTCTTCTGAGATTTCGGTGTAGTCGCTGACCTTGCAAGGGCTGTCGGCCCTAACTCGGAAAAACGTTCTTTTTTCGGTGTCTTGAACCAATTTCAGATGGCTAATACGCCAAAACATCTTGTTTGCAAGCGCAATCTCACCGCTAACAACCAAAAACCGTTCTTGTTTTTTCAACACTGCGGTTATCGGCGTTTCATATCGTATCTCCATAAGCTCGGTTCCGTCTCCCGAGACAACGTTGAAGCTTAAAGAATATTTTGTGTTGATTGTGCTTATTTTGCCTAAGAGCAATGTATCCCCGTTTTGAGCTTTAACCTCACACAAAGCCTCGGAAAAAGACTCAAGGTTGTCTTTAAAACTCATATCTGTTGCCATTGTTACACCCCTATTACTAGTTTGTTTTTACAAAAAAAATATATAAATATACTATATAACTTTTTTTACATAATTTCAATATCAAAATTTTAAAAAATATTTTATAGAAAATTAACTAAATTACTATTATTTTAAAGTATAGTCAAGTTAAGCTAAAAGGGGGAGGGCTTTTTTAATGGCGAAAGTTATTTCTTTTATCAACGAAAAAGGTGGGGTTGGAAAAACTACTTCGACAAACATTATTGCGGCGTGTTTGAAACATAAGAAATTTAACGTTCTTTGTGTTGATTTTGACCAACAAGGACATCTGAGCTTTAGTTTCGGAGCGAACAACCGAAACGAGCCGACCATCTATGACGTTATAAAGCGATCAGTTCCCGCAAGGAGGGCAATCCAGCAAACTCCGGTTACCGACATTATCCCGGCGAACGATATGCTTAAAAGCATAGAGGTCGAATTCACCTATGCGGGAAACGAAAAATTATTAAAAGAATGTTTAAAATCTGTTGGGCATCTATACGACTACATATTAATCGATAGTCCCCCGGAACTGGGGTTAGTTTCGGTTAATGCTCTTGTGGCATCGGATGTTGTGTTTATTCCGTGCTTGCCCGATGGCTATAGTTTGATGGGAACTATAAGGGTTCATGAAACTATATCTCGAGTTAAAAGATCGTTTAACAATTCGCTTGTTATTGGCGGAATAATTCTATCTAAATACTATTCCAACCAAGAGATAAGCCGATCTACAGATGAGGTGTTGGTTAAGATAACCCGAATGTTATCGATACCGTTGATAAACACAAAAATCCGTAACGGCAACTCTTTAAGCAACGTTACAAGCGTTCAACAACAGGATGTTTATAAAATCTGCCCCAGAGACAGGGCGGTCGTTGATTTTAAAAGGTTGGTTGATGAACTTCTAAGAAGGGGGCTTATATAACATGAACGAAAACACAGGATCGACAAAAGATATATTATTTTCAAAATTAATTCCGGCTTTAAACGAAAATCCTTTTTCTTCCTCCTATGAAGGCGCGCCGGATATCGAAACTCAATCACCCGAACAGTTGACAGTTGATGAAAACGATCCGTTATCTTCGCTTAGAAGCAAACTTTTTGGAAGAGAAACAAAAACAAACGCCGACACATACACCACGGTTAACGTTGTCGAAGGGATAGTTTTAAGCAATGTTGACAGCGCAATAACAAAGTTTAACGCTTGTTCTTGCGACAAATGCCGTTGCGAAATAATAGCTCGAGCGCTAAACTCGCTACCCCCGAAATATGTTGTGTGTGACCCGGCTAGTCCTTTAGAATATGAATCGGATATCCCTCAAAAACAGATAGTTGATGCTTTGGTTGGGGCGGTTCTTTTTGTTAGGCGCAACCCAACCCATTAAACAAATTTTCTATTCAATATGTTCGTTGTTTTTAATCTTGGCTGCGGTTAATATCAGCTCGCTATAGATAGTAGCAACAATTTCGTAGAGTTCGACCGGAATGTTTGCGCCAACATCCAGCATACACAAAAGGGATGAGGCGCTGTCGTCTCGATAGACGGGTATTCCGGTTTTTTCTGCTATATTTACGATTCTTTCGGCGACCTCGCCATATCCCGATGCTATGACAACGGGGGAGAGGTCTTTTTCTTTGTCATATTTTAAAGCAACAGCTTTAAGATCTTTATCAAACTTTAACATCGACACCCACCCTTTTATACGGCAATGATTTAAACACGTCCATAAGCGAACGTTCTTGATATAACGGTTGTATTTTTGTTTGCCCAACTTTAAAGTCAAAACGATCGGTTATAGCCGGCATCTTGTTTATAAACGGCTCGAAATCTTTTTCATAACCCGGCGGGCAATATAGATGGATATCTAGAATGTTTTGGCTCGACCTGAAGAAAAGTTCGACCTCAAAACGGCCAATAGTTTCCACCTCGATAACCAAGAGGAAATGTTTTCCTTCGCCTGCGTCTTTTGGCATATCGTTTTGGTCGGCGTTTGGGTTTATCCAAATTTCGGCAAAAGCTCGAAGGTCGGAAAGTTCGACCGGAATGATGTAGTGTAGGAGCGGGGTGAAGTTGCAAGGGGAGGACAAAAGGCTGTGGATAATCTTGTCGGTTTTTTCGGTGTTTTGTGAGTTTTGTTGGCTTTCCATAGCCTGTAGCCCGATTAGATTAATGAGGCTATCCATAACGTTGGACGCCGAGGTGTCGGGGCTTTTTTGTATTGATGTTTTCCCATACATTTCGGTGAATTCAGATACTAAACGGCTAAACGTTGCTTGGTCGTCGTTGCTTAATTTTTTGCGAAGGCGATAGATCGATTGCGCAAAAAACGTTGGATCAGAACTATAGCGAGAGAGATTGTATTTTATGATTGACAAAACTTTGCTGCTCTTTGGTGACAGCAAAAGGCTTGTTTCAAAATCCTTTATAAAAGATAGTGTTTGTTCTTTTAGCGACGTGAAATTCGGGCTTTCTTCTTTAAATCCCGATATTAAATTTTTAAGAAGACTGTGGGTGTCGCTGCCTTCTTTGTGGAGCGATTGAAGATATGTTAAGCTGTTGGAAATCCCGTCTAGGATATCCCCTTTGTTCATCGTGTTGTTAAGCGCTTTAAGGGTCATCGCTATGAGATATTGCATACTGCCGTTATCTTTGTTTTTGTTGCTAACATCCCTTAAGAAATCGAAAATTTCCCCTTTAAACCCTGTTGAAAAAGCTTCTTGTTTTAAAAATTCGTCCGGAATATCCTCTGATTTTAAAATAAGAGAATTAAACATCTGTTGAATTTCGGGGGTAACAGTTTTGTTGTTTGCCGGCAAAAGCTTAAAAAGTTCTTCCAACATAAATATGTTTTTGATGTAGGAAGCGGCAACGGCAGGATCCTTCAAAAGGTTCATCAAAAGAGCCGGCGCATCGCTGTTGTCGTTTAGCCCTGTGTTGTTTTTGAGTATATCGGATTGGTTGTGTGTTTCGACTACCTTTGATAGTTCCGTGATAGCAAAAGCATTGCCGTCTATCGGCGGTTTGTTTTGAACTATTTGATTTTTATTAACAATCGGCGTCGTGACCTTTAGAATATCAGCCAAAACAATCCCTCCTTTAGAAACACAAATTCCAAATTTTTCTTTTTTTGTAAGATTAGTTAATCGAAATTTATTTTTTTTACTATCATTAATTATACGTTTTTAAGCCAATACGTCAATAGACAAATAAACTCAACAATTTATTTAATGTTTAGTTAACAAAAAATTTTTAAATTTAATAGAAAAAAGTTTTGTTTTGTGCTAGAATGGTATTGTTTATTTACATATTGCACATCTTCCTACGGCAGGTGTGTTTAGACTTTTAACGCCGTATAATTTAATTACAAAAAAGTAACTAAAAAATCTATGTATTTTTGTTAGTATAATCGGTTTTTTGTAGAATAAATTATTTAATGGATAATTTTTGAGATTAATACTTTTTGCAATATAAGTTGAAAGGTGCTTTTTTATGAAAAATATGGAACATGACCAAAATATGTTGGAGTTGTTTGTGCATGAAACTGCCTCTATGTTGACTCAATTTGATGAAATTTTGCTTGAATCGGAAAAAGAGAAAAATTTCAGCGCTGAGAATATAGATAATATCTTCAGAATAACCCACACAATTAAAGGTTCTGCGGCTATGATGAACTTCGGAGGGATATCCTCTTTGTCACACGCAGTTGAAGATGTTTTTTTTGTGTTGCGTGACAACCCGTCTAAGTTATCAGTAGTGTTTGATTCGATATTTGATTTAATTTTGGATGCCTCGGATGTGTTGAAAATCGAGATGGATAAAATCCAAAGCGACGACGAATATGTTGAAGTCGACCAAAGCGAGCTTATACAAAAGCTTAAAGATCATGCAAAGCTTCTTAAAGTTGATGGGGAAGTTGTTTTAGCACCAAAAACCGAAGCCCCCGAAGCAAAATCCGAAGTTGTTGCTAAATATCAAGATGTCGACCCCGCCCACGCTGTGTATGTCGTTCATTTTGACGACGGCGTCCAGATGGAAAATATGCGTGCATTTATGCTTATGACGCAACTTAAAGAGGTTTGCGACTTTATCGACAGCGTTCCGCAAAGCCCTGAAACCGATTCAGCATCTAGCGCAATAATTGTTGAAAAGGGTTTGAAGTTAATACTTAAACCAACGATATCGGTTGAAGAAATCGACGAAGTGCTGGGTGCGTTTTTAAATCTGAAATCTTATGAACTTGTAAAAAAACCGGAAGCGGCAAAGCCGATTCAAGATAAACCACAAGTTGTCGAGGATAAAAAGCCCGAGGCTGTAGCGGCCGCTCCAAAAGCTACCCCGACAAGCCCTACTAAAACCCTTGGCGTGACAAACAGCTTTATTAGCGTTAGCCAAGGAAAGCTCGACACCCTTATGGATTTGGTTGGTGAACTTGTAACCGCCGAGTCTATGGTAGAGCGCAACCCCGACCTTGAGGGGATTAAACTGGATAGTTTCACAAAAGCTATGCGTGAACTGCGCAAACTAACCGATGAACTCCAAGATGTTGTTATGTCGATTCGAATGGTTCCTCTTTCGGGAACGTTTAAAAAGATGGAAAGAATCGTTCGAGACATGAGCAAAAAGCTTGATAAAAAAGCCGAGCTTGTGATGGAGGGTGGCGACACCGAAGTAGACAAAACTATTATAGATTCAATAGTCGATCCGTTTATGCACATGATAAGAAACTCTCTTGACCATGGGCTTGAATCGGCGGAAGACAGAATAGCAGCCGGCAAAAACGAAGTTGGCAAAATAACGATGGCGGCGAAAAACGTTGGCGGCGAGATACATATAGTTATAGCCGATGACGGAAAGGGCCTTGACCCACAAAAGCTTATCGCTAAAGCCAAGAAAAACGGCCTTATAACAGGACCTGAAAGCGAGATATCCGACAAAGATGCGCTGGGTCTCATAATGCTTCCCGGTTTCTCGACAAACGAACAGGTAACGGAATTTTCCGGACGTGGCGTTGGAATGGATGTTGTTCGCCAAAACATCGAACAAGTTGGCGGAAGAATTTCGATCGAAAGCGTTAAAGGCGAAGGAACAACGTTCACCATTAAGATCCCGTTGACCCTTGCTATCGTGGACGGAATGATAATAACGGTTGGCGGAATAACGTTCACAATTCCAATAACCGCAATTACCCAGTTTTTCAAGGTTCAAGATTCCGGACAGATAACAAAAAACAGCGATGGCTCCGAAATGATTATAATAAGGGGAGAATGTTATCCCGTTATTCGATTGCATGAACTGTTTGACGTTGAACCCGAAACGAAGGACTTCCTCGAAGGGATATTCATTCAAGTTAAAGGTTCCGGAATCAACGCTTGCATATTCGCAGATCAACTAATGGGCGAATATCAAATAGTTGTTAAACCGTTCCCAACCTTCCTTAACAAATACGACCTCAAAAACAAAGGCCTTTCGGGTTGTAGCATTTTAGGCGATGGAAACATAAGCCTTATTATCGATGTGAATTCACTTATTAACTAAAACTTGAAATGGAGTTATAGAGCTATGCCCGGAATTGAAAGCCCGCTTATCCTTAAAATAACAGATAGCGAATTCAACTATCTTGTAAATTATGTTAAAACATCCTATGGAATAGACCTTTCAAAGAAAAGGGTTCTAATCGAGGGAAGGCTTTCGTTCACCCTTAAAGCTAAAGGGTTTAAAACGTATGACGAATACATAAAGGCGATGCTTGCAGACCCATCAAAAAAAGAGTTGGAAGTGTTTCTAAACAAGATTACGACTAACCATTCCTATTTTGCTAGAGAGACGGAGCATTTTGATTTTTTATCAAAAGTTGCGCTACCGGAATTTGAGAAAACGAAAAAAACCGAACTTAGAATTTGGAGCGCAGGTTGTTCCTCCGGACAGGAAGCATATAATATATCGATGGTAATCGACAATTATTTTGGCTATAAAAAGCCGACATTCACAACTAAAATTCTAGCTACAGATATAAGCACAAACGTGTTGACAAAGGCTAGAAACGGAATATACCAAAAAGACAATATCAAAGATATGCCCCCCGATTTTGTTGCGAAATATTTCACAAAACTAGGGGACGATAACTATAAAGTTATCGATAAGATAAAAAACATCGTTCAGTTTAATGAACTTAATTTGATGAACCCATTTTTATTCACAAGACCCTTTGACATAATATTTTGCCGAAATGTTATGATATATTTTGATCGAGAGACAACGACAAAACTTGTCGAAAAATTCTATCAAGCAACCGTTAAAAACGGATATTTTTTCATAGGTCATTCCGAGCTAATAGACAAAACAAAATCGAAATACAGCTATATACAACCGGCGATTTATAAACGTGAAAACTAAATTTTAATGTTTGGTTGGGTGGTGTTTGTCTAGTGCCTATAAAGTTGCTTATAGTTGATGATTCTATTCTTTTTAGAACAAGAATTACAACTAGCCTTTCGGGTGAAGATATCTTGATAGTAGGTTGTGCTAGCGACGCTATCGAGGCGACGGATTTTATAAACAGGCTAAATCCTGATGTTGTTGTTTTGGATGTTGAACTTCCAAAAGTTAACGGAATAACATTTTTAAAAAATTTTATACCACATAAATTTGTGCCGACCATCGTTGTTAGCGCAACTAAGCTACACAAACTCACGGCGTTGGAAGCGGGGGCGGTCGATTTTGTTCGGAAACCGGAAGCCGGAAGCGATGACAACTACGATAAATTTATAACCGACCTAATAAGAAAGATAAAGATCGCTGCAACATTTGGGGAAAAGAAAAATCAGATGTTGATGGGGTTTTCAAAGAGAAAACAAAGTATGGTTGCAAAACAACTGTCGCCTAGTAAATATGTCATTGCGATTGGAGCCTCGACGGGTGGAACAGAGGCTATCTTCAAGATAATCAAACAACTGCCCGAGAAATTCCCCGGCGTTGTTGTTGTTCAGCATATGCCGGAACATTTCACAAAGCTTTATGCAGAACGGCTTCAAAACAACTGCGAGATGCTTGTTAAAGAAGCGGAAGACGGAGACAGGATAGAGGACGGCAAGGTTATTATCGCTGCGGGAAACTATCATCTGTCGGTTAACAAGGATGCAACAGGATACTATATAACGAGCAAAAAAGGACCTAAAGTTTCTGGGCATTGCCCTTCGGTTGATGTCATGTTCGATTCCGTTGCAAAGACGGTTGGCAGCAATGCATTAGGGGTTATATTAACCGGAATGGGAGCGGACGGAGCAAAAGGGATAACCAATATGCGAGAAAAAGGCGCCTACACAATCGGGCAGGATAAAGACAGTTGCGTTGTTTACGGAATGCCAAATCAAGCTTTCAAGATGGGCGGTATTTGTCGGCAACTTCCGATAGAAGAGATAGCAAGCGACGTTATATATTATATTACAAAGAAAAAGAATTTTAATATAAACAGTTAACCAATAGTGATTTATTCGAATATATAAAGATAACAGGAGTTAAAAAATGAACATGGATATGAACACAAATAACGAGATGCTTTGGTTGGTTTTTAAGATAAGCAACCAGCTCTATGCTATTAACAGCGATTATGTAACAAGCATAGTAACTATGCCGTCTAAGATTACCAGAGTTCCATTTACCCCAAGGTTTATTAGAGGGATATTCAATCTTATGGGAAAGATCGTTCCTTCGATTGAAATGCGTCTTTTGCTCAACAAGCAGACACAAGAGCAGGAACAAAGCGTGATGTTTGATATGCTTGAACAGCGAAAACATGATCATGAACATTGGGTTGATGAATTTATCCATTGCGTAGATGATAAGCTCCCGTTTAAACTTGAAACAAATCCCCATAGATGTACCCTAGGTAGGTGGATGGATAGTTTTAAATCGGAAGACCATTCTTTGGCGCTTAGCCTTTCAAAACTCAAAGAACCGCATGAAGAGCTACACCATCTGGCGTATGAGCTAGCCAACGCCCAAGCGGATTCGCTTGTAGGAAACGATTATAAAGCAAAAGCTATTGGATATAAAAATTCGATCATGTCGCTTATCGACATGACAAAAAGCGATATTCTCGCTAATCAGAAGGAACTTTGTATTATAGTTAACTATGAAGATAAAGTTGCGGGGCTAATTTGTGATGATGTTGTCGTTGTTGGAAAGGTTGACATGATAGAAAAAACAAAGCAAAACAAGCTTAATGAACATATTTCATGGATAAGGGATCTTGCGGTTACCGTTGAAAAACAACCTATCTTTGTTATCGACACAGCGGATTTCTTCAATTCCTACGATGCGTTTTTAACTCCGGAAAACTAAATTGGTATAAAACGACTGCTGTATAACTTTAAGTATAAAAAAACAGGCTTCGACATGGTGTAGATTTCGTCGTAGCCTGTTGGTTGTTTTATGGGGTAATTATTTTTATCTCAAGCTTTCTGGAAACTGCATAGTCGACGGTGTTTTTTGTTCCGCCATTTTCGTTGCCCAAAACAGCTATTAGCAAACTCGAGTTGTCGACTAGATAGCGGTTTCGTTGGCCTAGGCATCCCGGAATGTAGGCTTGATTTAGTATGACAACATCATCGCTTTTTTCCAAGATATCGAAATAACGTTTTTGATATAAAGGAGACCAGCTTTTTTGTTGGCCTATATGCGGAACAATGGCATTTAGGAAGATTTTTTTTCCGCTCATTCTTTGGCGCAACACCTCTTCGGCACACCAAATATCAACCCCTTGAGCCATTCCTGTTAAAAAAGTTGTGTAGCTGTTTTGAATTGCAAGGTCTATAGCGTTTTTAATCTCATCTTTTATTTTAACGCAGTCGCTATGTATTTCGTCGAACCCGAATATAAAATGTTGTGGACGATGCCCGGAAAAACAAGCTGTGTTAGTTTTCATCTGTTAGTTCCTTACGAAAATTTTGTTGATAGTTGGCGAAAAAAGAATATAAGTTCTTTATTATTGTACTATAGTTTTTGAAAAAAATATATGTTTTTTTAGTTTCTAAAAGTTAATTTTTTAAAAACAACTTTTAGAAGCAAAAAATTTGCTTGGAGGTTTTGTTTGGAAAAGTTATTAGTTTTAGCGGTGCTAAACTCAAAGTATATTCATTTTTCGCCGGCGCCCTATTGCATAGCGTCGGGGATTAAGCAGTTTTCTAATAGTCTTTATCAAAAAACCGTCATCTGTGAAACGACGATAAATCAACCTCTCGGTGAATTTGAACGTGAGATATTGAGCCATAACCCAAAAGTTGTTGCGTTTAGCTGTTATATATGGAACATAGAGAAAACTCTTGAACTTTGCGAAAGCATTAAAAAACAAAACAAAGATATTGTAACGATGGTTGGAGGCCCCGAGGTTTCGTATAACGCCGCCGAGGTTTTAAAAAACAACAGCTTTATCGATGTTGTGGTTTCGGGCGAGGGAGAGAAAACCGTTCCTTTGCTTTTGGAACGGTTGATAGATGCTAAGTTTAACCCTAGCGCTATAGAGAAAATTTCGGGGGTTACAACGAGGGATTTTAAATGGGATTGCGAACAAAATGACAGCGCCGATTTTTGCGAATATCCTCCATCTCCGATAGAGGCAGGATATGCCAAAAATGCCGGCGGTAGAATAACGTATTTTGAAACGAGCAGGGGTTGCCCGTTTCGTTGTGCGTTTTGTCTGTCCGGGCAAAACGAAAAGCCGAGGTATTTTGACCTTGATAAAAAGCTTCAAGAGCTGTTGGTGCTAGCGAACAGCGACACCAAAACAATTAAATTTGTAGACCGAACGTTTAATGCTTCCGCTAGTCATTCCGAGAAAATTCTTTTGTTTATTAAGCAAAATTTCGGGAAAGCTATTCCGAAACATATCTGTTTTCATTTTGAAATAGCGGCGGATATCTTGAGCGAAAAGACATTTCAAATTCTTGAAACGATGCCAAAAGGAGCGGTTCAACTAGAGATTGGTATGCAGTCGTTTTGCGAAAAAACGCTTTTGGCTATCAACAGGAAAACCGATATTGAAAAGCTTAAACGCAACATTAAACGCCTTGTGTCGTTTGGGAATATGCATATACATATCGATTTAATAGCGGGGTTGCCGTTTGAGGATCTATTAGAGTTTGAAAAAAGCTTTAACACAGGTTATTCGCTTTGTTCAAATATGCTTCAAGTCGGATTTTTAAAACTTCTGCACGGTAGCGATATGAAAAGATTTCCCGAAAGATACCCGGCTGTTTTTGACATAAAACCGCCCTATCAAGTTGTGTCAACGCCGTGGCTTTCAAAAAGCGATATTAAGGTTATACAAAATGTTGAGGACGCTCTCGAGAGGATATATAACAGCGGAAGGTTTAAAAATACCATACATTATGTTCTTTCGGCTACCGGCAAAACACCGTTTGAGCTATACCGTTTAATCGGGGAATATACGAGCAATTTTGATTTTGGCGAAAGGATATCGCTAGACGGCTACACCGAGTTTTTAAAAGATTTTTTGGGTTGTTTGCCGGGGATTAGCGGCGAAGTTTTGCGTGATATGCTAGTTGTCGATCGGCTTTCGACAAACAAAAGCGGACGGCTTCCCGAAGCATTAAGAATAAACGATAAACGGCTTAAACAAGCGGTTATAGCTATTAACCAAAATTTTTCGCTTGAAAAGGGGATAAAACGTTCGGTTGCGCTTTTATATTCCGAACAAAATGTCGTCTATGTTGATTACATAAACGATAAAGAAGATCCAAAAGCAAGCGGATATAAGCTTAATAAAATCCCGTTTGAAGAAATGTTTCAAATCGACGGGTAAAATCGTTTGACATTCATAATAACAGGTGATAGAATTAACTTAATATCTAACAAATATTAAAAGTTTTAAACGTTGCAATTAATAAAAAGCTCGTTTTGGGCTTTTTTTATTTGCTTTTTTTCGGAATATTTTTTTACATGAGGCTTTGACACGAATGAGAAAACTAATAGGCGATAAGCAGTTCTATAGAATGTTGCTGACAATTATGATCCCAATAGCTATCCAAAACGGTATAACAAACTTTGTTAACTTGATAGATAATATAATGATAGGAACGGTTGGAACCGACCAAATGTCGGGGGTTTCGATCGTTAACCAGTTGATCTTTGTTTTTGTTCTAACGATATTTGGTGCGATTTCGGGAGCGGGTATATTCACAGCACAGTTCTACGGACAAAAAAACCAACGAGGTATAAGAAACGCTTTTCGCTTTAAACTTGTAATAAGTTCGATATTTTTAATAATCTCGTTAATTGTTTTTAAAACGCTTGATCAACAGTTGATATCGCTTTATCTCCACGAAGGCGGAGAAACGGGGGATATCCAAAAAACGCTTGAATACGGAAGACAGTATCTTAGCATTATGGTCATAGGGTTAATTCCGTTCACGATAGTTCAATGCTATTCCGGAACGCTTCGTGAAACGGGGCAAACTCTTGTTCCGATGAAAGCAGGGGTTGTTGCGGTTGTGACCAACCTTGTTATCAACTATATTCTTATATACGGAAAGTTTGGCGCTCCGGCGCTAGGGGTTCAAGGGGCGGCCATAGGAACAGTTGTGTCAAGGTTTGTCGAGCTGTTTATAGTGGTGTATTGGACGCATAAAAACACCGATAAAAATGAATTTATCAAAGGGGTGTTTCGGGGTTTTCATATACCGAAAGATCTTGCAAAAGGGATATTAAAAACAGGGTTTCCGCTTTTGATAAACGAGATTTTATGGGTCGTTGGGTTCACCATGCTAATTCAGTTCTATTCAACAAAAGGGCTTGCAGTCGTGGCGGCGTTTAACATAAATTCCGTTATAACAAATGTTTTCAACATCGTTTATATCGCTATTGGAAACTCGGTTGCGATAATAATCGGCCATCATCTTGGCGCTCGAAACTTTGAACTAGCGAAACTTTCGGCGCTCAGAACGATATTGTTCACGTTTGTTTTGCATATATTTGTTGGCATGATTTTGTTTGTTGCCGCTCCGCTTTTCCCCGAGATATACAACACGACGGATGAGGTTAAACAAATAGCAACCAACCTTATTCGAGTTGTTAGCGTTATGATGCCTATCTATGCCTCGATTCATTGCTCGTTCTTCACGATACGTTCGGGGGGCAAAACGATAGTTACTTTTATATTCGATTGCGTGTTTATGTGGGGCGTCTCGATACCGCTTGCTTTTTGCCTAACTCGTTTCACCGAGCTTCCCATCTTGTATATCTATATGATTGTCCAGTCGGTCGATTTTGCAAAGCTTGCGTTTGGTCTGTTTCTCGTTAACAAAGGTATTTGGCTTTCGGATATCGTTAAGAAATTCTAGAAAACAACTAGTTCTACCAACGGTAGGTTGCAGATTGTAGCGTTTCGTTGTATTCTTGTTTCAAGGAGGCGAAGAGATAATGCAAACTTCAAAACAACAATTCGGAGATTTTCTTGTTGAACTTCGAAAACAAAACAACCTGACCCAAAAACAACTCGCCGAAAAACTTCATATATCCGACAAGTCGGTAAGCAAATGGGAAAAAGGGAGAAGCTTGCCCGACGTTTCGCTAATTCTTCCGTTGGCAGAGGTTTTGGGGGTTAGCGCAACGGAACTGCTGCAAGGTGAGAGAATAGAACAAAACAAAACCTTTTCTCAACCCCAAGTTGAGGCAATTATAAAAAAAGTTGTTGATTTTTCCGATATAAAGAATATATCAAAACAAAAAGAACCGATTAAAAAAACGATTAAAACAACCATTCTGCTAAACATAATTAGCGCATTAACGGTTTTTATTCCCTTTATCTTTTGTTTTATAGTGTTTAATGATAGGTCGTTTGTTTTGTCTTTTATACCGATTAATAAGGTAGGCCCCGTCGCAAACTTTACAGCAACGGTCGGGATTTTTATAAACATTTCGTTTGTTGCTCTCGTCGTTGTTTTTAGCCTTAAAAGATCTTTTTTATATCTTTTCTCGATGGTTAATATTTTTGTTGCAATAGTGTTTTTAAATAGATACTGTTTAATGTTAGGTTATCTCACATCGCTTGAAACCGCAATCATAATCGTAAGGTCGGAATTTATTTATTATTTGATAGCGTTAGCTATTAGTATAGCGATAATAGTTTTTGGATTTTTAAGACAAAAAACAAGATAAAAAAACAATTGCCCCATTTTTTTGAGGCAATTGTTTTTTTTAGATAAATAGCCATGTGGCTTTGCCACGGCGTCTTAAAATCTTAAACCGAAAGTCTAAAACTATCTTTTTTTAAAACAGATTTTCGATATACCTAAAGTTTGCGACGCTATTAAAATAATCTTGCTTTGAAATGAGCGCTCGTTCGATTACCGGCAAGGTCACTTCATACGGAACGCCGTCGTTTCCGTATCTCGTTATGGGTTCCGATTGATGTTGTCCGCTTATAACCAAAAATTCATCGTCGGTTTGAGCGTATATCTTTGTATTTTCAACTGAATAGGAGGTTGAATAGGGAAGGTCTATCTTTTTGTTTTCCCCTGTTTCAAGGTTGAGATAGTAGCTAACTAACGTTTCGGACGAGTCGTGCAATATTTTTCCGTTTTCATCGGTTATGGGTTGGTCGAGAGGTTCATATGACATGAAGTAGTAGGTTATATAACCATCGACATAGTTATTTATTAAATTAAATGCTTTTTCGGATCCTACTAGATTAGGATATTCTTTTCTCTCGCCGGTCGAAAGGTCGATAGAAATAAGGGTGAAAGATCCCTCAACCGAGTCGGTTGCTGCAAATTGATAGCGATCTTTCAAAAATGATTCGCTCGTTGTCCATTCATGCAGAGTTGTAGTCTCGCCTGTTGACAGGGAATATCCAAGCGTTGTATAGCCGATTGTGCCGCCGTCCTCAATTTCATTTTGGCGATAGGTATCAATTTTTTCGTGTTCCTCGGCGGATATGTCATCTAGAGGAGGAAATTCAACAAACACAATCATATCTTGATAGGCGGAATGTAGCCACTGCCAAGGGGAGAGTTCAAACAAGGTTTCGGCTTCCCCCGTTGTCGCATTAATTTTGCGAAGTTCTTTTGTTGGCTCTTCCGTCGCCTCGGTAACAATAGAGACAACAGCATATATATTGTTGTTGTCTGCAATTACGGGGGATTCCGCAAAAACTTCGTTCATCGGCAGATCATAAAGCAACCGACGGTTGGTTCCGTCTTTGTTCATGATATACAAGCTGTCGGGATTGATAGCCGGGTTGTCGCTATAGTTGTAGCCGCTTTTTGATAAAAGATATATCTGTTGTTGGTCGCCCAGCGTGAACATCGTTAAAAAGCCGGAATGTTCCATATAGCTTGTGCAACTTTCGCTGTTATGGGTGCAAGCCGGAACGCTGCAAAGATATGTTTTTTTCGCCGTTCCATAGTCGGTGAACATGATGTTTGATATTCTGTATTTTTGATAATCATCGGGGTTTTCAAATTCATCGGGATCCCATAAATCCGATTCATAGTAGCCATACGATGTTTCCGCTCCATAGAGGGTATATCCGCTTCTTAGCTCCATGCTGACAACCGAAAGGTCGCCATCTTCGACAGGCTGTTTTTGTTCAGCGGTTGGGGAAGAAGCTTCCTCGGCTCCGTTCGAAGAACACCCGACAAAAAGACAAAGGGTTATGGTGATTAGAATTAATGCTAAAAATAATTTTCTCATAATAACTCCTTATTTAAATTTAACCTCTCGATTGTGAGAAGGTTAAATTTAAGTTATATCAACTTCATTTTTAAACTAAATTATACCACGACACCCGTTGACGGTTGTTAACAGTTGGTAAACTTTTATTCGTTGAAGAAATCCAAAACCAATTGGTCGAAATCTTTTGCTTCGATATATGCGCCATGACCTAGGCCGTTATATATCTTTAATCGGCTACCGACAATGAGTTGCGCAATATCAAAAGAAGAGGTTTCCCCAACAATTTTATCTTGATCGCCACCGATAACAAATGTTGGGCAGCTAATCTTTCCTATCTCTTTGCTACTATTGTGGTTAAGACAGGAATTCGCTTGTATGATAAAGTTGTCGAAACTTTTTGGAGCGGTGAATTTAGACAAAGCGGAATAGAATTTTCTATAAAGTTTAAGCTTTTTTTCGGTGTAGGTTTTTTCCGAAGTGTCGATAAAGATGCTTTTATAGTCGTTGTTTTTGGCGTATTCAATCCATTTGGTCAAGACGGATTTTGTGCAGTCGTAGGGCTTGCACAACGTCACCGCTAACACAAGTTTTTTAACAAGGTGGGGGTAATCGATAGCGAGATATTGCGAGATCATTCCTCCTTGCGAAATGCCCAAAACATGACAATCTGTTATATCAAGCCTTGTTAAAACGTCGGCCATATCCCGAGCCATATCCCTTGTTGAATATCCTTCTTGCAGTTTGTTTTTTCTGCTGAACATATAAACTTTATAGTCTTTAGTAAACTGTTTATAAAGAAGGGCTAGCGTTCGAGCAGTTCCCTTAACGTTTTTTAATGCATCCCCCAAACCGGGTATGATAACGAGATTTTTGTCGCCGTTTCCAAAAGATATATAGTCGATCGTTGTATCGCCTATTTCAATACTACAGTTTTTTGCGTTATAACACATTGCGTTTTCTCCTGTGGTTGATGGTTGATAATAGTTTATATAGCTATAGTATAACATATAAAACCATTAAATTTCTATTGTTAAATAACTACGGGTGTGGATAAAGGCGCTGATTAACTCAAGTCAGCTCTTTTTTTTCACTTCTATAACTACTAGATAACTATTAAATTAAACTTAACATTATGTGTGTTTTTATGCGTTGATTATGTTTTTTTGCTGTGGTACTATAATTTATACTACAATTAAACAAGGTATTATATAATAAGATAAACCTTGCTGTAGAATGCAAAAACGGTTTCACAGTCGCTTATTTCTATATACCGCCTTTTTGTATTGCAAATTTAATTTGGTGGTTGAAAGCCACATTTATGGAGAGAAGTTATGATTAATTCAAAAGAAATCTTAAAAACACTATCGGTCGACGAAAAAATTCGCTTGTTAAGCGGTGTCGGAAGTTGGTATACATATGATTGCAACAAAAAAATACCGCAGATAATGTTGAGCGACGGGCCGCATGGTTTGCGAAAACAACAAGTTGAAAGTTATATGGATATAAACAAAAGCGAAGTTGCAACCTGTTTCCCAAGCGAGAGCGCTCTTTCCTGTTCATGGGATCGAGAGGTTTTGGCGAAACTTGCGGACGCTATAGCGAGCGAGGCGCTTAAAGAAAAAGTGTCGGTCGTTCTAGGTCCCGGGGTTAACATCAAAAGAAATCCCCTTTGTGGGCGCAACTTTGAATATTTTTCGGAAGATCCGTTTCTTTCGGGCGAACTTGGGGTAAGCTATATAAACGCTATGCAAAAGCGAGGGGTTGGAACATCGCTTAAACATTTTGCTTGCAACAGCCAAGAGAAATTCCGCCAAACCCAAAACAGCGTTATAGACCAAAGAACGATGCACGAAATATATCTTTCGGCTTTTGAAAAGATAGTAAAAGAAGCAAAACCCACGACGATAATGGCGGCATACAACCGCATAAACGGCGGATATTGTTGCCACAATTCTTATCTGTTGAAAGAGATTTTGCGAGAAAAATGGGGATACCGTGGGCTTGTTGTGTCGGATTGGGGAGCGGCTATCGATATTGTTAAATGCATAAAAAATGGGCTGGGTCTTGAGATGCCCGATGCAAACGGACGGCACACGGAGCAGTTGAAAAAAGCTTACGACAGCGGGTTGTTATCGGAGCAAGAAATCGATCAAGCGGCGTTAAACGTTGTTGAGCTTGTTGTTTCGCAAGCAGAAAAATTGCAAGATTTTGAGGTCGACTATCAAAAGCAGAATGAAATAGCGGCCGATATCGCCGCTCAATGTTGCGTGTTGCTTAAAAATGAACAGGATATTTTGCCGCTTCAAAAAGATGCCGATATATTGATAGTTGGCGAGATGGCGCAAGAGGTTCGCTTTCAAGGGGGTGGAAGTTCGCATATAACGGTAGGAAAGATAAAAAGCCACGTCGAAAGCCTTTTTGAAACTTTTGAAAACGCTGATTTTGCGATGGGTTATAGCGATGACGAAATTAATTTGGAGCTTGAAAAACAAGCAGTTGAAAAGGCGAAAAATTCTCGATATGTTGTTTTCTTTGGAGGGTTAACCGACAAATATGAAGGGGAAGGGTTTGATAGAAAAAACCTTAATCTTCCGAAAAATCAAGAAAGTTTGCTTGAGAAACTATATCAAGCAAACAGCAATATTATCTTTGTGGCTTCGGCGGGTTCCGCTTTTGTGATAAAGAATATCGACAAGGTTAAGGCGTTGTTGCAAGCACACCTTGGCGGACAAGCGATATCAAGCGCCGTTGCAAAGCTGCTTTCGGGTGAAGTTAACCCTTGCGGAAAACTGACCGAAACATATCCTTTGGCGATTGGAGATGTTCCGTCGACTAGGTGGTTTGCGAAGGAAACCAACAACGTTTTTTATGGCGAAGGTCTTTTTGTTGGGTATCGATATTTCGACACCTATGATATACCGGTGTTGTTTGATTTTGGGTTTGGTCTTTCCTATACAAAGTTTGAATATAGCGACATATCTCTTTCGAGCGACAGTTTAAGTTCAAATGGTGTGACCGTTCGGTTCACCGTTAAAAACGTTGGTGAAAAAGAGGGTGCAGAGATAGTGCAGGTTTATATTAAAAACAACGACCAAGCGTTTTATCGAGCCAAAAGAGAACTTGGCGGATTTGAAAAGATTAGCCTTAAACCGGGGGAAAGCAAGCGAGTTGAGATAGAACTATCAAGCAGAAGTTTCTCGGTTTATAACGAAATAACTCGAGAATTTGAAGTTGTGGGAGGGGAATACGAAATTGAAGTTTCCGCTAGTTTAAAGGATGTTAAGTTGTGCGCACCGATAACGGCAGACGGCATAAGCGACAAATTGGCGGTTTTGGGCAAACGTGAAAGCGATATCGAAAATATGACCAAAACCGTTGTTCAAAAACTTGAACAGCTTAACAACAAGGATTTCGACGATATTAAAAAAGGGGAATACACCCTATATAACACGTTTACTGAGCTTGAAAAGGTCTCGGGTTTGGTTAAAATCCTGGTGTTTTTTTTGAAAAGAACAATTATAAATATGTCGAAAGATAAAGACAAAGATAACCCCGAAACAAAGATGATCTTGTTTGGGGTTCTGGAGAACACACTTGATTGCATTATAACCCAATCAAACGGAGTTTTCACCGAGCATAACATGGGAGCTATTCTCCTTTGGGTAAATGGTCATCCATTTAAAGCGATTAAACAGCTTTTTAAAGGATAAAAGTTAAAAAACAGCAACAAAAAAACGCTTTTGATGTTAAGTCAAGAGCGTTTTTTAACGTTCATATTTAAAGTTAGGTTGTTAAACCTTCGGCTTTGTTTTTGGTCGTCATAATCTGTAGGATTAAATTATCAAGTTTTGAAGAACCTTCGTTTGCTATTAACGCAAAGTTTTCGATAGTTTGTTCAACACAATCTGCAACAATTCCTTCGGTTTCTTCAACCCTTATCCCTTTCATCGCCAAAAGCGCAACATGGCAAGCGGCGTTTACACAGGTTCCTATTTTAAGGGAACAATCCGGCTTTGCTCCGTCGCAAAGCATTCCCGTAACGTTTCCTATCATCGAATGAATAACATATTCAATCTCTTTAAGTTGTCCGCCCAATACATAGACAACGCCACAGCCCGACGACATTCCGGCAACAGTTGCGCCACAAAGAGCAGAAAGCTTTCCAAACTTCGATTTTATATACACCGCCATTAGGTTGCTAAGCGTTACGCCACGATACATCGTTATATCGTCTTTTTCAAGAAAATCGCTGACCGCAACTACCGGCATGGTGCAGGTTATTCCTTGGTTACCGCTACCCGAATTTGTTACAACGTCTATCGGCGCACCCGCCATTCGTGCATCGGCTCCGGAACAAGTAACCATCATTGCATAGTTTAAAAGATCGTTTCCGATAATCTTTTTGTCGATATCATCTTTGATGTTTTTGCCAAACATCAAACCGAAATCCTGCTCCATTCCAATGTTGCAGATGTTGCGGTTAATTTCGACCGATTTTTTAACCATGTCGGGGACATCCCCCAAACTGTTTATCGAACAGACAAAATCATATATTTTAGCTACTGACAGTTCCTTTTGGATATCGCTTGGAGGAATGCTTTCGCCGGTTGCGTTTTCGGAATTTTTTTCAAAAACTATTTTTCCGTTTTGTTCAATTAAAACTATGTTGGTGTGTGACCCTGAAACGACAGCACGAGCGCTGTTTTGTTGGTTGTCGAAAACCGTTATGTCGATATAAAGCTTTTCCACCACGATAGCAACTTCTAGAGCGACTTTGTTTGATTTAACGAGTTGCTCGGCTTTTTCATATTGTCCCGGATTAACGTCCGAGATTACTCGCAAAATTTCTTCTGTTTTGCCACCGACCGCTCCGATTGCCGCTGCATATTCTATCCCGACATACGGAGTTCCCGGAAGCCCCGCTGCCATTGCATTTTTGATTATGTTGCCACTCGCCTTAACGACTATTTTTTCAACCTTGCCGCTTAGGTAGTCCTTCGCCGCCGATGCCGCAAGCGCAACCGCACCCGGCTCTGTGCAACCCGTTGCAATTATCATCTCTTGGTTTAATATTTCGTTTATTCTACTAAGATTCATATAAATCCCCTCCATATTAAAAATATAGCGATCGATGTTTTATAGCTAGATCAAGCGCTTTTTTAATTATATCACAATTCACTAAAAAAATCATCAATTTTTAAAACAATATGTTGTATTTTGGTGATTTTGCGGATGTGATGAGAGATCTAAAAAAATTTCTTTGCAAAAAAGGATATACAATATATAATGTTAGATTTGTATTCGGGAGCATATTCGTTTTATCCCCAAGCTAATACTCGCATTGGTATAGTGACAATGATTTCAAATTTGAAACGATATTGACGTTTGGATCTCTTTGTGATATAGTTTCAATATCGAAACTATATTGAATGAGGTGTTGTATGAGAGAAGCATATTTTAAATTTATGAGTGCAGTTGATATTGATTGCTATAAAAATATTCGTGAGAGTGAAATTGGAAGTTCTCTGCCATATTCCGATGTATTGCAATTATTTATTATAAACCACAAGCAGAACATGACGGTTAGTGAACTTGCAAATAGGCTTAATCTATCTCGCCCTGCAACAACGCAAAAGGTGAATGAACTTGCAAATAAAGGTTTGGTTATAAAATCCGGCTCTACCGAAGATAAGAGGGTTACTTATCTTTCTTTAGCTGAAAGTTTAATTCAAAATAGCAATGATGCAAAATCTGCTTCCCTTATGGATGCAGTTGATGAAAAGTTTTCCGAGGATAAAAAAGCTATATTTTCGGAAATACTAAACTTTATGGCTGATTACTTGTTGGAGGACGATAATAAATAATGAGAACCGAATTTATAAAAATCACAGGTGCAAGGGAAAACAACCTAAAAAATATATCGGTAGAAGTACCAAAATACAAACTTGTCGCTTTGACAGGTGTGTCGGGAAGTGGTAAAAGCAGTTTTGCTATCGATATATTGCAAAAAGAATGTCAGCGTCAATATTTAGAGTCGATGGGAATGGTGACAGATGGGCTTAACAAACCACTAGTAGACAGCATTGTTGGACTTTCGCCATCTATCTCTGTTGGGCAAAGGGTGCTTTCAAAAAATCCACGTTCAACGGTTGGCACATACACCGAGATACTAACCTATCTTCGTATATTATACGCAAAACTTAGCATAAGAATCTGCCCAATTTGTAAAGGCGAAATCGCTCCGAATTTTGATGAAGATGAGGAAGTTGATTTTACTGACACTTCTTGTCCTCACTGCAAAACCAAGCTATCACATCTTAGTATGGCGAGTTTTTCGTTTAACAAAGCTGAAGGTGCTTGCCCAAAATGTAATGGTATTGGTGTAGTGAAAGATGTGGATTTGTCGAAACTTATTGATACAAGCCTTACTATAAAAGAGGGTGCTATCAAAATTTGGGGTAACGAAACTTTTTGGGAGCATTACTCAAATACATTTGAGGCGTGTGGCAAACATTATGGTTTTACTTTCGATGTTTCAAAACCTGTTAAAGACTATAACGAACTTGAAATGCTCGTACTTCTTGACGGTGTTGACTGCGAGAAGTTTAAAAAGCAGTTTCCAAATATCAAAAAGCCAAAACGAGTTATGGACGGTTATGTCGAGGGGCTTCGCACTTTTGTAAATAAAAAAGTGGTGGAGTCTGCTACAAAAAAAGTCGCTAACCCTGTTATCGCAAGTGCTATTGGAAGCACACCTTGTGATGAATGTGATGGCACAAGGCTTGGATTTGACGGCAGGACTGCGAAACTCGGCGGAAAAACCATAATAGAAATCAGCACTTTTACAATGTCAGCACTTGTGGTGTTTTTAGAAGATGTTTTATCGAAACTATCTCCATCAGCAAAAGAAATTGCGACAATGGTTATAGGTGATATTCTGAAACGTGCAAACGGTATTATAAAAATCGGTCTTGAATATCTTTCGACCCACCGACATGTTAGCACTCTTTCGGGTGGTGAAAGTCAGCGAATTCGCCTTGCAAGCATTTTAGAAAGCGGACTTACCGGGGTGTTATACATCTTAGACGAGCCTACCACAGGACTTCACGCACGAGATACTTTGTTGCTACTCAAAGCAATAAAAAAACTGCGTGACCTTGGCAACACAGTTATCGTTATTGAGCATGATATGGATTTTGTGAAGCAGTGCGATTATATCATTGATTTTGGTATCGGTGCCGGTTCTCTCGGGGGTGAAGTTGTATCAAGTGGCACGGTTTCAGAAGTTTCGCAAAGTGAAATTTCAAAAACAGCAAAGTATTTGAGAGAAGAAAAAGCCAAACCAAACGACAAAAAGATAAATGCGAGCAGATTTATCGAAGTTAAAAATGCCACTGCACATAATCTTAAAAACGTTTCGGTGAACATTCCGCTCGGTGGGCTTGTTTCTTTTGCCGGAGTTTCCGGTAGCGGTAAAAGCTCGCTTGTTTTTGATGTTATAGAGCAGAGAAAAAATGCCGAGAGTGTTCGTGGATTTGAGAGTATTTCAGAGGTAATCAAAATTGATCAAAGCCCTATCGGCAGACAGAGTCGAAGTAATATCGCAACATACACAGAAGTTTTTACGCTAATTAGAGAGCTGTTTTCTAGTCAAACACAGGCAAAAACATTAAAACTTAAGCCTGCTGATTTCTCTTTCAATGTTAAAGGTGGGCGCTGTGAAAAATGCGAAGGCCTTGGAGTAATAGCTCTTGATATGCAGTTTTTAGATGATGTTGAAGTTATCTGTCCTGTTTGCAAAGGGCATAGATTTAAAAAGAAAGTGTTATCGGTGACATACAAAGGCAAAAGTATTTCCGATGTTTTAAATATGACAGTGCTTGAAAATTTAGATTTTTTTGAGGACAACAAGGAAATTTTCAAAAAACTTAGCGTTATAAACGAAGTCGGTCTTACGTATCTAAAGCTCGGACAATCGACAACTACACTTTCCGGTGGTGAATGCCAAAGGCTTAAACTGTCAAAAGAACTTGCTAAAGTGGGTAGTGGTCACACTCTATATCTATTAGACGAGCCGACCACAGGACTTCATCCTTCGGACAGCGAGAAACTTTTAGCACTACTTCAAAAACTTGTAAGCCAAAATAACTCTGTATTTTTAATTGAGCATAACACAGATCTTTTAGCAAAAAGTGATTACATTATAGAGCTTGGACCATTCGGCGGTGATAAAGGTGGAGAGGTGATAGCCAAGGGTACACCTTTTGAAGTTTCGCTCTCTGAGATTAGTGTAACAGGCAGGTATTTATAATTAAATTAATATATAAAAGGTTGGAGCCTATTATTAATATAGTTCCAACCTTTTTCAATACGCTGCTTTATACACCCACTATATCCCAAATATCAAGCGGTGCGGTTAAATATTATTACCAAGCAAGCGAACAAATGGGCGGCGCCTATTAATTCAAATTGCCCCTGCTGTCGGAAATCTCTATTTTATCTCTTACAAGTTCAAAGGTATAGTCAGATGCTACTTTGTGTAGGGTTGTTGTGTTAAGTCGTTTTCGATGTGGCAACCCGAAACAAAATCCTAACTCTTCTGTCTGATATTCCCCATTTTAACACCGCTTATTTTATAGTAGCGTAGCATTTTATCGGAACGATGTATGATGTATACAGCCTTTACGTTTTGCAATTTGCATAAGTATAACAAAAAAACATAATTTACAATTTTGTTATGTCGAGGAAGGTATAATATGAATATAGAAAAAGAAAACTTACATTTGATATTTAAAGGTCTTGCCGACCCACAAAGGATAAAAATTCTTGAAATACTCCTTTTGGGTGAAGAATGCAACTGCAATTTGAGCGAAAAAATAGAGATGCCTCTTTCAACGTTGGAACACCATTTGAAGGTCTTGACCAATGCGAAGTTGGTTATCCCACGCAGGTGTGGTAAATGGACCTATTACACCCTAAACAAAGAACAGTTTGTTTTAGCAGTAGATGTTTTAAATAAAATTATTTAGCTGAAAATAGTTTTGCCGATTTTTGAGTTGCATACTTTTATGTGTGTAACCGATTTTCGGCTTTATATAAGACAAATGATTCGTAAAAATTAGTTATATGGTTTTAAGGAGATTTAGTTATGTGTGTTTGTGGTCGCAACTTTAGGTGTAGAAGTCAATAGACGTTTTTTTCATTGTTTTAACTTTTGTTTACGCTCATTCTCTCGGAGCGCATACATACCATTCGTTATCATACAAAACCGCTATACCGCCGTCAACTTTGGCATAAGGCATTTCAAGTTCTCTGTTAAAGTTCGTTTCGCCATTTCGTTCGGGGTATTCATCGGTGTATGAGTTTGTATAGCCAATAATCTCGCTGTCATCAACTTCAATGGGCGATGGCTCAAAAGGCAAAAGATAAACTATGTCTTCAACCATAATTGCGGCGGGATAATCGCTTTCAACATTTGTTTTGTAACAACCGACAAGCAGTATTGAAGCAACGATAAGAGTTAAACACAGTATTTTTTTCATCAAACTTTCTCCGTTCATTTATCAATTCAAGCATCTTTATTCCATGGGGTCTTCCCAGTTCCAGTTGGTATAGATAGCATATGCCAAAAGCTCCTCGGCGTTTTCGTCTTCGGTAAACCCGGCTATCGAGTTTCCGACTCGGAACGTTTCTTCAAAAAATTGTTCCTCTTTCGGCGCGGCAGTAGGCCCCGTTATGCCAAGTTCCGTTTCATCCGTCACAACAACCCATTTCCCTGTGTCAAGCAAAAAACTTTTTCTGTCTTCCGAAACCTCGACAATCACGCCCTCGATATTAACGATAACGCTTCCCATAGGCATCTCCAAAACTCCGTTTGAGTTTATAACCAAAGCCGTGACTTCGGCTGAATTCAAGTCGTCCTGTGTGAACCCTTGAATGAAGTTTCCGATTAAAATCTCGTCGTCAA
>CAYJKJ010000027.1:0-24964 GCA_964370715.1 uncultured Faecalibacterium sp.
TACGCCCAACCACACTAACTTGTGTTTCCGAAACAGCAGGTTGTTCTGTAATGCCGGAGGCTTGCTCCTTTTCATCTTCGCCGATTTGGGAAGTTTCAGAAAAACACCCAACCAAAAGCGAGAGGGTTAAAACTAAAACCACTAGAAATAAACTGCGTTTTTTCATTTTGCTGTCCTCCGTATTTTGTTTTTATTTTAAAATACTGCTATATCAAATCCTCTATTAACCTGTAGTTTGGTATGCTGTTGTAATAGTCATCTTTGTCGATTAAAGCATAGGTTGGTCTATTATAGTGTATTTGTATAAAAACTTTCGTTTGCCTCAAGCTTATATATTTCTTTTCGATTAGAAGCGTCCATATCCATTTTGTATATTCGACCCAACTCTTCATCGCTTTTTACCTCGTCAGCGTAAAAACCAAGCTCAACAACAAACAACGATGTTTCGTTTGAATTGGTAAATAGGTTTAACCCTGTTGGATATCTTAAATAACTTGTACACCTTTCATAGTTTCAATATATTTGTAATAGTTGCACCTTTTTTTGTTTCAAGCAGACGTTTTAAAAAATCATGATAAATTGCAACCAATTTTGTTTGCAATCCGAAACCATGCAATCTGTCCTTCTTATATTTTAATTTATTTTGTTCCATTGTGCGAGCTTTGGGCGCAAACGATTGTATCATTGGCGTAAGCGATTAAAGTTTCATTTATTTACTAAACATTAAGCCTTTATTGTTTATAAAAAAGATAAAACTAAAATTTATAAAATTATTTATTTTATTGAACAATTCTTCATCTATAAAACGATAAATCGAGTTTTCAAATTAATTAAAATTCTACAAAATCAACAATACAGCAAGTTCGATTATATTATTGCTATTATAGCAGTTAAATAAAATATTGCAACATATTATATGTAAATTCGTAAAACATCTATTTGCTGTTAAATGTACACCATTGTTTTTTATAAAATTATGAATAAAATTTAAACAATCGCCAAAACCCTATTGACAATCACACGACCATGTAATACAATCATATTATCAAAGGTGGTGACTGAATGAAAAAACTACCGGGAACTATTATCGAATGTGGAAACGGGGATCATAGAAAAATCTTAAACTCGATCTTCGCAACCGGAGGAATAACCCTTTCGCAGGTTTGCATTTTGTGTGAACTTGAACCACATACAGTTCAAAACTGGATTAAACGCAGATATGTTCCCTCTTCTGTCAATAAAAAATATAATATCGACAGCTTGTGTCGTATCGTTATGATAAACCTTTTAAAGGATGTTTTGCCAATTGATTGTGTTTGTCGAATAATCGACCACGCAAACAAACCGTTAAACAAAGACACCGATGAGTTTTTATCCGAAAGCGAATTGTATTTCTTTTTTGTGGAAACTCTAGAGCTAAATGCTAGCGGTAGCAGTGAAAACAATGATTTAACAAAAAACATCAAAAGCGTATTAAGAAATTATGTTGAGCCAATCAGCGGAACTAAAAAAAATATTTGTACTTCCCTTGAAATTATGGTAGCATCATATCTGTCGTTTGAATATAAAAGACAAGCTTTGATTTTATTTAAGTCGAATGAATTATAAAAAATCTCCGCCCGTTGGGCGGAGCTATTGGAAAGGAAACGTTTAAATTATGATGGATTGGTGGAATTCTCTAGGAGGTCTAGGGCAACTTCTCGCTTGTATTTCTATCCCCTCGACCATTGTTTTGATTGTTCAAACGGTTTTTGTTTTGTTAACCGGATTTGATGGCGACGGCGATATCGATGTTGTTTCCGGCGAAGATATCGATGACATAGCCGGATTCGAAGAATCGGGGCTACAGATATTTTCGATAAGAGGTTTTTTAACGTTTTTTGCGATATTCGGATGGTCCGGCATATGGCTTATCTCTATCGATTTAAACGTTGCATTGTCGTTGACAATTGCGTTTGTGTTGGGTAGCGCCGCAATGATTGGAACGGCTTATGCCATTAAATTTTTGCTTAAACTTCAAGCTGTTGGAAATCAGAACATTAAAGATGCCCTGGGCGTTAGCGGAACGGTTTATATAACTATACCTCCGGCAAGAAAGGGCAATGGAAAAGTTTCCGCTGTCGTTTCGGGAAGGCTTTCCGAGTTCGATGCTGTAACAGATGATTTATCTGAGATACCAACCGGAACCGCTGTAACGGTTGTTTCGGTAACAGATCCCAACATATTAGTTGTAACTAAAAAAGGGTAGATTTTTAGTTTAAAGACAAAAAATTAAATATATATAAAAGGAGTAAATGGTTATGCAAAATGTCGAATTTCTTATTTTAGTCACATTGGTTGTATTCTTGTTGTTCTCGCTTGTAGTTGTTTTTCTAACAAGATACAAAAAATGCCCCTCCGACAAAATTTTAGTTATCTATGGTAAGGTTGGGCAAAACAAAGACGGAACAGCAAGGAGCGCAAAATGTGTCCATGGTGGCGCTTCCTTTATCGTCCCCGTTGTTCAATCCTATGCATATCTCGACCTAACCCCGCTTTCAATTCAAGTTGATTTAACAAACGCTCTTTCAAGGCAAAACATCAGAATAGACGTTCCCTCAAGGTTCACGGTTGGTATTTCGACCGAAAACGGAATTATGCAAAACGCAGCGGAACGCCTTCTAGGTCTTAGATTAAACGAAATCCAAGAACTTGCAAAAGACATAATCTTCGGACAACTAAGGCTTATTATCGCTACGATGGATATCGAAGAGATAAACACAGACAGAGACAAGTTTTTGGCCGCCGTTTCAAACAACGTTGAAACGGAACTAAAAAAGATCGGTCTTCGCCTTATCAACGTTAACGTTACCGATATAACGGATGAATCGGGATATATTTTGGCTCTTGGTAAAGAAGCCGCCGCAAAAGCTATAAACGATGCGAAAAAATCCGTTGCTGAAAAAGAACGTGACGGTGCAATCGGTCAGGCTCTCGCTGAAAAGGATCAACGTATTCAAGTTTCAGATGCAGAATCTCTTGCAATCAAGGGCGAAAACGATGCACAGGTTATTATTTCTTTAAGCCATGCGCAACGTCGAGAAAAAGAAGCGGAAGCTTTAAGAATCGCTACATCCGCCGAAAAAATCCAAGCTGCTAAAGCTTTGGAAGATGCATATTCCGCCGAAAAAGAAGCCGAGCTTGCTCGTTTCGCAAGAGAAAAAGCCACGCTTGAAGCCGACGTTATCGTTAAAGCCGAGATTGAAAAACGCAAACTTGAGCTTGATGCAGAAGCCGTTGCGGAACAAACTCGCCGACAAGCAAAAGGGGACGCCGACGCTATATTCCTAAAGATGGAAGCGGAAGCTCGAGGAATTGAAGAAATCTTGACAAAACAAGCTGCCGGTCTCACCGAGATCGTTAACGCAGCCGGCGGAGATGCAAACGATGCGTTGAAACTAATGTTGACCGACAAGATGGAAAATCTTCTTCGCATACAAGTTGATAGCATCAAAAACATCAAATTTGATAAAGTTACCGTTTGGGATGGCGGTTCTAGCCCCGATGGCAAATCTTCAACCGCAAACTTTTTGTCGGGTCTTATGAAGAGCATACCCCCAATGAACGATATGTTCGATATGGCGGGGATGAAGTTGCCGGAATATCTTGGAGAATCAAACAAGATCCAACAACCCTCTTCAAAACCACAGCAACTAAAACCGGCAAAACCTATTAAACCAACTACCGAAAAAACCGAAGCACTAGAACCCGGAGTTAAATAAACCAAAGGCTATGGCGAAAAGTAAAAAATTCGCCATAGCCTTTTTAGTTGTTAGCGTTATTTGCTTGAAAACACTTCAAAGAGTTCTGTTTAATCTAGATCTCTTCAAACTCCATCTTTTCAAGATCGACAGAATATCCTCTGCCGTTGTTTGGAATAAGTTGTTCAAACGTTTTGCCGATATCTTCAAAAAGATACATCATCGTCATGGCTATAACCGCCCCATGTGTAACCAACACCACTGAATCATCCTGCATTGCTCTTATCTTTTCAACCCCAGTTTTAATGCGCTCTAACACCTGTTTTCCGCTCTCACCGCCGGGGCATTGTTGATTAAACGTGTCTTTCGACCAATCGACAAACAGCGAATTTGTAGCAAGGCTTTTAAAAGTTTGGTTTTCAAAATCCCCAAAATTCATCTCTTTGAAGTCTTCGATAGCCTCATGTTGTTCAACTTGATACAACGTTTCAAGAGTTTGTTTTGTCCTTGTCATACCGCTCGTGAAATATCGGTCGGCTTTTGGATAGCTGATGGTTTTTTTAAGCTCTTCAAGCTCGGTAAATCCAACGTCACACACCACAGCATCGGTTGAACCACAAAACATCTCATCGATATTTTGTTTTGTTTTTCCATGTCTTATTAAGTATAATTTCATTTTTTTAAAAATTGTTCCTTTCTCTCACAAACAGATATAAAACCAATCTAATCTTTATCTTACATAATTTTGTTTGTGGATTGCTTTTGTATTTCTAGCGTTTAAAATTCAATACCCTCTCTTGAATCAACACCGTCATTGTAGTAATGCTTAACCTCTTTTATCTCGCTTACAAGGTCGGCCAGTTTAATCGTTTGCTCTGTCGCTCCCCTACCGGTCAAAACAAGCTCGGTTTTCTCGTTTTTTTGTTCGATAAGCTGTTGTATCTGGCTTTGATCAACAAGCCCCAAACAAAGAGCAACGTTTATTTCATCCAAAACAACAACATCATATTCCCCGCCCTTTACCGCTAACAAAGCTTTGTTAAAGCCTTGTTGCGCTTCGGCTCTGTTGAGTTCAGTATTTGTTGAAAAAAGTTCAAAACTTTTTGAATAAAGTTCAACCGTTATATTATCAAATTTTTTCAAGGCTTTGTGTTCGCTTGTATCCTCTTGTTTTAAAAATTGGGCGAAATAAACCGCAAGCCCTGCACCCGCCGCTCTAACCGAAAGCCCGATAGCCGCCGTAGTCTTGCCTTTACCGTCGCCGGTGTAGACCTGTGTGAAGCCTTGTTTCATCTCATCTCCTCTATTATCATCAAAATCCAAAATCATCTGCACCGTCTATGTATTTATCCATCATCATTATTCAAAAATACTGTCATAATCATAGTTTAGATAAAAATCATAAACTTCGTCGAAATGTTCGACATAATTTTGTTTTGTTATCAAATGCTGTTCATTTTTCATGTATTCGAGAATATCATCATTTATTTCAGCAGAATAATGAGTTTTATCTTTATATAAATCTAAATTTGTTACAACATCATAAAGATCCATCATAGAAAAAAGCTTGATATTTTCTTGTTCAACTATAATGCTCGCTGCATATTCAATTGCTTCAAGTTGATATTCCAGTGTATTATTTTGGTTTAAGTTATCATAATAAACCATACTGTATGGTGGTAAAAAATAATAAAATGTAATATTAGGGTTTTCATCAGCTAGTTGAACTATATTTTGTTGTATATTTTCATATATACGAGTTTTATCTTGTTCTAATATTTGCTTTATCTCAGAATTGGATTTTTCACTTCTGCTGTAACCAGACAATACCACTTCTTTAGAAAATGTATATTTTTCTTGCCATCGTCTGTAATCATCAAAATTGGTTATCGAAGCGCCTATTAGTGTATTTAAAATCGTTCTTCCCGACCCGTTTGCTAGGGTGTGTTTATTTAAAAGATAGTTAATATCGTTAAGGTGATTTTCATCATATAAATAATCCGGATAGGTACTGTATCGCAAAGAATCTTTTTCAGCATTTATAGCTGATATATCTAATGAACGTACAATCATTGAAATGTCAGAATTGTAAAAAATCGCCCTACTTAAATGACTGTTTATCTCTTTATAACTCCCCCCAGCAAAACATGTCTTGATGCTTTTTACATCAAACAAATCATCCAACTGGCTCGCTTTAAAATTCTGGGCCATTGATGTGCCTGTTATTATTGCATCATATTCAAAATATCTTGCTATTCCATTGTTTTGATACCGTTCCATATGCAACAAATACCCCAATTGATCAATTGGTGATCTATATAAAAAATATGGATCTATAATAAAATTTACCGTTATTATAAAAACCATTGCCAAATAAAACAGCAACACCACTAACACTACAAATTTTTTGCTAGTTACCATATTAAAACCTTTCTCAACTAAAAATTGAAATATATAAATGTCGAAACCCCTGCAAAAGAAGATACCACCCAAGTTAAAATAAAAATACATTTAATAGCCTCAATATAAGTTGGCTTAAAATCTTGCAACTTTTCATTTGTATTTTTCATAGCTACTGTGCATAAAAGAGTTACAATAAATAATGTTATAAACAAAATCAATCCTGTAATAGGTATAGCTGTAACGTTTAAAATGGCATATTCTGTAACACTTTCCGGTGCATTAATTAAGTCTTTATTTATCGACTCAAAGTTAAAAGAAAATATCTTTCTCAAAAACTCCCCTGCTGAAGTTAGCGACTCAGCTCTAAACAACACCCACGTTAAGTTGACAAATAAAAATGTAATAACCCAATTTATAGCTTTCGGTATTTTGTTAACAACAGGGGATAATGTTCTTGTTAAAATGCTAAACAAACCATGTAAAATGCCCCATAAAATAAACGTCCAGTTTGCTCCATGCCAAATTCCGCTAACTAAAAATACTATAAAAATGTTTCGATAAAGTTTAGCTTTCCCTACCCTATTTCCACCTAATGGTATGTAAATATATTTAGTAAAAAACCTTGTTAATGTTATATGCCATCTTTCCCAAAACTCTATTATCGTAGTAGCTTTGTATGGTGAATTAAAATTCATCGGTAGTTTTATGTTAAACATATAACCTACACCGGTAGCTATATCACAATATCCGCTAAAATCAAAGTATATTTGAATCGTATAAGCTAACATTACAAATATCGCATCGGTGCTACTCATTGCACTTATGTTGTCATGACCCCAGTTTGCAAACAAAGCAAATGTATCGGCTATCAAAACTTTTTTTGCAAGACCTAAAGAAAACGCATATAATCCTTTGGAAAAATTTCCGTAATCAAACTGCTTTTTTTTGGTATCTGCAAATTGGGGAACAACTTCGCTATGTAAAACTATAGGTCCCGCTACTAATTGCGGAAAAAAAGTTACAAACAATGAATAATCAAGAAATTTGTATTTCGGAACTGCTTTTTTATAACAGTCTATGACATATGACAGCTGCTGAAACGTAAAGAAACTGATACCTAGCGGCAACAATATTTTTTCCAAAAATATATCTGTTCCAAAAACCATGTTAATGTTATCAATGAAAAAGCTGAAATATTTAAAATAAAATAATAGCCCAATATTAAATAATAGCCCTAAACTTAAAAAAACTTTAGAATAGTTTTTATTATCAGATTTCAGCATACTATTTCCCAAACAGTAGTTTACTAATATACTTGCCAGCATTAAAAAGATGTATGTAAAATTAAAATAGCCATAAAACCAAAATGACATCGCAACTAAAAAGCTTTTAGACAGCTCATATTTTTTAAAATGGTTTAAAAGATAATATCCTGTCAATGTAGCGGGCAAAAATAACAATACAAAAATATACGAATTAAATAACACTTTTCCACCACCTATAAAATCAAAAATGCCGTTCTCTATTATTATGTGTTTCAACCATTCTAAATCTCAGTTCATAGTATACAGTTTTTAATGCTATCGGTCAATACTACGAAACCTAAAATAATAGTTCTTTCTTTAATCGAAAAATATCAGTTAAAGAAAGAACTATTGCTAATCGCATAACAATCATTTTTTATTTTCTACGATATTAACCTACTCCTCATAATACCTATTAAACTTCTCTCCCGTCGCTTCGGGGTATAAACTGCTGTTCCACACGTGATCAGTTAAACCCATATATTCATCCGTCACGTTGAAAAAGTTGTGGAAAACAGCTGTATCACCTGCAGCGTAAGGGTCGTTCCACGTTAGGTCTACGTTATACCATTCATCTTCAAGTTTAACCTTGTTCCAAGCGTGTGGTTCGCCGCCTTCAACCGCAACCGTTCCATCCACCGACACGCAGTCTATCCCCAAAAGATCCATAAACAGTTGGAACGTCGAGGTATAGCCATAACATATCGCTACTTCATTATACAAAAGCCCATAAGGGTTTTCGTTGTCGGGGTCGGGGGTTGCGTTGGGGGATTGGCTGTTTGCTTGTTCATCGTATGAAGCGTTCATGATAATATAGTCATGTACCGCACGTTCCTTTTGATAATCGCTCATATCGGGGGTTGTTATCTCTTGGATAATCGTTAAACACCGTTCAAGAATAAGATAGTTTTTTTGCGTGAGGTTGCTCATGTTCCCTGTTTCAAAAGCCATAATAATCGAATCGCTATCATAAATGTCATCTTCGCTTACCGGTTGGGTCTCATCAAACAACGGTGCATCCTGTTTCGGCGTTTGTAGTATATCGCTCGACAGTCTCAAAGATCTTTCTTCTTGCTTCGGAATAGGGGGTGGATTGTTTGAAAAACTATCGGCAAACGCTTTGTTCATAGCATCGTTATCGCTCGATATCATCAACGCAACATAGCTTTTGTTTCTCGCTATAATCCCTTGTTCAGCTAGAAATGCTTGTTCCGGAATATATCCTATAAAGCTATTTGTTCTGCGTTCTATATAGCTTTCGAGTTGCTGTTCTGCAAACTCTGCTTTTTGTTCATCTTCAAACAAAAGCACCGTCACTTCGTTTGCTAGCGCTCCGTTTGGATAGCAGATTATCCCGTCGATTAGCCCCTCTGTCGTCATCTGATAGTATCGGTCGAAATACTGTTCAAAGTTTTCGTCGTTTGGCGTTAGCGGAAACATCTCCGGCATATCGCTTTGAGTTGCTAGCATTACCTCCGCTAGTTCGGTTGGGGTGTATAAAGTTTCGGTTGTCTGTTCCGTCGTGCTACATCCGGTTAAAAAACCTAAAAATATTACTAAACCTAGTATTAAGCATTTGCAATTTGTATTCAATCCTATTTTTATTAACCTCATCAATTTTGTATTTATTCCTTTCGTCAAATGTTTTTTTAACTAAAAACAGCATTTACTAATACGCAAAAAGTTGAAACAATCTATTTTCAGTCATAACTAACTTTATTAAACAAATATATTGTATAATAACACAAACTATACTTTTTTTCTACAAAAAAATTTTAACAAATTTTAGTTGAAACAATCTTGATTTTCTTGTAAAATGTAGTATAAGTTAAAATCAATTATTTGCGGTAGTCGAAAAGTTTGAAAGTTGAAATTTCAAGCTTAAGGAAGGAATGGTTAAATAATGAAGGAATTTAAAAAATCAACACGACTTAAAAATGTGCTATATGACATAAGAGGTCCCGTTCTCGACGAAGCTATGAGGATGGAAAAAAACGGCGAGAAAATAATCAAACTCAACATCGGAAACCCGGCGCCGTTTGGGCTTAAGGCGAAGGATGCGTTGAACCAAGAAATGATAGCAAAGCTTTCGTTATCGGAGGGCTATTCCGAATCAAGGGGAATACTTCCTGCAAGAAACGCTATATGCGACTACTACAAAAAAATCGGCATCTCAAACGCTTCTCCCGATTACATCTACACAGGAAATGGCGTGAGCGAGCTTATCCAGCTTTCTATGCAAGCTTTGTTAAACCAAGGGGACGAAATCCTTGTTCCCTCCCCAAACTACCCTCTTTGGACTGCTTCGGTCTCGCTAACGGGAGCCACAGCGGTTCACTATATCTGCGACGAACAAAGCGACTGGTTGCCCGACATCAACGACATCAAGAGCAAGATAACCGACAACACAAAGGGAATAGTTTTAATCAACCCCAACAACCCAACAGGGGCGGTCTATCCGAAACAACTGCTTTTGGATATCGCAAAACTTGCCAAAGAAAAAGAGATTATTGTTTTTTCTGATGAAATCTATGACCGCCTTTTGTTCGACGATAATGTCCACTATCCCATTGCCGCCCTTGACCCGGAACTTCTTTGCGTAACATTTGGCGGTCTTTCAAAGTCCCACAACATAGCCGGATATCGACTAGGTTGGATGATGCTTTCGGGTCCTTTACAACAGATGTCGGGGTATATTGAGGGCATTAATATGCTGTCGTCTATGCGCCTTTGTAGCAACGTTCCGGCTCAACAGCTCGCCGAATTTGCTTTAAGCGAATATGGCAAACCAAACCCGCTTATGCTTCCCGGCGGTAGGATTTATGAGCAACGAAATCTTATCTACAAAGCGATGAACGATATCCCGGGAGTTTCTGCCGTTAAACCAAAAGGAGCGTTTTATATATTCCCAAAACTCGATATAAAACGGTTTAACATAACGAGCGACGAAAAATTTGTGTTCGATTTCCTTAAAGAAAAAAAGATACTATTAGTTCATGGCGGAGGATTCCACCACAGCGAACCAGACCATTTCAGAATCGTGTTTTTGCCTGAAGTTGAGATGCTTGAAAAAGCTTCAAGCGCTCTTGATGACTTTTTGGCAACATACAAACAGTAGACCAAACAAGCTAACGCTAAAAACAGGTTGCGACAAAATTGATTTGTCACAACCTGTTTGTTTTTTTGCAAAATATATTATTCTTCCGATTTTTTCTCGGATTTTCCGTTGTCGGATTTTTTTGCAAGCACCTTCGAAATTCTATGGTCGTCAACCTCCAGAACGGTGAAAGTATATCCCGATTCTTCGATAGACGGCCGTTCCCCTTCTTCCGGTATACGGCGCAAACGATCGGTCAAAAGCCCCGCTATCGTTTCATAATCTCCAACATTCGAGAACACAATCTCAAGATCGTCTTCAACCTCTTCAAGGTCTGCTGTTCCGGCGATGATATATTTATCTTCGGCAACTTTTTGGATCTCTTCCGGCTCGTCGTCGAATTCATCTTGGATGTTTCCAACGATGCTTTCGATTAGGTCTTCAACCGTTACAATTCCTGCCGTTCCGCCATATTCATCAACAACGACGGCTATCTGGCTACGTTTAACCCTCAGCTGCTCAAAAACCTCGTTACAAGGCGCAGTTTCCGGAACAAAGATTACATCTCTTATGCAATCATCAATTTTAAACTCACGTTTACTTTTAAAGATATATTTCAAAAGGTCTTTAGCAACAACTATACCTTTTATCTCGTCTATTCCGTCCTCGCCACAAACGGGAATTCTTGAATGTCCCGTCTCGTTTGTTAAGTTGACTATCTCTTCTAGCGATGTGTCGATGCTGATCCATTCAACTTCGGTTCTATGCGTCATAACATCGTTGACCGAAAGGTTGTTAAATTCAAAGATATTGTGGATCATCTCTTGCTCTGCCGGAGCTATCGTTCCATCCTGTTCGCCCTCGTCGATCATAAGGCGAATTTCCTCTTCGGTGACCTCTCGGTCTTTGTCGTTAGGGTCGATTCCTATGAGGCGCAAAACACCATTTGTCGAATGAGTTAAAAGCCAAATAAAAGGAGTTGAAACGATCGAGATATATTTTAGCGGCTGTGCTGCCATCTTTGAAATCGCTTCGGGATTTTTCATAGCAAGACGTTTTGGAACAAGTTCTCCGAAAACCAGCGTTGCATATGAAAGAAGCAACGTTATAACCACCAGCGAAACCGCTCTCACGGTGTCGGCCGGTATGCTCGTGTCTTTAAACCAATAAACGAAATATTCCGAAAAACTATCCGCCGCAAATGCGGAAGAGAGAAACCCCGAAAGGGTGACCCCCACTTGAATAGTTGCCAAAAACTTTCCCGGTTCTTCGATAAGTCTAAACAAAATTTTTGAAGTTTTGTTTCCGCTTAGAGCATCTTTTTTAAGTTTTGCATCGTTTAAAGTTATAACTGCAATTTCGCTCATTGAAAAAAAGCCGTTTATCAAAATGAGGACTAATAATAGAATAATACTACCTAATATAGTTTCGCCGTCAGGCATCTTTTTCTCCTTTTCAAACACATATGTATTTTTTTATTAATAATCAAGTGCATTGCTGCCTTTGAGTATTTCAATTGCACTGCTCGTTCCGAGCCTGTCGCATCCTAGCTCAACAAAAGCATTTATATCATCAATGTTTTTCATGCCGCCTGCCGCTTTAACTTTAACGTTTTCTCCGATATGTTGTTTAAACAGTTTAACATCTTCGACAGTAGCTCCCGCCGTTCCAAAACCGGTTGACGTCTTGATAAAATCAGCGCCGGCTTTTGTCACTATCTCGCAAAGTTTAATCTTCTCTGTTTCGGAAAGATAACACGTTTCGATTATAACCTTTAATATATTATCTCCGCAAGCTTTTTTTATCGCTTCTATCTCCAAAAGAACTTTATCAAACTCTTCATTTTTAACGTCGCCGATGTTGATAACCATATCAATCTCATCAGCTCCGTTTGAAATAGCGTCTTTTGTTTCAAAAACTTTCGTTTCGGTTGTCGAATATCCTAACGGAAAACCAATAACTGTGCAGATAGTTAGTTTGTCGCCAAAGTTTTCTTTAACCCGTTTAACATAGGAAGCCGGTATACAAACCGACGCCGTGTTATATTTAATCGCTTGTTCGCAAAGTTGTTTAATTGAATCAAAATCTGCAAAGGCTTTGAGCTGTGTATGGTCAACTCTTTTGAGTATGTTGCTGTTTTCCATCAAAAGCGCTCCTTAATATTTTTATAAACTTACTCGCATATTTAAAATCATTTTAATTATGCGGCATCTTGGGTTTCGGGGGTCGTTGTCGCCTCGGGAGAAACTGTTGCTCCCGAAACTTTGGTGAATCTCATATCATAATACGAAGTCTGTGTGCTGTCGTAGTATTCCCTTAATACCATCTCGGTGTCGTTTCTTGTGACAAAAATTCTGTCGTAGTAGTAGTTGTTTTCGCCCTCTGTATAGTGTAGCACCAATCGTTTGTTTTCAACGTCGACGCTAACTGTTCCGCTTATCGTCGATTCGGTCTGCCAACTTCCGGTTTCATATCCTTTTGGATCGCTGTCGTTTGGAACAAGATATTTAAGGGTGAACGTTCCATCTTCGCCAAATGTTAGGTATTCAACCATATTTTGTCCGCTGTTTTCGGTATAGGTGAATTCATCCGACAACCAAGAACCGATAATATATTCCGAATACGGATTATCTTGATCCTCTGTCGAACCGCCCAAAAGCGGAGACACAACGAAAATAGCCGCAAGAACACCAAGAACCGCTACTCCAACAAATATAAGCACCGTTATTATGATAGATTTAACACTCTTTGGTTTATCATCATCGCTATCGTCGTGGCCTCCTTGTTGAGGCATTCCGGCAGTAGGTGTTTCTTGTTCTCCCTTTCCAAAAAGTTTCTTTTTGGTTTTTTTGGTCTTTTCCTCTGCTTCAAGCTCCAAAATCCCTGTCATTCCCATATCTGCCCTCATGTTTGGTATAGTTTGGGTTTGGGAATTTCTGTTTTGATTACGGTCTTGAATAGGTTTGAGAGGTGTCGGTTTTAATGGGCGCATATCCCCTCTGTTTTGCCCTTGCATATTATACCCCGGTTGTTGTTGCTGTTGTGGGTGGGGCTGTTGGGGATGGCCTTGGAACTGCTGAAGCTGTTGATAGCCCTCCGGTCTGCCATGTTGTTGCATCTGCCCACCCGGCATCTGTTGCGGCCTTTGAGCCGGTTGCCCTTGCATCTGCTGGGGTCTTTCGTATTGAGGTGTGTTTGGAATCTGTTGTCCATTAGGCATCTTGGATTGAGCCGGTGGTCGTTGCTGTTGAACATTGCCCATCTGTTGCCCTGAAGGTTGTCCTTGATGCGGTATATGTTGTGTTGGTTGTATAGCGCTTTGTTGTGGGTTTTGGGGTTGTCCTTGCTGTTGCATCGGTTGTCTTTGAGGTTGAACCTGTTGAACAGGTTGTTGCACCGATTGCTGTTGCTGAATTGGTTGCTGTGGTTGTTGTGGCTGAGCCGGTTGTTGCTGAACAGGTTGAGCCGCCTGAGGCGGTTGCTGAGCCTGTATAGGTTGCCCTTGTGGTGGCATCTGTTGGTAGCTATAGTTTTGTTGCGGCGCCATATTGTTTGGGTTTTGGGGTTGTCCGTATGCCCCCATATTTATGTTTTGTTTTGAACCAAATTCTCTTGTCGTTTGAACTTCGTTTTGATTAAACTGGTTTTGAACAGCATCATTTTGCGCTGAAACGTCGTTCGCCTGATGATTTTGGCCGCCACTCTTGATGTGACCGCATATCGGGCAAACAACCTCATTTTCCGCCATTGGGCATCCGCATTTTTCACATTCGTAATTCATATTAATACAACCTCACATTAATATATTCAAAATATTTTTTATAAGTAAAGACGTTACCAAACAAACACACATAATCCCTGCCGGTATTAAAAAATTCAACGACCTATCGATCTTTTTTATGAAACAATAGGTATTAAACACAACCAAAACAACAAGCCAAACCGCTGTTAAAAGTGGCAACGGATTTTGAAGAAACGATTCAACAAACCTAAAATCGAACAGCAGACCTACCGCAGTTGTTATCCCACAAGTTGGGCAAAAAATACCCAAAGCAGATCTTATCACACATGGAAAAGAAAAGTTTCCAACCTTTACATAAAGACCGCAAACAACAAATGACCCCAAAAGAACCAACGAAATTATAAGACGTTTTTTTGTTTGTATCATTTTTTAAACTGCAATATAATTATGACCTAAACATTGTCGCAAAATTGTCGAAATAAAATGAATCAAATCCGCCAAACGAATCATATAAAAACGGATCAACTGCAAACGAAACCATCGTTTCAAACGCTGCATAGGTTAGCGAGAAAACGATAGCTACAAAAACACCAAACAAAATTCCGATGATCCCCAAAATTAAACCGATAATCGCAAAATCGCTTTTTTGGCTTTTTCGCCCTAGAATACCAAAGACAACTGCCGGAATACCAAACAAAAATCCAGTCACAGCGGTAAAGCAAGATACTATCGAAAGCCCCCCTAAAACGAGCGAAACTATGCCCATCCAGTTTCTTTTGCTGTCTCTTATGTCAACCGGTTGAAACGGAGTTTCTGTCGCACTGCTTTGAGTTTGGCTTTGCGTGTCGTTTTGCATCATTGGTTCAGCTTGAACTTCAAGTTGCTTTGCGCAGTATGGGCAAACATTAAAATCAGATTGAACTTCCCTGAAACAGCCGTTGCATTTCATAATAGTATCTTCTCCCTATATTAAATAAATATCAAATTTAAGTTCTTATATACTATATTATTTTATTATATTAACAATATAATGTCAAATAAATTAAATAAAAATCTTTAAAACACCGATAGCTCAAATATGCCTTGCGAAATTTTGCATAATAATCTATGAACAAACCACATCATAGTTTATCAATTAAAGCTTTTAAAACATAAAATATATCTACCTTGAAAATCTTGATTTTTTAACAATCTTAATTGTTTATTGTTCCTTTAAAAACAATGTTAGGTTTTCCCGAAAGAAACGCCGTTTTTTGTCGGTCAAACGTTATCGAAAGCGTTCCCCCTTGCATCTCAATAGGGATAATCTGTTTTTGCACAACATTGTTAATCACCGCGCTGTATGCAGTCGCAACCGCTCCCGTTCCGCATGACAACGTTTTGTTGCTCCCTTTTTCAAAAACCAGCGCTAAAACATGGCCGTTTCTCACAGTGGCTATCTCTATATTAACGTTGTTTGCAAGCTGTTTATGTTTTTTTGTTTTTTGATATAGGCTATAAAGAAGTTGTTCCGATATCTTATCGCAAAAAAACACAAGATGTTTGTTCCCAACATCGATAAGATCCGCCTTAAACCCACCAACGTTAAATTCATCAATTTTTTTTGGCATCCCCATCTCGATACTAAACAAAAAGCTTTTATCTTTCAACGAAGCAACTTTAGCTAGCTTTAATCCGGCATTTGTTTCGAGGCTATAATAGCTACCATTGGTTTGGTGGTGAAGAAGTTTTGCAACCGACAATGCACCGTTCCCACACATAGCCCCTATCGTTCCGTCGCTGTTAAACATCTGCATTCTAGCATCCGCAACATCGCTTTTAGAAACTTTAATAAATCCATCTGAACCTATTCCAAAGTTTCTTTCACAAAGAGCTTTTACCCTGTCGGGCGAAACCTCAACATCTTTATTCTTGCAATCAACAACAATATAATCATTTCCAAACGATTCGATTTTTATAAAATCCATCTTATCCCCCACCTCACATTTTGTTTACCCATACTATGCAGTTTTTGTTTTTGTGGTTAATGTGTTATAATAAAAAAATCGAAAGTATTTTTTTATTCGAGGAAAATTAATGGAACAACAAACAACACAAAAAGCCGTTGTCCTAGCTTGCGACAACGAACAATATGATATCGAAAGTTCTCTTAGCGAACTTAGCGCACTTTGCGAGACGGCGGGCGCTGAAGTTATCGCCGAAGTGGTTCAAAAAAGACAGGCGAAAGACCCTAAAACATATCTTGGAAAAGGGAAGATCGACGAAGCTAGGATTATCTGCCTTGGAGAAGGGGCGGATCTTGTTATCGTAGACGACGAGATTTCCGCATCTCAAAAACGATCGATCGAAGAGATAGTCGACGTTCCTGTCATCGACAGAACAACGCTAATCCTAGATATATTCGCTCGCCACGCCACGACGGCGGAGGGCAATCTTCAAGTTGAACTTGCTCAACAACGCTATCGTCTTGTACATCTAGCCGGCCAAGGATTGATGCTTTCTCGCCTAGGTGGAGGAATTGGAACAAGAGGACCCGGCGAAACCAAGCTCGAAACCGATAAGCGCCACATTCGCCGACGCATTAACACCCTCGAAAAACGCTTGGAGGAACTTGAAAAGCGCCGAGACCTCACGAGAAAGCGCCGAAAAAAAGAGAACGTCCCGATAGTCTCGCTTGTTGGCTACACAAACGTTGGGAAATCAAGCCTTTTAAACACGCTAACCGGAGCGGAGGTTTTAGCGCAAGACAAACTTTTCGCAACGCTTGACACCACGACACGAAAACTTTCGGTTGGCGACCTTCAACAGATAGTGTTGGTAGATACCGTTGGCTTTGTTAGCCGTCTACCCCATGAACTTGTCGAAGCTTTTAAATCAACCCTTGAAGAGGTTGCCCAAAGCGATTTAATATTGCTGGTTGCAGACGGCTCTTCAAGAGATTTTTCGTTGCAACTTGAGGTTGCTAAAAAAACAATTGAGCAGCTGGATTGCGGACAGATACCGACAATAACCGTATTTAATAAATGCGACCTGCTCGACACCCATTCTGCCCTGCCGGGTATCGCCGTTTCCGCTAAAACAGGTTTTGGCATACAAACGCTTATACAAGAGATATCAAAAAATCTTGCAGAAAGGGTTGTTCGAATAACGGCGCTTATTCCGTTTGACAAACTTTCTCTAATGCCCATAATCCGAGAACATGGCAATGTTTTAGAGGAGGAATATCGAGAGGACGGGGTGTTCATAAGAGCAACTATCGACCGCTCGGTTTATAACAGAATTCAAGATTATGTAACCGGGGTTTAATTTTTAAAGTTTTAGCATAAATTTCAAAAAACAATGTTGCAGATTTCAATATATTATGTTACTATTTTTGTATTAGAGTATACCTATGCTAAAATCTTTATACAAACAAAAAAGAAAAAGAAAGAGGGTAAAAAATCATGAAATTTTGTACAAGCTGCGGAAGCCAAATGGAAGACAATGCAAATTTCTGCCCCGATTGTGGCGCAAAAGAAGAGCAAGCAACCGTCAATCAACCCGAAAGCAATCCACAACCCAGATATAACCAACAGCCAGGTTATAGCAAACAACCAACCTACAACCAGCAATCAACCTATAACCAGCAACCAACCTATAATCAACAGTTGTCCGAGAATTTTGAAAAAAAACTGGGCGGTGTTTTGGCTCTTAGTATCGTTGCTATTCTTTTCAGCTTTTTGTTTGGTATAATTTCATTAGTTTTCTACTTCCAAGCAAAAAAAGCCGTCAACGAACAAGAGTATGCTAAAGCCGTTAAAATTTCAAGAATCACAGGAATCATTGGTATTGTTATCGGAACATTGGTATTTATAATCAATATAGTGTAGTTTTAATTAGCCAAAAACATCTTTATTTTGTTAATAGTGATGAGTTTAAAAGAAAATTAAATTATTAAAGAAAAAACTCTTGCTTTTGTAACACAAATCTGTTATTATATAAGTCGTGACTTAAAAAGCATAAGGAGGTGCAGAAAATGGCTAAATGCGATATCTGCGGAAAAGGCGTAGTGTTCGGGATTAAGGTTTCCCATTCACACAGACGTTCAAACAGAACTTTTAAACCTAATGTTAAACGTGTAAAAGCAGTTGTAGACGGATCACCTAAGCATATCAAAGCCTGCACCCGTTGCCTACGCTCGGGCAAGGTTACTCGCTCGGCATAATAACGTTTAAAGTTTTAAAAGCCTAAACTCGAAAGAGTTGGGCTTTTTTTCTTTGTTTCGACTAGACCAAACACCCCATAACTGTGATTGCGTTATCACAGTTATGGGGTGTTTTTTACTAAAAAATTTTTGTTTAAACCGTTTGGTTATCGGCGTTTCTTATCTGTTCAACTGCTTTAATAGCATTTTTAACAACGCTGTCGCATTCTATGCTTTTTTGTTCGTTAACCTTCAAAATTTCGCTACAAACAGTTGCGCCCGACAGTTGTTCAAAAGCATCCATAAGTTCTCTTGTTTTTTTGTATGTTTCATGTTTTGAACTAGTGCCCAAACCTTCGCTTGAAAAATAGCCCAAAGCTATGATAGCCCCAACGAGCGCTCCGCAGATGTTTCGAGTTCCGGCTATTCCTCCGCCAAAGCTTTCCGCCAAACGATACGCCGTGTCTTCCGATATCCCTATCTCTTTTGCATAGATGCAAAGTACAGTTTGGGAACAGTTGCACCCTCCGAAATATTGGTCGACCAATTTTAGTTTTTGTTCCATCAGCTTCAACCGCCTTTCTTGAACTATTTCGTGTTGTTGCCTCGTTCTCGAACAACTATCCTAACCGGAGTTCCCTCAAGCCCAAATGTATCACGAATTTGGTTTTCGATATATCTTTGATATGAAAAATGGAAAAGATCCGCATTGTTAACAAACATAACAAAGGTGGGCGGGCGTGTTGAAGGCTGGGTGATATAGTATATCTTGAGCCTTTTGCCTTTGTCGGATGGCGGTTGAACCCTCGCCGTTGCCCTCGCTAGAACCTCGTTTAGCATACCTGTCGTTATTCTCATTGCGTTTTGTTCATCAACAAATTTTATAAGTTCAAACAACCTATCTATTCTTATATTCTCTTTGCCCGAAATAAATATAATCGGCGCATACGACATAAACGAAAAATCATTCATATATTTTTTGCGCAGTTTATCCATCGTCTTGCCGTCTTTTTCAACAAGATCCCATTTGTTAACCGCAATTATGCAACCTTTACCCTGTTCATGCGCATAGCCTGCAACCTTGCTGTCTTGCTCTGTGAAGCCCTCTGTTGCGTCGATGAGAATAACGCAGACATCAGCTTTTTCCGCCGCAGAAAGCGCCCTCATGACGCTGTAGCGCTCGATGCTTTGCTCCACCCTAGCCTTTTTCCTCATGCCGGCTGTGTCGATAAGCAAAAACTTGCCCGCCTTGTTTTCAACCTTCGCATCAACGGCATCCCTTGTCGTTCCGGCTATCGGCGAAACGATCATTCGTTCTTCTTTCAACGCCGTGTTAAAAAGGGTGGACTTTCCGCTGTTTGGCTTTCCTATTATAGCGACCTTTATTCTGTCGTCTTCGTCTTCCTCTTCCTCGATTTCGGGAAGGTGGGAACAAACTACATCGAGCAGATCCCCCGTTCCATGCCCATGAACCGACGACACCGCAATTGGATCGCCAAGACCTAAAGAATAGAATTCATAGAATTCCGGCGGTGGGTTGCCTACGCTGTCGCATTTGTTAACCGCCATAACAACGGGTTTTCCGCTGCGTTGAAGAATGTTTGCAACCTCATAGTCGTCCGCCGTTACCCCTGCTCTTATGTCTGCAACAAAGATTATAACATCAGCGGTATCGACCGCTATGTCTACTTGTTCTCTTATATGCACCTTTATCTCATCGTCGTTGTTTGGTTCGACTCCGCCCGTGTCAATTAGGTTAAATTTATGTATAAGCCAACTCGACTCGCCAAAAATTCTATCCCTTGTAACCCCCGGTGTGTCGTCTACAATAGCTTTTCTTTCGCCTATTAGTTTATTAAAAAGCGTTGATTTCCCAACGTTTGGTCGTCCGACAATAGCAATAGTTCCACTCGCCATTAATTTTTCTCCTTATATTTAAAACTGTTGTTCAGTTAGTTTTCCCAATTACAGCATCCAAAAGTTGTTCTCCCGATTCGATGAATACAATCGGTTTTCCAAAATGCTCCTCTAGTTGCTCCGGCGTCATATCATCTAGCAAAAGATCCATCTCGCTCCTTAAGATATTTTTTGGAAGCAAAATAACATCTCCGATTATATCTTGTTTGCCTAAGCTTTCAACTATATCTTTACCGGTCAAAAGCCCCGATACCGAAACGTTTCCGCCAAAAAATTTGTTTTTAACTTTATGCACTCTAACAGATAGTTCTGAAAAATGTTCCTTCGCCTTATCTACTAGCATTTTAATAAAATCTGCCGAGGCTTCCCCCGTTATTATATCAACGGTTGATTGTTTTTCCAAGCAAAATTCCTCTTCGAGTTTATCTTCAAGCGAAAACAAAAACTCTTCTCTTAACGTCGACAACATACCAACGCCGTTTTCAATCTGTGAAAAATCATCATAAAACGCCGTTTCGGGTATCTCTTTTTCGCTTAGCAAAAACCATTCGTCCGCCGGATAAACGATAGAAGTTCCATATTTTTTATAATTATCTTTCGCATATCTCTCGATAGTTTCAAGCAACGATATAGCATCGCTCTTGTTAAAGCATTCAAGCTTATGCAGTCCGCTTCGATGATCCGTTAACCCCGACGGCACAACCGCAATGCTTTCGACCGATGGATAAAGATTAATCAGATCCTCAACAGTTTTTTCAAGATGTTGTTTGTCGTTTATGCCTTTACACAAAACTATCTGACAGTTTATCCGAATTCCGCCGTCTGCTAGTTTTTTGATATATCTTAGCTTTTCACCGGCAAACCTATTGCCCATAACAAAGTTTCTAAGCTCGCTATCGGTTGTATGAACCGAGATGTTAATCGGGGTTATCTTCATCTCGATTATTCTGTCGATATCTTTATCTTCAATATTTGTCAGTGTTATATAGTTTCCGAAAAGATATGAAAGCCTCTCGTCGTCATCCTTGAAATAAAGCGGTTCTCTCATCCCTTTTGGAAGTTGGTCTATAAAACAAAACAGACATTTGTTTCTACAGGAATGTTGTTTATCCATCAAAAATGTTTCAAACAAAAACCCAACATCTTCAAATTCTTTTTTTGAAACGTTAAACTCTTCAACGTTTCCGTTTGGGCGTTCGATCTCAAGCAAAAGTTTCTTTTCTGTCGAATAAAATCCATAATCCAAAATATCATTTATAGGCTTTTTGTTAATCGAAATAAGCTTTGAATGTTTTTCTATATTAAGTTTTTCCGCAACAGAACCGATGTTAGCGCCAATTATTTCAACCGACATACTTTCGACCATGCCTTTCAAAAATAAAGATTAAAAAACAAAAGAGAGGGTTTTTTTACAAAACCCCCTCCGTACGCACTAAACGTCAAGATCTTTTTTGATAACTTCCCTGCCTTTATAGAAACCGCAGTTTCCACAAGCTCTGTGAGGCATCGCAAGCTCTCCGCAATGTGAGCACTTTGTGAAGTTAGGCATTTCAAGTTTCCACACCGAGGAGCGCCGTTTATCACGTCGAGCCTTGGAAACCCTTCTTTTTGGTACAGCCATTCTTTAGCACCTCCCACGATGATTTTTTTAGCATGCATTCATAACACGCCTAATTATTATACCATAAACAAATTATATGTCAATATATATTTAGATATATTTTTTAATTTCTTCGGGTGCATTTTTCTCGTCGGTAGAAACTGTTATAACAACCTTTATGTTGTTTTCGGTTATTGCGTTAATCTTCTCAAGAAGGTCCGCAAGCCCTTCGATTCCGCCACCGATTTTCAAAATACCATCGATGTAAACTTCGCTTATATCATAGTTCCCTGCCAAAATGCCCGAAAAGAAGCCATAGAAATGGTCATAACCTCTAATCATATAATCGTCTACATCGATGAGGCGAACCGAATGATCGATGTTGAATGTAAGTTTCATTGATTTTTCGATACAAACAATGCTTCCCTCGTTGCTCTTAGCCGATTCGTTGATCATTTCGATCATTGTTTTGGTTTTTCCCGATCCTTTATCCCCAAAAATTAATTGAATCATAGCGTTTTTCTCCTTATATTTGTATTTTTTTAGTTGCCGAGTTTTTTCAAAAGTTGTTCTCTTTGTTGTTCAAAACCTTTTTTTCCGAGCAAAGCGAACATATTCTTTTTATATGCTTCAACCCCCGGTTGATCAAACGGATTAACCCCCAAGACATATCCCGAAACGCCACAAGCTTTTTCATAGAAATAGATAAGCTCGCCGACATTAAGTTCGTCTATATCGTCTACTTCGATTATGATGTTTGGAACTCCGCCCTCTGTGTGTGCCAAAAGAGTTCCTTCGAAAGCTTTTTCGTTAACAAACGAAAGCTTTTGTCCTGCAAGATAATTAAGCCCGTCAAAGTCTTCATTTTCTTGCTTAATCGAAATTTCGTTTTGTGTGTTTTTAAATTTAACAACCGTTTCAAATAAATCTCTTCTGCCGTCTTGAACATATTGTCCCATCGAATGAAGATCGGTTGAAAAGATAACGGAAGCCGGGAAAATTCCTTTTTGGTCTTTGCCCTCGCTCTCGCCGTAGAGCTGTTTGTACCATTCGTTCATCATGGTGTATGCCGGCTCATAGCAAGCCATAAGTTCGATTGTTTTTCCTTTGTTATAAAGGATGTTTCTTGCCGCAACATATTTCAAAACTTCGTTTTGTTCAAGTTGCTCGCTGTTGAATCTATTGTATCCGTTTAGCGCACCTTGCATTAATTTGTCGATATCAAAACCTGCTGCCGCTATCGGAAGAAGCCCAACCGCAGTTAAAACCGAAAATCTTCCGCCAACATCGTCGGGGATAACGAACGTTTGATATTGGTTTTTATCGGCAAGAGTTTTAAGCGTTCCTCTTGCTTTATCGGTTGTTGCATAAATTCTTTCGTTTGCTTTGTCGCCATATTGTTTTTCGAGGAGTTCTTTGAACACACGAAACGCAATAGCAGGTTCGGTTGTCGTTCCCGATTTTGAAACAACGTTGACCGACACACGTTTACCTTCGCAAATTTTCAAAAGATTTGCGAGATAATCCGAGCTTATGTTGTTGCCGGCAAAATATACTTTAAGTGGATTTAATTCATTGTAGAATTGAGTTCCCAAGAGTTCGATAACCGCTCTTGCGCCGAGATAGCTTCCGCCAATTCCTATTACAATTAGAATGTCGCTGTCTTCGCGAATTTTTTTTGCGGCTTTTTTTATCGCCTCAAACTCTTGTTTGTCATAATCTTTCGGAAGCGATACCCAACCGACAAAATCATTTCCTTGACCCTGTTTGTTCTCAAGCAACGAATTCGCAAGCCCTACTTGTTTCGCAATGCCTTCGAATTCATTTTGTCCGACAAACCCATCGAGATACTTTGTTACTACTTTTACTGCCATAATTTAAAGGTCTCCAAACCATGTATTAATAAAATAAATTATTAACTACTATAATAAGAAAAAAAACACAAAATGTCAATGGATTATTTTAAGTATTCCCTTCCATTGTTGTTATATATTTGTTTTTTCTAATACTAATATTAAAAACACACTTTAATTTATTCAAAAAATTTTATCATTCGCTTTGTTGTTCGCCGTCTAGCATCGTTTTATAAAGCCTTGAATAATATCCGCCCTTTGCGAGAAGCTCGCCGTGTGTGCCTTGTTCTTTAATAAACCCATCTCGAACAACCAAAATTATATCCGCCAAACGAATTGTCGACAATCGGTGCGCAATAACAAAGCTTGTTCGTTCCTCCAAAACTTCGTCGATAGCTTTTTGGATAAGCTTTTCGGTTTCGGTGTCGATAGTCGCCGTCGCTTCGTCCAACACAAATATCGGAGGATCGGCGATAACCGCCCTTGCAAACGAAATCAGCTGTCTTTCACCTGCCGAAAGAAAACCGCCCGCTTCCCCAACCTCCGTTTCAAGACCATCCGCCGCTTTTTCCAAAACCTTGTTTGCCGACACCAGATTAATCGCTCTTTCCAGTTGCTTATCGGTGGCGTTTAAATTTCCGTAGAGGATATTTTGTTTGATGGTTCCCGAAAAAAGATGGGGGTTTTGAAGAACATAACCTATATTTGAATGCAGCCAGTTTAAGCTCCTTTCCCTATAATCAACCCCGTCGATTAATATTCGCCCTTTTGTCGGTTCGAAAAATCTGCAAAGAAGATTAACAAGGGTGCTTTTTCCCGCTCCCGTCTCTCCAACAATCGCAACGGTCGAACCCTTTTTAACGGTAAGGTTAAAGTTTTCAAGAACATTTTCTGTTCCATCGGGATAGATAAACGACACGTTTTCAAACACGATATCTCCGCTAAGTTTTTCCCAATTTTCCGGTTTTGGCTCGAAACAGGTTCCATATTTTTGTTCAACCTGTTCGCTATCTTTAACATCGATAGTTTCATCCAAAAGGCCCATAACACGCTCTATATTAACCTGTGCGGCAAGGATAACCGTTATGTCGTGTGCTATGTGTTGAATAGGCTCTATAACCGCAA
>CAYJKJ010000028.1:0-22335 GCA_964370715.1 uncultured Faecalibacterium sp.
GCACTAAAAAACAACCGGTAGCTTAACTGCCACCGATTGTCTCAGTTCCTTTTTATGGGTTTTACCCCAACACTTGACAAAGAGCCAACAAACACCGCAAACTATCAAAAGTCTGCGGTGTTTGTTTTTGGAGCTTGTGGACGGATTCGAACCCCCGACCTGCTGATTACAAATCAGCTGCTCTACCAGCTGAGCTACACAAGCACACGTTTTTACCACGCTATATTATTTTATAGAAGTTTATGCGATTTGTCAACACTAATTTCAAAAAAAACTTCAAATGGTGAATTTTTCATGCATTTTGAGATAACAATAAAATAAATTAGATTTAAATAAACAAAACCCCAAAACTTGAAAACCACTCAAACAACAGCGCTTGAGTTTAAAATATTGGCAGAAAGGACCAACCCCATATGAAACGTCAAAATCAAATAAGAAAAATTTTTGTACGAGATTTTTGCAAAGGTTTTTTTATAACGCTCGCCGTTTTAATTCCGGTCTATCTCGCAGTTTATACGGTAAGGTTAAACAGCTACACCAAAACCGAGATAGTTCCAAACGTTGTCCCGGGGGGCGCTGAACCCTCTGAAAACATTCCTGTTGCACAAAACTATAACCTTTTGGTTGTAGCAGAAAACGAAGACAACCAACCCCAAGAAGTTTTGCTTTTGGGGTTTGATGCCGAAAACGGCATGATTAAAGCGGCTTCGTTTCCGGTTAACACTGTTTTGCTTTTAAACCAAACACCCTATACCATCGAAGAAATCGAAAGGCAACTGGGCGCAATGGCGATTAAGCAAGCTTTAACCGAAACATTTTTAATAGATGTTGGCGGTTATGTTTCGCTAGACTTTGATTCGTTTTTATATGCCCTGGATTTTTTCGGTCGGTTCGATTTTAACGCAACCGAAACCATTGAATACACCTCCGCAAACGGAACAACGGAATATTCGCTTCCAAAAGGTCTAAATAGCATCTCGGCAAATGATGTTATCAATATATTAAAGTATAATCGTTATCAAGATATCGAGAGACTTATGCTTTCGGAACAACTGGCAAGTTCCTTTTTCATGTCGATATCAAGCGACAGCTTTGCTCAAACTGCTGTTCGTATATACGAAAAAAGGTGCAACTATTTTTCCTCCGACATAAGCGCAGTCGGGATGGATATTATGGCAAAATCAATCGAACAAGCCGCCTTCTCCGGCGTGTTTAAAACGGTCCGAATTCCGGGCAACTTCATCGAAGGCCGCTATGAACTCGGCGAAAGTTCTATTGAACAAATGGGCGAGAACTTCGGCTAAAAACAATCGCTATTTATTTTTCTTATAAAGTATGCGAGATCTAACGTTTGAAACTTGTTGTTCGCCCAAACGATGCATTATATATGATGGGGTTAAGCTATGGATCTTTGCTTGTTCCTTTGTTATTCTTCCGGCAGAATAAAGCGCAAGAATGCTGTTATCCATGCTTATCATACCCTCCGACCCACTCGCTTGAATAACCGAATTAATCTGGTGCGTTCTACCTTCACGAATGAGGGTTCTTATCGCTCCGTTGCAATGCATAATCTCGAAAACAGGGGCTATCTTTCCGTCGGTTGTCGGGATAAGTTGTTGGCAAACTATCGTTCGTAGTATCATCGACAACTGCATTCTAACTTGGTTTTGTTGGTTTGCGGGGAACGAATCAACAAGGCGGTCGATTGAGTTTGCGGCTCCCAGCGTATGCAGTGCCGAAAAAACAAGATGCCCCGTTTCGGAAGCTGTTAGCGCAATGTTTATCGTCGCTTGGTCACGAAGCTCACCTATCAAGATGACATCGGGGCTTTGCCTTAGCGCCGCTCTTAGCGCAACGGGATAGTCGCCGGTGTCTAGCGATATCTCACGTTGGCTAACGATGCTCTTTATATGGCGATGGAGATGTTCTATCGGGTCTTCAAGCGTTATAATGTGTGATGTTCGGTTGTTGTTGATGTAGTCTAGAATACAAGTTAACGTCGTTGTCTTACCGCTACTCGAAGTTCCCGTAACCAAAACAAGCCCGCCTTGAAGTTCACCAAGCTTTAACACATCTTCCGGAATTCCGATTTCGGAAGCTTTGGGCAACGAAAACGCTATAACACGGATAACGGCGGCAAAAGAACCACGTTGAACGTATGCATTAACACGAAAACGAGAAAACTTAAGCGAAAACGAAAAATCGTCGTCAAAGTTACGAAGCAGATTTTTTGTGTCTCGTCTCGCAAGTTCGTATAGTTGCATAACAAGGGTTTGCGTGTCTTCCGGCATAAGCACTTCTTCGTCGAAACTGTCGACCTGTTTGTTTATCTTAAAACTAATAGGTCGCCCTGCTATGATAAAAACATCAACAGCATTTTTTTCAACTAGAGTTCTAAGTATTTCCTTCATATCCATAATATTAAAAACCTTTTTCCGTTTTATTTGTTTATCTATTTTATTATTGCTTGCCACGAATGGCGAACAAGTGGTTTTGTTATATCGCTTGGAACAAAAATCTCGACGGCGAGAATCTTATCATCATTGATTGAGATATCATACACAACGACAACCCCATCGTTAGTTATGTCGGTAACAGAAAAGCCGTGGTCGTCAATCATTTTGCTAAGGCCATAACTCAATGGTTGATCGGTATTTTGTTCCGACATTTCGCTTTCAAAGAATAATGTTCTTGAATTTGCAAGTTCCGATAGTTTATGTTCTGCGAGGTAATCTGCTTGATAATACACCTCGACCGATTGTGCGGTTTTTTTAGAAAGTTCAAGGTCGTTTCTGGCGCTTGAAACGATGAGGGTTGAAAACGAGGTTAAAAGCAACATTGTGAAAAACGTTATCAACGAGGCTAGACCTATCGTTATTACAGAACGGTTTTTATTCATCTGTTCTAGCCTTTCTCAAAAAAATTTGCTACCGAGAGCATATAGATAACCCCTATCTCTGCGATAACTTCTATATCAGCATAGCTCATGTTGTTGTCGTGGGTAACAACCGTTTTAACGATGTAGCCCTGTTCAACCGCAGTTTCGGTTCTTTGCCAACTAATATCATAATAGAGATAAAGCGTGTCGTTTGAAAGCTCTGAATTTGTCAACGTTTTAAATTTTTCTATATCGCCATCCGAAGCTTTAAAGGTTTCCGCTATCGTTTGAGAGATAAGCGCTGAATGCGAAAGGTCGGTGCTTTGCTTGCTCAACACAGTTCCGTATATAAAAAGACCAATGCAAACCGCAGCAGCAATAGTAAAAAACAAACAGTTAACCGTTAGCTCTATCAAAAAATACTTGGAACGGTTATTTTCGGTTTTCATCAAGCCCCTCCCTTGCCAAAAGCTTCGAGATATATATTTGAACTGAACTTGTTTCCTTCGATGTCCGAAATGTCGATAGCGAGAAGATTATCATCTATAAAAGAAATATCAATTCTTGAAAGCGGAATGATTTTTTGCCCTATATTGTGTTGAACCTCCATGTCGTCTGAGAGCAAAACTTCCTTTAAATATCCATCTTCGACATATATCCATGTTTTATATGTAGTTCCGTCATAATCTTTTGAAACAACCAAGGCATCCGATTGGGCGGTTGCGCCAACCTCGACCCCACCCTCGATCTCGCCTTGTCGAACTTTTTCGGTTATATACAAAACAGTTGTTCGAAACGTGTAGTTAAACTCGGTGTTTTCAACATTTTGTTGGTAGACCTTCGCTCCCAGAATCGTTAAAAACAATGCACATAACGTGTAGAACCCAAACAATCCCAAGACAAATATAATTTCGGAAGATTTTCCTTTTTGAAATTCCATATAGTTTTATCGATCCCTCCCTTAGCTTGGGTCGTTGCGCATTTTAAAATTTGAAAAATTTTCGCTTATAGCTCTACATATTATTTTTCAAAAACACCGATGTCTGAGGCAAAAGGTTGTCGCCCAAATTTTCATAATGAACAACGAAAGTGTCGCTGTTATAACTAAATCCATAGTTTTCAATCAAAACATTAAGCGAGGCGGGATATTCCCCCTCTAACGCATAATGTTGGATAGTCATACGCATGAGACCCGATTCCAAAACATCGAGTTGTTGCAAAGCTATGTCTTTCGAAATGTCATCTATAGCCGCATAAAAATAATAGATAATCATAAGAAAAACAATTATATATATCAATGGACCTATCTTTGAAATAAATCCGGTTGATTTTTTTAAATAGTATAAAATATTTTCTTTCATAGCGTTACATACTCGATAGAATGCTAGTTAGCGGAAGCATGACCGATATCATAACCATACCAACCAATATACAAAGGATAGCAACAATCGAAGGCTCTACTATCGAGAGCAGTTTTTGGATATGTCGCTCGGTTTCGTCGTAGTAGCTGTCGGCAACGCTCATTAGCATCTCGGCGGAAGACCCGCTCCGCATTCCGGCAACTATTATGCTGTTGTAGGAAGGATCAAAAATCTTGCTGTCGATGATAGCTTCGGTTAGCCCTTCCCCTCTTTCAACAAGCGAAATAATTCTTTCGATACGTCGCTGTGAACCGGTGCCTTTAACTATTATTATAGCAAACTCAAGTGCATTTAAGATATCAAGGCCGCTTTCAAGCATGAGCGACATTCCAAAAGCAAAATGGTTTGCGTTTTCATAATCCGAAAGTTTTTTTGTTATGGGGGATCTTTCAAACATCATCGAAAGAAACGCCCTGCCTTTTCTTGTCACCTTAAGCAAAACAAAGATGAGAACAAAAACAAGAATAACCACAAGAAAAACTATTCCATAGTCGTTTAAAACATTTCCTATGTCTAGCAAAAACACCGATATAGGGTTAAGCGCTAGCCCCAATTGGCTAAACACCTGTTCAAACACCGGCATAACCTGCGTTAGAAGCACAAATATAACAGCAAACACCATCGTCGCCATCGCAAGAGGATAGACAACGACCGAACGAATCGCCCTTGAAACCTTGTCTTTTCCGAGATAGTATTGCGTTAATGCGTTATAGACATTTTCAAGGCTACCCGTTTGTTCGCCAACCTCAATCATTCCGCAAGCATAATCGGGAAAAGCTTCCGTTTCAAGCATTGCCTCCGAAAAGATAGCGCCATTAACTACCTGTTCCGAAAGATGGTGGATAAGGTTTTTTTCGTTGGGGGACGAAGCGTTCGCCGAGATTATCTGAACGCTTTCCCACGTTGCAAGACCACTTTTTGAAAGCACCGAAAGTTGTTCAAAAATTCTTGCAAGCTCCAAAGACGAAAGTTTTTTGAAGTTACCCTTTTTATTATTTCTCATTCTTAATAGGTTCCAATCATGTTTCTATTAATAAAAATACATTGCGTTGTAGTTTGTTCCGTCTCCGATATATTGGTATATGTCGGGGTTTTCGTTGTTTGTCGAAGCGAATGTTGGATCAAGCCGAACCCAATGTTCACCGTCGAACTCGATCATATCGTTTATCCAGCCCGTTTCTTCGGTGTAGACGCTAAGCCAAGCATGGTATGTTTCGCCGGCATATCCTATAACCAACTGGGTCGGAATGCCCTGAACACGAAGCATCGAGGTCATAACTGCGGCATAATCGAAACAAAGACCTTTTTTTAGCTCCAAAGTTTCATCAACTTTCGGGATATAAAACGTGTCGATAGTGTCGGCTTTTTCATAATCATACGCAATGTTTTCAACTACATATTCATAAACCGATGTAACAACATCAAGGTCGTCCGAAGCGCCCGTTGCCAGTTGTTCAGACAGCGGAACTATCGCAGAGGTTGGAACAAATCCAACATATTGGCTGGGATGTAGGAAGGGGGAAAACTCCGTTTCGAGAGCAACTTCAAACGAAACACTGTCGACAACCGCATAGGAATTTCCCGAAATATTTTCGTTAACCACAAATGTGTAGTTGCCGCTTCCGAGAGACAAAGGGAACGCCTCAAAGGCTCCCGATTGGTCAAGGTCGTATGTATAAACGGGTCCGCCATCTTTGTTAACTTGAAGTTTAATCTTTGTTTTTTCGCCAACATATTTAACCATGACATATCCTTTTTGTTTGTTGGACATATCAACAATCGAAACGTTGCCGTTGAACACATCAACGCCGTCTGCCGTTGTTGTCAAAACAACCGGGGTAGGGTCTCGGTCGCCCGCCGGCTCGGAAAAAAAACAAGAAGTTAAACTTAATGAACAGATCAAGATTAAAATTATCGTAAAAGTTTTCGCCATGATATATTTATAATACCTCTTTCTTAATATAAATAATTATTCAATATGTATATTAACACATATCTATTAAATTTTAAATAACAAAAAGCATATTTTTCAACAAATTTTAATTGTTTTTTGTTTTTTAGAAAATTTTGGTTTTTTTGCTTTGTAGATGTTGTTTGATTTATGTTATAATAACGTTAATCTGCTAGAGATTTATTTTAAAACAAAAGTATAGCTCACACATTATTTTTATGAGGATGGCTTTAAATGGAAACAAATCAAGCAAAAAAAGTTGAATATAGTTTTAACAAAAAGCCGATGTTTTTTATAGTTTTAGCCAACGTGTTGTCGCTTGTCGCTTGCCTTGTATTTTTTGTCCCACGCTCGCTCAACAACGACGACTATCTATTAAATATGCTTTTGGGCACCGCCTATGGCGAAGGCTCTCCGATAACCGTCTACACAAACATAGTTTTTGGCGCTTGGTTGGAATTTATCTATTCCGTCGTTCCGTCGGTAAACTGGGTTGCGCTCGTCGAATATATCTTGTTGTTCATCTCGTTTTGTATGGTCTCGTTTATTGTCCTAAAAACAAAGCCCGACTTATTGGGATTTTGCCTTTTCGCCGCTCTTGTTTTCGCAATAGCCCCATATTGCTACCTTTCGCTACACTACACGAAGGTTGCGATAGTTTCGGCGTTTTGCGGAGCAGTTGCTGTTTATTTTTCTGATAACCTTAAATCTGAAACTCTTTGTTTTTTCGGAATAATCATCTGTCTTTTTTCGAGTTTTTTAAGATTTTCGGCGTTTTTGTTTGGGGTAGGAGTGGCGTTCTTCGTTGTGTTTTCGCTAGTCTTGTTTGAAAAAAAACACAAAAATATTTTGGATTTTATAAAATTTAACTTGAACCTTATAAAAAAATACTGTGTCTGTTTTGGGGCTGTGTTGTTGTTTTTCATAATACAAACGATTTATTATGAAATAGATGTAGATGCTAACCAATACAAAGACTATCTTAACGCTCGGGTTGCGGTTTCGGATTATTCGATACCTTCTTTTTCAGAGCATTCGTTGCAGTATGAACAGTTGGGGCTTTCGCAAAACGACATTGATATAATCGAAAATTGGAGCTTTGGCGACCTCGAATTTTTCCCGACAGAACTGTTGAACGACATAAAAAAAATAGAAACAGCCGACGAATCTGCCGCCTCTATTTCTGTGATTATAAATAAATATTATACTGAAATTTTATGCAACAATCTGTTTTTGTTCTCGGTTTTTGCCGCTTTAACGGCATTTTTGATAACCGATAAAAAAGTGTATCTCGGGCGCATTTTAATTGTGTTTGGCGGTGTGTCGCTTCTTTATCTCGTTATGTGTTTTATGGGCCGAACAACTCGCTGGGTCAATGCGGGTCTAGTTGTTGCGTTCGCCGTTGGCGTTATGATGGTGATGTTAAAAAGCTATAAAAAACCGCAGATCAAACGTTTAAACTCCGCAATATCGTTTGCGGTTTGCGGTTTGTTTTTTGTTGGGGGCTTTTTGGGTAATGACGAAATTATCTTAAACTCCCCAAACCAAAACCACTATAACGACAATGCTTTTGATGTCTATAATGAAGTTTCAAAAAACAAACAAAACCTATATCTTTTTGATCTTCTGGGTTCGCCCGATCTCGAAACAAGCGGATATATATTAGATGGTCTACCAACAGGAATATTTGAAAACGTCTATTTCCTTGGCGGTTGGGACACCGGTTCGGTGGTTAAAAATTCGGTTCTCGAACGGTTCGAAGCCGGCGGTTCGCCATATCGTTCGCTTGTCGAGAAAAACAATGTTTTTCTCGTCGACACCAAAAGCTACGACATGAAACATAAATTTTTAAAACAACACATCTCGGACGACATAACGATGTCGCTTGTCGATATAGCGGCTCAATACTATGTGTTTGGATTTTGTTCTCAAGATATCAACCCCGATATCAACAGCGAGATTTTGCCCCATGCCATCCACGCTAGCGAAAGCCCCTATATACCGACATATATTCATATCGAGTTAACTCTCGACAATATGTTTAACGAGCAAGATGAATATATGTTGAAACTTTGGTCGAGCGAAAGCGACGATGAAATTTATTTCAAAGCAGGAGCGAAAGAAAACGGCATCTACACAATTTTAACGGCGGATATCCCTATAACCGAGCTTGAAAAGGGAGCGACATATCAAGCGTTTGGGATAATCAACGGCAGTGTGTCGGAAAGTTCGCTTGAACTTCCGGTTAAAGGCTAGATTAATAACCCATATAGATAAAACTCATAGCGGTGTTCCCACTTATGCTGATAAGATGGAACATCGCTATTGCTATCGTCATAAACCAATATGTCAACAGCCTTAACGGTTGCTTGATATCACAAACGGGGTTAAGCGGACGGTTTTGTTTAAACAAGTGGTGTGTTTTAAGCTCAAAATATACCCAAAGTATAAACGACAACACAAGCGTTCCAAAAAACAACAGGTAGTATGTTCCGCTGTTGCCTACGCCGTTTTGCGAAAAAACGAGGAAGTTTGTAATCGTTGCTGAAACGGTTTCAAAGTTGAACAAATTTTTAAACAACATCAACGCCGAGTTTATGTCGTTTGCTCGGAAAAACACGAGGGACAGCATCCAAAGAAGGTTGACAAAGCTAATTTTTGCAACGGTTCTTAATCCGCTAAGCGTTTTGTTTTGAAGCTTTTTTTCTTTTTTGCGCCATCTGTGTAGCAACTCTTCCCCTATCCTGAAAAGCCCCTGCAAAGCGCCCCACACTAAGAAGTTAAGCGTTGCGCCATGCCATATACCGCTTATCAAAAAAACTATCATGATGTTAGCGAGAAAATGGGGCGGCCTTGTGTCGCTTGTTTTTTTATAAAACACCCTGTTAAACCAACGTGACCAAACGAGAGGGATAAAGATATAGTCTTGAAGAAAGCTCGAAAGCGACATATGCCAACGACTCCAAAATGTCGAATAGTTTTTTGAAAGGTAGGGAACGGCGAAGTTCTCACGAAACGTTATGCCCAAAAGCTTTGCGCTTCCTATCGCCATGTCGCTGTATCCCGAAAAATCGGCGAGAATTTGGAAGAAATATAAAACCATCGCTATCAAGAGCGACGAGTTGTCGCCCGAAGAAAAACGGTTAAAATATCCGTCTACAATTATGCCGATGCCGTTTGCGATGACTATCTTTTTAAACGCACCGACGATAATTCTTTCAAGCGCCGACACTGCCGAGCCATAACAAAACGTTCTGTTTTTTTTGTATTGCGGCAAAAGTTCCGATGCTCTGCCGATAGGTCCCGAGATTATTCCCGGGAAAAAACTTGCAAACAACGTGAAGGTTATAAAGTTTTTTTCTGCTATAACTTTACCGTTTCTAACGTCGATAATATATCCTATTAGCTGGAAGCTGTAGAAGCTTATCCCCAAAGGAAGAACAACCAACAGCGAATTTTCCGAGCTGCCGGTTAACGACAAAAGGATAGCTTCGCTTATGCTGTTTATATATTTAAACGACAACAACACCAAAACAATATATGAAACAATCATCGCAGTTATAATGTTTTTGTGTTTGTCGCTTTTCATGTTTTGAAGCCTAATTGCTCCGAAATATGAAATACCGATCGTCATGGCAAGAACTATTGCGTATTGCGGCGCACCGTATAGGTAGAAAACAAAACTTGCCACCAACAAAAAAACATTTTGAAAACGTTTTGGAATGGTGTAGTAGACAACCGCAACTATCGCCAAAAAGACTATATACGTTAAAGAATTGAGTACCATTAATCCACACCTTATTTTGCTTTTATAATTTCATTTTTAACGGTTTCGGGAAGGAGTTTTTTCTCGTCTTTTGAAAGTTTTGAGCTGTCTATTGGTTCGCAAAACGTGACGGTTACAACCGCCGGTTTTATGATAAATCCATGTTTCGACATAATTTTATACGAACCCTCGATAGCAACCGGAACTATTATGCAATCATTTTTTTGCGCAAGCCTAAACGCTCCCGATTTAAACTCGCCAACCTCGGTTGTGTTGCTCCTTGTTCCCTCGGGAAAAACGACAACGGAATAGCCCTTCTCGATGTTTTCGCCCGCAACCGCCAACATCTTCATCGATTGTCTTGGGTTGTCTCGGTCGATTAACACACACCCCAAACGTTTCATCCAAGAGGCGACGATAGGAATGTTGCCGATTTCCTTTTTTGAAACCAGCGCAATGTAGCCCGGAAAAAACGAGATCGAGATCGGGATATCAAAGTTTCCTTGATGGTTAGCTATATATAAAACCGCTCCTTGTTTTGGCAAAACCTCTTTGTTTTTAATCTCAACTTTGACCCCCGCAACAAAAAGCAGGCTGTTTGTCCAACAACGAGTTACCGATATAACAAATTTTTTATAGCTTTCGTCTTTGCCCTGTGCTTTAATAATATCCGCAACAAGTAAAAGAGGGGCGGTTATAATTAAAAACAACCAAAAATAGATAAACCAAACAGCAGTTCTCAATAAATTAATCATATTTTTTATATTCCTTTCAAATTCAAACTCCCCAAAAACTTTGATCGCTTTTTGGGGAGCGAAACGCCAATTGTATTTTAAAGTATATAAAATAATTATCCATTAATCGACGTTTAAAGTCAACTTGTTTTTGTTTTACCATAATTTCCTTAATTTTTAGCGTCAAGAGCCAACCAAAAGCATTTTCAAACCGAGCTTGTTTTCATCTTTAACGCTGTATACAACGATAAATAATGGCTTGTTAAATTTTATCATCCTATGTATTTGGCGAATTGTCACCCTTTTGTAATTTTTTTTGTACAGTTTGATATTGAAACAAAATTATATGTATAGTATAATTAATCTAGTTTGAAATAATTGTTCAAACTTAACAAATTTTAAGGAGATTATATTAAATGAAAAGAATTTTAGCTCTAATGCTCGCAATTATGTTGGCTTTCTCGTTCGTTGCTTGCGCACCGGCAGAAGCTCCAGTTGAAGAAGGCGCAGAAACACCTGCTGAAGGAACAGATGCACCCGCAGCAGAAATGTTTAAAATAGGAATGGTTACAGACGTTGGCGGCGTTAACGACAAATCGTTCAACGAAACATCTTGGGAAGGTCTTACAAGACTAGCTGAAGATAACGCAAACGTAGAAGTTAACTATCTTGAATCAAAAACAGATGCAGATTATCAAACAAACATCGAAACTTTTATCGATGAAGATTATGACCTAATCATCTGCGTTGGATTCATGCTTGCAGAAGCAACTCAAGCTGCTGCTGAAGCTAACCCCGACCAAAAATTCGCTATCGTTGATAGCTTTGTAGACCTTCCTAACGTTGCTTCTTTGGGCTTTGCTCAACACGAAGCTTCATACCTAGTTGGTATCATCGCCGGTATGGTAACAGAATCTAACACAGTTGGATATGTTCAAGGCATGGTTTCAGACGTTATGAACGAATTCGCAGTTGGATTTATCTCGGGCGTAAAATCTGTTAACGCAGATGCAGAAATCCTCCAGTACAACGCGAACGCTTTTGGTGATGCAACTATCGGTTCGACAGCGGCTACCGACATGATCACAAGAGGCGCAGACGTTATCTACCACGCAGCAGGCGGAACCGGAAACGGCGTTATCGAAGCTGCTCAAACAAACGATATCTACGCTATCGGCGTTGACAAAGATCAAAGCTCGCTAGCTCCCGAACACGTAATCTCTTCTGCTATGAAACGTGTTGACAACGCTTGCTACGAAGTTTCTATGCAAGTAATCAACGGTGAATTCGCAGGCGGATCGCTCTACTTCGACCTCACAAACGAAGGCGTTGGAATCGCTCCTTCGCAAGATCTCATCCCTGCTGACGTTCTTGCAGCAGTTGAAGAAGCTTCAGCCGCTATCATCGCTGGTGATGTTGTAGTTCCGAAAATGCCGGCAGATCTTGAAGATCCCAGCCTTTTCACACTCGAATAGTATAAATTTAATCTAGATTAGATTTAAAGATGGTTGTGGCGATTTTTCGCCACAACCTTTTTGTTAGCAAAAAAACATTTAACAAAGCCAAAATTTGTAATGCATAGTTCATAAATTTATTGTATAATAAAAGTTCAATAAACAATAACTGTAACAAAATATAATGTTTTATGAAAGGTAGATTTTTTTATATGTCAAAAAGAGTTTTCTTGTTTGTAATCGATAGTTTTGGCATGGGGGAACTTCCCGATGCCGCTGAGTTTGGAGATAAAGGCGCCAACACGTTGAAGAGCGTTGCAACAAGCGATAAGCTTGACGTTCCGGTTTTGTCTTCGCTTGGGCTTTTTAACATCGACGGAGCGGTTGGAAGACCGTCGGTTGCGAACCCAACGGGAAGTTTTGCAAGGCTTTCGGAAAAATCGCTAGGCAAAGACACAACTATCGGGCATTGGGAGATAGCCGGCGTTATCTCGAACAGAGCGCTTCCAACCTATCCAAACGGATTTCCAAAAGATATTGTAGAGGCTTTTGAACAAGCGGTCGGCAGAAAAACCGTTTGCAACGCAACATACAGCGGAACCGATGTTATAAGGGATTTCGGCGAACACCACGTTAAAACAGGAGATCTTATCTTATACACCTCTGCTGATAGCGTTTTCCAAATAGCGGCGCATGAACAGGTTGTTCCGATAAAAGAGCTATATGAAATATGCGAGACCGCAAGAAAGCTGTTGACCGAAAGCAAAACCCACGCCGTCGGCAGGGTTATAGCAAGACCGTTTGTCGGAAACGACAAAACCGATTTCAAGCGCACCACCAACCGCCACGATTATTCTATCGATCCTCCAAGCGAAACGATGCTCGACATACTTATGAAAAACGGGCTTGAAACTATCGGCGTTGGCAAGATATTCGATATATTCAACGGACAGGGCGTTTCGAAAAAACTTTTGTCTAAAGGCAACGACAACGGCATGGAGATAAGCTGCGATATCGCTAAGCAATCGTTCGAAGGGCTTGCGTTTATCAACCTTGTTGATTTCGATATGGTTTTCGGACACCGCCGAAATATAGACGGTTATGCAAACTGTTTAACCGAGTTTGATGTTAAGCTAAAAGAATTTATGCAACATATCGGCCCTCAAGATATCGTCATGATAACCGCCGACCATGGTTGTGACCCCGGCTACACAAAAACAACCGACCACACAAGGGAATATGTTCCGCTTTTGGTGTTCGGTCATGATATAAAAAGCGGCATCAACCTCGGCACAAGGGAAAGTTTTGCCGACATCTCCGCCACTATTTTAGATTATTTTAACATCGAAAGAAAAGATACCTTTGGAAAAAGCTTTTTGAACGAGATAAAAAAATAATTAAAAAAACTTTTGCACAAACCAGATATCACTAATTAAAAACTCTTTTCCTACAAGATAGCCTAGCGAGCTTTCGGGGATATCGTTTTGTAGAAACTTAAGTTTATATGCACAAAGGGCTTGCCTTGTAATCTCATATTGTTTATTAACGTTACCGTTGCCGTATTTTCCGTCGCCGAGTATCGGACAACCGAGATGCGCGAGGTGAGCTCTTATTTGATGCGTTCTCCCTGTTATTAGCGAGATCTCCAAAAGATAAAGCCCCTTTTTTTCGGCAACAGTTTTAATTCCGGTTTGAATAAGTTTTGAGCCGGGTTTTTGAGTTTTGGTTATAAACACTTCGTTTTTTTTGCTGTCTTTAAAAAGATACGCAGAATAGACGCCGTCTTTCGGCGGTCGGCTGTATACAACGGCATAATATGTCTTTTCGATTAAACGATGTTTAATGATAAAATTAAGCTCTTGCAAAGCGGGTTTTGTTTTTGCCGCAACGACAATTCCAAACGTTCCCCTGTCTAGCCTGTTGCAAAGAGCGGGGGTGAAGCTTGTTTTGTCGGAGGGTTGATATTCACCTTTATCAAAAAGATATCGCAAAAATCTGTTGATAAGGGTGTCGCCAAAATTTTGCTTATCTTCATGCACCAAAACGCCGGCAGGTTTCGACAACAGCGCAACATCGCTATCTTCATAGATAACGGTTAGCGATTTTGAAGCTCTTTTAAAATCGTGTGACGAAGAGGTTTTGGTTTTTTCAAAATACTCGTCGTTTATATACAAGCAAAGTTCATCGCCAACGCTAAGCCTTGTTGAGGCTTCGCAACGTTTGCCGTTGAGTTTTATGCGTTTGGTTCTAAGGTATTTATGCATCATCGAAAGCGAAAGCGACGGAACGCATTTCTCCAAAAATCGATTAAGCCGTTGGCCGTCGTCTTGTTTTTGAATTGTAAATTGTTTCATGTTAAATCTCGATTGTATTTTATTTTTTCCCATCACCTGAACAGCTTAAAATTCGCAGAATTTTTGCTGAACAACTTGTTGTAGTGGGCTTTAATTAATGCCTGCTGAACAAGTCAAAAACAGCTTTGCAAAATCACAGAATGCTGTTTTTGACTTGTCAAAGTGCAAGGTTTTTTATAAATTTTAATAAAAACTTTGCACTTTGATTTTCGCCTATGGCGAAAATTCAGCAGATAGCATCAAGATAAGCCAACAAAATACGCATTATAGGCGTATTTTGTTTCAAATGCATAGCATTTGTACTGAATAACTTGTTATTCAGTAGGCTTTAATTATACCAATATACCAATATGTTTTCAAGAAGATTAAATTAACGGGTGTTGACAATTGCGGTGATGAGATTTTTGCTCAACTCTAGTTGTCCACTCCCAGATTAATATTAATCTGCCTGTAAAAAAATTAAGCGAGGGTTGCGATTTATGGACCAAAAAGAACTACACAAAAATCATCGAGAGCGAACAAAAAAGAGGTTTCGAGCGAGCGGGCTTGCCGGGTTTGAACCGCATAACGTTTTGGAACTCCTGTTGTTCTACGCTATCCCTCGAGTAGATGTCAACGACACTGCCCATCGGTTAATCGATGAATTCGGAAGTTTTGAAAAGGTTCTCGAAGCCGATTATGAAAGCCTTTTAAAAGTTTCGGGTGTTGGCGAAAATGCCGCAACGCTTATAAAACTTACGCTCGAAAGTTTTCGTTTTTATGAACAGCAAAAGAACAAACAAGGGTTCACCGTTAATTCAACCTCGGCGGCTATTTCATACGCAAGATCGCTTTTTGTTGGCGAAAAAACCGAGAAATGCTATGCATTATGTTTCGATAGTAATCTCAAAAAAACAAACTGCGTCAAGATTTCGGAGGGTAGCGTCAACGCAACCGATATATCGGTTCGGCGCATAGTTGAGGCGGCAACCGCAAGCCAAGCAACCTCGATTATCTTGACCCACAACCACCCAACCGGAACATCGACCCCAACAAAAGAAGATATTGCAACAACAAAAACTATCTATTCTGCGCTTAAACCTATCGGTATCGAGCTGTATGATCATATCGTTGTCTCGGCTAACGATGCGGTTTCGATGGCGGATTGTGGCATTTTCTACGATATTAAACAGAGCTTAAGGGGATTATGATATCATAATTAACAAAAACTAAAATTAATTAAAAAAGTAGTATAATATCGATAGTAAATTAACAAAAATTCTGTTATAATGTTTTGTGATAAAGCAAATAATATTTTGAATTGTAATTTAAACAAAATAAAGGAAAAAAGAAAGGAAACAACATGGCACAAAAATATGTATATCTGTTTTCCGAAGGCAACGGAACAATGAAGGAGATCTTGGGCGGCAAAGGTGCAAACCTCGCTGAGATGACAAATCTTGGGATGCCTGTTCCACAAGGGTTCACCGTTACAACAGAAGCTTGCACACGCTATTATCAAGACAACGAAAGAATAGCGGACGATATTCAAAACGAAATCACAGAGTTTCTTGGAAAGATGGAAGAGATCACAAACAAGAAGTTCGGAGATACCAAAAATCCATTGCTTGTTTCGGTTCGTTCGGGCGCTCGTGCATCGATGCCCGGAATGATGGACACCATTCTTAACCTTGGTATAAACGATCAAGTTGTTTTGGGTGTTGCTGAACTCACCGGTAACGAAAGGTTTGCATACGACAGCTATCGTCGTTTTATCCAGATGTATTCCGACGTTGTTATGGGAGTTTCCAAAAAGAAATTTGAAGAAATCATCGACGAGATGAAAGAGAAAAAAGGCGTTACAGAAGACACAGATCTTGATGTTAACGATCTCAAAGAGATGGTTCAAACTTTCAAAGATTTCTATAAACAAAACATCGGCAGCGATTTCCCACAAGAGCCAAAACTTCAACTTATGGGCGCAATCGAAGCAGTTTTCAAAAGCTGGAACAACGAAAGAGCTATATTCTATCGCCGCATGAACGATATCCCCGGATCTTGGGGAACCGCTGTTAACGTTCAATCGATGGTGTTCGGTAACATGGGCGATGATTGCGGAACCGGTGTTGCATTCACTCGTGACCCGTCGACCGGCAAAAAAGAACTATACGGCGAATTCCTTATGAACGCTCAAGGCGAAGATGTTGTTGCCGGCGTTCGCACACCGATGCCGATTTCTAAACTTAAAGAAACAAACGCTGAAGTTTATAACGAATTTGTTTCGATAGCAAACAGACTTGAAAACCATTATAAAGATATGCAAGATATGGAGTTCACGATCGAAAAAGGAACTCTTTATATGCTTCAAACAAGAAGCGGAAAAAGAACCGCTACTGCGGCGTTAAAAGTTGCTTGCGACCTTGTTGACGAAGGAATGATTACAAAAGAAAAAGCTGTTGCTATGGTTGACCCTAAACAGCTAGACGCTCTTTTACATCCACAGTTTGAAACAAAAGCGTTAAAAGCTGCTGATATCGCAGGCTCTGCTCTTCCCGCATCTCCCGGAGCTGCTTGCGGAAAAGTTGTGTTCACCGCCGACGAGGCTGTTGAATATGCAGCCAACGGCGACAAAGTTATTCTTGTTCGTCTTGAAACTTCACCCGAAGATATCGAAGGTATGCACGTTTCGGAAGGTATCTTGACCGCAAGAGGCGGAATGACAAGCCATGCGGCTGTTGTTGCAAGAGGAATGGGAACCTGCTGCGTTTCGGGTTGTGGCGAAGTTCGCATAAACGAAGAAGGCGGATATTTTGAACTAAACGGCAAAAAAGTTAACCGTGGCGATTTCATTTCGCTCGACGGTTCAACAGGAAACATATATCTTTCGGCTCTTCCAACCGTTGAAGCTGAACTAACAGGAGACTTTGGTCGTTTCATGGGTTGGGCTGATGAAATCAGAACGATGAAGGTCAGAGCCAACGCAGACACGCCGGACGACGCGGCGCAAGCTTTCCGCTTTGGCGCAGAAGGAATCGGGCTTTGCAGAACTGAGCATATGTTCTTCGAGGTTGACAGAATTAAAGCTATGCGTGAGATGATTCTTTCTAAAACTGTTGAACAAAGAAGAAAAGCTCTCGACAAACTTTTGCCGATGCAAAGAGGGGATTTCGAAGGAATATACAAAGCGATGAACGGTTGCCCCGTAACAATTCGTTTCCTAGATCCGCCGTTGCATGAGTTCTTGCCAACCGCACAAGACGATATCAACGCTCTTGCAAAAGAGATGGGAATACCGGTTTCAGAAGTTGAAGCTGTTATATCGGAACTCCACGAATTCAACCCAATGATGGGTCACAGAGGTTGCCGACTTTCTGTTAGCTATCCCGAGATCGCTGAAATGCAAACAAGAGCGGTTATTGAAGCTGCTATTAACGTTATAAAAGAAACAAAGATGAGCGTTGTTCCCGAAATCATGATACCGCTTATCGGCGACGTTAACGAACTTAAATTTGTTAAAAACATCGTTGTTTCAACCGCTGATGAAATCATAGCTAAATCGGGCTTGACTCTTGAATATTCTGTTGGAACGATGATCGAGATTCCTCGTGCAACCCTTATCGCTGATGAAATCGCAAAAGAAGCTGATTTCTTTAGCTTTGGAACAAACGACCTAACCCAAATGACCTATGGTTTCTCACGTGATGATGCTGGAAAATTCCTTTCGGATTACTACGAGAAAAAAGTTTACGAGAACGATCCGTTCGTTAAACTTGACCAACAAGGTGTTGGAAAACTCGTTGAAATGTCTTGCAAACTAGGAAGAGAAGCAAAACCAAACATCAAACTTGGCGTTTGCGGAGAACATGGCGGAGATCCTTCGTCGGTTGAATTCTTCTTTAATTCAGGCCTCGACTATGTTTCTTGCTCGCCGTTCCGTGTGCCAATCGCTCGCCTTGCAGCGGCGCAAGCAGAGATTAAAAATCCCAGAAAATAGGTTTACACAATTATTATAGTTTTAACAAAGCCGTTACCGATTTGGTAGCGGCTTTGTTTTTTGGCAACAACAACCGGTGTAGAAAAATCCACACCGGTTGTTGTTTAGCTTGTCTTAAATTTTATTATATAGTTTCTCTGTTTCGTTAAAGCATTATTTTATAGAAATAAAAGCTACTACGGCGCCGGTATAGCGTCGATTCCTAGCTCGAGCCAATCGTTTACATCTCCATCACCCGACAATTTTGCAAGCGCTATTTCTCCGGTGGTGGTGTTTACATGAAAGCAAAAATTAGTTTCGTTGGCTATTTTTGATTGTGCATCGCCAATCGTTCCTTTAAGCCCCTGCCCAACATCGGCTGCGCTTTTTATCTCGCCGCCCATTGTTGCTATCGTCGCTTCGGATAATTTATCGACGCTAGCCTCAGCCGAAGAGAGTGCCGGCAATCTTGAAGAAGAGGAGCTATCGTTAAATATCGAGGTTCTAAGACCGGCGCCTCCGGTGCTATGGGGATATCTAACCAAAAGAATTCCCATGTTTTCATCCGAGTTGTTATCGCTTGTTGCCCAAAGAAATTCGATAAACCGCCCGGTTGGGATTCCGTTTTGCGGATCTGCCACCGCAACGGTTGCCGCACGCATCAAGCTTGTTGCAATCTGCAGATCGTTTGATTCGCGAGCTCGCTCAACATAGCGCAGATACTGTGGCGCTAAGACCGCCGCCAAAACTGCAATTATGGCAACAACAATAATTAACTCAACTAAAGTAAATCCTTTGTTTCGCAGTTTTTTGTTTTCCATACAAAACTAAACCTCATCCCTTTTTTTGAACATTCTATATGGTAGTATACACTTTAACCAAGCGAATTGTCAATTTTTTCTTAAAAGATACAACTTAATACAAAATCGAAAAATCCTGATAAATAACCCTTTTTTAATATCCGAGATAGCTCCTGTTAAGGTCGACATCGCCCGAGATTCCCGGAACATCCCCTACCCAGGTGTATTGCCAAATGTCGTATCTTCTAGCATACGATGTTTCGGAAACTCCGACGTGTGCCAGCCAAATTATATATTGCTCGAGTTCGCTTGCATATAGCCCATCTTCGAACCAACTTTTAAAGCTATAGATCATCGGCGAATATCCGGCAGATTTAATCGTTTCAGCAAACGCTATTGCTATCTTGGTTCGCTCGTTGCTCGACATATAGTTCCAATCGTTCGCCCTTGAGGTGTAGCCTTCGCTCATCTCGATATCGATAGCTATCGGATAGTCGATATCATAACCCCGTATCATATCGAGGGTTGCGCTCGCTTCTTCAACCGCTTCTTGAGTTGTCAAAGCACATGAGAAGAAATAGACCCCGACTTTAAGCCCTGCGGCTTTTGCGCCTACATAGTGGTTGTGGAACTCAACGTCTTGAACGATACGCCCCGAGCCATATCCTCTGAACCCAACTCGAAGAATAGCATAGTTTATTCCGCTTGCTTTAACGGCGTTCCAATCGATATCCTCTTGGAATTCCGAAATGTCGATACCGATGTTTGAACCGTCGGTCGGCATCGTTGGTGTTGGGGTTGCGCTCGACGTCATAACTCCGTTTTCATCAAACTGATATTTAACGCCTTGGATCACCTGTTCCCCCGTTACGATGACACCGGTTTTGTCGTAGAAATATTTTTTGTCTTCAAACGTCTGCCAACCATAGTAGACGGTTTGTTCCGATTCAACCGTTTCTTTAACTTCCGCTTTGGTAACAAGATAGAGATAGTTTCCGTTCTCGTCTTTAAGTATGTCTCGAGGGGTGTTGGTGTCGAAAATTTCAACGCTTGTTATCGTTCCGTTGACATTTCGCTGACCACCTATGAGAAATCCCGTTACAGGGTCTATGATAGCTTCGATATCGGTTGCCGTTCCGTCGGCATTCTTAAGGTATCTAACCCCCGAATCTGCCGTCGTCGAAAGCCTTAAAATGTTGTTGCTTGACGCAAAGGTTTTTATAGCAACCGAAAGAGTTTCGGTTTTTATCGTGTTGTTATTTAACGTTTGAGGTGTGTAGCTTATCGGAGCGGGTTGACCTTCCGGAATGACATCAGACTCGGGGTCTACCGAAGGCTCGGTTTCAGCCGGTGCGGGCGGTGTGTAGAGATCCGCCGTGAAGTTAAGCGCCGTTATAACTTCGCTTGTAATTTTTTTAACTTCAGAACTGCTTTCGACAAATTCGACTGTATCGGCAAAAGGATTGACCGTTTCGGTTGAAGGAGGCGCTACCGGAACCGATTCTGTCTCCCCTCCGTCGCCCCTTGAACCACCGCCATCCTCCTCTTGCGTTGAAGAATCGCTCTCATATATAGTAACGTTTTCTATCGGAACATATTCAACCTTTGGCGCAACGTTTACCGAAACGGGGCTTGGTGCAAGATAGGTTGTTTCGGTCGGAGTGGCCTCAGCGGTCGGCGGAACATATTGAATGCTATAACTGCCCGATTCTATCTCTTGAATATATATCTCGCCATCCATATCTTCGTCGACATGGTTTTGTTTTTCTTGATCCTTAAACACTATATCGACCGAAAAAGGAAACCCTGTTATCTGGTTTCCGTCGCTGTCGATAAACGTTATCGTCAGGTCTTCCTCTGCCGAAGATGCTCGCATGAACACTCTAACCCCGTCGGCGTTGCTGTCGTCTGTTATGTCAACTTTGATGATATCGGTTCGATTTGTCATTGCGGAGACCGCCTCTCCAACATCGATAACGGTTTCTCGCATCTCGTTTGAGAACAATACGGCAAACGTCGTTATAGCCGCAACGATTAAAAATATCCCAACAGCGCTTAAAATAGAGGTTAAATCAAACGAAAGCCTTTTTATAGAAAAAACTTTTTTCATTTTTTCTATAAAACTTTGGTTTTCTGTTTGTTCTTTCTCTAACGGTTCAAAGCCTTGCGGTTGCTCGCCATAGGGGGGTATTGCATTTTGTTGGTCGAGGCCTTGTTCCAGAAGAGCGTATTCAAAAGCTTCGGTTTCTTGCATATACGGATCATATGCATAAGGGTCGTTGTTTTGAAGATCATATTGCCCTAGACTATGGGTGTTAACATCGAAAGCTTGCGTAACTTCGATTTCATCTTGATAGTCGGTTTGTTGCTCGGTCGGTGTTTCGACAATCTTGCCAACAACTTCGGTGTTGAAATAGTTGTCAAACTCAAGTTCGGAAACTTGATCCGGAGCGTGTTCCAGCATATCAACATCATTGTTTTCGGGCTGTTTTTTATTTTTAGTTTTAACGTTTTTTTTCTTTTTTGCCTCATTTTTTTTGGCGTTTGCCTCGGCTTTTTTTGCATTTGCCGCCGCTTTTTTTGCGTTTTTCTTCGCCGCTTCCAACATCTTTTTGTCGATCGGCGTTATCGTTGCGGTGTCGCCAAAATGGTTGTATAGCCCCGACATAACCTCATCGGTTGTGCCAAGAGTTGGTTTGTTATTGTTTTCATCTTGCTTTTTTTTGCTCATAACAAAAACTCCTTTTTAATTTCAAAAAGTGGTGCGTTAAATTATTTATACAGAAATAGTAGTTCTGATTAAATTTATATTTATAAAATTTATTTTTATAAATATCAGACTGTCGAAAAACCTCTAATACAAATTTATCTTTCGTCAAAATGCACAAACCCAAGCAAATTAACTCCCGAAGCGAAGCAGACTCTCACCCAAAATCCACCAATCCAGCTTTTGCCAGTTATCAGTTTTCAAAGCGGCAAAAGCGAGCGGGTTCTTAGGGCGTGTGTCGCCCTAAGTCGTTAAGGG
>CAYJKJ010000029.1:0-22102 GCA_964370715.1 uncultured Faecalibacterium sp.
TTGAAATCGAAAAACTCGAAAAATTCCTTGGCGGAGTTAAAGATATGAACGGTCTACCGGCTGCTTTGTTTATCGTTGATTCACGCAAAGAACATATTGCGGTAGCGGAAGCTCGCAAACTCAACATCCCAATAATCTCTATCGTTGACACAAACTGTGACCCGGACGAAATCGATTATGTTATCCCAGGAAACGACGATGCTATCCGTGCGGTTAAACTCATCGCAGGAGCAATGGCAAACGCTATAATCGAAGGTCGCCAAGGCGAGCAAGATTTCGACGGTGAACAACCGGAAGCTGCAGCACCGGCAGACACAAAAGAGCTTGACCCCGCTGCTGCTAAACAAGTTGAAAAAGAAATGACAGCCGACGCTTCGGCAAAATAAGTTTAATTATTTGAAAGGAATTTAAAAATATATGTCTTTTACAGCAAAAGATGTGCAATCGTTGCGTGAAGCAACCGGTTGTGGAATGATGGATTGCAAAAAAGCTTTGACCGAATCGGGCGGCGATATGGAAAAAGCCAGCGAATATCTTCGCGAAAAAGGTCTTGCCGCTGCGCAAAAAAAAGCTAGCAGAATCGCTGCTGAAGGTCTTGTTTATGCCGTTGTTAATGGAACTAAAGGCGTTATAATCGAAGTTAACTCGGAAACAGATTTTGCCGCAAAGAGCGACAGCTTCAAAGATTTCGTTATGCTTTGCGCAAACACAGTTATCGACCAACAGCCAAAAGATGTTGAAGCTCTTTCAACTTGCGAAGTTGATGGAATGACGATCGAAAAACATCTTCAAGATAAAATCTTAACGATCGGCGAAAACATTAAAATCAGAAGATTTGAAACGTTCGAAGGAGTTCTTGTTCCTTACATCCACGGCGGCGGAACCCATTCGGTTATGGTTCAATTTGACACAGATGTTAAATTCGCAGGCGACGAAAAGTTCACAGCTTTCGGAAAAGATATCGCAATGCAAATTGCTGCAGTTAACCCGATGTTCCTCAAAAAAGAAGACGTTTCTACTGAAGAACTCGAAAAAGAAAAAGCAATTCTTACACAACAAGCTCTTAACGAAGGCAAACCACAAGAGATTGCCGAAAAGATGGTTCTTGGAAGAATTGGCAAATACTATAAAGAAAACTGCTTGCTTGAGCAACCTTTCGTTAAAGACGATAAAATTTCGGTTTCGGGATATGTTTCAAACACAGCAAAAGATTTCGGAACATCTATCTCGATTGTAAAGTTCGTTCGCTATGAAAAAGGCGAAGGTCTTGCAAAACGTGAAGACGACTTTGCGGCTGAAGTTGCAAAGATGCAAGGAAACGGCTAATATAAAAAAACAGCTAAGTTTATCAAACGGTTCGAAGGCTTGTCCTTCGAACCGTTTTTATTTGTACAAAAGGAAACTATACCGCTGAAAGTGGTAACACCGAATGTATTGATTTTTGTTAAAAAACATACTATAATATGTGTTGGTTAATATCTTGTTAACAATTAATTTCTATTTTGCTAACCTTGCAATAAAACAATATAATAATCGTTATATTATATCTATACAATATAGGGAGGTATCCTTGGATCATTCAAAGAGAACCAAATTTCTTATTCTTTTTTTAACCATCCTAATGGTTCTTTTAAGTATACATATCTACAGTGTCAACATAACAACTTCATTAAACGATTCGGTAAATGACACTTTAAACGAACTGATGTCGCAACAAAAATTTATTATAGATGAATTTATCGACAGCAAAAAAAAGATGTTATACGGAGTTGCCGACACGCTTGCTATGTTGTATAGCGAAAACACGCTATTCTCCGACCCCGATGAAATTGCAGACATTATCCATTCAGCCGAAACACACATCGATTTTGAAAACGTTGTCATAGCGCAAACGGACGGGATTGGTTATGGCTCAAACCACGAGCAGTTTGACCTTTCTGATTTCGACCTGTTCAATAAAGCTATCCAAGGTTATGAGCCGGTTTCAAACCTCACTATCTCCCCTTTTAGCGGAAAACAAGTCATTACTTTCGCTATTCCAATTCAAAATAACAGCGATCAAATTGTCGGTGCTATTTTGGCGGAAATAAGCACCGAAATGCTAGAGGAACACCTTATTTCGTTTTATGACGATAACGGAGTTGTTGTCCTGATTGATGAAAATGCGAATATTATCGCAACAACATCTAACAACTTTGGGCTTGAAGTTGGAAGCAGTATCCTTGACATTATCCATTTGCTAGAGTTCCCACGCAATATAAACCCCGAATCGTTCGAAGAAATTCTTATAGCAACATCCCGCAACGGATTTATAAATTATAGCGTAGAAGGGGAATCCCGGCGCTTTCAATATCTTGATATCAACCAAACTAACTGGACGCTTTTAGTGTCGATTCCCGAGCATATAATCTATCAAAACTCAAACCACGTTATACTCAACACCTCATTATTGTTTTTAGAGATAATTGTTATCATGCTGATAATGTGGGCAAGAACCAATAGTATCAAAAAAAATTCTCTAAAAGAGATCGAACGTTTTGCATACTATGATGATATGACGGGATTAATGAACCAAAAGAAGTTTAAGATAGAAGTTGAAAAAACTATAAAAGCCAACGAAGACACGGATTTTAGTATAGTTAAGATTGATATTGCAAACTTTAAAGTTATTAATAAGCTGTTTAACTATGAAATAGGAAACGAGGTAATAAATATTGTTGCGAAAAATTTGCAACATATTATTAACGTTTTAAATGATAAACATATACTTTGTTCGAGAATAGCGGCGGATGAATTTTTGCTTTTCGGAAAACATGATAATCTTATAAATCTAGGCCGAGTTAAATCTAGTTTTGAAAACAGCATAAACGAAAAGATATATGACGTTTGCTCTCGCAAAGTCAAGTTCCGATATAGCCGATATAAAATCCCCCCCGAAGTTACCAACATCGATGAAATAATTGATATGGTTCTTTTAACACATAACTATTGCAGAAAAATCGGTTTTCGTGGCATATATGACTATGACGACGATATGAAAAACGAGTTGATGAAAACAACCGAGATAATCGACAATATGCAAGAGGCGTTGGATAATCAAGAATTCATAGTCTATCTTCAACCAAAATACTATCTTTCAGACGGTTCTCTATATGGTTGCGAAGCGTTGGTTAGATGGAAAAGACCAAACGGCGAATTGATGTATCCTAGCGAATTTATTCCGATATTTGAACAAGAAGGCTTTATCGTTAAGCTAGACACATATATGCTAAAAAAAGTTTGCGAAATTGCAAAGCGTTTTAGAACCAACGGGCTAGGCGACATTCCGATATCGGTCAACTTTTCAAGGTTACATATGCTAAACAAAAACTTTTCCAAAGAGATAACTCGCATAGTTGATAGCTATGATATACCGAGAAGCTTGATCGAGATAGAGATGACCGAAACTTCTATGGTCGAAAGCGAACAGGAATTTAAAGAGTTGTTCCAGCAACTCCATGATGAGGGCTTTAAACTTTCGATGGATGATTTTGGAGCCGGGTATTCCTCGCTTGACCTATTGTCAGAGCTGAATTTCGATGTTGTTAAACTCGATAAAAGCCTGCTTGCGAAGTCTGAACAATCCGACAAAAAGAAATATGTTATTGAAGCTATTCTTAATATGGCTAAAGGGCTTAATCTCCAATCGGTTTGCGAAGGGGTCGAAACTCTTGAACAATTAGAGTTGCTTAAAAGCCTAGGATGCGATATCGCTCAAGGCTACTACTATTCAAAACCTATTCCAAACGAAGATTTTGAGAAGTTATTAAAAAAATTGTAATTAAAATGGCGGTAAATCAAGCTTATTGATTTACCGCTGTTTTTTGGTATTATGTTTTCCCAAAAGCAAAGGGCGAACACATTCGTTCGCCCTTTAAAGCTATATTCATTAAAATCTATCCCGGAATTAAGCCTTTTTCCAAAAGGAATTCTTTCGAAACCTGTGCTGCATCAAGACCTTCTTCAACCACTCTGCCGTTTAGCATACTCATCGTTTCGTCGTCGAGAGCATCGGAAAGTTGTTTCATAAGCCCCTCTACTTCGGGATATTGTTCATAAACTTTCTCGTTAACTAGCGGGAACATATTGTACGGAGGGAAGAATCCAAGGTCATCTTCCAACAACGAAAGTCCTTGTTTTGCAACCAAACTATCGGTAGAAAACGCCGTTATAACGTCTACTTCATCGTTTTCAATCGCTGTATACATAAGCGTTCCGGTAAAGTTCGGGGTGTCCTCAAAATACATATCATACATCTTAGACATTCCTAAATACCCGTCCTCACGAACCGCAAATTCAGGCGAACAACCAAGTAGCAATCTCGAAGAAACTTTCGAAAGATCCGACATCGTTTCAAGAGAATATTGTTCAGCCGTTTCGGGTTTAACCGCTAATACATAGGTATTGTTAAAATTAAGATGATCCAAAACATAAAGATTATCGGTTTCACGAACCGTCTTTCTTATCTTTTCAAAAACCTCGTCGCTCGATGTTCCCGGAACAAACGTGTTTCCTAGAACTGCCGAATAAAGCGACCCTGAATATTCTGGGTATATGTCGATCTCGCCCGATGTTAAAGCATTAAACGCAACCATAGTTCCGCCAAGGCCTAGTTTTCTTTCTATCTTTAAATCGGTGTTATATTCTATCATGTCGGCAATAAGGTTTCCGACAACTCGTCCTTCAACCGCTTCTTTAGAGCCAACAACGATATCGGGTTCTTGAGCCAAACTGCTGTAGCCCATAACGCCTATGATTATAGCAAAAGTTGTGACAACGGCGGCAATCGTTGTTCTTTTGCTTCTTTTCAAAGAAGCAATAGATTCGGGGGTTATGTTGGTCGATTTAAGTTGCAAGCTAATCGGGGTAGCAGCTTTTTCGACCTTCGCCATGATAAGATCCATCGTTAGCGCCAGTATACACGCCGGAATAGCGCCGGCCAACATCATAGTTGTGTTCATGGTGTGTATACCCGAGATAACAAGCGTTCCTAAAACCTCTGTTCCGATATAAGCAGCGATCGTCAACAGCCCTACTGCGGTTACCGAGGATATACGAATACCTGCCATAATAACGGGAAGAGCAAGTGGAATTTGAACTTTAAAAAGAATTTGAGTGTTGGTCATTCCGATGCCTTTTGCGGCTTCTAGCGTATCTCGATTTATGTTTGCAAGCCCGGTGTATGTGTTTTTAAGTATCGGAAGAATCGAATACAAAACTACTACAAAAACTCCCGGTATCGCTCCTATACCAAGTATCGGCATAACAAGACCCAATAGCGACAGGCTCGGTATCGCTTGAATTATATTTGCAATGCTTAAAACCGGCTTGTTGAAATTCTTGTAATTGAATATTATAATACCAAGCGGAACTGCTATTAAAATAGCTATTGCAATTGCGATAAAGGTGTATTGAATATGATTATAAAGAAGTTTGGCAACATATTCGATATTTGCGCTGTAATAAGCAAATAAACTAGACATTGTTTGAAACCTCCTCGTAATCTATAAACTGTTGGCTCAGCGTTGTTACAAGGGTACTTGTTGTAACAAGACCGTTTAAAGTTCCGTCTTCATCAACAACCGGTATGCTTGAAACGCCAAGCGCCTTAACCTTTTTAAGTAGTTCAACGATAGAATCGTATTGGCTCGCAATAACTTTCGGTGTTTTAATCATAGTCGACACTGGCGCTTGTTTGTCTTGGCATTGAGCAAGGTCAATCGCAGTAGCCACGCCAATAAACTTGTTTTGATCGTTTAATACTAGAATTCTATCGACCTTACGAAGACGCATATTTTCAATAGCTTTTAATATAGGAACCTCCATAAACGTTGTTACAGGGGTTGTTACCATTATATCTTTCGCCCTTATATATTCGGGATTGCTCCAAATTCTGTTGCGCCCAACAAACGTAGAAACGAATTCGTCAATCGGGTTTTTAAGGATATTTTCCGGTGTGTCATATTGAACAATATCCCCATCTTTCATGATACAAATTCTATCCGCAATCTTAACCGCTTCGGTCATGTCGTGGGTAACGAACACAATTGTCTTTTTAAGTTTAGCTTGAAGGTTAACAAGTTCATCTTGAAGCTGATGTCTTGTTATTGGGTCGACCGCCGAAAACGGTTCGTCCATAAGAATAATTTCGGGATCGGTAGCAAAAGCTCTAGCAACGCCTATACGTTGGTTTTGCCCACCCGAAAGTTGCACCGGATATCTTCCGCTATACATCTCATAATCAAGCCCTACCATCTCGAGGAGCTTTTTCGTAGTTTTATTAATCTCTTCTTCCGGAACCTTTTGAAGTTTTGGTATAATCTCGATATTTTCCTTGATTGTCATGTGGGGGAAAAGCCCTGTTTGTTGAATGACATAACCAATATGCCTTCTAAGCTCTATCGGGTCTTTGTCCGTTATATCTTCTCCGTTGATATAAATTTTTCCTTGTGTTGGGCGAATTAACTTGTTAATCATTTTAAGCGTAGTTGTTTTTCCGCAACCGGAAGGGCCTATAATAACAACAATTTCGCCTTTTGCTATCTCGAAGTTTGCGTCGTTAATAACGTTAACTGCCCTATAGCTTTTACTTATGTTTTCAAACCTAATCAATAAAAATACCCCTTTCTGAAATAAAAATTAAAATCTACTAGGTATATTATAGCAAAAACGAGAATAATTTTCCACAATTTTTTTAAATTTAATTTATTATTCACATAATTTATCCAAACTACAACCTATTTTGTTTGATTTATGTAACAACAAACAAGGCTCTAGCGCCGTTTTGCATAAGAACAAAACGATACCAAAGCCTGTTATTATTAATTTAATGTATACAAAAAGTATTAAAGATTTCCTTTAAGCCCTATTTTTTCTGCGCTTTTTTTCATTCCATCAATCGTTATCTGCATAACCTCATCTAGCGGCATTTCGAGCATCTCGCAACCTTTTTTGACAACTTCACGATTAACGCCGGCGGCAAAAGCCTTGTCTTTAAACTTCTTTTTCAGCGATTTAATTTCAAGATCAAGAACACTTTTAGAAGGGCGCATTAAACACAAAGCGTTTATTAGCCCCGTTAGCTCATCGATCGTATACAAAACCTTTTCCATAAGGCTTTCGGGTTTAACATCTGTGCAAAGCTCATATCCATGGCTCATTGCGGCATGGATATAAAATTCATCAACTCCGTTTTGTTTTAGAATTTCTTCGGTTTTCTTACAGTGTTGTTCGGGATATTTCTCATAGTCTAGGTCATGGATAAGCCCAACTACCCCCCAAACCGTTTCATCTTCACCGTTTATCCTCGCAAATTCCTGCATAGCCGCCTCGACAGCCAAAGCATGGTTAACAAGCGATGGGGTTTTTGTGTATTCCGTTAAAAGCTCCCAAGCCTTTTCCCTCGTTAAAACATTTTCCATTATTTTTGTTCCCTTTCAGTTTTAATTTTCAATTTATTATTTTTAAAATATTAAAATCCATATAACCAAAGATTAACAATTCCGCAAAGCCTCGATTTTTAGAAATACTACGGTTTTTGCGCCGTAGCGCAAAATGGCGAGCGACTGCTCGACAAGTAGTATTTCCAATATCTCCGCCCCTATGGGCAGAGATTATATTATAACATTTTAAACACAATTATCAATAGGCTTTTTCGACATTTTTGGCAGAATATTTATCTATAATTAATCATATGTAAATAATGCCCTAAACGAAAAGTTAAGAGGTTAATATATTACAAATAACAAGGTAGTAACGAGGATTAAACCAGATGGAAAACGACAGAGATTTTGACATTATAATTGCAGGCGGCGGTATAGCAGGCCTTACCGCCGCAGCGTTTGCTTCAAGAAAACAAAAAAACATCCTTCTTTGCGAGAAACAAGAGCAAGCGGGCGGTTTGATGGGTGGTTTCGAAAAACATGGCTTTGTGTTCGATTGCGGTATACGTGCGCTCGAAAACGCCGGAACTTTGCTCCCCATGCTTTCGCTTTTGGATATAAAACCAAAACTTGAGAAAACAAGCGTTATCATAAGAATAGCAAACAAAAGTGTTGTAATAAGCGATAAAGAAGGCTTGAAAAACTATCAAGAGATGTTGTCGGAGCTGTTCCCAAAAAACACCGAAGACATAAAAAAGATTGTAGCTTTGATACAAAAAACGATGGGCGATATGGATGTTTTATATGGCGTAGAAAACCCACTTTTCTCCCCTCTTTGGGAAAATCCCAAACTGCTATTTAAAACTATGCTGCCTTGGTTTTTAAGGTATCTCGCAACCGTCGCAAAGATAAATTCAGCAAAAAAGCCGGTGCGCGAGGTTCTTTCAGACATAACCGACAACACCGCTTTGATAGACATTGTATCTCAACATTTCTTTAAAAATTCGCCCACTTTTTTTGCATTAGGTTATTTTTGGCTTTATAAAGACTACTACTACCCGAAGCATTCGATAAAAAGCGTTTCGGATATGATTATCAACTACATCGAACAAAATGGCGGCGAAATCAGCTTTGGCGGTTCGGTTGAACACATAAACACGCTAGATAAAAGAATAACTCTTTCCAACGGTAAGCGGTATAACTTCAAAAAGCTCATCTGGTGTTGCAATCAAAAAAAACTCGTTAGCATTATCGGCAATAAAAAAACAAAAAACAAGGTTCTTTCGCAAAAAGGAAGCGATTCTATCCTAACATTTTATATCGGTCTCGATATCCCCCCGGCGGTTATGGCGGAACTTGTCGGGTCGCATCTGTTTTTCACCCCCTCTAAACTTGGGCTTTCATCTTTAGAAAAACCAAAAAACTATTTCGACATGGCGCAACTTTTCGATTACATAGAAAGCTATCTACACAACACAACGTTTGAGATTTCCTGCCCCTCGATTATAAACTCGTCCCTCGCTCCCCCTTCAAAAAGCGGCCTTATCGTTGGGACGTTGTTTAGCTATCAGCTAACCGAAACTATTTCAAAGCTTGGTTTATACCACTATTTCAAGGATTTTTGCAAGCAAAAGATAGTTGAAATTCTAGACAAAACATTGATAACCGGATTAAGCAATAAAGTTTTATTTGTCGATTGTTCAACCCCCTTAAGCGTTGAACAAAAAACCGGCAACGACGGCGGAGCGATAACGGGATGGTGTCACACCAGCAGTCCCATGCCGGCCGTTTCGGGGTTCACCGCCATTGCAAAATCCATCACAACGGAACATCCCGACATCTACCAAGCCGGTATGTGGACCTTTTCTCCCGCCGGGCTTCCGGTTAGCATAATAACGGGAAGGCTTGCTGCAGAAAAAGCATTGGCAAAGCTAAAAAGAGAGAGGTTACACACATGATATACTACCCTGTGGTCAGTCTGTTTGGGCTTGTCTGCTTTATTATTTTGTTTCTTAAATACCCAAAACTTTCGGATCAACAAGCTTTAAACGGAACACAAAACGTTTCGATAGTTATACCTATTAGAAACGAACAGAGTAATATTGAGCAACTTTTAAAGAGCCTTCAAACCCAAGCGATAAGGCCTTTTGAAATAATATGTGTTGACGACATGAGCAGCGACAACAGTTGCGAGATTGTAGAAAAATTCAAAGAGGTTAAGCTCTTAAGGGTAGGCGAAAAACCAAACGGGTGGAACGGAAAAGCGTATGCTTGCCATATTGGGGCGAAAAGCAGTGGGGGAGATTTGTTGCTTTTCTTAGATGCCGATGTTTCGTTAAATCCAAACGCATTAAGTAGCCTTTTGCAAACATATCAAAAAGAACGTTGCGTCGTTTCGGTTCAACCATACCACAAGATAAAATTATGTTATGAAAACTGTTCGTTGTTTTTCAACATCGTTCAGCTTGCCGCAAACGGAACGTGCTGTGGTGTTAAATCCTCGCCTGCTGGATTATTTGGTCCTGTTATATTAATTGAAAAATCTGTATACAACGATATCGGCGGTCATGGCATTGTTGGGAATAGCGTTGTCGATGATCTGAAACTTGCCGAAGCGCTCAAAAAAAACAACAGGCATTTTGTAATAAAAATGGGTTCTACCGACATAAACTTTCGTATGTATAGAGATGGTTTTAAAAGCCTTTATGAGGGTTGGGCAAAAAACATGGCAACCGGCGCTACTTACACCTCACCCCTGCTTTTTGCTCTAACGTTTATTTTTATAACCGGTCTTTTCTCTTCAGTTATAATGCTTTTCGAATTTTTCGGTTCTGTTTTGTTTTCAATAGCCGTTTTAAGCTATTTTGTTTGGCTGTTAGCGTTAATAATAATTGCAAAAAACATAGGCAATTTCAAGATAACAAGCTTATTAATATATCCCGTATGGTTTGGGTTTTTCATTTTGATTTTTTTCGTTTCGGTATTTAAAAAAATGTTTCGAATTCCTGTGGTTTGGAAACAACGCAAACAAATTTGAAAACAAGTTTTCAAATTTGTTTGCCCCGATTTTGGCTTGCGCCAAAACCACTCAAAATTTCCGGCTCAGCGAAAATCTTTTATAATTAAACATAGTCTTCCACGAGGTCATGCTTTGTAGAATATCATAAAAACAACTCCTCCCGCCGGCTTCTGCCGGCACCCTCCTCAAAGAGGAGGGCAAAAAAGCCTCCCTCCGTGAGGGAGGTGGCAGGCGAAGCCTGACGGAGGGAGTTTTAACAAAACATTCAAACATTTTTAACAGTCTCAAATTTTAGTTTCCGACTCAGCGAACATCTTTTCAAATCTTAGTGTAAATCTTTTATAGGCAAGGATCTGCTATGCAAATTTTTTTCTTTTCCCCTCTTCAAACCGTTTTGCTTTGCTTTTTGGTTTGGCCGACAATTCAAATTCTTTCGGCTTTAACGGCGATGCTTTTGCCCAAAAGTTTCTTTTCGCTCGACAATCCAATCTTTAAAACCCACAAGTTTGAACAAAACGGCAAGCTATATGAGCGGTTGTTGCTAGTTAAACGGTGGAAACGATTTCTTCCCGATGGGTCGGCGATAACGGGAATAGGTCTCAAAAAAAAGCACCTTTCCGATACTACCGAAAAGGGGCTTGAAATATTTATTGTTGAATCCTGCAAAGCGGAATTTCTCCACGCTCTTGCAATTCCTCCGTTTATTCTGTTTGGGCTTTTCTGCCCCTCATTTGTTTTGTTTTTTATGTTTTTATACTCTGTTTTGGTTAACGTTCCTTGCATCGTTGCCCAACGCTACAACCGACCGAGAGTATTGACCATTCTTAAAAGACGCTCAAAGACAAAGCAAAAAATCGCTGTTGTCTACCCTTTAATATCCTCTTTAAAAACAAACTAGCTGTTTGTTTTTAATCATCTATCCTCATTGCGATATCTTTCTTTTTCTTCATACATCTTTTTATCCGCTATAAAGAAAAGCTCATCAAGGTCTTTCGCCTCGTTCGACAAAACATGACCAACACTTGCAGAGATGTTAATGTCTATTCCGTCTATCGAGAATGTTCGTTTTGAAATCTTCTCTACCCTGTTTTTAATCGCCACCGCTTCTTGCTCTTCAAAAACATTTGGAGTTATAATCGAAAATTCATCACCGCCAACCCTCGCAACTATTGCATCATGCTTAAGGTTAGAAACAAGCCTTTTTGTATAGGCTTTCAAAAGCTTGTCGCCAACATCATGCCCATGGTTATCGTTAACAGGTTTAAACTTGTTGAGGTCGATATAAAAAAGCGCATAGCCTTTATCTTTTGTTTGTTTAACATATTTTTGCAGTTTAAGGCGATTATAGGCTCCCGTTAGCGAATCAGTTTCAAGTTTTAAATCCATCTGAGTTTTTGTTTTTTCAAATCTTCTTATAATGGTATTGATGATAAAATTTATAATGAGAATACTCAAAAACCATATCAAACCTTCGTTTACGGTTTCGTATGTTCTGTCGCTAACATAAAGCCCCAATTGCCAGTTGTTTTCGCCAATCTCCATCATCGAATAGCTTGCTTTATCTTGATCGAAATTGTCGCTTTGAGAAGCCACTATTTCGTTTCCTTCATAAGAAGTTTTTAGCTGATATTCATATCCCAGCGAATCAAGATTACTGATTCCGGCAAAATTCAAAAGATTATAAAGCTCTATCGAAACGGAGGAAAACCCAAAAAACTCTCCGTTTAGATATATCGGTTTTCTAACTACAATTCCATGACCACCCATGATAAGATCAAAAGGTCCCGATATAACAATGTTTCCGGTTTCCCTTGCTTTATGGGCATCTACGCTGGTTAATGTTTCATCAAAAACATTAACCCCGATAATATGTTCATTGCCTTCATAAGGGTAAACGTAATCGACTATCCCATCAGGCAGATAAGCGATCTCGCCCTTCGTGTTGTCATCATAAAGCGTTGCGGCAAACAAATCAAAATCTTGCCTACCTATTTCCCCGTCGTTGGTTTGAACCAAAACGTCGAGCATCTCGACGTTTTTAATGTTTGTTTCGATAGCAGAATCAAGCCGAGCTGTGTATATTTCAAGGATATTTCTTTCTTTATCAATGATTATCTCATATGTGTTTCTTGAAATAATTACACTAATAATAATCCCAACTATAAACAAACACCAAAAGACTATCTTAGAGATTTTCATATCGCAAAACTCCTTGATTAAAATAATATTTTCGAATTGTATAATTTCCTTTTATTTGCTAAGTTTACACTATATTTTACAACTAGTCAACTTATTCTATCAGTTTTGTACAAAAAATTTGTTAATTTTTTGTTAATTATCGGATTATCGTTATTGTTTTGTCAAATATCCCTCTTCAACATAAACGCTAACGCTTCCCCCTTCAACCTTAAACTCTGCCGAACCATCATTCTTAACAACAACCCTTTCTCCGCAGTTGTTAAGACAATCGACCATAGTTTTGCCGATAAACCGTTCCCCCATGCTCATCGTCAACGTTCCGCCAACACTGTCGGTCATTATAACGGCAAGCCCGGAATTTTCGACCTCGTCTACCCCTAGCCTTGTGAATCCGACAACCGAACTGTCGTTGAAATAGTCTATCTGTTCGCCATAGGCGAGGAGGCTTCTTGCTTTTAACAGCGCCTCAAACTTTTCCCCCAACGGAGCTATCCCATTATTAGGTATGCCGTATAGATCGCCATAGAATATACAGGGTGTTCCATCTTCCCTTAATAGAATTAAGGAATAAGCATGGAGTTTAAACCAGCCGTTAACATAGCTTTCGAGAGCCTGACCCGGTTGCGTGTCGTGGTTGTCAACGATGGTGACCGCTCTGTTTGGGCGGGATTTAACGAGCGAGCTATCCAAAATCTTGCTCATATCAAAACCTCCGTTACCAAACGAAGCTTTATAGAAGTTATAATGTAGAGGAACATCAAAAAGGCAAAGATCGTTTGCCGTTCGGTCGAGATAATATGTAAGCGCCGAAAGATACTGGTGCCAATATTCCCCAACAACAAAAAGCTCTTTTTTGGAATGTTCCCTCATGGCGGTTATCCAACTAAATATCTTTGAGAAGCTTAAATGCTTGATAGCATCCAACCTAAAACCATCAACTCCGGTGAAATCGAGATACCATTTCCCCCAACGAACGAGTTCGTCATATGTTTCTTGATGGTTCATGTCAAGGTCGGCTCCCATGAGATAATCGAAGTTTCCAAACTCTATATCGACCTCATTTTCCCACGACTTTCCTGAAAAAAGAAACAACGCTTTTTGTTTTGTTCTGTCGTCCCAATCGGTTCCGTCGAAATGCGTGTGGTTCCATTTAAAATCGGAATACTTTCCGTTTCTCCCCGCAAAATCAAACTTTGTCCAAGCGGAAATCTCTCGTTCGCCGATTAGTTTGTTTCGCTCTTTAAGGTCAAAAGCCTTAGCATAAACGTTTTCCGTTCCGTCTGCTCCCATTCTGTGGTTAAAAACAACGTCGGCATAAACCCTTATGTTGTTTTTTTGAAGCGCTTTTATCGCCGAAAGATATCCGTCTTTAGTTCCGTATTTCGTCGCAACCGTTCCCTTTTGGTCAAACTCCCCAAGGTCATACATATCATACACGCCATATCCAACATCATTCACCCCGCTAGCGCATTTATATGCCGGCGGAAGCCATGCCTCGGTTATGCCAAGCGACGACAATCTTTCTGCCTCCAACGCTGTTCGTTCCCAATGTTTCCCGTCTGCCGGTAGATACCATTCAAAAAACTGTATTATAGTTCTGTTTTTCATTTTTCAAAATTCCTTTCTTGTGAGATTTAAAAAATTTTTAAACCTCTTGGTTATTCCTCTGTTTGTCCTAAATAACTATATAATGTATATTTGGATATTCCAAAATAAGCGCTAACTTTTTCAGACGACTTTGTAATTAAAAATGCTCCCTGGCTGTTTAAAAATCTGATAGCTTTAATTTTATCCTCTTTTGTCATAACCGCCACCGGCTTGCCAACCAACACTACCGAGCTATCGATAAGTTCCTCGAGCAGATCCGAAACATTTTGAACTATGCTTTCGGGTTTCGTTTCGGTGGTCTTTTTTGCGTTAAGGGAATTTATTATCTTTTCCGCAATCGAAAGATCCGTCGTGTCATAGTTTATCGAAAAAACCCCAACAGGTTTGTTTTGATTATCCCTTATATAAACGGTTGAAGAACGAAGAACTCTGCCGTCGCTTGTTCTTGTTAGATAGTCATACCGGTCTTCAAGGTGTTCTGTGTTGTCGCTTTGAGCTCTTAAAACAGCTTTCGAAGGTCCGTCTCCCAGTTTTCTTCCCGAAACGTGTCCGTTTTCAATATGCACTACGGTGTGTTCAAGATCGCTCTTGTTTATCTCATGAACAACAACTTCGCAGTTCTCGCCAAACTGCGTTGCAATTCCATGGGCGATATTTTTTAAAAAATCAAGAGTTTGTTTTTCCAAATGCTTGCCCTCCCAAATATTTTATTAAAACAAAATAAAGTTTACTAAATTACATAACTATATTTATAGTATAATTCACAAAAAAAGTTATGTCAACAAAATTTTTGTTAGGCTACCAAAAAATTTGTTGACATCGGTTTGTCGGTGTGCTAATATGTTGGTAAAGAGGAAAAATCTTCTTAAATTTTCTAAAAATTTAGACTTAAAATAACAAGTTAAGGGGTAAAGAAAAAATGGATTTTGAAGCAATCAAAAAAGCAGCGGTTGGCTATCAAGCCGACATGACAAAATTTTTGCGTGATCTAATCGCAATACCGGGCGAAAGCGCTGAAGAAGAAGGCGTTGTTATGCGCATTAAACAGGAGATGGAAGCTCTGGGGTTCGACAAAGTTGATGTTGACAAACAAGGAAACATCCTAGGCTATATGGGAAGCGGCAAAACGCTCATCGGCTATGATGCCCACATCGACACCGTCGGTATCGGCAACAAAGCAAACTGGGAGTTCGATCCTTATGAAGGGTTTGAAAGCGAAACCGAAATCGGCGGAAGAGGAACAAGCGACCAACTCGGCGGAATTGTTTCGGGCGTATATGGCGCAAAGATAATGAAAGATCTAGGTCTTTTAAACGACAAATATCAAGTTGTTGTTGTTGGTTCGGTTCAAGAAGAAGATTGCGACGGTCTTTGTTGGCAATACATTATTAATGAAGATAAAGTTCGCCCCGAATTTGTTGTTTCAACCGAGCCTACCGACGGCGGAATATATCGTGGGCAACGTGGAAGAATGGAAATTCGTGTTGACGTTAAAGGCGTTTCTTGCCATGGAAGCGCACCCGAAAGAGGCGACAACGCTATATACAAAATGGCGGATATTCTCCAAAACGTTCGCTCGCTTAACGAAAACGATGCAGACGACAAAACCGAGATCAAAGGTCTTGTTAAGATGCTAGACGAAAAATACAACGCTGAATGGAAAGAAGCTCGCTTCCTTGGAAGAGGAACCGTTACAACAAGCGAAATCTTTTTCACAAGCCCCAGCCGTTGCGCAGTTGCAGACAGCTGTTCTGTCAGCCTTGACCGCAGAATGACAGCGGGCGAAACTTGGGAAAGTTGCCTAGACGAAATAAGGGCTCTTCCGGCAGTTAAGAAATACGGCAGCGACGTTACAGTAAGTATGTATCAATACGACCGACCAAGTTGGAGCGGATGCGTCTATCCAATCGAATGTTATTTCCCAACATGGGTTATCCCCGAAGACCATAAAGTTACAAAAGCCCTTGAAAAAGCATACACCTCGCTTTATGGCAACGAAAGAATCGGCGACAGCACAACTATCGAGATGAGAAAAGCAAGACCATTAACCGACAAATGGACCTTCTCGACAAACGGCGTTTCGATTATGGGCAGAAACAACATTCCTTGCATCGGTTTTGGCCCCGGAGCGGAAGCCCAAGCCCACGCACCAAACGAAAAAACATGGAAACAAGATCTTGTTACCTGCGCAGCAGTTTATGCTGCTCTTCCCGAAATGTATTGTGAATAATTATAAATTAACAAATTAAAATTAAATTAAAAATATTAAGGAGCTACTAGAACAATGGATAAAAAACTACAAGGTTATATCGACAGGCTAAACGCATTAAACTTCAAAGAAATGTATAACGGTGATTTCTTTTTAACATGGGAAAAATCCGACGACGAAATAGAAGCTGTTTTCATTATTGCGGATGCTCTTCGCCATATGAGAGAAAACAACATCAGCACAAAGATTTTCGAATCGGGTCTTGGAATAAGCATATTCCGTGACAACTCGACAAGAACTCGTTTCTCTTATGCCTCGGCTTGCAATCTTTTGGGTCTTGCTGTTCAAGATCTCGACGAAGGCAAAAGCCAGATAGCTCATGGCGAAACGGTTAGAGAAACAGCAAACATGGTTAGCTTCATGGCAGACGTTGTTGGAATTCGTGACGATATGTATATCGGCAAAGGCAACACATATATGCATGAAGTTGTCGACGCAGTAACCGAAGGCAACAAAGACGGCGTTCTCGAGCAAAAACCAACCCTTGTTAACCTACAATGCGACATCGACCATCCGACACAAAGCATGGCTGATATGCTTCATATAATCCATGAATTCGGCGGAGTTGAAAACCTTAAAGGCAAAAAAATCGCTATGACATGGGCATATTCACCAAGCTACGGCAAACCTCTTTCGGTTCCTCAAGGAATCATTGGCCTTATGACTCGTTTTGGTATGGATGTTGTTTTGGCTCATCCGGAAGGCTATGAAGTTATGCCGGAAGTTGAAAAAGTTGCTGAAGAAAACGCAAAAAGAACGGGCGGAAGCTTCAAAAAATGCAACGACATGGCGGAAGCTTTCAAAGATGCAGACATCGTTTATCCAAAAAGCTGGGCGCCCTTTGCCGCTATGGAGAAAAGAACCGACCTTTATGCAAAAGGCGATGATGCCGGCATAAAAGCTCTTGAAAAAGAACTGCTAGCACAAAACGCCGGACATAAAGATTGGGCTTGCACAGAAGAATTAATGAGCCTAACCAAAGACAAAAAAGCGCTTTATATGCACTGCTTGCCTGCCGACATAACCGGTGTTAGCTGCAAAGAAGGGGAAGTTGATGCTTCGGTGTTCGACAGATATCGCACACCGCTTTATAAAGAAGCAAGCTTTAAACCATATATCATAGCTGCTATGATCTTCTTGGCAAAAGTTAAAGATCCCGAAAAAACACTTAAAGAACTTGAAGCTCGTTCTACCAAAAGAGAACTTGCTGAATAAGGAGAACGTTATGGGTAAACGTATTGTCATAGCTCTTGGCGGAAACGCTTTGGGAAACAATCTTTCGGAACAGATGGAAGCGGTTAAGACAACCGCCAACGCAATAGCCGATTTGATCGAACAAGGCCACGAAGTTGTTATTGCCCACGGAAACGGCCCACAGGTTGGAATGATTGGAAACGCTTTTTCAAGCTATGCAAATTCCGAACCGAAAGCAGAACTGATGCCGCTTTCGATGTGTGTTGCAATGAGCCAAGGCTACATTGGATATGACCTGCAAAACGCTCTACGTGAGGTTTTGTTAGACCGAGATATCGACCGAGGCGTTGCAACCGTTTTAACGCAAGTTGTTGTCGACAAAAATGACGAGGCTTTCAAAAATCCAACCAAGCCAATAGGCGCTTTTATGACGAAAGAGCAAGCCGAAAAGCTTGCAAAAGAAAAAGGCATAGATATCATCGAAGATTCGGGAAGAGGATATCGACAGGTTGTTGCCTCCCCAAAACCTCAAGAGATTGTTGAACTTTCGACGATCAAAGCGCTAGTTGAAAACAACCATGTTGTCATAGCTTGCGGCGGCGGCGGAATTCCCGTTTTCAAAACCGGTTCACACCATCTTAAAGGAGCGGCGGCGGTTATCGACAAGGATTTTGCATCGTATGTTTTGGCGAAAGATCTTAACGCTGATTATTTAATAATCCTAACAGCGGTAGAAAAAGTTGCGATAAACTTTGGAAAACCTGAGGAACAATGGCTAGACTCTCTTTCAGCAAAGCAAGCCGAGCAGTATGTAGCTGAAGGACATTTTGCAAAAGGCTCTATGCTCCCTAAAGTTGAAGCGGCTCTCGCTTTCGCAAAATCCGGAGAAAACAGAAGTTCCCTTATAACGCTACTTGAAAAAGCAAAAGACGGCATTGCCGGAAAAACCGGAACTAAGATAACTAAATAAATATTTTTAACAAGCGGTATGGCTATCTTCAACGATAGCTATACCGCAACAACTATTTTTTGAATATAGGAGGATTAAATATGTCTGAAATAATGCGCCCATTAAGCTTTGAAAAGATAATGCAAAGAATTTTAGAGGAATATAAAAAAGAAGGCTCTATTTTTGGCGTTCATGAACTATATAAACATCAAAGCAACAAAACGCTTTCGATCTTTTCGGAAAAGCTTGAAACCCCATTCGGACCTGCCGCCGGTCCACACACACAGCTAGCCCACAACATCGTTGCGGCATATGTTGGCGGAAGCCGCTTTTTCGAGGTCAAGACGGTTCAAAAGATGGACGGAAAAGAGCTTTCCGCCTGTATCGCTCGCCCTTGCATCAATGCCGAGGATGAGGGTTATAACGTCGAATGGTCTACCGAGCTTTATGTTAATGAAGCGTTGGAGGAATATATCAAAGGCTGGTTTGCGCTTAAATTGATTGCAAAAGAATTTGATTTTGGCGATCCTTGCGGTTTTGTTTTTAACATGAGCGTGGGATATGACCTTGAAGGGATAAAATCCGAAAAGATAGACAACTATATCGAGGGCATGAGAAACGCCCAAAACACCGAAGTTTTTAAATCCTGTAAGCTTTGGGCTAAGCAAAACCTTTCTCTTTTCAACAACATTACCGAGGAATATATCGACAGCATTTCCCCTTATGTTTGCAACTCGATAACCCTTTCAACGCTGCATGGTTGCCCGCCCGACGAGATAGAAAGAATAGCCACCTATCTTTTGTCGGAAAAAAAGCTCAATACATATATCAAATGTAATCCAACTCTTTTAGGGTATGAATTTGCAAGAAAAACTCTTGACGATATGGGATATGATTATATCTCGTTTGACGACCACCACTTTAAAGCCGATCTTCAATATGGCGATGCTGTTCCGATGATTAAACGGTTGCTAGAGCTTGCAGACAAAAACTCGGTTGAATTTGGCGTTAAACTAACCAACACCTTCCCTGTTGAGATTAAGCAAAACGAACTGCCGGGCGAAGAGATGTATATGTCGGGAAAAAGCCTTTATCCGCTAACTATATCGCTAGCTCAAAAGCTTGAAAAAGATTTTTTAGGAAAACTTCGAGTTAGCTATTCCGGCGGAGCGGATGCTTTTAACATCGTCGATATGTTCGAAATTGGAATTTGGCCGATAACAATAGCAACAACCCTTCTTAAAACGGGCGGATATAACAGGCAAAAACAGATAGCCGAAAAGCTTTCTACCGTTGAATATAAACCGTTTGACGGCGTCGATGTCGAAAAACTCACCGCTCTTTGCGAACAAGCAAAGAATGACAAGCGCCATATTAAATCGGTTAAGATGCCGGAAAACAGAAAATTTAAAAACGAGAAATCCCCTCTTGTCGATTGTTTTGTTGCCGGTTGCGAAAAGACCTGCCCCATTAACCAAGATATACCGACATATTTAAAACTAGTTGGCGAAGGCAACTATCTCGAAGCGTTAAACGTTATCTGTGAGAAAAACGCTTTGCCCCACATGACGGGAACTATCTGCAACCACACCTGTATGGATAGCTGCGCTCGAAACCATATGGACACTAGCGTTTTAATACGCTCGATGAAGCTAAAAGCGGCGACAAACGGTTTTTCAGAATACCTAGAAAACCTTAAACCAAAAGCCGTTATCGACAAAAAAATTGCTGTAATCGGCGGCGGCCCCGGCGGTATGGCGGCGGCATTCTTCGCAAAACGTGCCGGAGCAGATGTCACTATATTTGAAAAAAGAGATTGCCTTGGCGGCGTTGTTCGTCATATAATACCGGAGTTTAGAATTTCGACCGAAGCTATTAATAAAGATATAGCGATGCTCGAAAAATTAGGTGTCGAATTCAAGTTTAACACCGAGATAAAATCGCCGGAACAGCTTTTATCGGAAGGGTATCAATATATCATCGTTGCGTGTGGAGCGCAAAAGCATGGCCCTTGCGCTCTCGAAAGCAAGAACAGCATCAACGTTATCGATTTCCTTGAAGCCTCAAGAAAGGGCGACAGCGTTGATATCGGAAAAGATGTTGTTATAATCGGCGGCGGCAACACCGCTATGGATGCTGCAAGACTTGCTAAGCGAACCAAAGGTGTTGAAAATGTCACCATCGTTTATCGCAGAACTAAGCGCCAGATGCCGGCAGACACCGAAGAACTCGAACTCGCTATACAAGACGGAGTGGAGTTTTTGGAACTTCGTTCACCCAAAAAATTTGAAAACGGCGTGTTCAGTTGCGAAGTTACAAAGCTTGGCGAACCCGACAGCTCGGGAAGAAGAAGCCCCGTTCCAACCGGAGTTATCGAACAGCTCCCGGCTTCTTCCGTTATATCGGCTATCGGCGAAAAGGTCGACAGCGAATTTATCGAGAAATTCGGCGCAAAAGGAAAGCTTTCGGATGTAAAGGTTTCCGACAAGATATTTGTAGTGGGTGATGCTTACAGAGGCCCTGCTACCATCGTTGAAGCAATAGCGGATGCGTCGAAAGCTATCGATATAATCCTTTCGGTCTCCCCCGAACAACACCCATTACAAGCTACACCGGAAGACTATCGTTTCACCCACGGAAGACTTTGCGAACAAAACGAACAATACGACAGCGGAAGATGTCTTGGTTGTTCTGTTCTTTGCGAAGCTTGCGTTGAAGTTTGCCCCAACCGAGCAAACATCTCGATTAAAGTTGAGGGGCTTGAAAAGTTGCAGGTTCTCCATCTCGATATGCTTTGCAACGAATGCGGAAACTGCACAGCGTTTTGCCCATATTCCGGCGAACCATATCGTGATAAACTAACCTATTTCAGCTGTAGAGAAGATTTCGACGAAACAAAACAAAACGAAGGATTCTTGCCACTTGAAAACGGAAACTTCCTGTTAAGGCTAGCCGGCGAAGAGTTTGAAGCTAACCTTCAAGATGAAAGAATAAGCAAAGACATTTCATCGATAATAAACAGCTTTATGACGGATTATAAGTTTGTTTATTAATTTTTAAAAACAACGAAAACGACTGCGACAAAACTAAATGTTGTCGCAGTCATTTTTATATTGTTTTGTTTTTTTAAATCAGTGCTTAACATCGCTACTACAAGCAGATACCCTGTTCGATCATCGCTTCCGCAACCTTCATAAATCCGGCGATGTTAGCGCCATCAACAAGGTTGCCTTCAACCCCATAGTCACGAGATGCGTTGTAGCTGTTGTAGAATATGTTTGTCATAATCGATTTAAGTTTAAGATCAACCTTTTCAAATGTCCAAGAATAGCGCATCGAGTTTTGGCTCATCTCAAGCCCCGAAACCGCAACACCACCGGCGTTGGCGGCTTTCGCCGGTCCAAACAAAACGCCGTTCTTTTGGAACAATTCAACCGCTTCGG
>CAYJKJ010000030.1:0-18828 GCA_964370715.1 uncultured Faecalibacterium sp.
TGGCGCAAAAACCGCAGTATTTCTAAAGATTGAGGTCTTGTTCCTAATTTAAGTAATCTCCGCCTGTCGGCGGAGATTATCGAGGCTTTGTTCTTAATTAAAACAACCCGTATACTCTGTGTAGGGAATGCATTTTATGCATTCCGAAATCCAAAATTACCGTAGAATATCAAAAAAAGCGTAACGCATAGGGTGCATCCCCCTACGATGCAGTGTTTGCCAAATAAAAGGAATTTTGTACGAGAAAGGTGCATAGTTAGATTTATGCAATTTAATAAAGTTGAGTTCTGCAAAGCCGTTGGTTTTGCAGAACAGCTTCCCGGTTCACAAAAGCTTGAAGTTGCGTTTTGTGGGCGATCTAATGTTGGTAAATCTTCGTTGTTAAACAAGATTTGCAATCGAAAAAAGCTGGCAAAGGTCAGCGGAACTCCCGGAAAGACAACCACTGTCAACTTTTTCTCAGTTAATGACCTAGTTGATATAGTTGACCTTCCGGGTTATGGTTATGCAAAACGTTCCGATGCTGAAAAGCTTCGTTGGTCAAAGCTGATGGAGCGTTATTTCACGTCGGGTAGAAACATAGCTCTTGTTCTGTTGCTTGTTGACAGCCGACACAAGATAAGCAAAGATGATATTACAATGCTTGAGTTTTTGTATCAAACCGGAGTGGCGTTTATACCGGTGCTAACAAAGATTGATAAGCTGAAGAAAAGCGAAAGAAACCAGCTGCTCGAGGTTTTCGAGAAACAACTTGTTGAATACCAACCCGAAGAGATAATCCCGGTGTCCTCTGAAACGGGGGAGGGAATTGAAACCCTTATTGAAAAGATAATCGAATACACGGCTGAATAGATTTGAATTGTAAATATTTTTAAAAAAATGTTATTTTATTGTTTACTTTTATAGTTTTTTGTGTTAAAGTGATAAAGTATAAAACATTGGAGGTTTAACTATGAATAGCAAGCTTCGCACCGAACAGATGGAACAACTTTTTAAAGCTATTGCATCTATTGATAACGCCGAGGACTGTGGCGATTTTTTTGAAGATCTTTGTACAGTCACTGAACTTAAGGCTTTTTCCCAACGCTTTCAAGTTGCAAAGATGTTGTTGGATAATAAGGTTTATAGCGATATCGTTAAAGAAACAGGAGCGTCTACAGCAACTATTAGTCGTGTAAACAGGTCTCTTTCGTTCGGAACCGATGGATATAAAAAAATAATGGAAAAAAATAAATAGGTTCGGAGGAACATTTGGGAAAATTAATTAGAATGATTTCAGAAAACGGCGGCATAATTGTTTATGCCGTCGATTCAACTGATATTGTATCAAAAATGGAGCAGTTCCACAAAACATCGGCAACCGCTTCGGCGGCATTGGGAAGGCTTTTAACAGCGACGTCGCTAATGGGATCTATGCAAAAAAGCAACCAAGAAAGCATGACGGTTCGCATAAAAGCGGATGGCCCAATAGGTTCGCTCGTTGCGGTTAGCGATTTTCTGGGTAACGTTCGGGGATATTGTGACAATCCTGTTGCAGATTTACCAAACAACCCGACAACCAAAAAGCTTGATGTTAAAGGCGTGGTTGGGACTAATGGCTCGCTTTACATAATAAAAGATCTAGGGCTTAAAGAACCTTATGTAGGAACGGTTCCGATTGTAAGCGGAGAGATTGCCGAGGATATAACCAGTTACTACGCAAACAGCCAACAGGTGCCAACGGTGTGTGCTTTGGGAGTTTTGGTTGATAAAGATCTTTCGATAAAAAAAGCCGGGGGATATATTCTCCAACTTTTGCCGCAAGCTTCGGAACAAGAGATTGATGCTATCGAAAAAAACGTTGCAAAGGTTGGAAGCGTGACCGAACGCCTTGAAAATGGTTTTGATATCGAACAGATAGCCGAACTTGCGCTTGAAGGATTTGAACCTCAACTTTTAAATTCCTATAATGTAGAATACAAATGTGTTTGTTCTAGAGAAAAAACACAAGATATTCTAACATCGCTACCTAAGCAAGATCTTTTAGAGATGGCGTTGGACAAAAAGCCAACCGAAATCGTCTGTAATTTTTGTATGTCAAAATATGTTTTTTGTCAAGAGGAAATTGCAAATTTGATTGACGAATAGTCAAAATGTTTTTTTTGAAAAATAATCCAAGTTTTTTGAACTTGGGTTATTTTTTCTATTTTGTAAACAAAGTTATAATATTTTATAAACTTTTTCAATCGAAATTCTTGTTATCTATAAAAAAGAATGTTATAATTGCAATAGGTAGAAAATATTAGTTGAAAAAAGGTATACAAAGTATGTTTAAAGCATTTACAAGAAGCAAACGAGTAACTTTAATTGCTTGTACAATAGTAACTTTGATAATATCATTAATTCTTTATATTTTGCTTGCGTATGCAGAATATGAAATTAATAAAACACGAGTTAGAACACTTTCAGAAGTTATGGAAATCCAACAGGATGATATAACGACAACAATAAAAACAGCGATAAGCGATACAATAAGTCTTGCTCATTTTATAGGGAACTCGGATTTTAATAATTCAAGAATTATCGGTTTTCTTGAGCAACAAAAAAGTATTTTAGGGTTTCATGATATCCATTTTGTTTATCCCGATGGTATTGCTTTAACAAATTCATGGGAACATATCGATTTTTCAAATATAATCGCTCAAGAAAACACAGAATACGCCGGAGTTTATATATCAAGCCCATTTATACAGCCTTCAACCAACAATACTGCGATATATCTATACGCACCAATTCATAGTTATAACGTTTTAACCGGGTATATTCTAGCGGAATTTTCTCTCGAACCGATGATTTCAACGATTAACTTATCTATGTATAACAATGGTTATTCGGTATTGTATGATGCTTTAGGCAATGAGCATTATCAAACAAATGAAAACCATGTAGCTTTGAAGGATATTTCAGATAAGATATTAGAGCAAAATGTATATCTAGAAGATGTATTAAGTGATTTCGATAATATGCAAAAAGGTGGCTTTGTTTTTGACGATGAACAAAATGGTGTAACTACTTTTGTTTATATGCCGCTAGGTATTAATGATTGGATGTTGGCTTTTGTTGGTGGCGAAAGTTCAATTCCGTCTGTAGAAGATATAGGTTTGCTTTCTAGGGTTTTAATTGTAACGATAGTCTTGCTGTTTTTTGTTATGCTGGTTATTTTAGCTTCTGCGATAATTAGTAAAACTACCGCAGAAAAAGTAGCTTTTTATGATGAATTAACAGGGCTTCCAAACCTTAGAAAATTCATGATAGATACACAAGAGGTTTTAAACAAAAATCCTGACAAAGGATATCACATCGTCAAGGTTGATATAAGAAACTTTAAAGTAATAAATGAAATTTTTGGATATGAGATTGGAGATCTCGTTTTAAAAGCGTTTGAAAAAACCTCATCAATTGTGGAAGAAAAAACCTTTGTAATGGCAAGAGCCGGTTCAGATGAATTTTTGTTGTTTTCGGGCAACGATTATCTAGCTAGCCTAGACAGCAGGACGTATAAATCCGAAACATATTTAAAACATCTAGTCCCCGAAATAGGCGATTTTAAGCTATCGTTTTGTTATGGTAGATACTATATTGAACCCGGAAAAAGAGATATCAACGAAATTCTAGCAAGGGTGACAATGGCTCATCGAATTGCTAAAACAAGAAAAGGGAACAAGGTTGTTGATTATTCCGATAACTTTAAAAATCAAATAGTTAGAATTTCGGAACTCACAAACAAGATGGAAAAAGCGTTGGCAAACAACGAGTTTAATCCATATTTTCAACCTAAGTTTGATATAAACAAAAACTGTATAATGGGTGCAGAGGCACTTGCGCGCTGGATCGAAAAAGACGGCAACATGATATATCCCGATGAATTTATAACGCTTTTTGAGAGCAACGGATTTATTTCTTCGCTTGATAAATATATCCTTGAATATGTCTGCAAATCTATTAAACAATGGATGGATAAAGGATTGAAAATAGTTCCTGTTTCGGTCAACTTTTCAAGGATTCATCTGTTAAACGCCGACTTTGTAGATGAGGTTTGCGAGATTGTAGACAACAGCGGTATACCCAGAAGATACATCGAAATCGAGCTTACAGAGTCCACCGTCATGGGTGTTGAAGCGGATATCGAAAAATTGTTTGATGACCTTAAAAAAGCAAAGTTTGCTGTTTCTATCGATGATTTTGGCTCGGGATATTCCTCACTTGGAATGCTCAAAGATTTCGAAATTGATATAATTAAACTTGATAGAAGTTTTTTATCAAAACATGAGGATCATAATAGGGGAGATATAGTAGTCGAAGGTATTATCAATCTAGCGCACAGTTTGAGCATTAAGCTTGTTGCAGAGGGTGTTGAGAACATCGAGCAGATAGAAATGTTAAAAGAATTTAACTGCGAATATGCACAAGGCTACTACTACTCAAAACCAATACCACTTTCTGATTTCGAAGAAAAATACCTTAAAGATTAATAAAACCATAATACTAACCGCCGTTTTTAATTATTCGAAAACGGCGGTTTTGTAATATATATTGTTTAAAAATAAAACATAAAAAATTCACTGTGAGTTTGCAAATCACACGACACAACGATATATAATGTAAACATAAAGAGAGAAGATCTCAAGCAAGTCCTTTGGTTTTTAATTAATCTATTCTTATTTAAACAAATCCCTTCACTAATAGTTTTATCAGCAAGAATTTATATCACATTTATTTAAAAAGATCTTTTCTCAAATGAACAAGCTTTGCTAAGTTGTTCATTATTGACTTCGAAACTAATTAATTCATGAAAATAGCGATAGCCTTGTTATTAGCGACGACTAATAAACAAACAAGGTTATCGCTATTTGTTTGCGTTTTTTAGCAGTGATTATGAGGGGACAGGCTAAAAAACTCTCAGCAAGCAAAAAGCTAATTGAAAACGATCCCTTGTTTTCGGATTAATCCTATTTCGCTAAATATAAATTTAGCGAAATAAAATAGTGCCAAAAAACGTTTTATCCATGGGTTTTATCCTAAATTACAACAATCACAATTTTCAACCTATTTATAATCCTCGTTGTATTCCTTATATATTTATTATCAGAGTTAAAGCTTTTTAATTTCTTAAATTGATAATTAACAGATTAACATTTGTTTTAATTTTTCAAAACTATGAAACTATGATTTGTTGTTTTAAATTTATGCAAACTTTTATTAATCCTGTCTAATCAAACTATTTCCAGCTTTTTAAAACTACTAATATAAATACTTTTAATATCAATACTTTTTTGTTCTGCCTTTAACACGCTTTAATGCTTTTCTATATTTTGGAATTCTCCAACGAAAGACTGTAATGGAAAAAACAGCAAACAAAAAAGCCCATGAATTAAATCACAGGCTTTTTAAATTTTTAGAACGACTTCCCTATTCCTTTATATCCCCACGGTCTTTTAGATCCTTTATAATGTCATCATAAAACTCTTTTGTTATTTTGAATTTAAAACGATATATAACATATCCCAAAATTATGAGAACAAGAGGAATGACAATCATTAATAGTTTAATCGTAGTTTGGCCGCTTTCCGGAATAGACAAAGCAACCGTTTCGCCCTGTTTAATGCCGGCTATGATGATGCCAAAGCTAACGATACCCATCGAAATCGCTCCGCCTATCTTGTTGATGAGCGGTTGAACCGAAAAGATTAAACTTTCATTTCGAGTTCCCAGTTTCCATTGACCATATTCAATCGTATCTGCAAGGAACATAAGCATAAGTAGTTGTATAAAAGCTTGACCAACAAAAAGGAGTATCGCCGCAATCGCAAGAATAGCTATTCCGTTGTCGCCAAACCAAAACATAACATAGCCGATTAAAACAAGAACGGTAGCGATAAGATATAGTTTTTCCCTTGAAAAATATTTCGAGAAATACGGGAAGATTATGAGCGCTGTTATTTGAGCAACCCCCAAAACCGCCGCTAGAACCGCATACATCCCAACATCGCCGAATACATATTCCATATAATAGATAGCAAACGTTGTTGTTGTCAGATACCCGATGTTAAAGATCGACATCGAAATTGTTGTCCAAATTAATTGATCGTTTTTAATAAATATTTTAAAGATATCTTTGAGTTTTGTTTTTTGTTCGTTTTCCTTAAACATCTCTCGTTTTTCTTTAACGCCAAAAATAGTACACAACGTGAACAAAAGCATTATCGCCGAAACCGCAAGCGCAAAATAAAACCAAGCCAGTTGTTCGTTGCCCAACATTTCGCCAATCGACGACGTCAACGGTTGCCAACCAACTATAACCGCAAACATACCAACGTTAGCGCATATTCTAGCAAAAGCCCCTATCTTTTCTCTGACCTTTTGGTCAACGCTCAACGACGGAAGCATCGACCAGTATGCAATATCGTTTAGACCATAGAAAACATCCCATAAAAGATAAGCGACAGCAAACACAACAACGAACATATAGTTTCTAAGCCCAAAGTCGGTGAATATAACCATGTAGCAAACTGCGCCAACTATCGCCCCCAGCAATAGCGGTGGTTTATATTTGCTTCGCTTGTTTCCGCTGTTGTCGATAAGATATCCCATCAAAGGATCGTTTAATGCGTCGATAATTCGAAGAATTGTGAAAACGGTCGACGTTGCTATAAAGATAGGAAGCGGAAGATCGAGAACCGAAGAAAGATAGTAGATAAGCGCATTTGCTATAAACGCATAGAACATATCTCGCCCGATAGTGGTTGCCCCAAAAAACACCATGTTTTTTCTGTCTTGTCTGTTCATTTGTTTTCCCCTTATTTTGTATTTTCGTTTTTATTCATATCGATAATTACCGCCTCATATGGTTTGAGTTCCCGCCCTAAGCTGCTGTGTTCATAGCTCGAGAACAACACATCGCCAACGATTGGTGAGGCTGTCTTTTTGTTTGAAAGATTAACGACTATGCGCAGAGTGTTGCCGCCTAAAATTCTATCATACACCAAAACGCTTTTATCAAGATTTTTTTCTTTATATTCGCCATGCTTTAAAATATCGCTTTGATTTCTAAAGCTGATCAACCTTTTATAAAACCCGAGAACCGAGGTTTCGTCGTCTTGTTGGTTTTGAACGTTGATGCTTTTAAAATTTGAATTAACTTTAAGCCATGGATCACCGGTCGAAAATCCGGCATTGGGTTGGCTGTTCCATTGCATAGGGGTTCTTGCGTTATCCCTGCTTTTTGTTTTAATCATCTTCCAACGCAAACTTTTCGGAAACATAAGCCGTTTTGTAAGGTTCCAAATATTAAGGCTTTCGATATCTTTAACGTCGCTTATATCGTTAAAGTCGAAGTTGGTCATCCCGATTTCTTGCCCTTCATATATAAACGGCGTTCCCCTAAGCGTTAAAAGCAGTATCGCCAGAGCCTTTGCGCTTTGTTTGAAATAATCTTTATCATTCCCAAAACGAGTGACGCTTCTTGGTTGGTCGTGGTTTTCAAAATACACCGTGTTCCAATCCAGTTGTTGTTGCCAATAAGAAAGCTTGTTTAAAAAGCGATTTGGCGAAAATTTGCGCAAAAGCCATTTCACATAAAAACAATCCGTTTCCATATGTTCAAACGAAAACACCGTGTCGAGTTCCTGCCTTTTGGGGTCGACAAGATCTTTCGCTTTTTGCGGTGTCACAAAAACCGTTTCCCCAACCGTGAACCCATCATACTTCGACAACACCTCTTTGTTGAGGCGATTTAAAATCCTGTGGGTTCCCTCGTTTGAATGGTAGTGTTCAAGCCCCGTTAACGCAACGCTTTTTTTGCCGTTTTCAAGCGATTGTTTATAGAGAATGTTTATAACATCACACCTAAACCCGGCGACGCCCCTTTCAAGCCAAAAACGCATAACCTCGATAACCGATTTAATAACATCTTCGTTATGATAGTTTAAATCGGGTTGTTGTTTTGCAAACAGATGCAGAAAATATTCCCCTCGAAGCTCATCATATTCCCAACAATCTTCGCCGAAAAAGCTTGTCCAGTTGTTTGGTTTTTTGCCGTTCTCCCCTTTTCTCCAGATATAATAATCGGTGTATGGTTCGATTTTTTGACGGCTCTTTTGAAACCACTCGTGTTGGTCGGAGGTGTGGTTAATAACGAGATCCATTATAATCTTGATATCTCGCTTTTCACTTTCGGCAATAAGCCGGTCGATATCCTCTAGCGTTCCTAAATTTTCATGTATATCGCAATAATCGCTTATATCATAGCCGTTATCATGATTTGGGGATTTGTAAACCGGCGACAACCACAAAGCGCCAACCCCTAGTTGTTTAAGATAATCAAGCTTAGAAATAATTCCGTTAATATCCCCTATTCCATCGCCGTTGCTATCGCAAAAACTCATGGGGTAGATCTGGTATATAACCCGCTCTTTCCACCATTTTTTGTTTTCCATCTAAAAACTTCCCTTCTCAGAATAAAATGCATTTTATTCAATACTGTTAATAGCGGTATTTGTTCATTTTTTATTCATCGAAATTTAACTATTCTTATATAATTATACTTTTTATTTTTAGTTAAATCAACAATTAATTATTATATTACAATAGTTTATCATTTTACTATGATAGTGTGTTATAATTTTGTTAGCACTATTAATGAAAAGAAAGTAGGTTAGTATGTTTTCTCTAGCTCATATTGTTTCGATTATTGTTTTAATAGTAACGATATTTTTCTTAACTTTAAAGCTCAAAACCATAAGCCAAAAACAAGTAACTTCTATTTTAAAAGTTATCGCTTTAGTTATCTTTATTTTAAATCCATTAAACTGGTTTTGGGAAATAGCAACTTATGGCGGAATTGATCTTGCGACCAGCCTTCCGCTCCACCTTTGTTCGCTATATTGGTTGCTGTTCCCTTTCGCTATTTTTTCGAAAAAAGAAAACGGTTTTAAACAGGCTATATTCGCCAACTGCGCAACGATAGGTCTGATTAGCGGTGTGTTGGGTTATCTTATGAATGTGCATTTAAACGCTCATCCTTTTTTCTCGTTCCCCGTCATGCGAAGCCTTGCTTACCACTATTTGATGATACTAGCCTCGGTTTTGTTGCTTGCTTGCAAAATCTACAAACCGAAAAAATCCGATGTCATAACGTTTTTCATCCCTGTTGTCGTGTTGGTGTTTGTCTGTATCGGGGTTGAAGCGGCCTTTGGCTATGAATATTGTTATGTAAGAGATGGAAGCAACACGATACTAACGCTAGTGAGCGGAGTTATGCCAAGATTTTTATATGTCTTTTTGTTGTATTTAACGTTATATGTTTCAACCGTTTTGGTGTTCTACAGAAAATTCGCTTTCGATTATATTTCAAAGCTAAACAAAAAATCATAACTTAAAAAACACTAAGGGCTATGACAAACTTTCGGTTTGATCGTAGCCCTTGTTTTTTTGTTTTTAATCTTGTTAATCTATCTTTTCTATAGTGTATAGTTTCGAATCGAAATCCTTGAACATTCTAACATCTTTATTATACCCAATGGTGCAAAACGCTTGTTTAAGATAAAACCCGGCATAATGCAGTTGGTTTGGCGAAATCTCAAATGAATGTGTTTCGGTGTTCATCTTATAAACTTTATCGGCAACGTTGTGGAGAACGCCGTTTTGTTTTATCGTAATCGGCGAGAAATAGTTTATCAAGCTTCCAAACTCTTTAAGCGTTACGTTTGAAGGGAGCATCTCAATCTTTAGCCTATTTGCCTCGAGCAAAAACGGATATTTAACTTTATGTGATGGAGAATGCGGTTCAACAAGCGATTGAACAACCATCAACGCCCCGCAATCGTCCTGTTGCCCCTTTATGCTAAACTGCGTTATGTTGCCGTTTTGAGAAACTTCGATCGTTCCGAATTGGAACATCTTCCGATGCTTTTTATAAAAAGCTACCTGTTCCGCAATCTCTAAAAGCTCTTGTTTCGAAAGGGTTGAAAGATCAAGTTCATACCCCAACACGCCAAAGCAATTGACATTAAATCGAGTAGACAACGGAGTTTTTCTCAATGTTTGATGGTTGACATAATCGCTAACGTGTGCGCCCATCGTCGATTGAGGATAACCCAAGAGCATATTTTTAACTATCTTAGTTCGCTCTATTGCATCGGTGTTGTCGCTTGTCCATATCTGCGGGCTAAAACACAACATCCCAAGATCAAACCTATTCCCGCCGCTTGAACAGTTTTCAAACAATATTTCGGGGAACTGTTCGGTTAGATAGCTGTATAACGCTGTTAGGCCTTTTTGGTATTCATGGAAAAATTGTCCTTGGTGCGAAAGTGTTGAACCAAACATATCGCTAAAAATTCGGTTCATATCCCATTTAACATACGCTATATTTGCGCTAGATAAAAGATCGGAAAATGTTTGCTTAAGGTATTCAACAACAGCGATGTTTGAAAGGTCTAGTATCAACTGGTTTCGGCCTTCGCCAAAATCATCATCAATTTTAACGGCATATTCGGGATGGGTTCGGTATAAATCGGAATCGACATTAATCATCTCGGGTTCGATCCAAATCCCAAAATCAAGCCCGATATCGTTTATCTTTTGAGCTAGACCAGAAACACCGTTTGGTAGTTTCTTTTTGTTTACCTGCCAATCCCCTAGCGACGACTTGTCGTTGTTTCGTTTTGAAAACCACCCGTCATCCATTACCAAAAGCTCAATTCCAACTTTTTTTGCCGCCCTCGCTAGCTTTAAAAGTTTGCTTTCGTTAATGTTAAAATAATTTGCTTCCCAAGAATTGATCAACACCGGGCGCATATTATCCTTAAAAGCTTTTGGGATAATATGCGAATGGATAAAATCATGCATCTGTTTTTGCATCTGTTGGCGACCTTTGTTTGTGTAGGTGCAAACCGCCTGAGCCGAAACGAAACTCTCGCCTTTTGAAAGAGTGTATTCAAAATTGAAATCGTTTATACCTTGAACCACCCTTAATTTATCAAAGGAATTTTGTTCAATTATATTAAGATGGTTTCCGCTGTAGATAAGATTAAACGCTATACATTCTTCGCCGCGTTCAAGGAAAAAGAAAGGGTTATGCCTCGAACTGCTAACGCCACACCTCGATTCAATAGTTATCTTGTTTTGAGCTTTTTGGCTGATTAGATTAGCTTCGTTAACCCATCTTCCCGCAAGGGAATGAACGGTGAACCCGTTTTCGTCAAGATCGAGTTGGCTGCTCATAAGCCGTTTTAATACAACGCTTGTTTCAAGCGGTTTAATCTCGCTCCATTTAACCAAAACATCGCTATCTTGAAAAACTTGATAGTATAAATAGAGTTCGCATTTTGAATAGTTGTCAAATAGAGTTATCTTTAAAATCTCGGTGGGTTTATCGTTTGCTTTTGCATACGGCAAATCGGGGTGGGAATATTCGCTTAATATTTCATAGTTTTTGTATAGAAACTTGCTGACATATACATCGCTTAGAACCTCTACGCTGTGTTCTCTTATATCCCCTTTGCCGATAGTCGACATTTCAAGGCAGGCGTTTTCCGGTGTAAAGGTTTTGTCCTTAACATCAACAATTCCGTTTCCAATAGCGAAGGTGGAGGGTTCAATAAGGCTTTCGAAATCGAGGTTTTCAATTCGTTGCCCATAATAAAGATGCGCAAGATACCCCGCTTTGTTAACATACATAGCGTAGGTAGTGTTGCTTGTGTCTATAGTAAATTGTTTGTTGTTAACCTTTATCAATTTTTAACCTCAATCGTTTCGACAAACGTTTCTTTTTCGATCGTTATTTTAACTTTAAACCGGCCGGCCTTTTGTTTGCTTTTTATATAAAAGCTAGCTTGCCCTGCTATCATGCAAAAATGCGTAGGACCATACACCTCTATGCCCTCTTCAACTTCAACATTAACCGGCGCAAAATAATAGTTCAACGTGTTTTTGTTTTGATCTAGCGCTTTTATAAACACCTGTAAAACGTCATAGGTGTTTTGTTCGGTTAGAACGGTTGAAGAATATCTGACATCAAACTGCGTTTTTCTGTATGCGGAAACAACCCTTTCGGCAACTATTTCGTTTTTTTGATATCCAACAATCTTTATGTCAACAGATTCCATCCCCCAGTTGCCAATATATTTGTTGTATAGCACAACGAAATCATCCATCGTTATCTTGTGTCTAAACATCAGTTTAAGCGCTCTAAGCTTTGTTTTCGCCGGAAGGTTTCCAACGCTATATCGATAGATATCTAGCAACAATTTTTTAATCTCGACCGCCACCTTTTCGGGATAGCTTTCGTTTTGTTTAATAAGGTCGCCGATTAGGTCGTCGATAAATATCGGCGGAAACTCAAGAGCTTTGTGCTTTGTGTTGTCCTGCCCAAATTTTTTGACAAACTGATCGTTTTTAAACAGCGCAATCTCTTCGCAGTTTGTGAAAACAACTATCTCTTCAATCAACCCTTTGGCGTGTTCCCCTATCTGCATACCGGTGTTAATCTCGAGAACGGGTTGTTCTTTTTGTTGGCTCGAATATACCGCCGAAGCAAGCTTTGGCATACGGAACATATCGAGAACCCCATGGTAACAAATCCTGTCGCCGCTTCCGAAATCTTTATGGGTGTTGTAATCGTTCATGCACCAACCGATACAACCCGAAATCTCGTCGTCTTTCATCATAGCATCAAGCACATTTGCGTGTCTTAATGCATGGGAAGTTCTGTGAGTTTCGTCGTCAAATGTTTTGGTTGGATACATATGTCCGTTATATTCCGTTATCATATAAGGATTGTTGCTGTGTTTGGTGACCGAACTCTTTTTTCTTAAACCATTGTTAGAGCCGATATGCGAAAAATCGTTGAAGGTATAGACATCCTCTAAAAGCTCGGAATTGTCGATAAACCGAACTCCGCCCGTCGCTCTTGTTGGGTCGAGGCGTTTTGCAATGCTGTTTGTTTTTGTGTATAGGTCATGGTCGTCTTGGCTCTCGTTGACCCTTACCCCCCAGATTATAATGCTGGGGTGGTTGCGATACTGCAAAATCATGTTGGTGCAACTGTCTTCAACGAGCTGTCGCCAGCTTGGTTGCTTTGAGATATGTTGCCAACCGACAATCTCGGTGAACACCAAAAGCCCAATTTCATCACAACGATTAATAAAATGCTTGCTTTGCGGATAGTGTGAGGTTCTAACGAGATTACACCCGAGATCATATTTCAAAATATCAGCATCCTGTATCTGCATAGATGCCGGCATAGCATACCCGGCATAAGCATACGACTGGTGCCTGTTTAATCCTCGGATTTTTATTTTTTCGCCGTTAAGATAAAACCCATCTTTCTTAAACTCCGCCGTTCTAAACCCTATTCTCTCGACAATTTCATCGATTGGATTTTGATCTAAAAGCGTTAGTCTAACGTCATATAAATTCGGGCTGTCGGTCGACCAAGTTTTAACGCCGGTTATCTTTAGGCTTTGTTTAAAGCTTTCATCAGTTATCGTTGAAAGAAACTCTTGATCGTTAACTAATATCTTTATTTTATAATCAACAAGATTTTTTGCATTAAATTCGACATTTAAAAACCATTCGTTATCAAAACTCGTATGCAAAAAAACGTCGCTTAGATGCGCTGTCGGAAGATATAGCAGTTCAACTTCTCGATATATTCCGCCATAACATATATAATCGACAACGCCGCCAAAAGGAGGAATTAACGGATCTTCAAACGAATCTGTTAGCACTTCGATTTCATAGCTTTGTGTCTTGGTTATATGTTTAGTTAAATCAACTAAAAACGCATCATAACCGCCCTTATGTTCCCCCGCCGTTACGCCGTTAATTTTAACCACACAATAGTTTGAAACGCCATAGAATTTAAGCATAACGACATGGTCTTGTCGTTGTTCGATTTTGATTTTTTTAACATATCGACTTTTAAACTGAAAATCCTTTTCATCAAAATAGTTAAATGGCAACATCTTGTTGGTATGTGGGATATTTACTTGTTGAAATTCATCGTTTTCCCACCCTTTAGAAAATCCCCAGTCATAGTTTAGATGAACCGTTTCCCTCATATCGATTTGCTCCTATTTTTTTTATAAAATGATGTAAATATTAATGAAAAATTGACAATAATATTATAAATTAACAAAAAAATTCTAACTTAATTTTACGAAATAATTGTATCATTTATTTTAACCTAATGTCAACAATGTTTAACTTTGTTCAAATAATTAATTAACGTTAATTGTTAGATATTAATTTTTATTACTTGATTTTTTTTATAATAATAATATAATTATAATGTAGTATTATGAGCAAAGTTAAAGATAATTTATTATTAGAGGTTTATATTGCAAAATTACAACAAACTTGATGTAGCTGCAAAGCTATTCCCCTCTGTTTCAAACAAAAGCAACACTTCGGTTTTTCGAATATCGGTTGTTTTAAAAGAAGAGGTCGACCCTCGAATACTTCAACTCGCCGTCAACATGATCTACGAAAGATTTTCTTCGTTTTTCATGCGATTAAGGCGCGGTTTTTTTTGGAACTATTTCGATAGAAACCATCTTCATTTCACGGTTCAACACGAAAACAAATCCCCCTGCAACGGCCTTTTATCGTTTGAAAACAAGGGTTATATCGTTAAAGTTTTATATCATAAAAATCGAATCTCTGTCGAAGCGTTCCATTCTATCGCCGATGGTAGCGGTGTTATAGAATTTGTTAAATCGCTTGTCTATTATTATATAACGATTAAACATGGGGATTTTGACCCTCAAGGAAAGATACTTTTGTTTGATGAAAAGGTGATAAACGATAAAGATAGCTTTATTGAACATTTCGGAGATCTGAAAAAAGCTAAAAAGCAGTTTAAAAACAAAACCGAAAGCTGTTTTAAAATTAAAGGAAAAAAATATAAAAAAAGAGGAAATTCCGTTATAACCGGAGTTGTTGATATCTCTGATCTTAAAAAATATTGTAAACAAAACGGTTGTAGTATAACGGCTTATCTAGTTGCGGAAATTATATTTGCCATCTACAACCAAAAACAAAAAAACACCTATAACAACAAACCTGTTGTTGTTGCGGTTCCGGTTAACTTAAGGCAACATTTTAAATCAACAACCCTTAAAAACTTTTTTGGTATTGTTGATATCAGCTGTAAGTTAACCGACGACACCGATTTTTTGCAACTATTAAACTCGGTTTCCTGCCAGCTAAAATCGGCGAACGACCCCGAATATCTCGAAACAATAACAAAAAAACACGTTAAGATATCCAAGAACATCCTTTCAAGATACACTCCTTTGGCTTTGAAAAACGTTGTTATACCAATTGGATTTAACATTATGAACGATGCAAAAAAGACAATATCTCTTTCAAACATAGGAACTTTGTCGTTTCCTGACGGAATAAAGCCGTTTATTAAACACACCGAAGTTTTCGCATACCCAACTGTTAAACGGCCAATAAGCTGCACCGTTTGTTCTTTTGAACAAAAACTCAGCATTAACTTTATAAAATCAATAACCGACAAAACTGTTATTCAACATTTTTTCACCTCGATAGCAAACAAAACAGGCGCTTGCGTTTCGGTGTATTCAAATATGTGGGGGGAACAAAATGAATAGATGTGATGTTTGTAACGTTAATGTTTATGAAAGCGAGAAAAGCTGCCCCCTTTGCGGAAAAGCTTTTGACAGCACCTTTGATACCGAAGTTTTGTATCCAAGTTATGAAAAGATAAAAAAAGACAACTTTGCGCTAAAAAACATCCCTTTGTTTATCTCTACCGTTGCAATAGTTATCTGCGTTTATATCAACATCTTCACCTATGACAGCGGAGATGTTTTGTGGTCGCTTATCGTTTCGGGCGGAATTATATTCGCCTATTCCCTGTTCAGATTAATACCAACAAAAAAGCGACGTTATGGAGAAAAGGTTGTTTTAACATACGTTTTAATCTCTATAACTTCTTTAGCGGTAGACTTTTCTACCGGTATGGCTTTTTGGTCGACCGATTTTGTGTTTCCGTTTCTAACGATGAGCGTTATATTATATCTTACGATTCTTTCGATTCGCAACAAAAACCTGTTCTCGGAATACTTCGGATATCTTTTAACCGTTACCGCAATTGGGTTTGTTTCTATAATTATCTATCTACTGGGATTTTACAACTACGGTTGGGGGGCTTTTGTCGCTATAATAAGCAGTTTTTGTATTGCGCTAGGATTATATCTCTTTGCCGACAAACCATTAAAAAGCGAGATAAAAAAGCGATTTTACAACAAATAAACCACTATTTTTTTATCATAAATTTTGCCAAAATTCATTGACTTTAAACTACTAAAGTAGTATATTTAAGTAGTATTGTTTTAACTGAATATGCATTGTTTTTATTAATTTTTTGTAAAGGAGAATGATTTTGTATGAATAAAAAAACACAAGGTTTTAGACTATTGTTTGAACTGATCATTCTCATAATTCTAGCTAACGTTTTTTCTATACTATGGTTCAACAATATGGTTTTGAACGAGCTTGAATCTTCCGCAAAAGAGACGATGAGCAGCATGGTAGAAGAAGAAAAACACGTTATTAGCTTAGTAACACAAAACATTGAGGAACGCCTTTTTTCTATAAACAACATCATACAACATATTGGCGAAGATCAAGCGGCTTTGCTTGAATATCTTGAACTTTGGAAATTGTCCTATAATTTTGAAACGATAACGCTGACGGAGCTTTCCGGCGTAGCTATTTCTTCTGAAACCGGGGTTACTGACATCTCAAAATATGACGTTATGCACCTAGTAAGCAGCGGAAACATAGAGGTTACCGACATTTATAAAACCGGAAAAGACGATATAGAAGTTATCGCTATATACTATCCTCTCATATATGAAGGTGCGGTTGAAGGGGCTATTATTGTTGAATATTCGGTTGAATATCTAAGCTCTTTGTTGATCAACTCAACCGACAACAGAGGCGCTTCGATGATTGTTAATTCAAGCGGCGATATAATTCTACACACCTATCCTTTCGACATATCCTTTGAGAATTTTATGCAAGCTGATTTTGAAGAAGGAAAATCATACGAATCAGTTTTAAACGACTTTAGGCATTCAATTCCGGGTCAAGTTACATTTACTATAATGGGAGATAAAAAGATTGGCGAATATCTTCCGGTTGGAATTAACGATTGGTCGTTGTTTTTCGAGATATCCGAAAGCAACCTAAGCGAAAGCGCCAAGCCTATAATTAATTCCATGACAGTTATTAGCATTGTTTTATCGGTAACGTTTTCCACGCTTCTAATCTACATTCTATTGCTTCGAAGAAATTCTTTAAAGAATATTGAAACTGTCGCTTATAAAGATCGAATGACCGGCGTTTCAAACCTAGTTAAATTCAAGATTGACCTTGCAGAAATATTCGAAAACAACAATTTAGATCTATCAAAATATGCCTTATTAAAGCTAGACATTGAAAATTTCAAAGCTATCAACGAAGTTTTTGGTTTTGATACAGGAAACAAAGTTATCTGTAAAACAGCTGACATTCTCTCTGAGATTAAAGGCGATATCTTTGAGCTTGCTAGAATTGGAACCGATGAATTTATTATCTTTACCGAAAATCAAGTTATCGAAGATTTTTTATCACAACAAAACTTGCTAAGCGACGGTATAAAAAAAGATATTCCCGAAATCAAAAAACATCTTTTCACTTTTAGATATGGCAGATATTTTGTTGAACCGGAAGAATTAAATGTCGATGAAATGGTTAACAAAGTTAGCATGGCGCATAGTTTTGCAAAAAGCCAAGCAGGAACTTTGATTTGGGACTATGATGAAAAATTCAAACAACATCTCATCGAACTAACCGAAATAACCAACAAGATGAAAGGTTCTTTAATCAACAACGAATTCAAGCTCTATTTGCAACCTAAATATAATATGACCGATGAAAAAATAGTGGGTGCTGAAGCTTTGGTTCGATGGATAGAACCCGACGGCAACATGATATATCCCGGTGAATTCATTCCCCTTTTCGAGAAAAACAAGTTCATCGTAGAACTCGATATATATATGTTCCGTTCTGCTTGTATGTTTCTTAAAAAACGCATTCAAAACAACCAACAGGTTATCCCAATATCAATCAACTTTTCAAGGCTACACCTTGAAAACCCAAACTTTGTTCAACAGCTTATAAATATAGCGCTAACCTTTGATGTTCCGACAAACTATATCGAGATAGAGTTAACCGAAACTACCGTTATTGAACATCAAGATAAGCTTAGCGGCATCCTATCGCAACTGAAATCAGCTGGATTTCATGTCTCTATCGATGATTTCGGCTCAGGTTATTCTTCGCTTGGAATGCTCAAAGAATTTATATTCGATGTTGTTAAACTTGACAGAAGCTTTTTCACATCGATTAATTCAGACGATTTAAGCGACATAGTTGTCGAAGGAATAATCAGCCTTGTTCATAGCCTAGGGTCAACGATAGTAGCCGAGGGAATTGAAACAAAAGAACAAATCGATATTCTTAAAGAGATCAACTGCGATATTGTTCAAGGCTACTACTATTCGAGACCTATAAACACAAACGATTTTGAAAAGCTCTTAGATAATCAATAGAATAGATATTACAAAACTTAAAACCGCCGTTTTCATATTACGTGAAAACGGCGGTTTGTGTTATGTTTTGTTTAAAGGGTTTCCCCTAAAAATAATCGGTGGGTTATTCTACAACTTCACCTGTTGGCTCCGGGGTTGGCTCCGGGGTTGGCTCCGG
>CAYJKJ010000031.1:0-12085 GCA_964370715.1 uncultured Faecalibacterium sp.
GCGGTTGCACCGCTTGTGGCTCGGCGAACTGGGGCGCTTGCGGTTCTGCCTGTTGTGGTTCTGCCGTCTGTGGTTGCACCGCTTGCGGCTCGGCGAACTGTTGCGCTTGCGGTTCTGCCTGTTGCAGTTCTGCCATCTGCGGTTGCATCGCTTGTGGCTCGGAGAGCTGGGGCGCTTGCTGTTCTACCTGTTGCGGTTCTACCGTCTGCGGTTGCACCGCCTGTGGCTCGGCGAACTGTTGCGCTTGCGGTTCTGCTTGTTGCAGTTCAACCTGTTGCGGTTCTACCTGTTGCGGTTCTGCCGTTTGCGGTTGTTGAGAAGGCTCTTCGTTTTGTTGAACAGCCTCAGCCGAAATTTGCGCCGTTTCAAAAATAGAGGGCAACTCGGGTTGCTCTGTCGACGCTATAGTCTTGGTGAAATCCGCTTGTTCAACTTCCTGTAGCTGTTGTTTTTCAAAAAACGGTCTTTGACTGTCAAGTATTTCGATTATCCCATTATATGCTACTATAACTTCGTTGAGTTTTGTTTCAAGGCTTGCAAGGTATTGTTTAAGTTGGTCATTTTCTTTTTGTTGAGCTGAAATAAGTTCATCTATAAACATCGCAACCTCTTGCTTGTCATAACCTCGAAACGAAGTTGAAAACAAAGCCTTTGAATTATCTTCTTTTTTATCACTCATTTAAAAATCCTTTCCGATATCTTTAATATTAAAAAAATTATCACATTATCTTATTTTATATATTTTATTGCATTTCGAATTTGTTTTCAATCTTTTTTTATCAATATAATAAAAAAGTTTTATTTTTTTTTAAATTATGCATTTGTTTTTTGACAACAAACCGAAAAAACTATAAAATGGTATCTAATAATATATCAATTCAATTTTTAAAAGAGGTATTAAAAATGCAACACAAAAAAAACGCTTTAATAACCGGAATGACCGGGATGGTTGGAAGCCATCTTGCGGATTTTCTTTTGGAAAACACCGATTGGAATATCCACGGTATGCAACGTTGGAGAAGCCCGCTTGATAACATAAATCATCTTATGGGAAATATAAATTCTAAAGACAGGGTTTTTGTCCACTATGGCGATCTTAACGATCAGGGCAGTTTAATAAAGGTTATCGGCGACGTTAAACCGGATTATATATTCCATCTTGCGGCGCAAAGCTACCCTTTAACAAGTTTCACTGCGCCTATCGATACCCTTAACACAAATATTCTCGGAACCTGTCGCCTGCTTGAAGCGGTGCATATTTTGGAACAAAACCCCGTTATCCATGTTTGTGCTTCTTCGGAGGTTTTCGGAAGAGTTCCAAAAGAAAAATTGCCCATCGATGAAAGTTGCACATTTCATCCGGCATCTCCCTATGCTATCTCGAAGGTTGGAACCGATTTAATCGGCAGATACTATGCCGAAGCCTATGACATGACCATCATGACAACAAGGATGTTCACCCACACCGGCCCTCGCCGTGGGGATGTTTTTGCGGAAAGCACCTTTGCAAAACAGATAGCTATGATCGAAGCCGGTCTTCAACAACCCGTCGTTAAAACCGGAAACCTTAACTCTTTAAGAACGTTCGCAGATGTTCGAGACGCCGTCAGGGCGTATTATATGCTGGTTACCGTTAACCCAATAAAAGGGGAATACTATAATATAGGCGGAACATACAGCTGCACAGTTGGCGAGATGCTTGAAAAGCTGATATCTCTTTCCACCGTTAAAAACATAAAGGTTGAAACCGAAGCTTCAAGGCTTCGCCCAATCGATGCCGACCTTCAAGTTCCAAACACAGCGAAGTTTGAAAAACACACGGGCTGGAAACCGGAAATTTCTTTTGACCAAACGATGGGGGATCTCCTCGACTATTGGCGCAAAAGGGTTAACCACGAAGGATTATTTATCGATAGATAGGAGAAAGATATGTTATTCAAATCTTTAAAAGCCGATTTCGAGTTTGTCGACCAAAGAGGAAGCCTCACCCAGCTTGTACACGATGGATATAAACAGATCAACTACATAACCTCAAAAAAAGACACCGAACGAGGCGGACATCTCCACAACCTAAACGATGAAGCTTTTTTCGTGATTTCGGGAAGTTTTGAGTTTTTGGCGGAGACCGAAAACGAAAAACAACTTGCTGTTTTTAAAGCCGGGGATTTTTTCAAGGTGTTCAAAGGGGTGAAACATAGTTTTAAATATCTCGAAGACAGCTCTTTAATCAGCCTGTACACCCAAGGTGTTGAACTCGAAAACGGGCAGAAGGATATTGCGACTGATTTTTAATTAGCAGTCGATTTTGAAGTTTGCCAACAACAGATACTTGAATTTTTAAATTAATAGCACAAACAACGCTGTTTTCGCAGATAAAGGCGAAAACAGCGTTGTTTTATATAGTTGTTCTAACCGGTTTGCTTATATTATATACTACATCTTAAAACGGTGCGAAACTTTAAATATTTAGCACTCGTAATTATAGAGTGCTAAATATTTAAAGTTTAGACATTTTTTGTTCATAAAATATTCATAATGCAGCGATATAATATGACCATAACGAAAAGCAAAGCCAACGGCTTGCTAAACAAAATATGTTTTTTATAAGGAGAAATAAGTTATGTATGGATTAATGCCACGCCGCAGACAGGTGAATTTATTTGATGCAATGGATGCATTTATGAGGATGCCAAGCATCGATATGTCGGAGGATAAGTTTTTTAGAATAAAAACCGATGTTAGGGAAGAGGGGGAAAGTTATATCCTAGAAGCAGAACTCCCCGGTTTCGAAAAGCAAGATATCAACCTTGATATCTCAAACGATGTTTTAACGATATCGGCTCAGTCGGTTTCGGAGGAATCAAAAGAAAACGAAGGATATGTTTCAAGAGAGCGCAGACAAGGAAGTTTTAAACGCAGTTTCTCGCTCGAAGGAATCAACCAAAACGATATCATTGCGAACTATCAAAACGGAATTCTTAAGCTTGTGTTGCCAAAAGAAAAAAAGGAGCAACCGGAGGTTAAAAAAATCGAGATCCAATAAATAAACCAGCCAGCACAAAATTGTGTTTTTCATAAATACCCCTTTTAGAAAATCGCTATGCCGTAATTTCGGCATAGCGATTTTTGCTTGAATTTAGTATAGATTTAAAAGACAGTGTGCAAAAAAGGAAAGCCTCGCCGTAGACCATAGCGCTAATTCTACTCGCCAAGCTTTACAGGCTTATATAGACGGCGGAAAAGTGGCGCGACGGCACCTCCCCCCAACAAGCAACCACACACCAACAACAAACAGCCTTGCTATAAACTAACACAACGAACTACAACAAAAACAAACTATAGTGATAAAGATAGTAGCGTCTCTCTCAACAATGAGCATTTTACGCTATTTACACAATTGCAACAATTTCGACATAAAAAATTTAAAATTTTGAAATTTTTGTCGAAATTTTTCGGAAATCATTTACATAATGTATTGCATTTTTTAAAAAATGTGTTAAAATAATACATAGTGATTTAACTCCAAGAAAATCTTTATTGCGTACCAAGCAACAAAACAACCGACACTACCGACATTGCAAACCCGGTCATATCTCCGCATAACGCAGCCAAAAGCGTGTGTCTTGTCTTTGAAACTCTTGTTGCGCTAAAGTAGATAGCGATAGCATAAAATGTTGTCTCGGTTGAGCTTTGCATAACAGAAGCTACCCTTCCTATAAACGAATCGGGGCCAAAATCCGATAGAATATCTTTGAAAATAGCGAGCGACCCCGCCCCCGAAATCGGCCTGATTAACATTAACGAAGTAACCTCTTTCGGAATTGAAAGCATCGAGGTCAAAGGATATAACGCCTCCGACAATGCCTCAAGCGCTCCGCTTGCTTTAAACATATCTATAGCAAGCACGATGCCAAATATCGAGGGGATGATCTTAAACAAAACCGAAAGCCCCTCTGTTGCGCCGGCCGTGAACAGCTCAAACACTTTAACTTTTTTAGCCACACCATATCCGACAATCAAAAAAATTATTATCGGGATAAATCCATTTGATATATTCATTAGCCACCCTTTATTCTACATATTATCTTTGCTATTAAAACGGCTACTATAACCGAACTCAGCGACGTTATTATAACCGGAACGGCAATTTCGAACGGATTGTCGCTGTTTGAAAGCCTTCGCAACGTCGCAACGGTTGTCGGCAACAGCTGGATAGACGCCGTGTTCATAACCACAAACGTTATCATATAGTTAGAAGCCACTTTCGGCTTGTCGTTTATCTTGTCTAGCCTTTGCATAGCCGAAAGCCCCATCGGCGTAGCCGCACCCCCAAGACCCAAAAGATTCGCAGTTAGATTAAGCGCTATATCGTTCAACGCCTCGGGGGATTTTTGTTTAAGCCCTTTAAAGAGAAAACCGGTTATAGGGTAAAGAACCTTGCTTAAAACTTCGCATAGTCCGGATTTATCGGCAATCTTCATAATGCCGCTCCATAAAATTATTGCACCGAACAACTGAAAGCAAAGCTCGGTTGCGCTAAGCCCGGCATTTAAAACGGCATCCGAAACCTCCTTTAGGTTGCCGCTTGGAATTGCATATAAAAAAGAAATCATTATCATTGCGCAAAAAAGGTAATTAATCATGGTGTACCGCCGTGTTTAATATATTTTTGTGGTTACCACAAAACGAAAATTGAAGGAGAATATGTTATGAAATCCACAGGCATTGTAAGACAATTGGACGCACTCGGACGTGTTGTTCTACCAATCGATATCAGACGTCAGTTTGGTATCCAAGACAAAGGGTATGTTGAAATCTACACAGAGGGAGATACAATCGTTTTAAAGAGAAGCCAACAGTCATGTATATTCTGTGGCAAAACCGAAGACCTAGGCTCGTATCTTGAAAAACCTGTCTGCGGCGACTGTGCTTCGGCAATCTACGAAAATAAATAACCCCCCTTTAAGAAATCAATCTTCGGTTAATCCGAAGATTTTTCTTTTGGGCAAAACTAAACTAAATCCAACAAATTGATGCATTATATTTATTTTCAATTATTGGTATATTTCCCCAATATAGCAATAGTTTATAAAATTTCTACCTAATATTCATATAAGTTTAAACTATTTATTTGTTGAATTATACAATCTCTTTATGGTAAAATTTATGATAGATAATTATATGATATGAGGAGTAGAATAATGAAGGTATCCGGCGATAAAAATCTCCCGGTTTTTTTGTTCCATCAGGGAACAAATTTTGAAAGTTTTGATTTTTTCGGAGCGCATCTGTTAGATGAAAGTTCTGGGAAATATGTTTTTCGAGTTTGGGCGCCAACAGCAAAATCTGTGTCGGTTGTCGGAACTTTTAACGATTGGAACAGCGACGTTTCACCCATGACAAAGATTTCGGAGCAAGGCATCTATGAAACCGAAATCGACAACGTCAACACTTATGATGCATACAAATACAGGATAATAGCAAAAGACGGAACGGAACATTTCAAATCGGACCCTTATGCGTTCCATGCCGAAACTCGCCCTGATAATGCCTCAAAGGTATATCCCTTAGCGGGCTACAAATGGAGCGACAAAAAATTCCTAGAAAAAAGAAACGAAAAAAATCCATACACCTCCCCCATGAATATATATGAGGTTCATGCCGGTTCTTGGCAACGAAACGAGGATGGAAGCTTTTTAGACTACCGAACGTTGGCTAATAGGCTAGCGCCGTATGTCAAAGAGATGGGCTACACCCATATCGAGCTGCTTCCGATAACAGAATATCCGTTCGACGGTTCTTGGGGATACCAGGTAACGGGATATTTTGCGCCAACCTCACGTTATGGAACCCCCCATGATTTTATGTATTTTGTCGATACAATGCATAAACATGGAATTGGTGTCATAATGGATTGGGTTCCGGGGCATATTCCGAAAGATGAGTTTGGCCTTGCTAGATTTGATGGCGGTTGTTGCTATGAGGATCAAAACCCACTTCGCGGGGAACATAAAGAATGGGGAACGCTTGTTTTCGATTTTGGTCGTCCCGAAGTTCAAAGTTTTTTGATAAGCTCTGCTGCGTTTTGGCTTTCGGTTTACCATATCGACGGAATAAGGGTGGATGCTGTTGCCTCGATGCTATATCTTGACTACAACCGAAAAGATGGCGAATGGCAACAAAACAGCTTTGGCGGAAAAGAAAATCTTGAAGCTGTCGCTTTTTTAAAGAAATTAAACGAACACCTGCTTACAAAATACAGCGGTTCTCTTATGATAGCGGAAGAATCGACCGCATGGCCGCTTGTAACAAAACCTCCAAAAGAAGGTGGTCTCGGATTCAACTTTAAATGGAATATGGGTTGGATGAACGATGGGTTAAGCTATTTCTCTATGAATCCGTTTTTCAGAAAAGATAATCATGAAAAAATAACGTTCTCTATGTTTTATGCATTTTCGGAAAATTATATGCTTCCTATTTCCCACGATGAAGTTGTACACGGCAAAGCTTCGCTAATCGGAAAAATGCCGGGAGAAAACGACGAAAAATTTGCATCATTCAGAGCGTTTTTAGCATATATGATGGCACATCCCGGAAAAAAGCTTTTCTTTATGGGATATGAATTTGCACAGTTTAATGAATGGAACTTTAACACCGGGTTGGATTTTAGCCTGCTTGAACATGATACACACAAAAAGACCAAAGAATATATTAAAACCCTTAACAAAATCTATCTTAAGAATTCATCACTTTGGGAGATTGAAGATAGTTGGGATGGGTTTAAATGGATAGTCGCCGATGATAATTCGCAAAATGTTATAGCGTTCACAAGAACCGATAAACAGGGCGCAAGTATTTTAGTAGTATGTAATTTTTCGGGCGAAGCAAGAGAAGGATATCGAGTGGGTGTTCCGTTTAAGGGCAGATACAAAACGCTTATCAACAGCACCGATGAAAATTTTGGCGGAGACAACAAACAAGGTGCTACAGGATATAGCGCAAAAGCTGTCGCTTCGCATGGAATGGATTTCTCAATCGAAGTTGAACTTCCCCCTTTCTCGGCTTTATACCTGAATGTTCCAAAACAAAAAACAAATAAATAATCGAGGAGCGAGTGCAGAATGAAAGAAACTATAGCAATGCTTTTGGCAGGAGGTCAAGGAAGCCGACTTTATGCATTGACACAAGACATAGCAAAACCGGCTGTTCCGTTTGGGGGAAAATATAAAATAATCGATTTTCCTTTAAGCAATTGTGTTAATTCCGGCATCGACACAGTAGGCGTTTTAACGCAGTATCAACCTTTGGAACTAAATGAATACATAGGCAACGGAAGAGCATGGGATCTCGACCGCAACTATGGCGGTGTTCATGTTCTTCCACCATATCAAAAAGCGACCGGATCAAACTGGTATCTTGGAACCGCAAACGCAATCTACCAAAACATAAATTTTGTAGATAAATACACCCCGAAATATGTTGTTGTTCTTTCGGGCGACCATATTTATAAGATGGATTATTCCCTTATGATTGAACAACATAAACAAACCGAAGCCGCTTGCACCATCTCGGTTATCGAAGTTTCAAACGAAGAAGCTTCAAGATTTGGCATATTAAACGCAAACCCCGACGGAACGGTTTATGAATTTGAAGAAAAACCAAAAGTTCCAAAAAGCAATCTCGCTTCGATGGGCATCTATGTTTTTTCTTGGGATAAACTTAAAAAATATCTTGAAGATGATAATGCAAAATCCGACACAAAACACGATTTTGGTGGTGATATAATACCCGATATGCTGAATTCCGGCGAGAAGATTTGTACATATAAATTTTCAGGATATTGGAAAGATGTTGGAACGGTCGAAAGCCTTTGGGAAGCAAATATGGATCTATTAAATCCAAACGAGCCTTTTGATCTTTGGTTCACAAGCCAAAAAGTCTATTCCAAAAACGATGTTTTAACGCCACACTATGTTTGCAAAGATGCGATAATTGAAAATTCGATTATCTCGGAAGGTTGCAGAGTTTGCGGTGAGATAGATTTTTCGGTTTTGTTCACCAACGTTGTGGTTAAAAACGGCGCAAAGATTGATTACAGCATTATAATGCCGGGCGCAGTCATCGAAGAAGGCGCAACGGTTGAATATTCAATAATAGCGGAAAACACAATTGTTAAAAAAGGCGCAAAGATAGGCGGAAAACCGGAAGATGCAAAAGACCTTGAGAGTTGGGGAATAACGGTTGTAGGTTCCAACATCGTCATCCAAGAAAAAGAGGTTATCGCGCCAAACTCGATGATCTATGCAAACAGCAGAAACCAAGGAGGTGCGCTATGATAACGAATAGAGCATTAGGAATTATATTCGCAAATATGCATGATGAGGTTATCCCGGAACTAACAACAGTTCGGTCGATGGCAGCTTTGCCGTTTGGCTCAAGATATCGTATGATAGACTTTGCGTTGTCGTCGCTCGTTAACGCCAACGTCACAAAGGTTGGGGTTATCGCAAGAAGAAACTATCATTCTCTTATGGATCATCTCGGCACAGGCCGTGCGTATGACCTTTCGAGAAAGATTTCCGGAATATCGCTCTTCCCACCTTATAGCGAAGCAGACAGCAACAAATCTATCTATCATGGAAAGATAGGCGCTCTTCGTGAAGTTGTCGTCTACCTTAAACGTTCAACACCAAACTATGTTATACTAATGGATTGCGACCATGTACACGCTATCGACTTTGACGAGATGTTGGACAAACACATCGAATTAAAAGCTGATATTTCGATTATTTCAAGAGAAACAGAAAAAGATTACAGCGGCTCAAAAAACACCCTTATTCTTAAACCGAATAAAGATGGCCGCATAACCGAAGTTGAGTTTAATCCAAACCCAGCCGAAGGAAGCCTTTCGAGCATGGGGATATTTATTATGTCTCGTGAACTTTTAATCTCGATCATCGAAGAAGCAACGCTTGAGATGAGAAGCTATTTTGAAAGCGATGTTCTTCCCAAAAAGCTACCGCATTTAAACGTTATGAACATAACCTACACCGGTTATTCCAGCTTTATTGGAAGCATGAAGGGCTACTACAACGCTTCGATGGATCTTTTAAGCTCAGAAAAGCTTTCCTCTCTTTTCGACCGAAGCAGACCGGTTTTCACAAAAGTTCGTGACGAAGCTCCGGTTAGATATGCAGTTGGATCAAAAAGCCAAAACAGCCTTGTTGCGGATGGTTGTGTTATCGAAGGCGAGGTTGAAAACAGCGTATTGTTCCGTGGCGTATTTGTCGAAAGCGGAGCAGTTGTTAAAAATTCAATCTTAATGCAGGACACCGTTATTAAAAAAGGCGTTAAAGTTGAAAATGTTATCACCGATAAAGATGTTATTATTTCAGAAAACAGCGACCTTAAAGGAACCGAGAGCTATCCAATCTACATCCAAAAAGGCACTGTTATCTAAGAATTTAGTAAATACAAAGCAAATTAAGGGGGTTTTTTCGCTATGAAAGTTTTGTTTGTAGCAAGTGAATGTTATCCGTTTATAGCAACGGGTGGTTTAGGTGATGTTGCGGGAGCGTTGCCAAAAGCGCTTAATTCCGAAGAAGTTTCGATGAGCGTTGTTGTTCCGCTTTATTCCGATATCGCTGAGCAATACCGCCAAAACATGGAGTTTGTCAAAAATTTTGAAGTTCCTGTAGCGTGGCGCAATCAGTATTGCGGAGTTTTTAAACAGGTGCGTGATGGTGTAACATATTATTTCATCGATAATGAATTCTATTTCAAACGCAAAGGTATCTATGGATTTTATGACGACGCAGAGCGTTTTTCGTTTTTCAGCCGTGCTGTGCTTGAGATGATATGCCAAGTTGATGAATGCCAATTTGACATCATACATACAAACGACTGGCAAGCGGCTTTGGTCAACACGTTTATCAATGTTTTCTATCGCCAAAGCGAAAAACTAGCGGGAGTTAAAACATTATTCACGATACATAATATTCAATATCAAGGCAAATATGGCACAGAACTTTTGGAAAGCATATTGGGAATTGGGCCAAACGATGCGCATCTTTTGGAATATGGCGATTGTATAAACTTCATGAAAGGCGCAATATCTTGCTCGGATAAAGTTAACACCGTTTCCCCAACCTATGCAAAAGAAATCCTAGATCCATGGTTTTCGCATGGTTTGGATGGGCTTTTGTTGGAAAACCAACACAAGTTATGCGGAATATTAAACGGTATTGATTATGATGTTTATAATCCTCAAAAAGATAAACTTATCGCAAAAACGTTCCACACAAGAAGCCTTGTAGGAAAAGCCGCCTGCAAAGAGGAACTTATAAAAAGATTTGGGCTTGAAGACCCCGAAGCTCCGATAATCGGAATTGTGTCCCGCCTTGTTTCACATAAAGGTTTCGATCTTGTTAAACACGTGCTTGAATACATTCTATTAAGTGGAATCAACGTTGTTGTGTTGGGTTCGGGCGACAAAGCTTATGAAAATTGTTTCAACGATTTTGCAACTAGATATCCCGGAAAAATAGGGGTTTATATCGGGTTCGACCCACAGCTTGCAAGAGAAATATATGCCGGCAGTGATATGTTCTTGATGCCCTCAAAATCCGAGCCTTGCGGCCTTGCGCAGATGATATCGGTAAGATACGGAACGATTCCAATCGTCAGGGAAACCGGCGGTCTACACGACTCTATAGTTGATTGCAGCCTTGGAGACGGAAACGGATTTACCTTCAAAAGCTACAACGCCCACGATATGTTGGATGCTTGCTTAAGAGCAAAAGCCGTCTATGAAGATAAAACCAATTTCAGAAAACTTATGCGCTACGCAATGGGTTGCGATTTCAGCTGGAACACCGCCGCTGAAAAATATAAATGGTTGTATAAAGAAATGGTTGACCTTTGGTAGAAGTAGAGATAACACAAAAGAGAGCGATAAAATCGCTCTCTTTTAATTTTGTTTTAATAGCTATGGTATCATGATATTGATGATTTTTTTGTGAAAAAATTTAATAAAAAAAACAGCAAAATGCTGTTTTTTTGGCTCCCCAAGTTGGACTTGAACCAACGACCCTGCGGTTAACAGCCGCATGCTCTACCGACTGAGCTATTGAGGAATATATCATCTCCACCTTTGGCGGAACTTTTGCGTTTAACCAAGAACAAGTATACAACAAACTATAAAAAAAATCAAGATGCTAATTTAAATTAAACATCTCGGCTGTAAAAAAAACAAAATATATCCAAGTTGCTTTTTAAATATGCAGTTTTAAAGTATACAAATTTTCAAGCTAAAGTTTGAAAATTAAGAAAAAGCGAAGCTTTTTCCCAAGTTATTTTTCATGAATTTACAAATTCAATTTATAAGAAAATACGAAGTATTTTCCCAAGTTTTCTTTTAATTGCTATAAAAATTAAAATTTAAAAGAAAAAGCGAAGCTTTTTCCCAAGTTATTTTTTAAAACTTCGTTTTAAAAAATAATATATAGACCGGCGCCTACCTATTTTCCCGGGTCGTCTCCAACCAAGTATTTTCGGCACAACCAAGCTTAACTTCCGTGTTCGGGATGGGAACGGGTGGAGCCTCGGCGTTATCGGCACCGGTCATGGTGTTAAAGCTCTTTCGAGCGTATAACCGTATTAAATTGTCGCACACAATCATAGCTATTGGTGACCCGTAGGAGAGTCGAACTCCTGATTGCGGCGTGAGAGGCCACCGTCTTGACCACTTGACCAACGGGCCATTTCAATGGTGCACCAACAGGGACTCGAACCCGGGACCCGCTGATTAAGAGTCAGCTGCTCTACCATCTGAGCTATTGGTGCTAGGTTCTTTTTGTTTAAAAGTGTCGTCTAAAGCTTTCTTTGCTTTTAAATGTCACCTTCAAAACTGAACAAAACTTCTGCTTAGCAGTAAAATTCTTACCTCATCAAAAGGTTACTGATTAGCGTATCAGCTTTCTTTAGAGAACTTTAGTTTTTCAAACTAAAGTTCTTTCTTGAGGTCAAGCCCTCGACCTATTAGTACACGCTTGCTTAATGGCTCTCACCACTTACACATTGTGCC
>CAYJKJ010000032.1:0-11404 GCA_964370715.1 uncultured Faecalibacterium sp.
ATATGAAAGCGAGAATACCTATGGGCAGACGAAAAAAGCTAATCAACAACACAAATATACCTCAGCATAAAATCGAAGCAATCGCTCGCTGCCTATTGCCGGATATTCTGTCCTGTTTTGAAAGCGAGGAGGGACAGCGGGAATTTGAGAAGTGGCGGGAGCAGCGAAAATCAATCTCCCTCCCTGTTCCTTGTCCTGAACATATAAACAGCGAACGCTAACGATATCGCCACAACGATAACAACAAGCGCAGTTATGCCTCTCGTTATCCATTCCGAAAGGTTGAAAAACGCTGTCGAGTTTTCCGCTCGCACGTAGCTGTAGGTATAACCTACCGGCATTATTGTTTCCTCGACAACTCGTTGATTAACGGTCGAGTCTATTCGGCTGTTGGGCATACGCAAAGCAAACGAATCCATTATTTGATGGTTAAGGTCGCTTGTAAACTGTAGCGTTTCGGTTAAGTCGCCTATGTACCTTGAAAGGTTGTCTTGTTCCTTTTCGTGGACTTCATATATGTTTGTCCTAAGGTCGATAACGTGGGTGTTATATTCAAAATATATTTCTCGCAACAACGTCTCGTTTTCTGTGTCAACGGATTTCAGCATAGCTTCAACGCCGTCTATGCTTGCGGAAAATCCGTCCAACTTGTTTTGAGCTTCCTCTCTCGTTTCGTCGTTAAGATAATCTTTTGGGTTAAAATTAAGATACTCGGTTACAACTATGTTTATCGCGGCTAAAAGCTTCAACGATTTATCGGGCGGGGTTATTTCGGGGGTCTCGAACGTTGGCTTTGGAACTTCTGTCGGGAAAGTCGGGGCCGGAAGAATGAAACTCGGAATTGTAGCGGTTGAAACATAAGGCGTTGGCGGAAGCGTGCTAAAATTTGCAACCGCTGTTTTAAGCAACGCAGTGTTTTGCGAAAGGTTTGTCGATATCGTTGCTATATCGTTTGATATAGTGGTGAGCGAAAGGTCGCTTGGAAATGCGGTTGTCGGCTCTAAAGGTTCGACGGAAATTTCGCCGTTTATAAAACGCCGATATTCTTTTATATAATCATGCCAATCCTCTAACGACCTTATAGCGTTGTTTGTGGTGGTTATGTTGTCGGAAACTTCAGTTGCCTTTGCGCTCAAATCTGTCGCATTGGTTGAAATGTTTTCGGCGGCGGTTTTTGCGTTTTCTTGATACGTTGAAGCGGAACTCTGCCAAGCGGCAAGGCTTGCTTGATATGAGTTGAGGTTTGAAACTTCGGTTGAAAGAAACGTTTCAACCGTCAGTTTGTGTGAATCGGCATAGGCTATATATGCGTTTATGTCGCTTAGATAGCTTTCAAAATCGGCGCTCCATGTTTCAAGCTCTGTTTGATAGTCGGAAAGTATTTTGGCGTGGTCGTCCGCAATCGTAACCCAGCCTTTCATCTCGTCTATCCATTCAACGCTTAACTTGTCTATATCTATTTCGCTTTGTGTCACAATTTTTTGCAGTTCTTCAAAATCTATTCCGGCTTGCTCGTAACTTTCAACATATATCTTGTTGAGGTCGTCTTTAAGCGTTGAGGCTTGATTTAAAAATTCCGCATAGCTTGGAGTTGTCGGCTCGAAATCAACCTGTGGAATGTCTCCGAGGTTCAACATTTCGGTGTATGTAGCAAGGCTTACTTGTTCAACCGCTTGCATATCAAGTTCGTCGTTCTCAAAAAGTTGGCTAATCTCGTTTTGAGCGGAATGAAACTGTTCAAAAAGCGTTTGAACATATGCGTAGGCTATATTGTTGTTGACCTGCTGTTGCATTAAAATAAGCTGGTTATAAAGCGGAACATATTTTTCCTCCGGCAAGTTCGGGTTAATGACAAGCTCTATCTTTGCTTGCTGTGGATTGATTTTGTTGATTGAATATATGCTTAAAGAAAAATCGACTGGGAACGTCACAACCGCTCCGTAGACGCCGTTTTTATACCCTCTTTCGGCGGCGGCCGCCGAAACAACGGTGTATTGTTGCCCCAAAGTTTCGATAACCGAGCTTGAATAATATATCTTTTCGTCCCCCATATCAACCCCCATGTCTTGGTTGATGATAGCAACGGCGGTGCTTAAACTTTCTCGATATTCTTTCGTTGTGTCGGTTTGATATTCCTGTATCTTCATGCCGACAAATATGCTTGAAAGCACCAAAGCAATTCCAACCGTTATTTTTATAGCCGTTATAAACTTTTTCATCATTCCCCTCCGATTTTTCTTTTTTCGTTTACCTTATCCCCATATAGCGAAGCAATGCCCCGCTATACGGGTTTTCGATTTTATTAATGGAAAAGCCCATTTGTCGAGTTTTGCTTTTAAGATCTCCTTTTTTTCTTCCTTTGTCATATTGCGCTCTTTCTCTTCGAGAATGGCTCTTTCCCTCGCTTCTCGTATTTCCGGTGGTTCGGATTGTTGTTCGAGTATTCGGTATCTATATAATTTTCTTGATTCTATAACATTAGCCGAAATAAATGATATAAAATATATTACATAAATAACAACAACCAATAATAGCACAAAAGGTATACTTCTAAAAAATAAATAACCAATTATAGCTCCTGAACCGGTTACATATCCTTTCTTAAAATAAATAAACTTAAAAGAGTTAATTATCGAACCATGCTTAAGTTCTCTGTAGAAGTTAATTCGATAAAAAACAACAAAGAATAAAAAACTAATTATTACATACCATATTAAAGTTAAAATTGCAATGTTAAAGTCGGGATGTATTCCTGTTAAAGCTGATATTGCAATAAAAAATAAATACCAAAGAGACGCCAAAAGTACATCGGAACAAATAAGTTGTACTTGCGGATTTTTTGAAAAACTAGATATAATTATAGGTATTATTACTAAAATTAGAGTTGGAGACAAATATATAGCTTTAATTAACAAAGCAAACTCTGAATTTTGAACATTTGCCAGCAGTATAAAAAACATAAACAACCCCATAAAAATAAATCCGACTAATACGGTTTTTGCTGTTTGAGGGTCAACTGTTTTTACATTATTTTTAGGTGCTGTTGCCAATCTATCATCAAACGGAAACAAAAGATTAATTATAAATTTTAATATTTGTATAACTATTGTTTTAAAGTATTGCATTTGTGTAATCCGGTCCTTTCTCCCAACTTTTTTGTTCTAGACTTCCCAAAGCTCGATTTCTTTTTCTTCCGTTTGATTTTTGCTTTTCTCCATCTCTGCCCTGTCCTTTTTTATCTGTTGTTCCAAATATAGCTTCTTTTGTTCTTTTTCCTTTTTCTTTCGCTCTTTTTCCGCTTGCTTTTGCTTCCTCTTTCGCTCTTTCTCATCAAGTATGGCTCTTTCCCTCGCTTCTCGTATTTCCGGTGGTTCGGATTGTTGTTCGAGTATTCTAAAACGATATTCTTTTCTAATGTGTATAATTGCATCTGAAAGAAAAAACAAATAAGCGATAATTATCAATTGCAGAACCACTAAAAAAATATAAGGTATATCTCTAAAAATTATAAATCCAACTATTACAATCGATGATCCCGTAAATTTGCTACTCTTCATATTTCTATCTATTGCTCTTTTTGCTATTGAAACCCCTTTTAATTCCAACCAAAAATTAATTCTGTAAAAAACAACAAATATTAAAAAACTTATAATTACATAAACAAATAAATGCATAGCGGCTATATGCAAATTTGGGTTTATTCCCATAAAAAGCAATCCTAATATAAAGAGTAAATACCACATAGATACACCAATCGCACTTTCATAAATACTATCCATTATTAATCTTTCGGATAACTCTGATAATATCGTAGGTATAATAGTCAATATAAATGCCGGAAATAAATATATCAATTTTATAAGAAAGCCATGTTCTGAATCGCCAACATTTGTAAATAACAACGTGAAAACAAAAATGCTTAAATACGGCATACAATAGATTAGACTCATTACTAAACTAATATCAACCTTTTTTTTAATTTTCGGTTCGAAAATCCAACTATCATCAAACGGAAACAAAAGATTAATTATAAATTTTAATATTTGTATAACTATTGTTTTAAAGTATTGCATTTGTGTAATCCGGTCCTTTCTCCCAACTTTTTTGTTCTAGACTTCCCAAAGCTCGATTTCTTTTTCTTCCGTTTGATTTTTGCTTTTCTCCATCTCTGCCCTGTCCTTTTTTATCTGTTGTTCCAAATATAGCTTCTTTTGTTCTTTTTCCTTTTTCTTTCGCTCTTTTTCCGCTTGCTTTTGTTTCCTCTTTCGCTCTTTCTCTTCAAGTATGGCTCTTTCCCTCGCTTCTCGTATTTCCGGTGGTTCGGATTGCTCCATAATAGTGATAGCTCTTAAAACTTTTCTTTGCTCTATTATACAAACTGCAACTACTATCAAAATAATTATTTTTATTGCCCATATTAATATTAAGAAAAAGCTTATAGGAAAATTTCTTAATATTAAATAAAAAATTACAAAACTTCCTATTCCGGCTGCACTGCTTTGTTTAGCGTGTTTTGAATAAAAATCAACTATAGATCCATATTTCATTTCAATATGAAAACCAATTCTGTATAATACTAAAAAAATTAATAGGTATATGCCATGATATTTTAATAAATCTATTATGGCTAAAAATAAATTTGGATTAACGCCTACGGTAGCTATCGTTAAATAGAACCATGTATATATGAAAGAAGTTAACATGAAAATCCAACTTATAATTTGAATACGCACCTGTTTTGTATAATAGAAAAACAATGCCGGAAGTAATAAACACATAGTAGATGGTAATAAATATATAAACGTTGTTAAAGTAGGATACTGTGTTTCGGAAAAATCTATTATTATAATTGCAATCATAAATACTATCTCTCCCCCTAATACGGGCATCATTGATCCTTTAGGAGTAAGATTTATTTCTATTAAATATTTACTTAAAACCAACCTATCGTCAAACGGCATTACTATGTTAATAAAAATAGCAAACGCTTTGTTAATTAATTTTTTAAAGTATTGCATTTGTGTATTCACTTCCTTTCCGCCATCTTTTTTGTTCTTGAAAATCGGTCACTTGTTCTAAAAATGCTTCAACGGCTTCGCTGTTGCTTAAAATTACCGTTAATACTAGGCCAGCAATTAATCCCAACAGCCTTTAGCCCTTAGTCATTAGCTTTTAGTCTTTAGTCGTCATTAAGTGTTTAACTTAATGACCCTCCCCCTGCCATTCCTCCCCAAGGTTTTGATAGCTGTTGTCTATAACTATAAAATCCCCCGGGTCTTCGCTTGAAAAGCGAGTTTTCCCTTTGTTGCCCTCTACCCAGCTTCCTATTATAACCTCGTTTAAAATATAATCTTTGTATTCGTCTAGATCCTCTTTTGTTACGCCGTGCAATTCGAAAAACTCATATAGGTATTCCTGTTCGGTTGATGTTTCATATTTTTCATATTTGTCTGGGTAACGTAGGGACATAATTTCCGTTCCTGCATCTATTGGGTTCATCTGCAAAACTTTAGTTTCTGTATTATACTCATATGATATAGAAAGCTTTGCCCAAATATTATCTACCTTGTCAAAGTCTGAGTATGTAATTGTATTATTTATTTTAAGAGTTTTTTCTTTTGGTTTAATATATATAGAAATAAAACACTCCTCTTTAATATAACTTTCATCATAAAACAAAGATATATAGTCGAAAACCACTCCATCAAATTTTGCAAAGTCATAGCTGTTATCTTCAAGTGCCGGAACGTTTTCTATGCTCGCTCTTGATAAATATCTATATTTCCAAGAGTCGTATATTTCTTCAAAAACGTTTTTTGGGTTAGTTACATTGTAGTAGAAAAGGCAAAAAGCTATTATTGCTATGCAAACGACAATTATTTTAATATATAATATTGTTTTGTTTTTCAATTTAAATCTCCTTTAATAAGCTCATCACTTATTTCTTCAAGGCTTAAAACAAACCTATGTGAACTTTTCCATGTATCCTTTAATCCTGCCATTCCTCCCCAAGGTTTTGATAGCTGTTGTCTATAACTATAAAATCCCCCGGGTCTTCGCTTGAAAAGCGAGTTTTCCCTTTGTTGCCCTCAACCCAACCTCCGATTATAACCTCGTTTAAAATATAATCTTTGTATTCGTCCAGATCCTCTTTTGTTACGCCGTGCAATTCAAAAAACTCCAACAGCGAGGCTTCGTCTTCAAATGCGATTTCTTCCGGAAACCTTTCGGGGTATTTTGATCTTATCAAATCTGAGTACAACCTTAACTCATTAATAGTTATTTCTTTTGTACTTATATTATAGGTATAATAAAAAAATAAGTTATCCGCATCATCTAAATCTTGTTCCTCGTTATTTGTATTCGGAAAATACATAGTCGCATAAAAACTCATTTTTTCTAAATCTGATTGAATAAATACCCATAAAGTTGCGTTATCTTGTAGATATTTTTCATCGTAAAACCATGCGACTTTGTCGTGAAAAATTTCAGACGCATGACTATGCGGCTCAAAATCGTTATCTGCAAGCGCTTCTACATTATAAATACTGGTTTTTGTATACAAACTGTTCGCCCAATTATAATATATTTCATCTAACACATTTTGAACTTTAAGTGTTGTAATTAAATTAAAAGTTAATAAAACCAATAATGCAGAGATTAAAATGTATATAGTTATTTTTTTAAAAATTTTCATCTTACATTTCCTCGTTTAATAGTACATCTTTATTTTCTTCAAGGCTTAAAACAAACCTATGCGAACTTTTCCATGTATCCTTTAATCCTGCCATTCCTCCCCAAGGTTTTGATAGCTGTTGTCTATAACTATAAAATCCCCCGGGTCTTCGCTTGAAAAGCGAGTTTTCCCTTTGTTGCCCTCTACCCAGCTTCCTATTATAACCTCGTTTAAAATATAATCTTTGTATTCGTCTAGATCCTCTTTTGTTACGCCGTGCAATTCGAAAAACTCCAACAGCGAGGCTTCGTCTTCGTAATGACTTTCTCCACCGTTTCTATCGGGGTATGTTTCATCAAGATAAGATGAAAAGACAGCTAAAGGGTCTAAAGTGAGCGTTTTGGTTATTGTGTTATATTCACAAAAAAAGGTCATATCTTCCCATATCCAATCGGTATTTTCACCCTCTTTAGATTGATCCATGTCATATGAATCAAAGAAGGTTATACTAAGCCAAATATCCAATATTTTATTATCGGGATAAATTCTTATCGTTGCATCGGTTTTGTCCCTTAAATACTCTTCATCATAATAAATGCTTAATCGGGTTTTGGGGCTATGCCAACCGTCGCCTCTTTGGGTTTCAACATTTTCTATATTGGATATTTGGGTGTTTGTCATAAAATACGATACATAGGAATGATATATTTCGTCAAATACATTGTGTACATACAGTCTTGGAATGGTGTAGATCAAAGCTAGTATAACTATTGCTATAACGGATATAACAACTATTGCTATTTTTGTGTTCTTTGTCATTTTTCTGTTTCCTCCAACATAAAGTTGCTCTCTGCTTGTAGGCTTTCGATAAATAACGCTGATGTTGGCCATTTTTCTTTCAAGCTGTCGATATCTTTGACTCCGGCTACATCAAAAATCATTTCTTCAACATCTTCAATATTATTGTTTTTTAAAAATTCTACCGCTCGGTTACCGTCATTTTGCATATTCTCATAATATTTTGTTATAGTTCCAACAAGGTTATTTTTATCGTTTAGTCTATTAGAGATGTTAACCGCATCAAGGTCTGCCATATAGTCGCTGTTGTTAAATGACACATCGGAATTAAGCACTTCGGAAATATGATAATAACGACTACTGTCCAAACTTGGCAAAAATACTGCTCCGGCTTTTGCTAAGTCTGAGGTATTGTCTTTAAATCCGGGCCATGTCGCATCCCCAAGCCAGCCTGTATATGCTTGTCTTTCTTCGGAGCTTTTCCACAGACTAATGCTTCTATCTATCGGTGAATTAATTATGGTTGTTTCAACATTGGTCACATCGGAAATTATTTCATTTGCTCCGGTACTATATAACTTTACTTTAAATTTTTCATAGCTTTTTTTGATTTCTTCTTCGATAACTAAATTTGCTGAAATTGTATACATCATATGGGCAAAATCGGGCTTTTCAGAATATTGTTCATGTATCTCTTCATATTTTGCCAAATATTCATCATCACTAAATACTGTGTCTTCCGGCAGATTTAGCCCGAGTATCATTGTGTCGGTGTAAAGTTGCAAAGTATCTGGATTGTTCGTGTCTTTTTTTATCGCTTCTATTGAATAATCAGAATTCTCGCTACTAATAAAATTTTGCAAGCGAATATTATATCGAAGATAGTTATAGTCTTGTTCCGACATCTCGAGTTCTTCAAAAAAGCCCAAAGTATCGTAATTGTTAATACTGCCCGCCCCCGCTTCATAAGCCCCGGTGAAAGGGTCGTTTTCGGAGCTATAACTAAACTGGCTTAAAACCCTTGCAAACTTATAGTCTCTTTCCGTTTGGTCGATATCCGGGTATTTCTCTTCAATTCTAATATTTAAATCATATATAATTGTTGTTGTTCTATCGTCAAAGCCATACTGTTCCGACAGATTATGTTTAAACATAACCTGTGTTTCGATTTTTTCCCATTCTTGAATATATGGTTTTGTCCATTCTAAATCCAATTTAGCTATATAAAAACCTTGGTCACCAAAATTACTTCCGGTGGAAAGTGCTTTTATGCCGGATAGTAAATTTTGAAGTTCAGGTTGAACATTATCGTGCAGTATTCTTGTTTGGTTGTCAAAATCCTCTAAACAATTTAGTAATTCTTGAAGTGTTTCTTTTTCTTGTAAATATGCTGACAACAGCGCAATATAATATCCTTTATCAATTGTAGTGCTTTGTATTAACATTGTAAGCTCATTTACTCTTATATTAATATCCGCAATTTCTGCTAGCAACGTATCTTCATCGATTAAATCCGACCCCGAAAGCACACCACAAGCCGAAATAACTGCCGTGTTTGCAGCAATTTCGCTTGAAAGAGCAATATAACAAGCTTGACATAATTTTTGAAGAACTAAATTAATATATTCTTTTGCTTTGTGATAGCTAGCTCCAGTTAAAGAACTATCTCCAACAAAACCATTTAACGATTGAATAAGATTAAGCACATTCGCTTGAATATTGCGAGAATAGTTTGCTAAACTTTGGTGTTTATTAATCTGTCCCGAAACATGAACAATTCTGCCCATAATTTTAATTTTCCTTTTCTTTATTTCTGTTTTGTTTTTCTATTTCATCGTATATATCCTGTTCGTTTCTAAAAAGTTGCGCTTTGTCTTGTTCAAGCTGTTCTCTTGCTTCGGAAAACGCTTGTGTAAACTGTTTGCGAAACCTGTCGTTGCTTTCAAAAACTTCGTTTATATACCGCTCGGCTTTTTGCCCTTTCCAACCCGAATGGAGGTGTTCCATTCTTTTGTCGTCTTGATTTAACGCAAAATATACTTCGTCTTGCTCATTTTCCAGGTTTTTAATCTGTCTTGTTAAGTCGTCTATATTTTCTTTGTTTTGGTTTAAAAGGGATTTAAGCTCGTCTTTTGTATAGTTATCATATGTCATTTTCCAAAACTCCCCGATATTTTATCGTCTTCGTTTGCAAAAGTTGTTGCGATGCTGTTTATCCTTTCGCTATCTGCCGATACCTGCGACGAAAGGTTTTCGATAATTTTCTTCACCAATTCATGAACAGTTGTGCTATTTTCATTTACCGCAACCGTCGTCGTTCCGTCTTCGCTTATTCCGCCCCCTGAGCTTAGATTGCTTGCCGCTCCGCTGATATTTGCCGTAAGGCCGCTTGCTATTCCTACATCACTTTTAATTTCCGTCATAACATTTCTCCTTAAATAAATTTTCAAATTTTCGGTAACATAATTTTGCTTAACGTTCCGTTTTTGGATATAAACCCTATATCGAGTTTTGGTTTAAAGTTTCGGTCATAGGTTGTCGAGAAAATCTGTTGTTCGCTCGGATTTCCCAATATAACGCCAAAGCGAGCTTCCTTTAAAAGTTTCGTTATGCCGTCGAAAGCTCTTAACTTGTTTGGTGTTGTTGTCGCAACTATGCTTATGCCGACATCTTGCAACGAGGTTATAACGTTTTCAAATTCTTTTAATTGTTGTTTAACCGTTTCGATAAAGTTATCGGCATCATCGATAATTAAAACTGCGTTTGGCAAAGCGGAAAAGAACTCTTTTGGGGTTTTCGTTTTGTTTGAACTTTCAAATAAATTCTTGCGCTCGTCTACTGTGGCTTTAAGTTTTTCGTAAAATTCTAAAACATCCCCGAGCATTGTAACGTTTTCATTCGTTCTATACTCTTCGAGTTCAAGGTTTTTGCTGTCTGCTATAAAAATTTTCGAGTTTTTCAAACCGTGGATAACGAGTTTTAAAAGGTTTGTTTTTCCCGTTGCCGGCGTTCCGACTATAAGCCCTATCGGGAAATTTAAGTCGTAGTGTCTTGTTAAAACGCTTTCGGCATCAAGACCGATTGCAACGAGTTTTTGATTGATTGAAAGTTCAAGGTCGCTAACATAGGCCGTTTCGGGAAGAAGGGGAATAGCCGTCGCTTTTTTGGCGGTGTTTTTGGTTGATATCTCGCCGACGATTTGGCGAATGTTTTTTGCGTATTCTATGTCGCTGTTAAACTGTGCCGGGAGATATGTTTGGAGAATATGCGGTCCTTTAAGTTTAACAAGCGCTCTTCCTCGTATTTCGGGAAGGGCATAGTCGCTTCTTCCTACGGCGGCGGTTATGTCGCTTTGGTCGAAACTATATAACGCTATCTTTGTTTTAAAGTTGTTTAAAACGGCATATCGCAAAGCGTTTGCCCTAGAAGCCGATATAACGGTGTATATCCCAACTCCAATTCCGTCTCTTGTTAGCTTAACGATAAACTCTTCCGTTTCGGTACCCATCTCTTTAACTGCGTCGTAGTTGTCGATAACAACGATAATGGCGGGGATTTTTTCGCTTGCCGTTTGGTTATACATAGAAAAACTAACGGCGTTTTGTTTTGCGAAAAGACGTTTGCGCAAAGCTATCTCGGTGGTTATCAAGGCGATAAATTTTTTGAGCTTTTCTCCGTCGTCATATGTTATGTAGTCCGCCGTGTGTGGCAACCCTTTTAGTTGAATAAGGGAGGAATTGCCTAAATCCATTATATAGCAATTAACAAGGGTTGGCGAGTTTTTTGTTGAAAGTCCGAGAATAATATTTGTTATAGAGACCGACTTTCCAAAACCCGACGCACCAAACAAACTCAAATTTCCGTCTTTTGCAAAGTCGAGAACGCCACCGAAGCGGTCATCATCGTTGCGCTCATAAGCACCATCCACCC
>CAYJKJ010000033.1:0-9988 GCA_964370715.1 uncultured Faecalibacterium sp.
GTTAAGACAGAGCAAGAAGCAAAAATTAGTATAGGAGCGTGAGAAAAATGACACACAGTATATTTGAAAAAACGGGCGGTACTTATACGAAAGCCAGCGACTGTTATATTCCGAACATACAAGTTTCCGAAAGTGAAAAAACAGACGAAATCCCAATCGGTAAATACGGACGAATGAGAGAGAGTTATCTCAAACAACACCGCTCCCCGACCTACAACTATCTGCTAATGAGCGAGAAGCTACACAGCCACTTGAAAGATGTGGAACAGCAAGCACAACACCTACTCGAAACCATGATGCCGCAAATGGCAAAAGCCGAAAATGTGACAGAGGAACTAAAGGCAAAAGACCAAATGTTATGGGTCGGCAAGATGAACAACATCAAGTCGAGGGTTGAGGAAATTATCTTTGCAGAGATTATCTATCAATAACAACAGCTCAATCAAAATATTATCAAAGGAGCTTTAAACAACAACGCCTCCGTTACTACAAACAAAGGAGAAAATATATGACCAACAATACAATTGTAATAGGCATTGACCACGGATATGGCAACATCAAAACAGCGCACACTTGTTTTAAAACCGGGGTGGAAACTTTCGATAAAGAACCGACGTTTAAAAACAATATGGTTATCTACAAAGATAAGTTTTATACCATCGGCGGAGAACACAAAGAATTTCTAAGCGATAAAATCGAAGACAACGATTTCTATATTTTAACCCTTGTTGCTATAGCAAGAGAGCTTAATATTCGCAAAATTACAAGCGCACACGTTCACATATCGGCAGGGCTTCCGCTAACTTGGGTTAGTGAGCAAAAGGAAACGTTCAAGAACTATTTGCTACAAAACAGCCACGCAGATTTCATTTACAACAATGTTGAATACAGCGTTGACTTTGTCGGCGCAGATATTTTCCCGCAAGGTTTTTCAGCGGTTGCGCCACAGCTCAACTCATTCAAGGGCGTAAACCTAATCGCAGATATCGGCAACGGAACGATGAACATTATGTATATAAATGAACGTCGACCCATTCAAAAGAAATGCTTTACCGAGAAGTTCGGCACACATCAGTGTATGATTGCGGTAAGAGAAAATATCATGAAAAAGTATGGTGTCGCAATTGAAGATACCGTGATTGAACAGGTTCTCCGACACGGCACAGCCGATATCGGAGAAAGGTTTTTAACGACCATTAAGGATAGCGCAACAGAGTATGTCGGCGGTATCTTCCGCAGACTTCGAGAGCATGAATATGATCCGGAATTAATGAGACTGTTTATTCTCGGAGGCGGCAGTTGCCTTGTTAAAAACTTTGCTAGTTATGATAGCGACAGGGTGGTTATTATCGACGATATCTGCGCTACTGCAAAGGGGTATGAGTTCTTGGCAAAAAGCAAGATGATAAAAAACAGGAGCATTGTATAATGGAAAATCAAGTTGCTTTTACTGTTCGGCTCAACCTAAACAACACGCCCGAGAAACAAGCGTGGGAGCGTTTGCAGAGCATCGACAGAACACAGTATCGCTCGTATAGCGCAATGATTGTTAAGGCAGTAAACAGCCTGTTTGAAAAGAACGTTGATGTAGATATTCTGGCTGAAATTCAAGTGACGATTAGGCAAGAGATATCGAAACTTCAAGTAGCAAGCCTACCCGAAAATCAAGCACAAACTCCCCCACCAACCATGCAAGAAGATGAGATATCAGTAGCTTTAGACTTCGCTGATAGCTTTTGATGGTATCAAAGTAATACCGGCGGTATCAAGTTGGTATCGGGTTTTCAAGGTTTGGTATCAAGGCGGTATCAGTTTTTTAGCTTGGTTGGTATCAAGCTGATACCGAGTGAACAGAAATTTACTTATTATTGCAAAAAACCATTTCAAAACAAGAAAAGCAAGAACGATTTAAAACAAAATATCCTATGTGTAAAACGCTTATCACCGGTTGATAGGCGTTTTTTATATGAAAAAACGAAAAGGAGAACCACCAAATGGCTAACAACAAAATCATAGAGCAGATCGAAAAGAACAAAATCAATGTGGAGAAAAAGCAAGATGAAATCCGCCAACTTAAAAACAAAGAGCGTGAACTTCTTGCCAAACAACGCAAGGAAGAACAGAAAATAAGAACACGCAGACTTATTCAACGAGGGGCAATTTTAGAGAGCATAAATCCGACTTTTGTTTCTATTCCAAATGAACAACTACAAACATACTTACAGAAAGTATTGCTGACGGAAACCGCACGAAAACTGCTTGACGATATAGCCGTTAGCGTAGATGCGGAACAGCAGAAGAACGGCGAAGTCGGGGAAATCCCACAGGTAAACGAGGAATAGCGGAGTTTACCAAGGGCGCACTTATACACCATATACAATGGTGTGTGCGAACTGCGTTACAATGGGGACTAATCCCCAAACCCCTTTTATATGAGAGACGAAACATATACGCATACCGACCACCACCATTGACAAAACGACTTTGAAATATGCTAACGTCGTGCCGACGGTGAGAAACTCAAAAATATGAAACAAGTTTCTCATCGTCGGTTTTGCATTGTAACATTTCAAATTCATCTTGTAAATGGCAAGCCACAATTAAAATTGTGGTGGTTAGATTGTGGTGTGTTTTGGCTTTTGCCTTTGGTTCAAAATCTAAAAATATGAAGGAGCGTTTTTTGTGGCGATATTTCATTTAAGTTGTAAAGTAATAAGTCGTGGCAATGGGAAATCGGCAGTTGCTGCGGCAGCATATCGAAGTGGTGAGAAAATCACAAATGATTATGACGGAGAAACTCATGACTACACAAGAAAAGGCGGTGTTATTCATACCGAGATAGTTTTGCCCGACCACGCACCGAGTGAGTACGCAGACCGCTCTACCCTTTGGAACGCAGTTGAGAAAATCGAGAAGTCAAAAAACGCTCAACTTGCTCGAGAGGTTGAGGTTGCAATTCCAAAAGAACTACCAAAAGGACAATGGGCGGTTTTAATGCGTGAGTATTGCAAAGCAAATTTTGTGAACAAAGGTATGATTGCCGATTTTTGTATTCACGATAAAGAGGACGGAAACCCACATTGCCATATTATGTTGACCATGAGACCGCTCAAAGATAACGGCGAATGGGGCGCAAAATCACGCAAGGTTTATGATCTTGACGAGAACGGTTGGCGAATAAAACTTGCAAGCGGAAATTGGAAGTCTCACAAAGAAGATACCACCGATTGGAACAATCAGAGTAACGCAGAATTGTGGCGAGCAAACTGGAGCAAGCATTGCAATCGCTATCTTGAAAATATGGGACATTCTGAACGTATCGACCACCGAAGTTATGAAAGACAAGGTGTCTCGCTTATCCCACAAATTCATTTGGGTGTTTCAGCTTCACAGATGGAGCGAAAAGGTATCACCACCGACCGTGGGAACGCCAACCGCCAGATACTGAACGACAACAAACTTATTATTCAAACCAGAGCAAGAATATCAAGGCTTATGAAATGGCAACGAGAGTTAAAAGCGCAACCGATTAACTTAAAACAAGCCGGTATCAAAGCTTCGATTATTGATACCCTACAAGCAAACAAGACAACATCATCAAGCAAATATCAAAAGACTAAAGACCTTAAAAATTATGTGTCTGTTTGGAACTTCTTGCAGAAGCATAACATTGATAGTATAGCAGACTTTACCGCAAAAATAGTCGATATGAATGAGAGTTTTTATGCGCTAAAACGAGAGGTTAATAGCACTCAAAAAGCTATCACAGATAGCGAGAAGCAAATAGACTTATGGAACGAATATGATGAACTTAAACCGCTTTTGAAGAGATATATAAAGTTGCAGGGCGAAGCAAAACATCAGTTTTATGTTACGTATTGCGCCGAGCTTGACCGAGCAAATGAGCTGAATAAATATTGGGGCGATTATGTTTCTTCCGGGGGGAAAATATCGCCGAAACAATGGGCGAATGATATTAGTAAATTGAAGAAGGATGTTTCGCTTTGTGAGTGGAAGATGAATGTTTTGAAAGATGAGATTGGAAGCACTGAGAGGATTAGAAAAGCGCTCGATGAGATTGTGTTGAGGGAGAAAGACAGTCGGAGTGTTTTGTGGAATGAGTGGGAGAAATGAAGAAAAAATGCAGCTAATTATTATGAAATAATAAGATTATTAGCAACTTGCATAAGTTGATTTGTGCAGTTTTTTGTCACTTACTGATTGTATATTTGTTCCTTTAAATATATACTGTATAATATAGAAAACACATTTAAGGTGTTACTGATTTCAAAAAAAATTATATATTTGAAAAAGAGCGAGGATGAGTATGCAGAATTATGATATTAATAAATATAGCGTTGGAACTATTTTAAACCTCGTGAAGATGGGTGCAATAGCCATACCTGAAATCCAAAGACCTTTTGTTTGGAAACCAAAGCAAGTTAGAGATCTTATTGACTCATTGTATAAAGGATATCCAGTTGGATATTTAATTACAACACAAAATGCAGAGATGAAATTAAAAGATGGAACTGTTTCTAAAGGTAAGCGTGTTTTAATTGATGGACAACAACGTATAACCGCATTAATGTCAGCCATTTTAGGATTGGTCGTTCTCGATGAAGAGTACAGAGAAAAGAGAATTAAAATAGCATTTAACCCCTTTGCTAAAAGTGATGAAGATGCCTTTGAAGTTCAAGACAACTCACATGTGAAAAGCAAGAAATGGATAGAAGATATTTCATTATTATTCGATGATCAGTTCAATATGTTTAGCTACATTACAAAATACTGTGAAACCAACCCTGAAATATCGAATATGGAAATGTCAAATGTGGTGCAAAAACTTAAGGAAATAATGGGTAAAGATCTTGGAGTAATTGAATTAACTGCGGATCTTGATATTGATGTAGTAACTGAAATATTTATTCGTATTAATTCTAAAGGAACAACACTAAGTCAAGCGGACTTTGCCATGTCGAAAATAGCGGCAGATGAAAATTATGGCGGTAATATGCTACGGAAAGCAATTGATTATTTCTGTCATGTAGCAAAAGAACCATCTTTTTTCAAAACTATAACTGATAAAGATAAAGAATTTTCCAATTCAAAATATTTAAACAAAGTTTCTTGGTTACACAATAATTTTGAAGATATTTATGATCCAAGTTATGATGATATGTTAAGGGTATCATTTATTCATATGTTTTCGAGGGGAAAGTTAAAAGACTTAGTTAGCTTGCTCTCAGGTAGGGATTTCATAACAAAAGAATATAGAGAAGATATTGCTGAAGAATCATTTAAGAAATTAGATGAAGGTATTTGTAATTTCATGTCACAATTTCATTTTGAACAATTTGTATTGGCGATTAAAGATGCTGGATTTGTACATTCGTCTTTAATAAATTCTCAAAATGCACTCGACTTCGCTTATGTTGTATATTTAAAACTAAAATTAACAAATGAAGTTGAAAAAACAGAAATAAAAAGATATGTTTCTAAATGGTATATCATGTCTGTGTTAACTGGTAGATATTCCGGATCACCCGAGTCTGTGATGGATAAAGACATTAGAAGCATTAATGAAAAAGGAGTAGTTTCATATTTAAAAGAAATTGAACTAGCCGATTTATCTGAAAATTTCTGGAAGGTTTCTTTAACACAAAGGCTTGAGTCTTCGATAGTTAATGCGCCGGCATTATCGGCGTTTAGAGCCTCTCAAGCAAGAAGCGCCAGCAGAGCCTTGTTTAGCAAAGGTTTATATGTAAAAGATATGATTGGAAAAAGTGATGTGCACCATATTTTCCCTAAAGGATATTTAAGAAAAGTTGGCGGTATTGATGACAAATCGGTGTATAATCAAATAGCTAACTATGTTTACTTAGACACCCCAATTAATATTACGATTAGCGATAAAGCTCCAACAGATTATTTTTCTGACGCAATCAACAAGATAAATAATTGCGAAACGGTATTTGGAAGCACTTGGACGCTAGATGAGTTTTACACCAATCTATCAGAAAATTGTATACCAAAGGAAATTATAGGTTGGGATTACACCGATTATTTAGAGAAATTTTTGCCGACAAGACGAAAATTAATTGCTGAAAAACTAGAGCAATACTATAAGTCGTTTTAACTTTTTATAGGGAGTTCACCTATACAATTAAACATTAACAAAAGAAAATAATTGGAGGGCGTAGCATGGATTTAAAGGATAAGATTAAAGTAGCAACAACTGCAACTGGTAATGCTCTGAAATCGGCGGGGGACGCTGTTAAGAACGCAAGCGAAGTTGTATCCGAAGCAACAAAACCAAAAATTGAAGCAGCCACAGAAGCTGTGAAATCTGCAACTATTAAATCTATTGATGCTACCGAAGAATCGATAAAAATAGCTGCAAACGATATAAAAGAAAAATTGAACAAAGAAAAAATTGCAAAATATGCTCTTGTTGAAAAACTTCTTAATGAAGCAGATGAAACATTAAAGGATGATTCACGAACAACCTCAGACGTAAGTGGAACGTTGGGCGAACTCATGAACGGACTTCTTAAAAGTGAAGCTTTTGGAGCAGGGGTAGCTGGAGCCGGGCTAGTTGCCGGCGGACTTGCCGGAGTTGGGTTGCTCGGCGCACTTGGAACTGCCGGGTTTAGCGCAGCAGGAATTACATCAGGGTTAGCCGCCGCCGGGGGTCTAATTGGAGGCGGTATGGTTGCCGGTATTGGCGTTCTTGCAGCCCCCGCCATTGCAATTGGTGGTGGTGCATATATTGCAACAAGCAAAATAAGACATAAAAAAATCATTCAAGAAAAAGAAATGATAATGCAAAAAATTATGTTAGCACATGATAAAATTCTAGAGAAAATTAAAAATGAAAATCAAGACAACAGCGAACGAATGGCACATTTAAAACTTATGCTCGAAATGCTTATAGGAGCAAAAAAAGATATAGAGGAAGATTTAAATGAAAGATGATGCTTTTCAAAAAGAGCTTGATGTAGCAAAGCATCAAAGAGATAAGATATCTAAACTTCAATGTGAAGTATCGAACCAAAGCAAAGACTTGGATGAAATAGAAAATCTATTAAATAAATCGAACCTCTATATTGATAATATTTCATCGAAAGTACAATTTGAAAACACAGATATAAAAAAAGAGCAAACAACAGAAAGAATATTTTCCGATATTGTAAATATCGCACATAACGCAGGATATGAAAACACAAGCTTTTATGATGAAGTCTTTGCTGAAGAAGTTGCTATTGCAAACAAAGAACTTTTAAGTCACTATCAAGAATACTCAAAAGATTTTAAATTTGATGCTGTGGATTATGCTATAAGCGGAATTATCGGAACGATAGCAGCACTTGTAGATTTATTGTTTGTAACAAGCATAAACGGAAATCAAGTTTCTCCCGGTCCACTAAAAAACGGAGTTGAAGATCTCTTTTCAAAAATACTTCCACCTGAAAAAATTAAGGATTTTGAGAAAAAGTTTAAGGTCAACTATGACATATCTACAAACACAGGACAAGCAACGCAAGATGTGTTGGGGTTATGTCCTAAATATCATAGAATACTGTCATTAGGACACGATCCGCTATTAGGTTTAATTTTTGGTGTAAAAGATTTAATGATGGGAACTTGTTCCCTGATTGATGGAAATGCAAGATTTGTTATTCAAAATTCAATCAAACACGAAAATAAGAATATTATAGAAGCAGTTATAACGGTCTTTGGTCATTTCCTTTCTGATGTCGCAACGCCAAGCGATAGCGGGAAAATATTAAGTGTTCCCGCACCACTTACACCACTACTACAATTAATTCAATCCGGAACAATTGAATATGGCGGAGAGGAATACACAATAAGCGAACTAACAAAAAAGATGTATTATGATGGTTATAACTTTAATCATTTTGTGGGAATGAGTGTGCCGGTATTCATAATTGAAGTTTTAACAAGACTTTCGTTTTTTGTTAAAGAAAATCTTTACTATAAGAAAGAAGTAGATTTTTCAAACAACCCCAAACTTAACACTATGCTTTTTTTAAGTAACTGTATCTTGTTTGCAGAAAACGCAGGGAAACTTATCGTTACAAAAAACCCAATGAGCATTAATTATGTATCATGGATTTCAACATTTGTATATGGGTCAAAAACATTAAAATGGTACTCGTATGATTTGGAAATTGGTAAGATGGATCATGCTCAAAAGTATATGGATGCACAATGGCAAAAACTTTTGAAATCATCGGAAGGTATACCGCCGTTGACTATTGAATAAGAAAGTTGTTTTAACGACTTGACAAAATTAAAAAAGCTCTCGATCTATTTTTGATTTGAGAGCTTTTGATATTTCCATCCCCTGTATCCTTATGTCGCCAAAAATGTTCCTCATTTCCCCCTATTTTATTCAAAAAAATTGTTGAAACTTGTCAAACAGATGATATACTTATATTAATACATTAAATTAAAATTAATTATTGGAGAAATATATGATAATCGGAGAACTTAAAAATAAGATTGATGGGCTTTGGGATATATTTGCCGCCGGGGGGCTTGTTAATCCTCTTGATGTTATTGAACAGATTACATATCTTATGTTTATCCACGACCTTGACAAAACCGACAGCGCAAAAGAAAAAGAAAGCGCTATGCTTGATCTTGCTTTTACAAGTATCTTTAAAGACGAAGTTGAGATAAACGATCGCAAAATAGATGGTGAACAACTTCGGTGGTCGGTGTTTCGTGATTTTCCGGCGGGGCAGATGTATTCGGTTATGGGTGAATGGGTTTTTCCGTTCATCAAGAATTTACACGGAGAAAAAGACAGCACATATTCAAAGTATATGGACGACGCAATATTCAAAATCCCGACACCGTTGCTTCTTTCAAAAATTGTCGCAGAGCTTGACGAGATATATTCTCAAATGGACAAGATGCACGATACCGATATCAACGGAGATGTGTATGAATATCTGCTTTCCAAAATCGCAAGCGCAGGGCGCAACGGACAGTTCAGAACCCCTCGACACATCATCAAAATGATGGTTGAGCTTATGGATCCAAAACCAACCGACGTGGTGTGTGATCCGGCTTGCGGAACAAGCGGTTTTTTGGTTGCAACGGGCGAATATCTTAGAGAGAATAAAAAGGAAGAAGTTTTTTTCAACGCACAAAACAAAGCGCATTACATGAACAGTATGTTCACGGGTTATGACATGGACAGGACGATGCTTCGCATTGGCGCTATGAACATGATGACCCACGGGGTCGACAACCCGTTGATTGAATATCGAGACAGTCTTTCGGATCAAAACCCCGACAGGGAAAAATATTCGTTGGTTCTTGCTAATCCGCCGTTTAAAGGAAGCCTTGACAGCGACACGGTTTCGGTGGATCTGCTTAAAGTTTGCAGCACAAAGAAAACGGAACTGTTGTTTCTTGCTTTGATGCTTCGTATGCTTATAGTTGGCGGAAGATGCGCCGTCATAGTTCCCGACGGCGTTTTGTTTGGTTCGTCAAAAGCGCATAAGGATATACGAAAAGAGTTAATCGAAAACCATAGGTTAGAGGCTGTTATCTCTATGCCGAGCGGTGTGTTTAAACCGTATGCCGGAGTTTCGACCGGCGTTTTAATCTTCACAAAAACGAACTATGGCGGAACGGACAACGTTTGGTTTTATGACATGACGGCGGACGGATTTTCTCTTGACGACAAAAGAGTCGCAATAACCGAGAATGATATACCTGACATCTTGGAAAGGTTCAAGAATTTAGACAACGAAACAAAAAGAGAGCGCACAGAAAAATCTTTCTTTGTTCCAAAAGATGAGATTATAGAAAACGGGTTTGACCTTTCGATTAACAAATACAAAAAAACGATTTATATAAAAGAAACCTATCCCCCAACAAGCGAGATAATAGCGGAGATTAAAGCCCTTGAAAACGAAATTGCAAAAGGGATTTCCGAGTTGGAGGG
>CAYJKJ010000034.1:0-9611 GCA_964370715.1 uncultured Faecalibacterium sp.
TCTCTTGCAATCAAGATGGTGAGTTCTTTTTGTTTAAGCTGAATATCCTGCTGTACTACATTTTGAGAGTATCCCATAACCGCCTGTGTGAATACGTCCTCGTGCTGTGTTGCAAACTTTGTGAGTCTTCGGATTTCGGATACAGCAATTTTAATTGATGTTCACCACATTGTTCCAAAAAGTCCACTCGTATATAGTGCGTTGTTTCACAAGTGCCTCGGTTGCCCTTGTAGTTAGAGCAGTTGAAATACTTGATATCGTGATTTCCTTGGTTAAAGTGGTAGTGTAAGTTGTGTCCGCAATCGGCACAAACAAGAAGCCCCGAGAACATATTGCGTTCGCCTTTTGACAATTGTTTTTTTCGAGTGCTCCCACGTTTTATTTGCACTTTTTCAAAAACAGAACGCTTGACAATCGCATCGTGGACATCTTTGAATACCGCCATGTTTTCGATGTCGTTTTCGTGACGTTTTTTATTTTTGTATGATTTAGTGAATGTTTTGAAGTTGATAACGTCACCACAATACTCTTGCTGTACAAGTATCTTTGTCACAGATGAGCTGTTCCAAAAATATGGAGCGGTAGTAGGCGGTGATCTTCTTGGGCGATGAATACCTTTACTCTCCCAGTAAAAATAAGGGGTTAAAATTTGCTCGGCAGACAAAGCTCCCGCAATTTGTTCTACACCTATTCCGTTAAGTGTCATATCAAATATTTTTTTGACAACACTTGCGGCTTCATCATCAACTATCCACCTTTTTGGGTTAGTGGGGTCTTTTATATAGCCGTATGGAGGCTGTCCGAGCGGCTCTCCTGCCGCACCTTTTATCTTGTTGCTGATACAAAGAATGAACGATGACAATGCACACTATAGTATAGCTTTTCCCGATATGAAAGTGTATAGAGGGTTATGGTCAAGATTACCAGCTATAGCAAAAGAACGCACACAAATTAGTATGTTACTAGTAACTGAAAATGGTACTGTATCTGAAATAAATTAATGCCTTACATAGCAAAATACGAACTAATAACACTACCCGTTTAAACCCCTGTTTGCAAACAATTTGCAAGCGAGGACAGAGAAAAATAGTGAAAAACACTCATTTTCAGAAAACACAGCTAACTGCTTAAACCCTAAGAATACCAAGCGTTTATGAGCAGTTTTAGAGAGTGTTAGAGAAAGCAAAACACGCTACCGAACAAACTCCTAAGGGTTAGTTGTGAGTTCGATTCTCGCAGAGGGTGCCAGAAAACCTAAGTGTTTAAGCCGTTTTTTCGACTTAAACACTTTTTTCTTTTGCAAACAAACAGCGATTTTTGCAAACAAAAGTTGATTGTTACTTGTTCTAATTGTTTTTTGCCGATAACGTTTTAATCAATATTTCGGCAAGCTCGGGTGACTGACCTAAAAGCTCTAATAGTTGTTTGCTCTTATCTTGCGTGGTCGGTTCGGGTTCATTTGGTTCTTTCAACTCATCTTGCTCCTGCTTTAACGTTAGTAACATCTTGGCAACGGTAGTCGGTATATAAACACGTCTAATCGAGATATGTGTCTTTGGAGATTTCAGCAAAAACCCCAAGAAATCTTGATATATTAATTGAAATTTACATTAATTTATATTATAATGACTGTGATATAGACTTTGCACTGTTCAAAAAAATCGACAACAGATTTTAGCAATCTATGATGTTGCGATATGCTATTGCTTTGCTTAATGTAAATATATTAAGCAACACTAAACTTTCTTGGTTATAGATTGCAAAACAACTCGAGAGGACTTGAAATAAAGATGAAATTTAAAAGTAAACTACTGCTTATGGTGTTGGCCTTTACAATAGCATTAATTACGGTGCCGGTTTTAAATGCCAACGCTTATAGTATGTATACTATATATGTCAATCTTCCAAGCGGAGAACAAATCAGCCTCGATGTTGAAGATTTCACCTTGATTTTGAACCTAAAGCACGAGATATACGAACAGACAGATATTTATAATGATCAACAAATATTGACTTTTGATGGAATCATACTTGAAGACGGAAGTGAAGACGTAAGTTATATATTAGATTACGGCATAGAGCACGGCTCTGTTTTGACCCTTGAAGAACGTTCGAAAATTAGCGTTGATGCTATGACATTGGGCATGAACGGAATACAAAATGTGAAAAAGAATGATGTCGAGTATAGTCATAAAATTGTGTTTGGTACATATGGCGGTTCACCTGTCGAGTGGGTGCGCCTCAGCAGCGAAGGCTTAATGTTCGCAACTACGAGTATGGGGCAAACTTTTTATTCTCATACCGACTCCACCCACTACCCAGAAAGCATTCTAAAAACAGCAATGACAAACCTATATAACAATGGTCTTCTTTTGTCCGACAAGCAAAAACAAGCTGTATTAAATACGACGCTTGCAAAAGAAAGTATGTTTAAAGATATAACAACAGATCTAAAAAACCAGAAATTTTTTCCGTTGTCGAAAGATGAATTTATAACCTACGTAGGCAATAGAACAAAACTGGCAAAAGAAAGTTTAGCTGAAATGTGGTGTTTGCGTTCTAAATATGATATAAATATTGGTTTATCAGTAATGTCAGAAAACGGGGAGCTTAATAACTTTCCTGATGGTTATGATTGGGAGTTTGGAATTCGTCCCGCTTTTAACCTTGATTTGTCGTTAGTTCTCTTTACATCTGCCGCAGAGAACGGCAAATCCAGCTTTGATAGCATCGCAACCAACCCAAGCCTTGGAGTAATTTCGAGCACAACAAATACAAATTGGAAAATGACACTTCTAGACAGTTCGAAAAACAGCTTTGCAGTGACAAACCAGCCGATAGTAAACGATAACGTTGTAAGTTTCAACTACACAGGTGCAACCACAGGCTCAAACGAATATATCTCTGTTATGATAACAGAAGGAACATCGCCAACCGAAACGATCACTCACTATGCCAAGGTGGCAAAGCCGACCGCTTCAAGCGGCACGGCAAGTTTTACGTTGCCCGACACATTTAATGTCGGCGACACAGTCAATCTTAAAATCTTTAATGAGCAAGATAACGGCAACAATAAAACCGATTTGTCGAGTGATTTAATAAGCAAAACAATAACCGTTCCTCGGAACATTCAAACCGACATCACAGGGTTTTCCATCAACGAAATAAATGGAACTATCGATTTGAATAGTTACACGATAGAACTGACAATGCCGTATGGCACTGATATTACAAACCTTGTCCCAACAATAACGCTAGCAGACGGCGCAACGATAGCCCCTTTAAGCGGCGCGGCGAAAAATTTCACAAACCCCGTCATCTACACCGTCACGGCAAAGGACGGAGTAACCACAAAGGACTGGACGGTGACTGTGAAAACAAAAGCAAACACGTCGACAGCAACGCCAACACTAGCGCCAACGCCAACTCCCCAGCAACAGCAATCGGCGAAAGATGTTGTGTATCCCACTTCGAGAGGTTCTGTCGGGTCATCAAACACGGGTTATTCGTTCCATTCAAGTGGGCTATATAGCGATTTTTCCGGAATTTGGATACATGGCTTTGCAATACCGTCTTCATATTACACGGCGGTAAGGAATGCCGACGGAACAGTTTCGATAACGCTTGCCGACTGGTATGTAAGAACGTTGAACTTTGATGAAGAATATCTTTTGCATTTTGTGTTTAATGGTGGATATGGGGTTATAAAGTTTTATAGGTAGTTTGTGTGACTACCATTTGTTCCTATAAACACAAACTAAAACTATTTAAAAAACCTTCGTTATCCTTATAATACACCACTTCGAAGATAGTTTCTATCATAATGAGTATACTATTACAACAAGTTAAAATCTATAACATACCTTGTTTCAAAGTCGAAAAATACAGCGTAAGTAAGCTTTATTTGTAGGACAACAGTGCTAATATCATTATCACTACCTCCATTATATAAGGAATCTACTCTAAATCTTGTTTTTCGATAACAAATAGATGTGCCTCGCTATCATCTGCGAAGGTGGTTGGTGTGTTCCACACATCTTCGGTTAAAACTATATTTTCAACTCCTAAAGCCTCTAGAGCATCTAATGAATAGGTATATCCGATACAGTCTTCAGCTTTAGTGTCAAACCTTTCTTCCTGCCCAATAATTGTTATTTCTTGGCTTACACCAATTTTTTTATAAAACTCATCTTCTCTTTCTTTAGAAGCTTTCAGATATTCATCTAATATAGCTTTTTGTTCTGCCGGTATTCCCTCGTATGCTTCTTCATCTTGAGTTGCTCCTCCGTGAAATCCTAACAGAGAGTCCGGATTAAGATATAGGGTCTTGGCGGCAAGTGCGACATAGTTAGCGGCAGAAGAAAATGCTGTGTTTCTGATTTCTACATCTAGTTCTTTTTCGTGGATGAAATCACCAAAGTCCATGCCGTTATTTATTTCACCACCCAAAGAGTTAAGTATAATTCGGCTTATATTTTCGGTATAAAGCTCTTTTGCTTTTTGGATAGAATCCTCATGAATATCGCCGTTATAATAGATGTAATCCCCCTCAACATAAACCTCTGCTGCAATTAGTGGGTCTATCATTTCGCCTTGGTTTTCAGAGTTGTCTAACTGCTCATCAGATTGCTTGCTATTAGGTGAGTTTTGATTTTCTGGGGTTGGCGACTGGGAGGTCGAGCTTTGGTCGATATTATTGCTGCAAGCCGCTAATGTAGCAGTTGCTAATAAAGCAACTATCAAAGTTTTGATGTTTTTGTTTTTCATAATAATTCTCCATTTCGACGTTTTTTCTCGGAATAGTATATATTTCTTGTTATGTTCATTTTACTTAGATAACGATTTATTTTCAACTACCAAACATAGACTGAACACTACTTCTACTGATATCATAAAAATTGCTAAAACATACGCCTCAAAATTCAATCCGACTATTAAAGCTAATATTGGAATGACACAGAAAGTATAAAATATGTTTTTGATTTAAATAACCAACCATAAGGCATTAGATGTGCTCCAAAAATCATTGCAATAATCATTAGCATATTGTTCGGCATAGAATTGTAAATCCACATTATTATTTCAAAGAACTCCGCTGTCCTCAGTATACACCATTCAACAGATAGTTTCCATTACTATTTCTCTTTACTTTACCATTTAGCGGTCAAAATGCCCTCAAGCGTTATCGCTGTTATATACAGCCTCGTCGATTGTTTCCCCGCAAACAACAAGCGCTATCGAACGTTTTAACATATCCATCGCCATGTCAATGCCGTTTTTGTGTTCCTGTTTGTATTTTTTTGTAAAGTTGTGGCCTATTATTGACAAGTATACGCTTTGTTGCTAATAATAGTTATTATAAAATATTGCACACTGCATTTCTTTACACTATAATGTAGATAACTAAGAGATAGGTATAAAAAACCAACAATCAGGGTTAAACAGGTTTAATTATACTTTTAAAAATTATTTGTAAACAGCCGGAGGAATGTCTATGAAAAACAAAGTTGTATCGGGGGTTCTCTCGATTGTTGTGTTAGCGGCTGTTGCGGTTTTTGTCGTTTTGCCTAATGCCTCGGCGGCTACTGTTCGTGTCGGCAGTTTTATTATCACAACTACAGATGGCAGTCAATTAACATATGGAACGGATTATAGTTATAATAATATTATAAATGATGAACATATATTAACAATAAAAACAGACAAACATTTAACTATAGGTATGGAATCGGGCGAAACAACGGACAGTATTGTTGTTGATGCCGGAAGCGGAAAAATCGCCAACATAACTCTTGATGGGATTAATATTAATATACCATATCGAAGAAGTCCTATTGAAATTTTAGGAACGGCAACTATTACGTTAGCGGCCGGCAGCACAAACAACTTAGCAGCAGATGATGGAGAGGCAGCTTTAAATGTTCCCAATGGAGCTGACCTGACGATAGACGGAAACGGGAAGCTTATCGCAACGTGTTTCATGTCAGGAGCAGGTATAGGCAACGATGGGTACATAACAAGCGCAAGTGGAAACATAACTATAAATGGTGGAACGATTATTGCAACGTCTAACCACGCCGGTGCCGGCATAGGTGGTGGGAAATTTAACTCGAGCGGAGCGATAACTATCTCAGGAACTGCTGATGTTACCGCAAGTTCGAAAGGCGAATATAGCGAAAGCGGCGCTGGGATTGGCGGCGGTTCTGATGCTACTAGCGGACCAATAACGATAACTGGCGGAAAGGTTAAAGCAACGGCTGCTTTGGATGCGGCGGGTATTGGAAGCGGAAGAAACAGAAGCAACTCAAAAATCATTATTACCGGCGGAACGGTTGAAGCCTCTTCTAGTGAAGGGGCAGGCATTGGCAGTGGTGCGTTTGGCGGTGGCGATGGAACAATAGATATTTCGGGCGGAAATATAACTGCAATTTCAACAAACGGAGCAGGTATCGGCGGCGGATTAGGTGGAACAGGTGGAAATATAACTATCTCGGGCGGAACGATTAACGCAACTTCAACAAGTGGAGCAGGTATCGGAGGTATCGGCGGCGGATTAGGTGGAATAGGTGCAAACTTAACAATCGGAGATGTTTCGGGAGCGACAAAGCCGGATATAATTGCAACCGGCGCAACAAATGGAATTCAGCATACTTCGCTTAATGTTGTAAACCAAGCGAAGGTTGTCATAATTGATAGCTCCGGAACCGAAGCCTTAAACGAAAAAGCAACCTCGATTTTTTCCACTATAAAAGTATTTGCGGGAGATGATGAAATCAATATGCTTGAGATCTCCGATCCAACAGCGGAGGATTATCATCAGAAACAATATGTTAAATTAGAAGGGGGTGCTGCGACCCCTCAACAACCTTTACAACAGCAACAGCAACAGCAACAAAAACCGGCAACCAATATAATCTACTCGAATTCGAGAACCGATACAACAAGAGGGGTATACACCTTTAGTTCAACCGGACCTTTCAGCGAATTTTCCGGCATTTGGATACATGGTGCTGCAATACCGTCTTCATATTACACGGCGGCAAGGAATGCCGATGGAACAGTTTCGATAACGCTTGCCGACTGGTATGTAAGAACGCTGAACTACGGTGAAGAGTATCTTTTGCATTTTGTGTTTAACAGCGGATATGGAGTTATGAAATTTTACAGATAGTTTGTTTTGAGCGTTGAACTTTTTTGTGATATTATTTTGTAGAAAAATCTCGAAACATATGGTAAATCAGCTAGCGGTAGATTTTAGCCGCCAACAAATATAACCAATTAAAACTACCGTACAAGTATGTCTTTGTGCGGTTTTTGATTTTACTTAGATCTATATAATTTAGCTAGATTATTTATATTCCCCCTTTTTTTTCTTTCAACTTTCTTTCATTTTTTCTTAAAGAAACTTTAAATTCATGTGATATAATTACATAAAACAGAGATAATACTTTGGGGGATAGATTGTGAAGATATTAATTGTTGATGATGAAAAAGATATAAGAGGCCTTATTAAACTCTACTTAGCGAATGAAAATTATGATTTTGTTGAAGCCGAAAACGGTGTCGATGCTATATCCAAAATCGATGATACATTTGATTTGATCTTGCTTGATATAATGATGCCTAAAATGAATGGTATCGAAACGTGTATAGAGATCAGAAAAAATTACAACACCCCTATCATTTTTTTAACCGCTAAAGGCGAAGATATCGATAAATACACGGGGTTCACTTCGGGTGCTGATGATTATATCACAAAGCCTTTTAACCCGCTTGACCTTACTTCACGTATAAAAGCACATATAAGAAGATATAGAACCTATGCCGGAAACAACCAAGCGAAAGCTTTTGACGAAATTACAATTGGTAGCCTAACAGTAAATATAGCCGGGAAAACTGTTATGAAAAATGATGAAATCATTAAACTTACAAAGCTAGAATTTGCAATTTTGGAACTGTTTTTAAATAACAGAAAAAGAGTTTTTAGTTTAGAGCAAATTTATACTAATGTTTGGGGCGAACAAAGCGTATTAAACGCCGAAAGCACAGTTTCGGTTCATATTAGAAATTTGAGAAATAAAATCGAAGATGATATAACAAACCCGCAATTTATAAAAACTGTTTGGGGGAGTGGCTATCGTGTGGATTAAAAAAGTTGCAACTTCCCTTTACGTGTCTTTTTTCATAAAGATAATTGTTTCAGCACTCATTAGTTTATTGCTTTTTGTATTGCTAGCCACACTTTCGCAAACTTATATTAAATTTAAAAACACTCAAAACCAAGACAGGCTCCGCTTAGAAAGCGATGCTATTGCAAGGGATATACTTGAACAAATTGATAGAGAAAACATGACCTATTCGCAGGCGGATGACATGAGTTTTGATAAACTTCCTAACTATCAAGTAATGTTTATTGAAAAGCAGAATTTGACACAATCTGTGGTTGACGGGTTGAGCCAAGAAAGTGTATTTGTATATGATGTAGAATTTTCTGACACTTCAGGGAAAATGTATATCAACGTGTATGGTTTAGAAACAAAGGGAGATATTTATTATATTATATCTGCTGTAATTAGCGTGATATCATTTTTAGTTCTATTGATTAATTTTATTGCTAAAGAAATTTTTTATATAAAAGAAATCGAAAGTGGGATTAAAGTTATTGCAACTGAGGATATATTATACAAGATACCGATTAAAGGGAAAAATGAACTGGCAAATCTAGCTATTAGCATTAACAGTATGGGTGATTCAATATATAGCAGTCGCCAAAAAGAACGTCAAGACGAAATAAATCAGCGGCTTTTAATTACAAATATGTCACATGATTTAAAAACGCCACTCACTTCAATGATAGGTTATATAGATGTTATAAAAGGCAAGCTGTCAAAAGATGATGAGTTGTATGCATATGCTAATATTGCCAAAGAAAACGGAAATCGACTTGAAAAACTTATCTCTGACTTGTTTTTATACAGCAAGTTGATTAGCGGTGATATGGCTTTGACTTTGCAAACTATTGATATAGGTTTAATGCTAAAACAAATATTTGAAATTAGAACCGAAAATATCGTTTATAATGAATATAGCGGCGAATTAAACGCAAGCATCGATGCCGAAAATTTTCATCGTGTGATCGATAATCTACTGAGCAATGCAAAGAAATACGGAATAGACAGTGAGCCTATAGAGGTTATTGCAATTTCTGATAGTGATGATATTGTTATAACTATTAAAAACCAAACAGAAGATAACCTTGACGGAAAGATAGAACTACTGCAAAACAGGCTTTATACCGCAAGCGAAGACAGAACAAACGGATCATCGGGGCTTGGGCTTTCTATTGTGACAGAACTTTTGAAAATGATGAACGGCACTCTAGAACTTTGTTATGATAACAAAATCTTCACAGCAACGGTAAAACTTAAAAAAATCTAATTTCTTTCAACTTTCTTTCAAAATCCTTTTAGGTTTCTTAGAAAAATCCTAAAAGGATTTTTTGTTTTGTATTTTATAATTAAAACATAGCAAACTAAAAGCAAAACAAGAAAGGTTTTAAAATATATGGGCACAATACTATATGTAAAAAACGCCACAAAAGAAATAGGCGG
>CAYJKJ010000035.1:0-9172 GCA_964370715.1 uncultured Faecalibacterium sp.
TTGTTGAAAGTCCGAGAATAATATTTGTTATAGAGACCGACTTTCCAAAACCCGATGCCCCAAACAAACTCAAATTTCCGTCTTTTGCAAAGTCGTGGACAAATTCCGTTTGTTGTTGGTTTTCGGGGATATCGACAAGACCTAAAACAACGCTTAAATCCTGTTCGGCAAACGTTGCCACGTCGTCATTTGCGTTTATATACGGCGAAACAATGTTGTCTGAAAGCGGGGGAAGCCAAGGTTTTGTAACGGGGGGAACGTTCAAGTTTTTGTAGACGGTAGCTATCCTTTCGACCACAACGTCGAGTTGAGTGGTTAAACTTCCGCTTTCGTTTTTTGCTTGATTAAATTCGGTGTTTAAAAGTTCACCTTGTCCCGAGGAGTTTTCGAGATATATTCTTTCGTCAAAATCTTGTTTTGTTTCCGCTTCTCTATAGGGCGCTCCGCTCCAAGCGGTTTGGAAAAGCTCGTATATCTCGTTGTTGCCTATCTGGAGATATGCTCGCCCCGATTGCGTTATTCGAGCGGCATCGGGGGTTTTTAAAATCTCGTTTGAATCGGCTTCGTTTTGAACTTTAAGCGCAAGTTTAAACTTGCTGTTGCTCCAAATCTGGTCGTCGACAACGCCCGACGGTTTTTGCGTTGCAAGTATAAGATGAACCCCAAGGCTTCGCCCTATCCTTGCGGTGCTTACAAGTTCTTTCATAAACTCGGGCTGTTCTTTTTTAAGCTCGGCAAACTCGTCCGAGATTATGAAAAGGTGGGGGAGCGGTTCTTTTGCCGTTCCGGCTTTAAATATCTTTGTATAGTCGTTTATGTTGTTGACGTTGTTTTGGTTAAAAACTCTTTGTCGCCTTGCAAGCTCGCTTTTAATCGAAGCAAGCGCGCGCATACTTTCGCTTCCGTCGAGGTTTGTTATCATTCCGAGAAGATGCGGAAGTTTTTCAAAAAGTTTTGCCATTCCGCCGCCTTTATAGTCGATTAACAAAAAGCCTACGTCATACGGGCTAAAGTTAACTGCAAGCGACAGGATAAACGCTTGTATCGCTTCCGATTTTCCCGAACCCGTTGTTCCGGCTACCAAGCCATGGGGGCCGTGGGCTTTTTCGTGGAGGTTAAGATAAACAATGTCGTTTTTCGCCCTTGCCCCGAGCGGAACGGCAAGCGACTTGTTGCAAGCGCTGTTTGACCAAAGTTTTTCTATCGGAAGTTGTTCCGGCTTTTTTATGTTGTATAGATCAAAAAACGTCAACATATCGGGGATTTGGGTTGTCACCCCTTTGTTGTGGATTATGGGGCAAAGTCCCCTTGATATCTTTTCAAAATCGACGTCGTCAATCGTCTCAAACGTTACCGCCTGTTGCATAAACTGCCCTTGTTTTAAAAGCATTGTACCCCTGTCTTTGCTTTCGACCAAAAGAATTGTCTTGACGTTTTCGGGTACGTTTGATTTAAGATGCGTTGTATAGACCAAACTGAACCCAAGGTCCATATCAAAGCCTTGGAGATATTCCATTATGCTATGGCTAATAATAAGTTTTGGGTTATCAATAATAAAGATATAGTGGGGCAAAAAAAACGTTTCTTTTTTAAGTTCGTCTTTTTTCATCTTGCGTTCTTTAAGTTGCGAAGTTATGTTTCCGAGAACCTTGTCTCGGTGGTTTTCGCTTGAAATTATCGTCAACGTGTTAATCGTATTAAGCCTGCAATGGGGAAGCCAACGCATCCATTCAAACTTAGGTTTGCTTAATTCGTCGGTTAAAAGCACGATATTAATGTCATGATAACTTTGGAAAACAGCAAGGTTCGCAACAAGCGAGTTAATCCGAGCGTGGATATTTTGTTTTTCTCCAACATATGCGAAATGGGATTTTTTAAGGTCGATAACGTTTGGCATATCCTTTAAAACGTTAAATCCCGATACAACCTCTCGCATCTCGGCTAGAAGTTCGTCGTCGTTTTTTGCCGCCCCGTCGCTGCTGTGTTTTACGGTATATGACGAACTGCAAACAGAACGACCGATCGAAAGACAAAGGAAGTCCCCGTCGTTTGCGGCGTGTTCGTATATTCGCCCAGAATGGTTTAAAACCAAACTTTCAATCTCTTTCGGCTTCGGGTTGTGATACAAAAGCGAGGTTTTTTGTTGTTCAAACAGATCATTCAAGCGTTTTCTAAGTTCCAAAAGATATTCGCTGTAGTCCTCTGTTCGTTTTGTTTCCTTTTGTTTTGTGTCTTTCCTGTCGCCGACTAGCTTGACTATCGAGAACGCCACCGAAGCGGTCATCATCGTTGCGCTCATAAGCACCATCCACCCACGACCCATGAATATTCCGAGCGCAACGGTTACACACACCATAACAAGCGGAGTTAAAATAGCCATCCATGCGCCCTTTTTCTTTTCGGGTTTTTGCGCCGGATCTTTAACCTCGATTTTATCTTGTGGCTCTCGTTTAATAATCCTTGGCGAGCGTTTGTATTGGGGAAAATCCTGTTCAATATCGGGGTTGCTTATCGTTTCAAGCAGGTTTGATGTATAGTTAAATCCATCACATTCAACTTTGTTTTGCCCTATGTATATCTTTAAATCGTCTATATAAAGGCAATCGCCATGGCGAGCGGGGTATGCTCCCTCGCCATAGCGAACGCCATTAACATAAACAAAACCATCGTATATATTTATGCTTTGTTCCGTTACCGAAACCCTAGCTTCGGTTTGTTTAAGCACAATATCGTTGTTGTCGCTCCTCCCTATGTTTAATATCGGTTTGTTTGATAGGGTGTATTTTTTAAGCTTGCTTTTAAATACCGCCGCAGAAAAATCCCCGAAATCAACGGGGTTTTTCAAAACCGCTTTTTTGTTTATATACGCCCTGTCTTGGTCGGCGTCAAAAATATTTTTTCCGTCGTCTTTAACGTTTAATTCGTCGTCGAACCTTTTTATGCTGTTAAACGGCAGTTCTATATATTTTTTGTTGTTCTTTATAATTATCGACCTTTCCATATCGGTCACTCCTTTTTTAAAATTTAAGTTTCCGGATTAAGTTGTTTTGAAAGCTTTTCTATCTCGTCCGCAATCTCGGAAAGCGTTTGAGCTTTTTGTTCCCCGGTTAATGTCGTTGTGTCGGTTTCAAGGAACGTTTCGTATTTTATGTATGACAAAAGTAGTAGTTGGTTGTCGCCCAATCTTTGCGCCGCATCTATCGCCATATCGAAGTTAAGCCGTCCGAGTTCTATCCAATAGTTAAAATACAACTCGTCCGTTTGAGGGGTTAATATTCTTAAAATATTTTCTTTTTGGTCGGAGTTTAAACTTTCCGTCACAACATACGACCTTGCTAATATATATTTTGTTTCATACGGTATGTTTTCGATATTCATATCTGAAAGTTCGCTTTGAACCGAAAGATAATCGGTGTAGATATATGAGTTGTTGGCGTCTATTAAACTTTCTTTGTACGGTAACGTTAGGTAAAAAAGATAATATGCAAGCGCGCCGCTACTTAAAGCTACGACAACAAAAAGCGGAACCAAAACCTGTAGAACTCGATACCCCTTTTTGCCGACGAGCTTTTTTGTTTTGTTTATATGTTCCGTTTCTTTTTTGTATAGTTCGAGCAACATTTCGGCTATCTCGTCCACCGTTTGTTTTTGTGAAATCTCTTTTAACTTTTTTCTCTTTTTATATAAATCAAAACCGCCTTTGTAATAATCCTCGTATTTTTTTCTCGGATATAAAATCGAGGCTATCAACGCCTTATACTGCGCAACAAACGATTCTTCAAAAACCTCGCCTAAATCTCGGTTTAAAATTTTCGGAGACAAGTTAAGGTCGACGTATATATTGTTTGGGTCAAGATTAATTTCAAAGTCGCAGATTAATTTTTTTAAATCTTTACAGTTGTATAAAAACCTGTATTTATCCAGAAGGCTTTTTTTCTTTTTATCAAAAAACAAAACAAGTTCCGATACGTCGTATTTTATTTTAAAGTCGTCGGTGTTTTCCTCTACCTTGCAAGGCACAAGTAAACGAGAGCTAAACGCCAATAGCTCTCGTTTGCCTTTTGGGGTCAAAGTTTCCCCGTTTCTTTTTGTTACGGTAATTATGTTTTCCATCTATTCTTCCTCCAAAATATTTTCTTTTTGTTCTATCGACGATATAACATCTCCGCTGAAAATTCCAAGTTGCTCAAAACTGCAATGGACGCTTATAACTTTCCCAAGGCTTTCGGAACGCATGAAATCAACATCTTTTTTATACTTTGTTTTTCCCGTTTCCCTTAAAATGTTGAGCCCCGCTATTACCTCTTGTTTTTGGTCTATTTGAACTATGTTTTCGCTGTTTTTTGTTTTGTATGTGACGGTTATGTTCATGTTGTTCCCCTCGCTTTTCTGTTTTTTAGTATGACGGCAAGGGCTATTCCGAAAAAAAGCCCCGACAAAAGAAACACAATAGTAAAAAAAACATCGTTTGATGTTTCGTTTTCGGTGTTATTTATCGTGCTTGAAGCGGTATATCCGCTGTCAAATAAATCAAGTTCGTTTGTTTTAACTGCGACTTTATCAACGTTTGTTTTGCTTTCGCCGCTAAAAAGTTCCGCTTGCGTTGCGTTTCGTTCCGCTTCTGTTTGTTCTGCAATACGCTTTGCGTTTTCAAACCCTTCGTCGGTCATTATCTCGACCTCAACTCGGTCGGTCACCGCTATTCCGGCAAACGCTCTTTCGCTTATCGTTTCGGGCGGTATATACAAATCGAACGGCGACAGCGTTTGTTCGCTTTGTTCCGCACATAACCCAACCGGGATTTGCGCCAAATATGCAAACAGCACAAACAAAACCACCGCAAATTTCTTTTGCTTTGGCATTTTTTTCTCCTTTTTTTGTTATGTAAATATTCCGTATTCGGATAAATAATTTTATCTGTTTAAAATGGGCTGTCTATTTATAAAATTGGTCCCGAGTAGCTGCTTGCGATATTTTGGTCTTGTTCCACTATGTCGTTTCCGGCTTGTCGGAATTTGCCTGTGTCGGCAACCACAAAACTATTGTAATTTTGCACGGTATTGGTTATTTCGTTTAATGTATTATGTAAAGTTAATATACTTGAAATATCGCTTGTTAAATCTATATATTCGCCTTTTTTAACGTTTTCTAAGCCTATTTCGATTTCGCTCATATAACCGCTGTATTTTGCTTCGTTAATGTTTATTTTTTGCATCGCTTTAACCTTTCTTTAAATCTTTTAACGAGAGATTAGTATTATAGACTGCTTGATAGCATTGCAATTGTCGCATTTATCTGTTCGATTTGACGTTCAATGTCGGTTTGTTCTTCTATAAGGCGCATTCTATGAATGACAAGGTCGTTTTGCATATTGCCCAACTCCCCATCATAGGTAGTAAGGTTGCTTTTTATCGTGGTGTAGAAGTTCGAGGAAAAATCCCTTTGCTTTTCCCCGCGCCAATTTTCGCCGTCGTCATAATCTATATTGCTATATTGGGTTATCAATTCGGCCGTTTGAGTTTCAAGTTCGGATAGTTCTTTTTCTGCTGAACTAATCTGTTCTAGCTTTTCTAATACTTTTTCAAGCTCTGCTTTCAATTCCGCAAGCTGCGCTTGTTGCATACTTATTTGACTTAATATATTTTCTCTGCTCATTTTGCGCCTCGCTGTTTAAGATTTTTTTAATATATCGGTTGCAACTGGTTTCGGAATGTGGTGTTTTTATTGTTTTTTTTGAAAAAAAGGTACACTAAAACAAGCCTTCCGCAAATTCCTTTTGCTTTGGCGTTTTTTTGTTGTTTTAAGATATCGAACAGTTAGGTTCGTTAGTTTTCTAAGTCATTCTGCTTTACCTATTCGGAACTTTTGAATTTCTAAATTCTCTTAGTTCCTCTGCAAACTCTATCTGCCCCTCAACCATAGTTCTGTCTGTTCCGGAAAGTGTTTTAAGTGAGTGGTCTTCAAACTGTATAACTAATCGCCATATGTATTTTGTCAAGTCGCTCTCGCCTTCCTTTGATTTGTAAGTAGGAACCTCCCAAGAAACAATGTCATATTTTTCTGCTATGTCTTTAATCTGCTGTGCTTCCTCATCGGTCATTAAATAATCGGCATTGTCGCTTTCGGCAAAGTACCATAGTTCATCGTATGTAAAAAGCAGTTTATCTTTAACGTTGGCGATAAAATCCGAGTTAAGCCCTTTGTTTTCCATGTTATCCCAATATACTATTTTTGTTATTGTGTCGGATGTTTGTACCGCATTTTCCGGGGTTTCATATAGCCTTAACTGTAACCAAATATCTGTAAAATCTCTCGTAAGGTTTCTTTCTTTTGATCGACAAAACTGTGCTAATTTTTCTGTAAATTCTGAATACCCATCTGCTCTGCCCTGTGTTAAGCTAATCGAACCGTCGTCAAATTGCAAAATTAAAGTATAGAGTCCGCCTATGTATTCGACATTTTTTCCTTGGTTAAAAACCAAATTTCCGTTATTAACCAAAATGCTGTATTCTTCAAATAGCGTTTTAATATAACTTATATCTTCATCGTTCATTTTATAATCTGCCGAATAACTTTTAAGAAGAGCTACGTCGTAGGGTTCTGTAAAAAACCGCCCTTTATCTAAATCTATTGCTATAGAGTTGTATAGACTATAATCCTTATAAATTAGAAATGAAATTTTGGCAATATCTTCAAATGTATAGTTTTCGGCTTGCACTCGCGGGATAGAATAAATATTGCCATATATTTCTGAAAAATGATACAGCTTTCCGTTTTTGTCTATACCGGTTTTCCCATAATCGGGGTTGATGTTAAAGTTTAGAACAAAAACACAGATTATAATTATGCTAAAGGTGTATACGAAAGTTTTCATATGTTCCACTTTCTATTTCATTTATTATTTGGTCAAAACAAACTTCTGATGTTGGAAAAAGTGCGCCGGTGCTATTAGATATATTTGTTTTTAACAACTTATCACCACAAAACTCTACAGCAAACATATGCGCAAAGTATTCAAGAGTTGGTGTTCTAATTATATTGCCCTTTTCATCAATGTAATATGTGTCTTCATGTTTTGCTGTTCCAGCTATTTTGTTGCCGGTAAGCCCTCCAATAATATCTGAAGCAATAAAAAACTCTAATTGATTTAGAACTTTTTCGCTATAAACACTATCCATTATATCTCTAAAACCATCTCTATAAACTAACAACTCATCTTCTGTAAATTCCTCTGTATAATGTTCTTCCGGGTATTCTAACTGTTCTTCATCTTTTACTCTTACAATATAATCAACTAAGTAATCTTTTAAGTCTATCATTTTTTTATCATTCATATCTGTTTTCTGTATATCATCGTAATATACACCTAATGATTCTGTCACTCCCTCATATGTTTTTAATTCGTGTTCAACTTGTTTTTCCAAATGCGGAACAAAATCAAATATCAGAGTTTCATATAAACTGTTTCCTTCACTATTTTTAAAACTTTCCGAAGAATATGTAAAATGACCTTTTTCAAAACCGGAATAATAATCGACAGCATGTCCAACTTCATGAAAAAATGTAGTATAGTTGCCATGTACATTTGTCCTATCTTCTACAATATTTAAATTAATTTTGTTTTCTGATGGGCTAAAATGAGGAATATCAACTTTTGTATCTAAATCAAAACTACCAATATTGAACCTATCTAAATATCTTATAAATAACTCTCTAAATGGTTCGTCAGCTGTATAGACTAGTGCCCTAATCTCTACATCGTCTTGCGCTTCAAGAGGTTTTAAAAATTTTGAAACTTTTTTCAGGTCGCTTTTACTCATAGTTAGCTCATATTGAACAACGTCCATTATAATATCTTTTTTTGACAAATCGGAAATTAAATAATCGACATACTTCGGGTTGAAAAATGCATCACGAAGTTTTTGCATATTTCCGCTTCAACAGTTTGGCTAACAAATCTATTCGCTATTTCATCGTAATAGTAATATACAGATTTTTTCGGAATTTCGTTTTCCGAAAGTGCCGATAGATGTAGATTGCTTAGCGAGCTAAAGTCAATCGGTTTCTCCAAAACCTCCATCCACGGGAACGACATATCCTTGGAATACGCAAAGTCTTTCGCAACCTCGTTATACGGAATCTTCGTTTGACACGCTTGATATATCGCCAAAATTAATTCGTTTACAGCGGTGAAACACCCCGACATAGAACTGTCAAACTCGCCAACGGAATTAGAAGTTTTATCAATAAATCTTAAAGCTTCATTAAAGTTTTCAAATATAAGTCCTCCGTTTGTCGGGGCAGAGGATATAAACTCGGAATATTCTCCGGCAAGAGATTTAACCGCAACGTCTATACTATCGAAAGTATCTCTACAAGCCAACATTTGGGTTAAAACGTTGTCTATATATTCGGTTTGCAAAATGGCTTTTTCGCTTGCGTCTACCTGAGAACCAAAATTATCGGCATACATCCTTATGCTTAGTTCCATTTGAAAGCCTAAAACCTCAAACAGATCCAAAACAGAACCATGGACATTTTGGATATAACTTCGCATAGCGGTTGCGCTTTGCCCGTCATACGTTTCGGTGTCTAAAGAAAAGCTATTAAACGTTTCGCCCAATTTGGCTATTTCGTTTTCAAGGCTCGCCTTAACCTTTGAAAACTCTTGTTGAAGTTCGTCTATTTCGGGATAACATATTCTCATTATATTGTACCACACTTAAAATTTATCTTGCAATATTTGGTTTTGATGTTTTTGTGTTTTTATACTTTTTTTGCAAAAAACCAGTCGGTTAGTTTTAAAATTAATCTTTGTCCCCCAAAATTTTTGAGGGACATTTTCGATTTCAACCAACTTTTTCGGACAAGCCGGTTAATTAACTTACGAGTAAGTCCAGCTAATTAAACTTGCGAGTAAGAACAGTTAGTTAAACTTACTTGCAAGCACAGTTAATTAAACTTGCGAGTAAGAACAATTAGTTAAACTTACTTGCTATCTCTTGGTCGAGGCTTTCAACAGCTGTCGCCGTTGCGTCCAGTTGTCCTCCGATGTCTTCGATAAGCGTGCGAACCTGCTCAAACGAGGGTTTAAGCTGTTCAAATTGGCTTGCAAAGCTTTGGCTTGCTTGCCCTTCCCATTCGTCTTGAAGCGCATTAATCAAGCTTTGCA
>CAYJKJ010000036.1:0-2704 GCA_964370715.1 uncultured Faecalibacterium sp.
CACTGAAACACAGTGTTTTAGGTGGTTTTTGAGATAGAATACGCAAAATGAGCATTTTATTTGCATCAACCTAAACCATAAAATCACGAATAAAATAATTATAACAAGTTATAAAGCTGTGCTGAGTGTATATCTCGGCACAGCTTATATTTTTGCTATTAATCCACTACATTTCAAATAAAAAGGAGCTGTCGCAAACGTTATGCAACAGCCCCCTAGATTATAATTGTTTTAACTCTAAGCTTCAGATTTTAGAAATACTGCGGTTTTTGCGCCATCGGCGCAAAATGGCAAGCGTTGCTTGACAAGCAGTATTTCCAACAGCTCCGCCCCCAAAGGCGGAGATTTTTTGTATCTCTGTTAAGCTTCAGGTTTTAGAAATACTGCGATTTTTGCGCCATCGGCGCAAAATGGCAAGCGTTGCTTGACAAGCAGTATTTCCAACAGCTCCGCCCCCAAGGGCGGAGATATTTTATTCGTCAAAAACAACCGCAACTTTTCCGCAATCACCCTTTGCCATCAATGCATATGCTTCATCAGCTTTTTCGAGAGGGAATGTGTGTGTAACAAGTTTGTCGGGATGGATTCCCCAACGAACGATTTTTTCAACGATATCTTCCATTTTCCAAAGGCTTGTAACCCATGAACCGTAGATAGTTTTTTGTCCGTGGATAATGTCGGGGCTTGGGTTAAATGTGCAGGTTCCGCCCTCGCCCACAAAAGCTATCTTGCCCCATTCACGAGTTGCACGAATAGCAAGTTGGCGTCCGGCATCGTTTGCAGAGCAATCAATTGCTTTTTCAACGCCTTTTCCGCCCGTTAGTTCACGGATTTTATCAAGAGCATCAGGACCCGGTTGGATGAAATGATCGGCAAGCTCGAGTTCTTTCGCAAGCTTTATGCGCTCGGGGTTCATCTCAACTCCGATAAGTTTTTCTGCGCCGAGTTGTTTTGCAACCATAAGAGCCGCAAGACCAACAGGACCTAGACCCACAACCAAAACTGCATCGTTTCCGCTGATGCCAATCTTTTCGATTCCTTCATAAACCGTTCCGAATCCGCAAGCTACTTGCGCACCGTCTACATATGAAAGGCTATCGGGCAAAGCGATAAGATCGGCTTCTTCGCAAAGCATATACGGAGCCATTCCGCCGTTGCGTTGCCAGCCATAAGCTGCTCTGTGTTCGCTTGTGCAAGAGATTTGATAACCCATGCGGCAATCATGGCAAACGCCACAACCCGAGATGTGATAGACGATAACTCTGTCGCCCTTTTTGAAACGGCGAAGGCCTTCGCCCTCTTCAACGATTATTCCGCAAGGTTCGTGCCCTGCTATCATTCCGGGGATATATCCTTCTGCACCTTTTCCGGTGTGTTCGCGGTATATGCAACGAATGTCGCTTCCGCAGATAGTTGATGCCATAGTTTTGATAACTACTTGGCGATGTCCCGGGGTTGGGATATCAAATTCTTTTAATACAACAGTGCTGTTGCCGGGAAGGGTTGCGCCCATCATTTTTTTAGACATATTTTTTTCCTCTTAATCTTTCCATCCATTTATTTTTCCGTCGATATCCCAAAGCGCACGCCAATCCGACGCACCCTCCCAAAGGAATACATGACCTTTAACTAAGCGACAATTTTTGTCGGCTTTTCTAATAGCTTCCATCTCTTGCTCGGTGAAATCCGGCATCGAAAGGCAATCAAAGTTGCTTTTAATGTTAACGGGTTGGCTTGCAAAAGGAATTGGAACCTGCCCATTTTGAAGCGCCCATTTTATGCAAACTTGGTGTGGGGTGATTGAATATTTTTCTGCCAATGCTTTAATCTCGGGCATCTCGGTGTCCGAAATATCTTGATCTGTTTTGTCTCTTTCGGGGCGATTTGGCGAACCTATCGGGCAGTAGCCTATAGGTTTAATTCCTTTTTCAACACAATAGTTAAAAAGCTCTTGTTGCCCGAAAGCCGGATGCATCTCCATCTCATGTGCATCGGGGGCGATTTCGCAAAGCGGAAGAACCGCTTCAAATTTCGGAATAGTCATGTTAGACATACCTATATGTTTAACAAGACCTTCACGTTTTAGCTGTTCCATCTGTCTCCAAACCGACATAAATTCTTCGGTGAAGAATGGGCGGCTGTCGGGATTTCTAGCGTCGACATCACAGCCCGGCGCATGGTAGTTTGGGAACGGCCAATGAACAAAATACAGATCGATATAGTCGAGCTTCAAATCTTTAAGAGATTTTTTGCAGGATGCAATAACCTCGCCGTCGCCATGTTTATCGTTCCAAACTTTGGAAGTTATAAAGAGATCCTCTCTTTTAACCATGCCTTGGTCAAACGCTTGTTTAAATGTTTCGCCGATTTCGTGTTCGTTGCCATAAACCGAAGCGCAATCAAAAAGCCTGAAACCTGTTTCGATAGCGGTTAACACAGCTTGTTTAACCTGTTCGTTGCTATATTTATCCGATCCAAATGTACCAAATCCAATAGGGGGAATTGTCATAATATCCTTCATTTATACCTCCGTTTTTTAAAAAGTTAAACGTTACACTTTTAATATATCACCATAGAATATAGTTGTCAAGAAGTATTTTGTTTTTGACATTACAAAAATACCATGATATTATTGTTTATAATATATACATAATCTCCGCCTGTCGGCGGAGCTATTGGAAATACTGCTTGTCGAGCGGTCGCT
>CAYJKJ010000036.1:2804-7939 GCA_964370715.1 uncultured Faecalibacterium sp.
ATTTTGCACCGTTGGCGCAAAAATCGCAGTATTTCTAAAAATCGAAGCTTCATCTTATATAAATAATCTCCGCCTGTCGGCGGAGCTATTGGAAATACTGCTTGTCGAGCGGTCGCTCGCCATTTTGCACCGTTGGCGCAAAAATCGCAGTATTTCTAAAAATCGAAGCTTCATCTAATATTAATTCGAGGTGTTAAGTTGGCTACTTTAAAGGATATCGCTAAAGAAACAGGGCTTAGCGTTGCAACGATTTCGAAATATATAAACGGTGTTAAACTCAAGGATAAAAACCGTTTAGCGGTCGAACGTGCAATTCAAAAACTAGACTACACCGTCAACGAATATGCAAGGGGTTTAAAGAGCAGCAAAAGCAAAACGATAGGGGTTATCATCCCCGAACTTGCCAACCAATTTATGGCGCAGATAATAACCGAGCTTGAAAACATTTTGCGAAGCGAGGGCTACAGCGTCATTATATGCGACTGCCACACAAACGAACAGTTGGAATGTGAAGCGGTGTCGTTTTTGCTTTCTAAGATGGTCGACGGAATAATAAACGTTCCTGTTTGTTCCGATGGAAAACATCTCGAACCCGCCATTAGCAAAAACGTTCCGATAATAGTTCTTGATAGGATTATCCCCGAACTTGAAAACAAGATCGACAGCGTTGTTATCAACAACAGCGGAGCAACAAACAACGCAACAAAAATATTGCTTTCAAAAGGACATCAAAAAATTGCTATTATCCTAGGACCTAAACATATATATACAACTAAACAGCGTCTTGCGGGATATCTTGAGGCGATGAAAGATTTTGGAATAAAACAAAATGATCTTCTTATATGCTATAGCGACTACACCGTCGAAGGGGGCTATTCCTCTATGTCGAAGCTTTTAAACGGAAGCGTTGTTCCAACCGCTGTTTTAACTACAAATCATGAAATGACGTTGGGCGCTATGATTTCTGTTAACGAGAGTTCCGCAGTTATACCAAACGATCTTTCTTTCATTGGGTTTGATAACATCGATCTTTCAAAGGTCGTTTCCCCACGCCTTACCATGATCGAACAACCTTTAGCCGAAATAGGGCGAAAGGCTGCCGAAATAATGCTGTTGCGCCAAAAAGATAACGACGGCGAAGCAATAGCTTTTTGTGCTGATGCTTCTTTAATAGAGGGACGCTCGGTGTCGAGTCCAAAATAGTTTTTTGTATTTATAATGAATATTTTACGAATAATGCATTGTATGCGTTCCGCCATTTTTGAATGCGCTACGGCGATGTCGGGGTTCGGAATGCATACAATGCATTCCCTACATAGGTATTTGGATTATTAAATTAACGGAGGTAGTAACAATTGTTTCTATTTGAATTAATTCTTTTGACTGCTGTAGGAACGCTGTTCTGTATTTTTGGATGGAAAATATGGAAGAAAGAGCAGATTACTCTTATCCATGATTATCATTACAAAAAAGTAAACGACAGCGATAAAAAAGCCTACACAACATTAATGGGAAAAGCAATGTTAATAATGGGAGTAGGCATGTATCTAACAGGGATTATAGACTTTATAACTTTTACATTCTTTGGTTGGGTTGCATTTGGTGTGAGCTTTATATGTGGTCTTATAATGATGATATTGGCTCAAATTAAATATAACAAAGGGATATTCTAAAACCACTTTATTCGAAACCACATAATCAAAAATGAACATAATCTGTGTGCAGCAAAACTGCCATTATCAAAAATTGATAATGGCAGTTTTGAATTTTCTTTGGGGTTCGGCTAAATCAAAGTCAAACTATATGGCGAATTTTATAAAAAATCAGAAATTCTAGAACAAATAATAGCAAAAAATTAAAAAATGTTTGATTGATAAAAAAATAACTATAAAAAATCGCTTTAATGCTGTATAGTATTATCATAATAAATTTTATATTAAGGGGAAAAAGAAATGTCAAACAAGTATTTAAAATTTTATGCGTTGTTTGCGGTGGTTTTGCTCTTGTTGGTTTCGGCGTTCATGTTGGCGGACGGAATTGAGCCAACGGGCGAGGTCGTAATCGACGGATACCAAAACTACACAAACGAAGCAGCAGACTCAGCGAGCGAGGCAGACGGAGCGGTCGTCGAGAAAACTCTTGCGGACAGCATTGCCGAGATAAACGGCGTGGTCAACAGTTTTGCATGGGGTCCAATAATGTTGGCGCTTCTCGTGGGAACCGGAATTTGCTACACCATTTTGACCAAAGGCTTCCAGTTTAAAAACTTCGGAATGGTTATGCGTGAAACAGTTGGTCAAATCTTTAGCAAAAAGAAAAAGAAAGAGCAAGAACAATCCGGTTCGATAACCCCTTTCCAGGCTTTAACAACCGCAATGGCGGCGACGGTCGGAACGGGTAACATAGCCGGTGTCACAGGTGCTATAGTGTTGGGCGGCCCTGGGGCAATCTTTTGGATGTGGGTTTCCGCATTGTTCGGAATGATGACAAAGTTTGCAGAGGTTGTTTTGGCGGTTAACTTCCGTGAGAAAAATGAAAACGGCGAATGGATTGGCGGGCCTATGTACTACATAAAAAACGGTCTTGGCAAAGGGTATAGCTGGTTAAGCATTATCTTTGCGGTGTTGGGTTCTCTTGCGGCGTTCGGCATCGGAAACATGACACAGGTTAACACGATAGCAAGCTCGATAGTGACCGCTATCGACTCGGTTACCGCTTCAAACATCGTTGGAACAAACAGCGAATTTATTCTAAGGCTTGTAATCGGCGTTGCAATAGCTGTCTTTGTTGGGTTTGTCGTAATTGGCGGAGTTAAACGAATCGGTAAAGTTACCGAAAAGCTTGTTCCGTTCATGGCTCTTTTGTACGTAGTGGGAGCTTTGACCGTTGTTATAGTCAACATTGGATCAATTGGAACAGTTTTCGCAAGCATCTTCCAAGCGGCTTTCGCTCCGCAAGCTGTAGTAGGCGGCGTTTCGGGATTTGTGTTTATGAATGCAGTTCGCCGTGGTGTCGGTAGAGGGGTTTTCTCCAACGAAGCGGGTCTCGGGTCTGCACCAATTGCCCACGCTTCAACGTCGGAAACAAACCCGGTAAAGCAAGGTTTGTTCGGTGTCTTTGAAGTTTTCATGGATACGATCGTTATCTGCACATTGACTTCGCTTGTCGTTTTAATGTCGGGCATCGTCGTGCCGTGGGGCAACGGTGATCTTGCCGGCGTTTCAACAACGACGCTAGGGTTTGCTTCGGTGTTCGGTTCGCAGTTTGCAAGCATCTTTGTTGCGCTTGCAATAATCTGTTTTGCAACCTCGACCGTTCTTTCTTGGCAACTATACGGAGAACGTTGTTTCGGATTTTTGACAAAAGGCAGATTCACAGTAGTATATAAAATCGTGTTTATCGGGGTTATACTAATCGGCGCAACCATGAACCTTTCGTTGGCTTGGGATATAGCGGACACCCTTAATGGGCTTATGGCAATCCCCAACCTTGTCGCTCTTATTCTTCTTTCAGGCACAGTTGTAAAGCTCACAAAAGAATTTTTAGAGCAAAGAAAAGCGCAGAAATAAAGACTTTAATCATTAGTAAACAAAGCAAATATAGATAAAACAAAACCACCGATTCAAAAAAATCGGTGGTTTTATCGTGTTTATAAATCCTTAAACATTAATCTCTGTTATGCTTCTAGTCTTTAAAATCTACCATCACGGTGTACTTGCTATCAACGGCTTTTATAATCGGTTGTAACAACTCTTTAACTTGAGCTACGGCAAATCTATCTGCTTTTTCAAGCTGTGTTTTTGTTTCAAGTTCTACCGTCATCGCCTCGATAATAAGCTTTTGAGCATCAAGTTGTTCTTGTTGCGTCATCTCGATATCGCCAAACGCCAAAAAGCTTCCTCTTTCGATATCGTCTATCGTGGTGTTGTCATAATCGGGTGTGACGGAATAAAGGGTTGGATGTGGGATTAAAATTAAAACTGTTTCGTTTTGTTGATCGGCTATAATATCAGATTCAGAAATTTGAGAAAGATCAACCGTGTATACCCCGATACCGGGGCTATGCATATTTTGGGATTTTGTCAGTATCTCAATGTCACCAAGCGAACGGCTGGTTTTTGTTTCAACCGACACTTCCTGTTCAAGCACTATAAACTCGCTTTTTCCGCTAGCTTCCCCCATAACCACTTCGCCAAAATCAAGCTTTTCAACCAACACCGTTCCCTCGACCGACACAGTTTCGGTTGATGTTTGTTCGACCGGAGAAAAAACTCCACCCTCTCGGCTTTCGAAAATCACAATAATAACTATCAATAGAGCTAAAATAATTATCACTTTAAACAAAAACGAGTTGATAATTTTTTTCAATATACTGTCCTCCCTTTTATAATTATATGATATAAGTTCTTTTACATATTAATTATACATTATTCTCATTAAAAATTCATCAATAGATCGTTTTTTATCAGAAACTTTTGCGACAGTTAATATTGCAATTTACAAAATAAAGTATATTTTCAAAAAAACATTGTAATTTAATTTAAATTATGATAAAATAGTACGGAAATTCACACGCAATCTTGGGAAGAGTTGTGCCGTTTTTCGGTTCTCGACCCCAAATACCTTGATAAACATTAAGGTGCTAAGAGGTTGCGGAGGAATAAAACAAAATTTAAGGAGAACAAAACAAATGGCAGTTGTATCAATGAAACAGCTTCTTGAAGCAGGCGTCCACTTCGGACACCAAACAAGAAGATGGAACCCCAAAATGGCGCCGTATATCTTTACGGAAAGAAACGGAATCTACATCATCGACCTTCAAAAAACCGTTAAAAAGCTTGATGAAGCTTATAACGTTGTTCGCGACATAGCGACACAAGGCGGTTCGATTTTGTTTGTAGGAACAAAAAAACAAGCTCAAGAATCGATCAAAGAAGAAGCGTTACGTTGCGGAATGCATTATGTAAACGCTCGTTGGCTCGGCGGAATGCTCACCAACTACAGAACCATTCGCAGAAGAATTGACAGAATGGAACAGCTCAAAAAAATGCGTGAAGATGGAACATTCGATCTTCTTCCAAAAAAAGAAGTTATTAAACTTGAACTTGAAATCGAAAAACTCGAAAAATTCCTTG
>CAYJKJ010000037.1:0-4713 GCA_964370715.1 uncultured Faecalibacterium sp.
ATGAGTGCTACCTTAACAACAGAAGAAGCAAAACATCTAATTAATATGTTAAAGAAATCGGTAGAAGAGGCAACTATTGCATTTCCAAACAAAAAAGAAACGGTGCAATTTGAGGTTTTTGGAGAAAAAATCGGAGATGAGTTTATCGTTAATATCGATAGAAAAGGCATAAACTATAATAAGTGTACATATCAAGGAAGATTAAAGACTGATAATATTGTTTTGTTAAGGTTAGACGTAAATCCAAGCTCTAAGCATGTAAACCCATCAAATGGCGAAACAATAGAGGGAACACACCTTCATATTTACAATGAAGATTATGATACCAAAGAAGCAATCCCATTTAATCCAAAAAGCGAAGATTTATTTGAAATATGCTTTGAATTTTTCAAGAAATTTAATATAATTAAATCACCCATACAAAAACATCGACAAGAAGACTTGTTTGATAAGGAGAGTTTGTGATGAATATTAATAAAATGCTTGATGACTATACAAAGTGGTTGCGAGATGAAATCTCGGTAGCTAAATTCGGACAATACTATGAACTAACTACGCCCTATTTAGATAGGTTTAACGATTATATGCAACTCTATGTAAAAATGGATGAAGATGAAAAAATAACCATAACGGATGATGGTTATATTTTGTCTAATTTAGAAATGTCAGGAATTAAGTTTAAAACCGAATCTGCAAAAAAACGAATTTTTGATAAAACGCTTAGAAACTTCGGCATTGAATTAAGAGATAAAGATTTGGTCACAACTTGTTCTGTAGATAATTTTTCGCAAAGAAAGCATATGATGGTTCAAGCAATGCTCTCTATTGACGATATGTTTTATTTAAAAAAAGAAACGGTTAAAGATATTTTTGTTGAAGAAATCGCAAATTTTTTCAATACTAATGAAATTTTCTTTTCCCCTGATTTTTCCTTAATTGGAAAAACCGGAAGCCTTTACACATACGATTTTCATTTCCAGCGTAATAAATCTAACCCGGAAAGGTTTTGTCGAGGGATTAACAGACTAAATCAATCAAAACGAGATATGGCTATTTTTAATTGGATAGATACAAAAGACAAGCGTTCCGGCGATAGTCAATTAATAATAATTATTAATGATGAAAATAAAGTTGCTAAAGAAGATTTGTCGGCTTTAAAGGTTTATGAAATAACCCCTGTTTTGTTTAGTGAAAAAGAAAAAAATATAGAATTATTTGCATCTTAAAAAGGAGAAAACCTATGCCCACAAACACAAAAGAACAAGGGCTTGAAACTTTAATCGTAAACCACCTTGTAGAACAAAACGGTTTTGAACTCGGGCAAAACATAGATTATAACAAAGACTACGCTGTGGACGAAACTCGGCTTTTTCGTTTTCTCGAAACAACCCAGCCGGAGGAAATGGAGAAAATCGGGATTAAAAACGAGCTTAAGCGAGCCGGTTTTTTATCTCGTTTGCAAGGCGAAATTGCAAAACGTGGGGTTGTTGATGTTTTAAGAAACGGTATGAAGATATATCCGGCGAGCCTTGTTATGTTTTATATGACACCGTCGGAAAAAAACTTGACGGCGAAAAAACAGTTTGAACAAAATATCTTCAGCGTTACAAGGCAACTTATGTATTCAAAGGACAACACAAAACTTGCCCTTGACTTTTGTTTGTTTATAAACGGTTTGCCGGTTATAACGTGTGAGCTTAAAAACCAATTGACAAAACAGGATGTCGAAGACGCTGTCTATCAATATAAAACCGACCGAGACCCAAAAGAGCTGTTGTTCCAGTTTAAAAGATGTATGGTGCATTTCGCTTTGGACGACGCAAGGGTTAAATTTTGCACAAAGTTAGACGGCAAAAACTCGTGGTTTCTGCCGTTTGATAAAGGCTATAACGACGGAGCGGGCAACCCGCCAAACCCCGACGGTTTGATGACGGATTATCTTTGGAAAGATATTTTTACAAAAACCGAGCTTGCTAACATAATTGAAAACTACGCACAGGTCGTTGAAAAGGAAGACCCCGAAACAAAAAAGAAAAGCTATTCGCAGATATTCCCCCGCTTTCATCAATTAACGGTTGTTAAAGCGTTGTTGAACGATGTTTATACAAACGGTATCGGGCAAAAATATCTTATCCAACATAGCGCAGGAAGCGGAAAGTCGAATTCTATTGCGTGGCTTGCTCATCAGCTTATAGGGCTTGAAAAGGACGGCGAAACGATAGTTGACACAGTTATCGTTGTAACCGACCGAGTAAATCTTGACAAGCAGATAAGAGACACGATTAAACAGTTTATGCAGGTTAAAAACACCGTGATGTGGGCGGAACATTCGGGGGATTTAAAAACCGCTATCGAAAACGGAAAAAAGATTATTATAACAACCGTGTATAAATTCCCCTTTGTGTTGGACGATATCGGAACAAACCACAAAAACAGAACGTTTGCAATTATCATAGACGAAGCACATTCGAGCCAAAGCGGAAGAACCTCGGCTAAAATGAACATGGCGCTGTCGGGCGAATACAATCAGGACGACGAAACAGACATCGAAGACAAGATACATAACATAATTAAAACAAAAAAGTTGCTTAAAAACGCAAGCTATTTTGCGTTCACAGCAACGCCGAAAAACAAAACGCTCGAGATGTTTGGCGTGCCGTATAACGAGGGCGAGGAGGTTAGATATAAACCTTTCCATGTCTATTCAATGAAGCAAGCAATCGGAGAACAGTTTATTCAAGACGTTTTAAAATATTATACGCCATATAAAAGCTATTACAATCTTGCAAAATCGGTTGAAGATGACCCGCTTTTCGACAAGAAAAAATCGCAAAAAAAACTTCGTGCTTTTGTTGAGAGCAACAAGTCTGCCATTGAGGAAAAAGCCGAAATAATTGTCGGGCATTTTCATGAACAGGTTGTAGCGCAAAAGAAACTTGGCGGAAAGGCTCGAGCTATGGTTGTTACAAGCAGTATAGAAAGGGCTATTGAATATTATTATGCAATAGAAAAAGCGCTTAAAAACAGGAAAAGCCAATTTAAATCTATAATAGCTTTTTCGGGCGAAAAGGAATACGGCGGAAAAAATGTTACCGAGGCTTCGATAAACGGTTTCCCAAGTAGCAATATAGAAAAAGAGTTTAAAAAAGAACCCTACCGTTTTTTAATCGTGGCGGACAAGTTCCAAACAGGATATGACGAACCGCTTTTACACACGATGTATGTAGATAAAATGCTTAGCGATATAAAAGCTGTTCAAACGCTGTCACGACTTAACAGGGCGCATCCCGAAAAATTCGATACATTTGTGCTTGATTTTGCGAATGATATTGAACAGATACAGTTTGCGTTTTCGAGATACTATAGGTCTACTATGTTGGTTGGCGAAACCGATCCAAACAAGTTATACGACCTTATCTCGGCGATGGAGGTTTATCAAGTATACAGCGAAAACGATGTAAACAGTTTTATCGAGCTATATCTTGGAGGAGAAAACCGAGAAAAACTTGACTACATTCTTGATAGATGCCGTGTGGCATATCAAGAGCTTGAGACGGACGAGCAGATTAAATTTAAGAGTTCGGCAAAATCTTTTGTCAGAACATACGGCTTTTTGGGAGCAATTCTTCCGTATGGTAGCCCGGAATGGGAAAAGCTTTCGATATTCATGAACTTTTTATTGCCGAAACTTCCAACACCTATCGACGATGATTTGGCAGAGGGGATAATTGAAGCTATCGACCTTGACAGCTACCGCATACAAGCCGAGGCTATGGTTTCGATAAAACTCGACGACAGCGATGCCGAAGTTTCCCCTGTTCCTTTGCAAGCGGCAGGAGGAACTATAGACCCCGAGATGAATTTATTGTCGGCGATTTTAACCGAGTTTAACGATGTGCATGGAACTAGCGACTGGAAACAAAGCGAGAACATGAAAAGACAGATTGACGACATTCCGAAAATGGTTCTATTAGACGAGAAATATCAAAACGCTATGAAAAACTCCGACAAGCAAAACGCAAGATTTGAGAGCGAAAGAGCGTTAAAAACGGTTATCTTTGACCTTATGTCGGATAATATGGAGCTTTTCAAACTATACAACGACAACGCTTCATTTAAGAAGCTGTTGGCGGATATGGTTTTTAGTATGACATATAAGAGCGGAGGTTGGGAGAAGGAATGAGAGTTTTAAATGTTGGGGACTGGGTTGCATATTGTAGCGATGATGCTAAAGAGCTTGAGCCTAATAAATGTGGAAAATGGATGTACTTTTTTCAAGGCAAAAATTTTGCGCAAGACATTTGCGAAAAATCAATTAATCAGAATATCGTAACTCAATCAAAACACTCTGATGCCGAAACGGGAGTTTCTTGTTTTTATTTAGAAATAGACGATATAGAAACACATAAAAAGGTAATTAGATTTTTCTTGGACAACAATTTAATCCGAAGAACAAAAACAGGAAAGCTATACGATATATCTTTTAAACTCGACAATCAAACATTGAATTTAGAATACGGAGATGATTTTAAAGCAGAGTTGAAATTATCGGAGCTTATAGACCTTGTTACTGAGGAGTGGGTTGTGTAGTTAATTCTCACAAGTTTTGTGAGAAAAAAATTGGATTTTTAAATTAATGAAAAATGCAAAAGTTATAATAGTTGCCAAAAACACCTCACCCCGAGGTGTTTTTCTTTTACCCAAAACCAAAAA
>CAYJKJ010000038.1:0-3391 GCA_964370715.1 uncultured Faecalibacterium sp.
ACATATAGACGAAGAAAAATGTGTGGACTGCGGAGCTTGTGCAAAACTTTGCCCCTATCATGCGATAATCAGCCGAAAAAGACCGTGTGAAACGGCTTGTAAAGTCAAGGCGATACAAAAAGCCAAAGACAACAGCGCAGAGATTATCAACGAAAAGTGTATTGCATGTGGCGCTTGTGCTTACCAATGCCCGTTTGGTTCGATCACAGATAAATCGTTTATTTTAGATGCTATCGACATCATTAAAAAAAGCGATAAAAATAAAAATTATAAAGTTTATGCCGTGGTGGCGCCCTCGATTTCAAGCCAATTTCAACACACTAGTTTAGGACAGGTGGTAAGCGGAATTAAACAACTTGGATTTCACGCAATAGTTGAAGCGGCGCTCGGAGCAGATGCCGTGGCTTTGGAAGAATCGCAAGAGCTTTCAGAAAAAGGATTTTTAACAAGCTCATGCTGCCCTGCTTTTGTGATGTATATACAAAAGAACTTTCCCGATTTTGCCAAAAACATCTCCCACAATTTGTCCCCAATGGCAAGGATTGCAAAATATATCAAGCAAACCGACCCTGCCGCAAAAATTATATTTATAGGGCCTTGCACCGCTAAAAAAATGGAATTTCAGCTTGACAAAGTGAACAAATATATCGATAGTGTTCTGACTTTTGAAGAGTTGCAAGCGCTTTTTGACAGCCGCGACTTGGATTTAGAGCAACTGCCGGTCGAACCACTTGACAACGCGTCATATTTCGGGCGAATTTTCGCAAGAAGCGGCGGCTTGTCCGATGCCGTTGCACAAGCTATCAAGGAACAAAACATTAATTTCGACTTAAAATCCGAAAAATGCGATGGCATTGAAGCTTGTAGAGCAGCTATACTGAGATCAATTAAAAAAATAGGAGACATAAATTTTATAGAAGGCATGGCGTGTAGCGGCGGATGTATAGGTGGCGCCGGTTGTTTAACACATGGTCCAAAAGACAAGGCCGAGGTAGACAAATATGGCAAGTTAGCCTTTGAAAAAACATTGACAGATGCGGTTAAAGTCTTGAATATATAAACTTCACCTATCGAGAAAAGGGGTTTATAGGCAGAATATAGGTAACTAACATGTTAGATCTTTCAACTTTCTTTAAATTTTCCTAAACAAAAATTTTATTTTATGTAATATAATTATATAATACAGATATAATACTCTCGGAGGTAGATTATGAAAATATTGATTGTTGATGATGAAAAAGATATAAGAGGACTTATTAAACTCTACTTAGCGAATGAAAACTATGATTTTGTTGAAGCCGAAAACGGGGTCGATGCCATATCCAAAATCGATGACACATTTGATTTGATCTTGCTTGATATAATGATGCCTAAAATGAATGGTATTGAAACGTGTGTAGAGATTAGAAAAAAATACAACACCCCTATAATTTTTTTAACCGCTAAAGGCGAAGACATCGATAAATACACAGGGTTCACTTCGGGTGCTGATGATTATATCACAAAGCCTTTTAACCCGCTTGACCTTACTTCACGTATAAAAGCACATATAAGAAGATATAGAACCTATGCCGGAAACAACCAAGCCAAAGCTTTTGACGAAGTTACAATTGGTAGCCTAACCGTAAATCTTGCAGGGAAAACTGTTCTCAAAAATGACGACATGATTAAACTTACAAAACTAGAATTTGCAATTTTAGAGCTATTTTTAAACAATAGAAAAAGAGTTTTTAGTTTAGAGCAAATTTATACTAATGTTTGGGGCGAGGAAAGCGTGTTAAACGCCGAAAGTACAGTTTCGGTTCATATTAGAAATTTGAGAAATAAAATCGAAGACGATATATCTAATCCTCGGTACATCAAGACTGTTTGGGGGAGTGGCTATCGTGTGGATTAAAAAAGTTGCAACTTCACTTTACGTGTCGTTTTTCATAAAGATAATTGTTTCAGCACTCGTTAGTTTATTGCTTTTTGTATTGCTAGCCACACTTTCGCAAACTTATATTGAATTTAAAAACACTCAAAACCAAGACAGGCTTCGCTTAGAAAGCGATGCTATTGCTGGGGATATACTTGAACAAATTGATAGAGAAAACATGACCTATTCGCAGGCGGATGGCATGAGTTTTGATAAGCTTCCTACCTATCAAGTAATGTTTATTGAAAAGCAGAATTTAACACAATCTGTGATTGACGGGCTAAGCCAAGAAAGTGTATTTGTATATGACGTGGAGTTTTCTGACACTTTAGGGAAAATGTATATCAACGTGTATGGTTTAGAAATAAAGGGAGATATTTATTATATTATATCTGCTGTAATTAGTGTGATATCTTTTTTAGTTCTATTGATTAATTTTATTGCTAAAGAAATTTTTTATATAAAAGAAATCGAAAGCGGTATTAAACTTATTGCAACCGAGGATATTTTATACAAGATACCGATTAAAGGGGAAAATGAACTGGCAAATCTAGCTGTTAGCATTAACAGTATGGGTGATTCAATATACAGCAGTCGACAAAAAGAACGTCAAGACGAAATAAATCAGCGGCTTTTAATTACAAATATGTCACATGATTTAAAAACGCCACTCACTTCAATGATAGGTTATATAGATGTTATAAAAGGCAAGCTGTCAAAAGATGATGAGTTGTATGCATATGCTAATATTGCCAAAGAAAACGGAAATCGACTTGAAAAACTTATCTCTGACTTGTTTTTATACAGCAAGTTGATTAGCGGTGATATGGCTTTGACTTTGCAAACTATTGATATAGGTTTAATGCTAAAACAAATATTTGAAATTAGAACCGAAAATATCGTTTATAATGAATATAGCGGCGAATTAAACGCAAGCATCGATGCCGAAAATTTTCATCGTGTGATCGATAATCTACTGAGCAATGCAAAGAAATACGGAATAGACAGTGAGCCTATAGAGGTTATTGCAATTTCTGATAGTGATGATATTGTTATAACTATTAAAAACCAAACAGAAGATAACCTTGACGGAAAGATAGAACTACTGCAAAACAGGCTTTACACTGCAAGCGAAAACAGAACAAACGGGTCATCGGGGCTTGGGCTTTCTATAGTAACAGAACTTTTGAAAATGATGAACGGCACACTAGAAATTTGCTATGATAACAAAATCTTCACAGCAACGGTAAAACTTAAAAAAATATAATTTCTTTCAACTTTCTTTCAAAATCCTTTTAAATTTCTTTTTGGAAACCTAAAGGGATTTTTTGTTTTGTATTTTATAATTAAAACATAACAAACTAAAAGCAAAACAACAAAATCCGGATGTATAACACGGTGTTGTAAAAGAAAGGTTGTAAAATATATGGGCACAATACTATATGTAAAAAACGCCACAAAAGAAATAGGCGG
>CAYJKJ010000039.1:0-2360 GCA_964370715.1 uncultured Faecalibacterium sp.
GCTTTCGCCGGTCCAAACAAAACGCCGTTCTTTTGGAACAATTCAACCGCTTCGGTTGTGCATGGCATATTTGCGCCCTCTGCAACCGCTATAACGCCGTTGCTAACAAGGGTTTTTGCGGAAGCTTCGTCCAGCTCATTTTGCGTAGCACAGGGCAAAGCAATCTCGCAAGGAACAGTCCATATACCGCTGCAACCTTCTTGATAGGTTGCTTTTTTAACATAGTTTGTGTATTCGCCGATTCTCTCACGGTTGATCTCTTTGATCTTTTTAACAACTTCAAGATCAACTCCGTTTTTGTCATAGATATATCCGCTTGAATCCGACATAGCAACAACTTTTCCGCCAAGTTCAGCAACCTTTTGAGCTGCATATATAGCAACGTTGCCCGACCCCGAGATAACAACAGTTTTTCCGCCAAAGCTATCGTTTTTCATGCAGTTAAGCATTTCATCAACATAATAGCAAAGCCCAAAGCCCGTTGCTTCTTTTCTTGCAAGGCTTCCGCCATAGGTTAGCCCTTTGCCGGTCAAAACGCCGGTGAACGTTCCTTGAAGACGTTTATATTGCCCGAAAAGATAGCCGATCTCACGAGCGCCAACCCCGATATCCCCTGCCGGAACGTCGGTGTTCGAGCCGATATATTTCCAAAGCTCGGTCATGAAGCTTTGGCAAAATCTCATAACTTCCATATCGCTTTTGCCTTTTGGATCAAAATCGCTTCCGCCTTTACCGCCACCTATCGGGAGCGAAGTTAAGCTGTTTTTAAAAACCTGTTCAAATCCCAAAAACTTTATAACCGACCCCGACACCGTTGGATGGAATCTTAAGCCGCCTTTATAAGGTCCTATTGCCGAATTAAACTGGACACGGAACCCACGGTTAACTTGAACTTTACCTTTGTCGTCTACCCATGGCACTTTAAATTGAATAAATCTTTCGGGTTCAACTAACCTTTCGATAACTCCGAATTTTTCAAATTTATAATCGCTTTCAACAACGGGGATAAGCGAGCAAAGCACCTCATGCACCGCTTGCAAAAACTCCGGTTCATTCGCATTTCTAACCTTAACGGTTTTATAAACTCCGTTTAAGTAGCTGTTTAATATCTCCATCTTCGTGTCTCCTGTTTTTTAATTCTTAATTTTCATTTTGTTATTATACGTTATTGTGCTATTAAAAATCAATTAAAAAAATACCATAATTAAAATATTGTATACCGTGACATTTTTTGTTAAGACAGTATCGGTTTTTTTATGCACTTTTTAGCAGTTTAAAGTTTTAAATCGCTAGTGTGAAATTTTCCGATACTTATATTGTTCTTTTTTCTACAAACTATATATTTATTTTTTCAAAAAAACATGATATAATTTTAACATAAAGTAGGTTGAACGGCTGCACATATTATATATGTGAGGAAAGTCCGAGCTCCACAGGGCAGAATAGCTGTTAACGGCAGCCGAAGGCGACTTCAGGGAAAGTGCAACAGAGATATACCGCCGTTTTTATAACGGTAAGGGTGGAAAGGCGAGGTAAGAGCTCACCGGCTATCAGGAGACTGAATAGCCCTGCAAACCCTATTCGGAGCAACACCGATATGGACATCAAGCCGGCCCGGCGTGTCCGAAAGAGTGGCATGAGCTATAGCGGCGACGCATAGCCAAGATAGATAGTCGTTCACGACAGAACTCGGCTTAAAGACCTACTTTATCTTGTTTAAAAAATATTTTCAAAGAACTTTATTATAAACATCAAAACTATTCCCGGAATGCCCAGCAAAACGGAAGTTAAAACGGTTGCAACGTTTGTGTCGAGTGAAATTAAAAAATTTTCGCCCATTATATTTATCCCATATAAAAATGAAACTCCAACCACAAAACAGCAAAAAGACGTTCTAACTGTGGCGGTTGATTTCGAGATGTTCCCCATTACCAAAACAGCAACAAACAAGACGTTTAAAACAACAACTGCGACCGCAAATATCATACATATCCCCCCCTAAAAATAATCGATGATATAACATTTTATTCATCACATGATTGTTTTATTAAAAATAATATTAGACCGTCAAAAAAAGACATATCTCGAAAAAGATGTGTCTTTTTTATGTCATTATATTCTATTGTGTGTGGCAACTCCCCTCCTCGCTTAGTTTCTAATATCTTTTTTCACAAACACCACACAGCCAACTATGCTTACTACAGCAGCAACAAGCACCAGTGCAATAGCACCTGCAATTAGATTTAAGTTGTAGCCCATTCCCCAAACGCTGTTGTATAAATCGGGAACCAATCGTATCATCCCGATGTTCATATACGGCAAAAAGCTATATCTTATAAAGGTCGACGAGATAAAGAGCG